>JAHCMI010000004.1 GCA_019192545.1 Rivularia sp. MS3 | reverse complement strand
TGAATGACTAATAAATCACCATCTCACTTTTTTATTACTTTTTCAGCAAGCCCTACATAATCGCCTATCTCATCGGCTGTTATCCATTCGGGTTTTGCATTGTCTTCAGTTGCACGAGTATTTACCAAACTATTAACCATTACTTCATTAATCCGAACACCACTATCTTTCATTTCCTCCATTAATACCTTCGCCATCATTAATTGTCCGGCTGCGGGAATCGCAACTAAACTATAATTTGGAATCGCATTTTCAGCAGCAGAACCACCCAAGAAAGTGTAGCTACTGCCCTTATTTCCAATTAATACGGGTAGAAAAGTACGAGCGCAAACGAAGTGAGTAGTTAAATTTGTAAACATATACTTTTGCCAATCTTCCATTGATACTTGAGTCATGGGGATTCCACCTTTCCAAGTTCCACCAATAGAAGCAACAACAGCATCAAGACGATTGAATTTTTTTAATATTTGACTACGGAGTTTTTCAGCACTTTCTAAATTTCCTAAATCTCCAACTATAGGAACAAAATTATCGTTTGCTAAATCACCTAAATAACCTCGTAATTCTTCAAGTTTTTCTTGCTTGCGAGAAGTTGTAATTACCGTTGCACCAGCTTTAAGAAAAGAACGAGCAATTCCTTCTCCAACATTACCAGCACCACCAGCAATAAAAGCTATTTTTCCGTTAAGATTAGCCATATTTATTCCTTTGCAAACTAACTTTCAAAAACTATTAAACAATTCCACCGTTGGCTCGAATAATTGTTCTAGTACTCCTTTTCATTAATTTTTAGGGGTTTACTTCAATTAAAAATTTTTGTCTCCCCCTGCTCGTCAAGACCCGCCATGTTTAACGAAAAGTTGTAAATACAGTTTTTAACAATAAATAGAATTAGATATTCGCGTCTATCAAGATATTGCTCTCTTTCACATACTGTTTGGGTGTAACTCCCATCACTTTTTTAAAATGCCAGCCAAAATGACTTTGACTAGAAAAACCTGTTTTCAAGGCGACTTGAGAAATAGATAAATTATTTAACAAAGTTTTTGCTTTCTGAATTCTAATTTGTGTTTGATATTTATGAGGGGGGATTCCAACTTGTTTGCGAAATGCTCTATTTAGATAAAACTGGCTCAAATTGGCGATGCGTGCTAATTCTTCCAGCGATATGTTTGTCGCATAATTATCATTTAAATATTCTTTTACTCTCTGAATCGATTGATTTTCTTTGCCTATACTTTTTAAAGTTGGACTATTTTGGGTATATCTTAAAATCAGTATTTCTACAATCTTTAATAACAGAGTCTGCTGCTTCAAAATTGATTCACTAGAATCTTTCACCAGCATGTGAAACTTAAAAATAAGTTGACTTAATTCTTTATCTGAAGATACTGGTGTAGAAAAAAACGGTAAGCCTTGACAATTACCCCTAATCTCCTTTGTCAATTGTTGTAATAAATCAGTCTTAACTCTCAATCCATAAAATTTACAGTTAAAACGGCTTTCCAAACTAGCTTGATGTGCTTCTCCTGGCTGAGTTAAAGTAAAACTAAAAGGAGGAATGGTAAATTTTTCACCTCGATAATCAAAATTCCAATTACTACCCTGCATTAAGGTAATTTCGAGTTCCTCATGAAAATGAGCGGGAAGGTTAAAAGTAGGAGAATCACGATAGGCAATTTCTATATTTTTAATATGTTTAGGTTGCCAAACTCGTCTCTCTTGATAAACTTTATTTGTATTAATCATATTTTTGAAATCTATAGAAAATCGGTTTGAATATTGAAAAAATTAGGTACTTGATTAGGTCTTGTAGGGTGCGTTACGACTTCAGTCTAACGCACCGAAACCCTGATATACTGGTGCGTTGCGCTGCGCGACAACACACCCTACGTATGTTTTAAAAATCTGCGGAGGATTCCTATATATAGTTTCATATCACAATAATATAAATTGCAATGGCAACAGAGCAACTAATAAAAATAAACGCTTCTCAACCCAATCAACTAAAGCAAATTTTACCTCAACCGTTGCTTATTTCTAGCCCGGTTGCTCTATGTAATGGTTTTTATTTTAATTACCATCAACAATTGAATTATCAAGTTCCTGAACTTTTATCTTATCAGCATATTATTGGTATTTCTCCTCAAAGCTTCCATGCAAGTTTTAAAATAAAGAAAAATTGGCAGCGTCAATATTACGGCGAAGGTGATATTGGAATTTTTCCTGCTTACCAAACTTCCCCAGCCGCAAAATTTGAGCAAGATAATCAATTTATTGTTTTAAGTTTTGAACCAGATTTTTTAATTCGTGCTGTGGATGAATCGATTAATATAGATAACATTGAAATTATACAGCGAATCAAAGCCTATGACCCTTTAATTAAACAAATTGGGTTAGCAATTAAACGAGAACTAGAAACTAGTATTATTGATAGCCGTCTCTACGTAGAATCAGCAGCGAATATGTTAGCGGTGCATTTGTTAAAACATTATTCAACGCGAAAGGTTAATCTCAAAAAATATAGCGATGGACTGCAAAATTATAAATTGAAACAAATTAAGAATTACATCAACGATAACTTAGATAAAGATTTGTCTCTTGCTCAAATGAGTCAGATAGTACAGATGAGTCCTCATTATTTTGCAACTCTGTTTAAACAATCAATGGGAATTGCACCCCATCAATACGTAACTAAATGTCGAATAGAAAAAGCAAAATATCTTTTATCTTCTAAAGAATTTTCAATTATACAAATTTCTTATTTAGTCGGATTTAAAAGTCAAAGTCATTTTGCCAAGGTTTTTCGTAAATATGTTGGTGTAACTCCGAGAAAGTTTAGAATCAGTTAGCAGTGAGCAGTTAATTTTTTAACTTAGTTTGATATCATGTCCGTTAAAATAACTGTGATTGCGAGAGAAGCAATCACATATTGATTTCTCTAACATCATATAAACAAATAATTAATCGGAAGATTTGGCTATTTTTAGGAAGAATGCGCGAGACGGTTTTGTTTAACTACGGCTAAACTAATTTCAATACTGCTCGCAAAGGGAAGATCCTCCCTAACCCTCCTGCTTATTGGAGGGGATAAAAGCCCCCTTTTTAAGGGGGGTTGGGGGATCTAAAAACGAGTTTAATTGCTTAACCGAGTAGTATTGAAACTAATCTCATCAATCTATTAATTAAAAATCATATAGCTATGTTAAAAGGCGCACCGTGGCTGTTAGCACATCGTTCGATGCTGAAGCCTAATCAGCCGATGAAAGTTTCTCTTTACGGCAATGATTACGTACTTTGGCAAGATGATAAAGGTAATATAAGTTGCTTACCTAATGCTTGTCCTCATATGGGTGCAATGCTATCGGAAGGTTGGTGCGTGACAAAAGCAGACAAAAGTAGTGCGGTGGTTTGTCCGTTTCATGCGTTGGAGTTTGATAGCAAAGGATGTACCGTATTACCCGGTACTGATAAGTCAACTAAATCTGTGTTACAACCTTTGGAATTAATAATACAAGGGGATTTTATTTGGACTTACGGAGGTTTTGAAGCTAAAATTCCGATTCCGAAGATTATGAATGAGATTGCCGCTGAATATGAATTTATCGGGTTTACGGGTAATTGCAGCATTCAAACTGATTTTCTGTCGCTTCTACTGAATATGCACGATTACAACCATCAAAATGGTACCCATCGCGAGTTATTTGAAATCGAAGAAGTGCAGTTGAAAAAGTTTATTGATGAAGGATTTCATTCCCATGCTTATATTGCACAACCTCGCAAGAAACCAACAATCAAAGACATTTTAAAAAATCCCGCGCTTTTAGCAATGCCAAAAGTCTTAGAAGCGCATTTAGAAAACTTCTTTCCATCAATGGCAGTTATGCACGGTGAAAGTCCGATTTTAAGTATTAAAGAATGTCATTTTTATATTCTAGAATCATCAAATCAATCTCGCGTTTTTATTCTGATGTTTGTCAAAGCGCACTCACCAATTGCTCATTTAATTAAACGAAATTTACTAAAACTTGTGGGAGTAGTTATTGAGCAAGATGCCGATATTTTAGGCAAAATTTATCCTAATACCCCTCAGAAGATTAAATTGAATAATGAAGTCGGTATGGATTGGGTAAGGCGGAATTTTGATAGCTTTCCGAATGTTGTGGAGCCGAATTTTTCGCGGTGATTTTTTTGGCGTTTCTATCTACAATATTGTTATTAAGCATAAATACTTGCCTTGTAAGCCGGAGGCTTTCTCGTAGAAAAATCAATTGATGCGGCTTATATACAAAGTGCACTAAAAGCCATATCCAGTCGTCTTGAGACGACTTTGTTTTTTAGTCTGGAAATTTATTCCAAGGCGGTTGTGAATATTCTGCTCTAAAATTACTTATAAAAATTTCTTTTTTCTCCTTCCTCTTTCTTCTCTTCCCCACGCCGCTTTGCCAGGGCGGAGGGAGACGATCCACCACGCAACTGGCTCCTTTCCCCCTCTCATTGATTCGGCAATCTTCTGCCGGGGAGAGTAGATAATCTACAATAGGGAATTACTGAGAAAAAGCCGCAGTCACGAATTAGATTGCACCGAAAAAAAATTACTCCAATTTTTCTCTTCTCACGCAGGCTATAGTTTGAATATAAAGATAAGATATCGTACAAAATCTGAACAGTTGATTTTTTTTGTGTGAAAATAGTTTGTAATACCTGCGTATTATGACGAATCAAGCTGCAATCATTGCGCGTGGAGATAACGATGGCAATCCAAAAAACAGATTTTTCGCATCTCGGCTATCAAGTTAATAAGGAGTTAGGTAAAAATCGCTTCGGAGGACGTATAACGCACCTGGCTGAAGTGGAAAACACCGACGATAATGTAGTAATCAAAGAGTTTCGCTTTGCAGATGTAGGTGCAGACTGGTCTGGTTTTAAGGCTTACGAACGGGAAATAGAAGTACTGCAACAGTTGAATCATCCCCGTATTCCCAGCTATTTGACTTCTTTTGAAACACCGCAAGGTTTTTGTTTAGTACAGGAATACAAAGATGCTCCATCATTAGCAGACGAGAACAAGTTTACCCCCCAACAAGTTAAGCAAATTGCTATATCTATTTTAGAAATATTGGTTTATTTGCAACAGCGAGATCCGCAAATTATTCACCGCGATATTAAACCAGAAAATATTTTAGTTGATAAAAATCTTAACGCCTACCTAGTTGATTTTGGCTTTGCAAAAGTTAGTAATAATGAAGTTGCTCTTAGTAGTGTTGCTTCCGGAACTCCTGGTTTTATTCCCCCCGAAGAATATTTCGGTCGCAATTTAACTGAAGCATCCGATTTATATAGTTTGGGTGTGACATTAATTTGTTTGCTTAGCGGTACCCGTTCGGTTGATGTTGGTAAATTAATTGATGATGAATATCGTTTTGATTTTAAAACTTTTCCATCGAACATTCATCCAAAGTTTGTTGGGTGGCTGGGTAAAATGGTTGAGCCAAATCTCAAACATAGATTCACAAGTGCAGTAGAAGCACTCGAAGCATTAAAATCAATTCCTGTTATAGTGCAGCAAAAATCTAGGGAAAGCAATGTTTTTACCCAGAGTTTTGCACTTTTAGTACTTCTTTGGGTAGGTATTGCCGGAACTCAAGGAATTCAAAGGTCTACAATTTCGCAACAACATAAAATTGAACGGCAACAAGCACAAATTTACCGTCTTCGTTACAGACAAAGACAGCTAGAATCCCGAATAAATAGTATAAAGCGGTTACAGGAGCTTCTAAAAGAACGCGAACAAACTCGTTTGCTTGATAGGTTGCACAAAACAAAGGAGTGCGAAGACTGCGAACTTCAGGGAGTGAATTTGAGTAATTCTCAAATTGAAAATGTCAACCTCACAAATGCAAATCTGAAGCATATTAATTTAGAGAGTTCTAATTTAGAAGGTAGCAATTTAAACGGTAGTCGTCTTCAATATGCTCGCTTACAAAGAGCTATGCTTAAAGATGCAAACCTCCAGGATGCTAACCTTAGAGGTGCAAGACTTAGAAGCGCAGTCTTGAAGAATGCAAATTTATCAAACGCTAATCTTGCTTATGCAAATTTAGCTAACGTAGATTTGCGCTCTGCCGATTTACGAGGTACAAAACTTCATCGCACAAAACTCAATGGTGCCGATTTAAGAGGCGCAAATTTGCGATATACCAACCTCCACGGAATCGATTTAAGTAATGTGAAATTAACGGGGGCAATTATGCCAGACGGTACCATACACCCATAAATATTAAAACCAGAAGTCAAGCGCTCAAACGGGGAAAGCAGTTCCCCGTTTATTTTTTTTCTTGATATATATCAAAGTATTCCCCCTCATAAAACAACATGACTTTAGTAATGCATTGATATGACTTTTTACATATGATTTTTTAATAATTATTAGTTAACCTACAAAGAATAAAGTATTTAGAGGTTTTTCTGTTAAGCCGGGTGCAAGACAGAAATTATAGTATATTATGGACGCTAAAGATATTATTCACTATAAGTTTCTATATTTATTGTCTAAAAATCTGGTTCCAAGCCAAAGTAAGTTCAAAAAAGATAAAGATTTAAAATGTATTTACAAAAATCCTTATCCTAAGAAATTACAGTCCTCATAATGTTTATTAGTTTATTAATTTATTGATTTATTGATTTATTTTATGTTTGTTATTTATTTTCCTAAATTTTATTCTTGCTGTTCTCCTTTAAACCTTTTCTACTCTCCATCGGAATCACAATATAACCAGTACTTGCATCTCCTAAAACCAAATTCCGTTGTTCCCCCCAATACCACCAATAAGCAGCGACGTAAGCACAAATAAGACTATCAAGTTTGTCTTCTGCTGCCTTGAGAATTTTTCCCGTACAAATTGCAGTTAAAAAATCAAACTTCAAAAAATGCGAGTTACTTTCTATATCCAAACTTGGCTCCAGAGTCGGTAAAATATCGATGATATAGTTATAAAGCTTCTTTAGTTCGAGGTGGCGATCGCCTATTTTTCCTTTTTTGTATTTGAGGATTTTCTCTAAGCCGAAAAGCTTCACTATCGCAGGATGCGGGAATACTTCAATCTGATACCTACCTAGCTTTTGCGCTTCGATAGTTGGTGCATGGAGGTACCCCCGAGACTCCAACTCTAAACCAAAATTTACCGTGCGTTGAGCGAAAGCTAAACCGAGATTTGCAGGGTAACATCCGGCGTGATATTTACCAAAGTATTTGTGAGTTAGCTTGTCGGGTAAGCGACTTCCGGTAGCATTCGGAATAAGAGTCGGTGCATCAACGGCAATAATGGCATTTTCACCAGTTTTTACGCAATTATCAATCCAAGCAAGAATATCTGCAATCTCCATTTTTCTATCTAAAGAAAGCAATTCCAACTTGCCATCAATTAATTCTAAACAACATAAGCCGCTTGGTTGCGATTGCCAGCCCAAATCAATACCCAGGAATTTCATCTATTTACGCCCAAATATTTTACATTTCTTAATTATTCTAAAACTGTTTATAAAGTTTTCTTAACTAATTACACATTCTGTATACAAACTTTTGTACGATTAGAGAAATGTAACAGCCGTGGAGCTATAGTGCTTGCACGGCAAAAGGATTGCCCTTATAAAGGTTGTCGAAACCTGAGTGGGGGAAATTATCTTGAGCGCATTAACATCATATGGAATATTATCGGGTTTTTTAGGTAAGAAAGAAAGCTTTTTAGATTTTAGTTTTTAGTTTGAACCAAGGAATTTACTTTGATTTTAAATATTGAATATTCTTAGTTTTTTAACGAAAAGTCTATCTAATAAGCCTTTCACCGAAATGATTCAATACTATTTGCTTTGTTGTGTTTAGCAATCTGCTGGTTATATCGATTAGTCGCTTGAGAAAAAATTTTTCTTGCGTACTTGTCTATAAATAGATAGTACATCAAGAGAAAAAATTAACATCACCGTTCGAGAACACAAAATTATAGTTTTTTAAAGAGGGGAAAATGGGCACATATAAAGTAACTTTAGTCAATGAAGCTGAAGGAATCAACCAAACTATCGAAGTTGAAGACGACCAATATATATTTGATGCTGCTGAGGAACAAGATATTGACCTTCCCGTTTCTTGTCGTGCGGGTTCTTGTTCTAGTTGTGCTGGCAAAATAGTTTCTGGTGAAGTAGATCAATCCGAACAAGCATTTCTTGACGAAGATCAAATTGCTGAGGGGTTTGTACTTACTTGCGTTGCGATTCCTACATCCGATTGCAAAATTGAGACTCATCAAGAAGATGCCTTGTATTAATTTATTCAAAAACTAATAAAAACTCTAGTTTAAAAAAAACAGAAATACATGCAAGAAACAATAACTGTTGAATATATCCAAGAGCAGGAATTCGATACACTTTCAACCAGTGATGGTGTATTCGTATTTGATTTTACCGCGACTTGGTGCGGTCCTTGTAAAATGATTGCTCCGATGATGCAACAATTAGCTCAAGAATATAAGGATAAAATCAAAGTTACAAAAATAGACCTTGGACAAAGTTCTAATTTAGCTGAAAGGTTGAATATTCGTAGTATTCCTACCGTAATGATTTACAAAGATGGAAATTGCATAGAAACAATTGTGGGGATAGTTCCCTATGAAAAATTCAATGCAGTTGTGAGTGGACTGGTTTAATTCCTAGGATTTTCAAAGAGGAGCATCCTAATAACGGCAAAAAGCCCGCAGACTATCAGTCTGGGGCTTTGTTTATATAGCCGCATTCTTGCAGGGTGCCGGGTAAAATATTTGTTCGTGCATCGGGATGCTCCCATTCAAAGTGCTAATGCTGCCTGTTGGAATATTATTGTTATGGTGGCTTGATATCAATTCCACACTTTCAGCAAACCCTATAAACCGGAGTTAACAGTGGCAAATTACACCGAAGCTTTTCCATCATTACCATCAACAGCATGGCAAGAAACTTCCTCCACTCTTCACTTATGGACGCAAGTAATCGGTAAAATCCGCATGGAATTAACTCCGCTTATCAATCACTGGTGGAATGTCACCCTCTACGTTACATCAAGAGGATTAACTACTTCTTCCATACCCTACGAAACTCGCTTCTTTCAAATAGATTTTGATTTCATCGCTCACGAACTTTGTATTTCTACATCTGACGGACAGCGTAGAGCATTTGCCCTAAAAGCATATTCTGTAGCCGAATTTTATCAGAAAACAATGGACGCATTAGCATCCCTTGGTATTAAAGTCAAAATATGGACAATGCCTCAAGAAGTATCTAACCCCATCCTCTTCGAGAATGATACAAAACACGCATCTTATAACCTAGAATACGCACATCGATTTTGGCAAGTATTAGTACAAACAAACCGCGTATTTACACAGTTTCGTTCCCGCTTTATGGGTAAAGTTAGTCCCACACATTTCTTTTGGGGTAGCTTCGACTTAGCTCTGACTCGCTTTTCTGGACGCACCGCACCAAAACATCCCGGTGCCCCTGGTGTAGCTGATTCCATCACTCATGAAGCATATTCCCATGAAGTCAGCAGTTGCGGATTTTGGCCTGGTGGAGGCGGAGTAGAACCATTTTTCTATTCTTACGCTTATCCAGAACCCGAAGGATTCAAAGAATACCAAATTAAACCAGAAGCAGCTTACTATCACAAAGACATACAGGAATTTGTTCTACCCCTAGAATCATTAAGAATATCAGACTCCCCCGACGAAACATTGTTATCTTTTTTAGAAAGCACTTATGAAGCAGCGGCGGTACTAGGTAAATGGGATAGGGAAGCATTAGAGCGTCATTAAATAATTATTTATACCTGGTTTTACGATCGCCTTGTAAATAAGAGGGGGAGAGGGGAAGAGTGGGGAGAAAAAAGTGATTTTTACACATTACCCGAGCGGCGGCAAGGGATTAATTATTGGTGATTGTTGATTGGCGATTAACTGCTTATAAATATAGAATTTCAAGATTTTGGGAATACTTGATATATCTCAATATTTTTAAGAAATATGATAAATATCGACAAGGAACAAACATCTCCTACTCGTCGCCTGAGTATCCTTTATATTTCTTCTTTAGCTGTAGTGGCTTGTTTATCGATTACAGGACAAGTTATCATTCAACGTTTGCTATCCCAGCAGCGTGTAGATATTCAAGTAATTAGCAACGTTCAATATCAACAAATTCTCAGTCAAAGGTTAGCTAAATTAGCTTTAGCTCTCAAGTTGACACAAGATGAAACTCGCCGTCAAATTTTAGTAACAGACTTTGAGCAAACTATTATCGAGTGGGAAACTACAGAAAAAAATTTAGAACAGTTAGAAAATTCGGTCAATGTTTCTGGAGGAAGAAGCGTTCAAATCAGAAATATTATTGAGCAAATTCATCCTAATTGTAAAAAAATGGTTGATGCTGCCAAACAATTGCTTTCTACGACTAAGTCGGGAAACATTCAACCTCGTATAAGGCAGAGGAGAGATGCATACTTATTTGGTGGTTGGGAGGGGAAAATAATCGATTTTAAACTATTTTAAAATCGACTATATCCTGTTTTTATGTTGCTTTTATAAAAACATCTGTGGATAAAAGTATAGTTTCAAGGAAATATCAAATCTTTCTCAAGCTGCTAAGAGCATGGGCGGAAAAGTATAGTTTTTATCAAAATTCTCGGATGATCCCCCCTTCCCTCCTTAAAAAGGGGGGTAAAAGTCCCCCAATTTAGCGGGGGATTTAGGGAAATCTCAAAAGAATTATCTACACTGATATAATCTTTTGCTTTCCCCCTATCTACCGATTGATAAATCTAAATATATTAGTTTATCCTGATGTGTTGTGTAGGTGTAGAGCATAATAATATTACACGGTGTTGAAGGAGTGAATCGCAATGTATACCCAGGGTGTAAGGTTAGCTGACAATCAAGCTAAACTTAAACGACTTTTCCATGTAGCTATACTCTGCATAAGTTTGAGTTTGACAGTGGCTTGTCAGCAAGCCGACAAAAATAAGAGTAATTCGGCAAATAAAAATTCTCAAGATTCAACGGTACAGCCTGCGAATCAGGGCAACAAAAAAGATATTGTCGCTTTGCCACAAAAAACGCCAGGAGAAGTTACGGTAAATTTACCAACACCTTTTCCTTCTCCTGTATCTAACGCTCAGCCACAAGTAGCTCCACAAGAACCTTCCTCGGTTGCTAGGGCACCGCAAGATTTTTCTTCTCCGCCTGCAACCCAAACTAATCCAAAGCCTAATAATTCTATCCCCGAAGCTTTAACCGAAAAGCTTTCTCCTCAAGCTGCTGCTCCAAGTATTCCTCAACCGCAACCTCAAGTAGAAACTCGCACGCAACCAAGTTCCCCTAAACCAGTTGTTCAAGCTTTGAAAAAAGCCGCGAAAAAGCCTAGTAGAAAAATTGCTGCTGCAAGCAATACGAATGTATACCGGAGTCGTAGATTGGGAGTTAATTTTAAATATCCCAAAGGGTTTGTAATTAAAGAACCACAAAACACTTCTAATTCATCCAAGGTTTTAGAATTATGGAGTGTCAAAGATTATCAGGAAATTGCAGACGGTAAGTTTCAAAATACATTTACCCCAGGGAATATGAGCATTTCTGTAGAGGATAATCCTCAAGGTTTGTCTTTGGTTCAGTGGGTAACTAATAATGATGAACTTGGAGATATCATACCAGAAAGCTACGATACACACATTGTGGCTGGAAAAGAAGCAATGTCTTTTCGCACTGATGGCTTATATGATTTTCAAAATATAGTATTGCCTAATAGTGATGGTAAAAAGGTGATTTTAATTAGTTTTGCTCAAGGAGATAGAGAATACCAAAAAGTCTTTGAGCAGGTTGTTTCTACTTTGCAGGTAAACTAAAAGACAATAGAGGGAGATGGGGAGAAAGGAAGAATAATCAGCTAAAAATATTTAAATTTGTATGTTTTAATTTATAAAATGCTTGTAGTGCGGGCACCTTGCCCGCTAGGATAATACAAATTAAATGTGCGGCAACTTAATAATAACTAAATCGCTACTTCCCTTTCTCCTAACCCTTAACTCCTAACTATTTCTCAGCCAATAATATAAGATGAATTGATTTCTCTTGCTTGCCCGATTAGAACTAATACTTGATAAACCATTGCTGCTACTTCTGCACGAGTTGCAGCTTGATTGGGGTTAAGTTTTCTTGTGTCGGGATAGTTAACAATCAATTTGTTTTGAGTCGCTGTTGCTACTTCATTTTTAGCGTAATCGGGAATCTTCCTTTCGTCTTTGTATATACTTAGATCAATTTCTCCTTCAGTGGTTAATCCTAATCCGTTTACTAAGGAGACAATAACCTGTATGCGAGGAATGTTTTGATTGGGGAAGAATTTTGTACCCGGATATCCCGATAGAAGTTTACTTTGGTATGCTTGCTGAATTACTTTATATGCCCAGTAGCTTTGTTTCACATCCTCAAACTGAATTGAGTCGCGCAAAATCTCGGGATTAAAGGCTTTTACTAACAATGCTGCATATTGCGATCGCGTCATTGTTGCATCTGCTCTAAAGGTGCGATTGGGAAATCCTTTAATTATGCCTAAGTTGACAAGTTCTTGTATAAATTCGGCTGACCAATGGTCGGTAATGTCAGTTAGTTTACGTATTTGTAATTGCGGCTGTACTTCTGGCTGGGGTGGGGTTTCTAGTTGAGCTTCTATTTGGGCTTCTGGTTGAGCTTCGGGCTGTATTTCAACGGGATCTGCAAAAAACTGTATGTTCCCATTTACAGATTGCGGATCTACATGATTATCTATAGAAATCAGTTTGTGAATGCTGGCATTCTGAATGTCAAATTGACGATTATCGCGGAAAACATTGTTTCCAGGGCTGGCATTAGTGCCAATATCGGGTAATGCATTTGAAACAACAGTTAAACCGTCTTGAGTATTGTTTTCGCATAGGTTTTCTCGCAAAACCGGACGAGCATCACCAGATACAACTATCCCAGAACGATTTTCGTAAATTTTATTAGCCGTGATTATACTAGTAGCACTGTCCCCAATAGCGATACCGAAACCTGTTTGAAAACAATCATTACCTTTAATTTCACCCCGAGAATTTTTGGTAATAAAAATACCATTGGCAGAATTTCGAGTAAATATATTGTCTTTTATTGTTGGATTGGCATTACCAGTCACAAAAACTCCTTCGCGTTGAGAGTTAATGAAGGTACAATTTACAACTGCGGGCGAAGCTGATTCAATCCAGACAGCACTTCCACGACTAGCTGGATTTGTAACAGTAACTCCTCGCAGTCGGGCGGCATTACTTAATATAATTGTTACATTTTGTTCTGCAAAAGTATGGCTAACATATATACCGCTACCATTAATTACAAAGCCGCGCCCTTTGTGATTTTCATTACCAATAATTGTGACTCCAAACGGAACAATTAAAGGAAATATTTCTCCACTTGTAGCGTTGTAGCTATCTTCAGCAAGCTGAATTTTTGTTCCCGAGGCAGATTGCTTAAGGGCTTGAGTAATTGTCTTCAGTGGTGCTTGCTGGCTACCAGAATTACTATCGTTGCCGGTAGTCGGACTTACATAAATTAATTTAAGCATATAAATATTAATACTTGTTCATTTACGTTGAAAATACTACCGCGAAAAAACTCAGTATGTAGGTAGCGTTGATAGCATAAGCTAAATTAAAAAACCTAGTATTCTACTAGAGGATTTTAGTATTAATAAAAACAATAATAATGAAGATAAATATCCTACTACAAGAATGTACTTTTCTCAACTGAAAAAGTAAAAATTGCAGCTTTTGTGCTTGCCTAATTTCAGGTGCTTCAAATGATAATTACAGAGAATTAAATTTATTATCGAGACATTCTCTGAGTAAAATCATTTTTATGATAATTTTGTTCCGCATATTTTACAAAATTTAGCATCTTCATCATGAAAATCTAAACCACATCCGGGGCAAATTGTTTCTACTTCATTCGCAGTTTTAACTATCCGCTTAATTAAATCTCCTACTTGCCAGGGAATCAATGCGATACCTGTTAAAATCATCAAAACTGTCAAAAGACGACCAATTTGTGAAACAGGAGTAACATCACCAAATCCTACAGTTGTCATGGTGACAATTGAAAAATACATTGCATCTACAAAAGTTGTAAAAACTTGTGGATTTACGGGATGTTCGACTTGATAGATTAAGCCAGAATAGACAAAGATGATTGCAAATAAGGTGAATAATATTCTTGTAAAAATAGCACCGTCTTCTGTAGTAATATGACCGAATAAAAATTTTCTATCAACATATCGAATTAATCTGAGAATTCGGAACCATCGTAATAGCCGAATATAGCTCATATCAATAATTCCCATAAAGAAGGGCAAAATTGCAATTAGATCGATAATTGAATAAAAGCTAAAAATATATTGAATCCTATTTTCTGCGCTCCACAATCGCAATAAATATTCTACAGCGAAAATATTAATAATCAATATATCAACGATATTAAGAACGAAACTTATAGATTGAGGAATTAAATAAGTTTGTGCTACAAAAATTCCAGAAGAGAGCATTACTAAAACAACAATGCTGAGATTGATTATTTTCCCTAATGGTGTTTGTAAGTCTCTCAAATAGAAATCAAGATTTTCTCTAGTAATTACCATAATTAAGTTAGTTTCATCTTTTCATTTTCATTGGTATCATATATATTTAAATACTTTGGTTAAATATAATTATTTCTGTTTATTTGAAACGAGCTAAAACTTATTAAAACTAATATTATCTGTATTTATACGTAAAATATTGACAGCATTTGATTCGTTGAGCTATACCCGTTATATCAAGTCCGGTTAATTAGTTATGACATAACTAAGATAAATTTAATGGCGGTTATTACCAACATAAAGTTTTACTTTTTACTTCTTAATTCTTACTTAGCCCTCACACATATGATAACTGTTTAACCGGACATGATATTATGCGACCGTTAATTTATAAAAAAATATTGTTTAAAGATAGATGTCAAAGATTATTGGTTTAGATAATTTAACAGTAGAAGAAGTGAATCAAGAGTTAAATAATGGTGCGAAATTTGTAGCTTTTCTTTACTGTTTCTCTTTGGGTATAGTAACTTTTAAACGTAGTTCTAGTATTTATTTTATTAAAGCTGGTGAAGGTACGCTCAAACACAGTATTAAATTCACTGCAATCTCAATATTTCTCGGCTGGTGGGGAATACCTTGGGGAATAATCTATACAGTTCAATCGTTTATAACTAACTTTCAAGGTGGAAGAGATATGACAAATCAAGTAATGTCAGCATTAAGACAGAAACCGGTTGAGTAATTATATATAGATATATTTTGTAGCTTTTTAGAAAAGCGGTTTATTCTTTTATCCATCGAAAAAAATTGTATTCGATAGCAAGAAACCGGATTCATTTATATTTACTTCTGGCACCGTTATCAAAAAAATTAAATCCACCAATTTTACATTAACGAAAAAATATTATCCTGCGGTTTTATCGATAATAAACCCCGTTTTCAACAATATTGCAGGATATCAACTTAAACCGACTTTGATTTGTCGAGAGAGCTTCAATCATCATTATCTAAAAAAGATAGAAACGAATTGGCAAAAATCGCTGCTTGGGTTCTGTCACGTAATTCCAAACGGTTTAAGATGTTAGTGACGTGGTTTTTAACCGTACCTTCAGAGATATAAAGCTTTTTCGCGATTTCTCGGTTATTGGCACCAGTTGCAATCAAACTCAAAACTTCTTTTTCTCTCTTAGTTAATTCCGCTAAAGTTGCTGGTGGAGAGGGCGATGGATTTGCTGTTGTTGCAGGAAATTGGGTTAAAAGTTTTTTGACAATTCCCGGCCCCAATTGAGTGTATCCTCTATCTACTGCACGAATAGCAACAGCTAATTCTTCTGACGGTGTATCCTTGAGTAAATAACCCATCGCTCCATTTTGCAATGCTGCTTTGATATATTCATCGTCGTCAAAAGTTGTTAAGACTAAAATTTTTGTTCGTGCAAATTTATTTTTAATCTCTTTTGTTGCAGCGACACCATCCATTAAAGGCATTCGGATATCCATTAACACAACATCGGGCTGCAATTTTTCGACTATTGCCACCGCTTCTTGCCCGTTTTGAGCTTCTCCAACTATTTCTAAATCGGGTTCTAATTCTAATAAAGTTTTTAAACCCTGCCGAATTAAATGTTGGTCGTCTACAAGTATTACGCTAATCATGTTAAAAAGGTTAGGTTTACTAATAACTAATTAATTATTTGTTATTCTTTGACTAAGTTTCAATATAGCAATTTTACTTTTAATCAGATTAATTCTCTGAATACTCTCCCCCTGCTTCCTCTGCTTCCCCTGCTCACCCTAACCCGTCAATTTTAATGAAAACGAGTACTAGCGATTTATATATTCCCATCAAAACTAGTTGACGAAAACCTTGATAAAGGAATATCAACTGTAATTTTAGTTCCTCCACCGGGAATGCTCTTAATATTGAAATCACCTTCGAGTGCTAAAGTGCGATCGCGCATACTTTGCAACCCAAAACCTGTAGTATTTTGCCCGATATCAAAACCTTTTCCATTATCTTGAATCATTAAATGCAATTTAGAAGCTGTTGTAGTTATTTGTAAATTCACTTCTGTAGCTTCTGCGTACTTGGAAATGTTCGTTAATGATTCTTGGATTATTCTATAAATGGCGGTACTGATATCGCGGGGCAGAGAATAAAACAAGTTTATATGATAATTTGGCTTAATATTTGTAGAATGATGAAAATTTTTTATCAGTGTATCGATAGATGTTTCTAAGGATTGCTCTTGTAAAGGATTAGAACGTATCGCTGAAACAGATTCTCTAACATCTTGAAGTGCTTGAGAGCCGAGTTCTTTTGCTCTTATCAAAAAATCCGTAGCTTTTTCTGGATTATTATTTAATAGTTTAGTCGCAGTTTCAAGTTGCAAATTTAAAGCCGTTAAAGAATGCCCTAAAGAATCGTGAATTTCTCGTGCAATCCGATTTCTTTCTTCGAGGGTAGCTTGATTTTCAATTTTTAAGGCATATTGACGCAGCTTTTCGTTAGCGGCAGTTAATTTTTCGCGACTTTGCCATTCAGAAAGCACTGCATTCATTAATAGCAATACAAAAACTAACGCTAATACAAATAATGCAATAAAGCTGAATTGAAAAAACCACAGTCTTTCTCTAAAGAAAAATAACCGCTGTTGCCTTAAAGCTCTAAAGGGAACGTGAGGAAATCGTTTTTTAAAGGTGATTAAGAACAACGAGAAAGAAAGTGCCGTCACAACTAAGCGTCCGGGAAGTTGAAAAATCAAACAGCTACGAGTTACCAGTATCAAGTTTAGAAACGGGAACAATCTTGATGTTCTACCTCCAAAAAAGTTGGTAATTAATATCAAGAAAATTTCACAGGCTGTATAAATAATTTTATTTTTTTTATTATTGGTAGGTAATCTCAAACCCATCAAACCAAAAACAGTTAAACTGATAACCGTTAGCTCTGGAAATCTTGTAGAAACCCGCTGTAAAGGAGTAGGTAAAATGGAAGCAACCGCAGCAAATCCCAGCAATATCCACTCTAAATAAAGCAAAAATTTAAACGGATGATTTTTAACATCTATTGCACGATTCATATATTAATTTGCTCCACTTATTAGTTTTATATACAAATTGATATCAAAATATATAGCAGACAATTTTATTTTATATCGAGCTTATTCGTATTAGTTACACATTATTTATTTAATTATCAATAGCCGATAAACATCAAAATCTCAAACCGTGACTAAAGTCACGATTGCATATATGACTTTATCTACATATTTATCTATGGGTATTGGTGACTTTTTACTCATGCGATTACCGAAGTCGGAATTTTATGATGATGACATCGGACAAAACAAAACCAGGAAGCCTCACATGAAAATTAAAAAATTATCTTTCTTAGCCGGTGCAATTGCTTTAACTTTGAGTGCAATTCCTTTCGCCGCTCAGGCTAACATCAATTCTTCAGAGTCAACTGTTGTTGCTCAGGCTAAAAGGCAAGGTAAATTTAAGCGCTTGAATTTGAGTGAAGAACAAAGAACTCAAATGCAGGAAATTAAAGCAAGCGCTCGCGCTCAAATGCGTGAAGTTTTGACTCCCGAACAAGTACAGAAATTAGAAGCAGCAAAGGCTAGCGGACAAAGAAAGCGTGGGGTATTCCGCTCTTTGAATCTAACCGACGCTCAAAAAGCAGAACTCAAGAAAATTCGAGAATCTAAGAAAGCGCAATTTGAAGCGATTTTAACCGACGAACAAAAGCAACAGCTTCAAGAAATGCGTCAGCAGTACCAAAATCGCCGTTCCCAAGCTAAAGGGCTTAAAGGAAAAGGTAAATTTAAGCGCTTGAATTTGAGTGAAGAACAAAAAACTCAAATGCAGGAAATTAAAGAAAGCGCTCGCGCTCAAATGCGTGAAGTTTTGACTACCGAACAAGTACAGAAATTAGAAGCAGCGAAGGCTAGCGGACAAAGAAAGCGTGGAGTATTCCGTACTTTAAATTTAACTGACGCTCAAAAAGCAGAACTCAAGAAAATTCGAGAATCTAAGAAAGCGCAATTTGAAGCGATTCTAACCGACGAACAAAAGCAGCAGCTTCAAGAAATGCGTCAGCAATACCAAAATCGTCGCCGCAACCGCCGTCAATCATAAGAATTTCTGATAAAAATTAGTTCTGCCGCGTTCGTTTAAGAAAAAGGAAATGTCGAATTCCTTTTTCTTTTTTTATTGATTTTCTGCTAAGCTAGGTAAAAAAACCAATATAGAAAATCCCATAAAACGAGGATTATACTCATGGGCTTAGGGCAATGAGTTTCTATAATGGTTACATCAAAAAGGATAAATCCACGAGGCATTAATGAAGCTTAAAAAATTATCCCTCTTAGCTGGTGCGATCGCAGTCGCTTTTAGTATCACTCCCTTAGCAGCAAACGCCCAAGTTAACAATAAAGCACCACAAAGAGTTTCTCAAGCTAGCCGCCCTCCAAGTCCCTCTGAATTGAAGCTCACTCAAGAGCAGATGAAGCAAATTAACCAGATACTCTCTACCCGGAGTAGCCAGATGCAGGGTGTTTTAACACAACAGCAACGCCAGAAAATCCAAACAGATTTAAAAGCTGGTAAAAACCCCCGACAAGTTTTTGCTTCTATCAAGTTAACCGACAACCAGGAAAGACAATTGCGAACTATTGCGCTAAATTCGCAGAAAAAAATTGAACAGGTTTTAACTACCGAACAGAAGAACAAAATTAAAAAGTGGCAAGCCGAACAACAAAATCGAAGACAGCAACCAAAAAAGTAAGCCAATAGTTTTAATTGGATAGCAGCATATAAGGTGGACGATGTTGTCCACCTTTATTTTTAAGTAAAAATAAAAGAAAAAAGTAAAATTTTTTTAATTTCACCAATCATTTAGGAACGCTACATTTGCTTCCCAAAGGAATTTTGCCTTATGAAGGTTAATTTAAAAAGCTGGATACTAACCGTTTTTATTTCCACCAGCCTACTTAACTCAAGCTGCGAGACAATATCAGCCCAGCAATTAACAACTGAAAATATAGTTATTCCTCAAGTTAAAACTCAAGTTCAAAATTCTCAAGTTCAAGACTCAAAAATACTTCATACAATTAATCGTCTTAGCTTTGGTGCCGCTCCTGGTGATGTAGAAAAAGTGAGAGAAATTGGGATCGACAAATATATCCAACAGCAGCTAACACCAGAATCAATACCCCAACCGCAAAGCCTAAAAAATAAACTTTCTCAACTCCAAACTCTGAAATTAACTCCCGCACAACTATATTCGCAATATAGCGTTGGTGCCTTAACAAAACCAACTTCAGAAACAAGAAAAAAAAGACGAAAAAAACGAAGATTAATTTCTCAACAAGCAGTAAAAGCCAGATTGCTCAGAAGTTCGCAGAGTCCCCGCCAACTCCAAGAAGTGATGGTGGATTTTTGGTATAACCACTTCAACGTATATCAAAACAAAGGACTTACTCGTTTGTGGATGAGTGCTTATGAGGAGCAAGCAATTAGACCTCATGTTCTCGGTAAATTCCGAGACTTATTAGGTGCAACCGCTCGTCATCCAGCAATGTTGTTTTACCTGGATAACTGGCAGAATACTGCTCCTAACAATCGTCCCAAAGGAAGATTCAAAGGTTTAAACGAAAACTACGCTCGTGAATTAATGGAATTACATACCTTGGGTGTTGATGGCGGCTACACCCAAGAAGACGTGATTGCCTTAGCAAAAATCTTTACTGGTTGGGGATTCCATAATCAACCCCGCAAAGTCGAAAATGGTTATAATTTTTACTTCAATTCCAAACGTCACGATTTTAGCGATAAAGTCTTTCTGGGTAAACAAATAAAAGGTAGCGGCATTGCAGAAGGAGAACAAGCATTAGATATTTTGGCAAAGCATCCAGCCACAGCCCGTCATATCAGCTATAAATTAGCGCAGTATTTCGTTGCAGACGAACCACCAAAAACCTTAATTGAAAAATTATCAAAAAGCTATTTAGCTACAGATGGCGACATTCGAGCCGTACTCAAAACCTTATTTCAAAGCTCCGAATTTTGGGATCGAAAATATTACAACGCTAAATTCAAAACACCATACCAATACGTTATTTCCAGCATTCGAGCCACCGACACCCCAATCAACCATTTTTCCAGAATCAACAGCATATTACATAGAATGGCAATGCCTCTATACGGCAATCAAAGCCCAGACGGATATAAAAATACTCAACAAGCCTGGTTAAGCCCCAACGGCATCAACTGGCGTTTAAGCTTTGCCAACACTATAGGTAGAGGGGGATTAAAAAATAGAAATAGAAACAAAAATAATAATAACAATCCAAACAAACCCCGTCGCCCTAATAAATCAATTGATTCCGTTGAATTAGCAAATACCCTAGGAAACAACTTCTCTGCAAAAACAAAAGAAGTATTAAACGAAACTCCCTCCAAACAAAGAGCCGTCATTATTTTAGGTAGTCCAGAATTTATGTACCGGTAAGTAAGTCAGTTAACAGTTAACAGTTAACAGTAAAGAGTTAGGAATTAGGAGTTAAGAGTGATGATGAGGTAATGGGGTGATGGGATGATGGGAATTTTTTCTTCTATAATCTATCTCCTCATCCCCTCACCTCCTCACCTCTTCCCCTCTTCCCCCTCTCCTCCTCTCCCCTTCTCCCCCTTTCACATTCCTATGAAACGTCGTAAATTCATCCAACAAGCCGGAATCTTTTCTGCTTCGAGTTTGATTGCAGTGGGAAGTAATGCTTTTGTAAGCAGAAGTATAAGCGCTACTCCTAACTCGAAACGGTTGATAGTTATCTTCCTACGCGGTGGAATTGATGGACTTAGCGTAGTTGTTCCTTATACTGAAACCGCTTACTATCAAGCCAGAAAAAGAATTGCGATTCCTCAACCAGATAAAACAGGTGGTGTATTAGATTTAGATGGAAAATTTGGACTTCATCCCAGTCTTGCTGCTTTAATGCCTTTATGGAAGCAGAAAAATCTGGCTTTTGTCCATGCTTGCGGCTCTCCGGAGTCCAACCGTTCCCATTTCGATGCTCAAGAATATATGGAAACTGGTACTCCTGGAGTTAAATATACTAAAGATGGTTGGATGAATCGTCTTTCGGGTTTAATGTCTGTAGAAAACAATCCCATTCAGGCTGTAAATGTAGGCTCAACTATCCCCCGTATTTTCACTGGAAATGCTGCCGTTGCCACAATTCCCGCCGGACGTAGAACTGCCAAACGCTTACCGATAGATAACCCTCAACTAGCCACAGCATTCGATAAATTATACAGCGGTAACGATGCTTTGAGTAAAACATATCGGGATGCCAGACAAGCCCGCGAAGCATTAATGGAATCTGATGTGGAAATGAAACTTGCAAATAACGGCGCACCTTTACCTAAAGGTTTTTCTAGAGATGCCCAACGTTTAGCAAGATTGATGGTACGCGATTCTAGAATTGAACTGGCATTTTTGGCTTTAGGTGGCTGGGATACTCACATCAATCAAGGAAATACCAAAGGACAATTAGCAGGACGTTTAAAAAGATTAGGTGACGGCTTAGCGACCTTGCAAAAAGAATTAGGAAAAGTATACAAAGACACCAATATTATTGTTATGTCCGAATTTGGACGTACCGTTAAAGAAAACGGAAACGGCGGTACAGAACACGGATACGGCAATGTCATGTGGTTATTGGGCAGTAATATTAACGGTGGAAAAGTTTACGGTGATTTCCCCGGATTATCAGGCGATCGCCTTCATCAAGGAAGAGATTTAGCAGTTACCACCGATTTTAGAGACGTTATCGGCAAAGTTTTACAAAATCACATGAAGCTAGATAAAGCGAATATTAGTAAAATATTTCCGAATTATAATTTTACAGGTCAAAAGTTAAAGGTTTAAGATTTAAGGTTTAAGGTTTAAGGTCAAAGGTTAAAGCTGAGGGGTTAAAAATTCTTCCCCCTCTCCCTCTTCCCCTCTCACCATCCCCCCATCCAGCATTTCGCAATAGGTACAGATTCAGCTAATATAACTAAACAAACGTGAACCGTAATAGATTAGGGAAACTCCGGTGCAATTCCGGGGCTGTGCCGCAACTGTGAAAGAGTTATGAGTTATGAGTTATGAATTATGAGTTAAGAGTTATGAGTTGTAAAGAAAATAGTTATGGTTTGTGAATCAGTTAACTAAATTAATTTGATTATTAACTCCTCACTCCTCACTCCTCATTCCTCACTCTAGTCTTTAAGCCAGAATGCCTTTCTGTTATTTGCTCACTTTATTTCCTGCGTTGCACGGGAAGGGAGCCTTTTGAAAATAATGCAAATTATCGATAATTCCAATTCAAGCAAATTACAATTTCCAAATTTAGAATTACCTTCTCTGCCAATGAAGCGCCCTTTGCTAATGATTGGGCACGGCACAAGAAACCCACAGGGAAAACAAGCTTTATTAGATTTTGCCAGTGTTTATCAAGCTTTGGATAATTCTCGCCCGGTATTGCCTTGTTTTTTAGAATTAACAGGGCCTACAATCGCCGAAGGTGTAGACGAATGTGTAAAAAACGGCTATACCGAAGTTTCAGCTTTACCAATTTTATTGTTCGCCGCACGGCATAACAAATTTGATATTACCAACGAATTAGATCGGGCTAGGGTTAGATACCCGGAATTAAAGTTTCACTACGGAAGACACTTCGGCATTACACCCGCACTAATCGAATTATGGCGCAATCGTTTAGCTGAACTCGACAAACCCGAACATAATCCCCAGCAAATTTCCCGTCAAGACACTGTACTTTTGTTTATCGGTAGAGGTTCAAGCGATCCCGATGCCAACGGTGATGTATATAAATTAGCGCGAATTATTTGGGAAGGTAGCGGTTATTCTACCGTTGAAACCTGTTTTATCGGCATTACCCACCCACGATTAGAAGAAGGTTTTCAGCGCGCTCGTTTATATAAACCAAAGCGGATAATTGTTTTACCCTACTTTTTGTTTATGGGTACTTTAGTCAAAAAAATCTTTGACATCACAGCCCAACAGCAAGAGCAATACCCAGATATATCTATTACTGCCTTACCAGAAATCGGTTTGCAGCCAGAACTATTAACCGTACTACGAGAACGAGAAATAGAAACTCAACTCGGTGAAGTAAAGATGAATTGTGAAATGTGTAAATTCCGCAAGGCTGCTGTATCGGATAGTCACGGACATGGTCATTCACACGACCACCATCACCACCACAATCATGACCATTCACATCCACCCGTAGACCCCTACGCAGATATTAATAACTATCATCAAAGGATTTGGCAAGTTCCGTAGGGGAAAGTTAAGAGTTAGGAATTAGTATTTGTAGGGTGTGTGACGGTTACGATAATTTATCAACTATAGCGAAATTATTTGAATTTACCGTCACGCACCAATAACTTATACGATGGAACCTTATACAAGGGTGTGTTATGGCTACCCGAAGATTTGCAGCTTTAATTCATTCGGGATTTGCCATAATTGACCATCTTAAAATCCCTAAAATCTTACCCAATTCACTGATAAAATATTCATTCAAATCTATTTCAATAACTTGACCTTTAAGTGCTAAAAATTTCCAGTTAGTTCCAGTTGTTACAACACCATAAATTGTATAAATCTGTTTACCTTTTCTTTGATTAAATATTTGAGCGGCTATCATCTCAGCCATACATTGTCCTAATCCAGATTGGATATTATCGTTTTTTGCTTCTACTAGAGTTACTACCGGAGCTTCTATAACCAACTGTTCTGGAGAAAGACTAATCAAGAAATCGCAAAAACCAGTTAAACCCTGAGTTGGTTCGACGCTAAAATCTTTACCAGAAAAAATACTTATTTTTGAAGATAATTGTTTTTTAACCTCTACCAAAATCGGCATTATAATCAGTTCAGAACGGGCTTTTTCTGTATTAATTGCCAATGCTAAAGGTAGATACTCTTGTAAAGACTGCTTTAGAAAACCACTATATTCTATCTCTTGAATATCAGCAAAAATACCAAATTTTTCATCAATAGTAATATCAAAATTTGTTTTAATATCTTCTATCGTAAACTGACTGTAAGGCATAATAATTTTAACTTCCTAATTCCTTAAACTTTTGAAAATCGAATTCAGCTTTCGTAATTTCTCCTAATGCAATATAAGAATTTCTTCTAGCACTATAAGCTTGGATATATTGAGAATTAAGTTGAATTGCCGAACTGAAATCATTTACAGCGGCTTGATAATCTTTTATATAAAAGTTGTAACAATCCCGATTATAAAAAGCATTCAAATAACTAGGATTGATTTCTATAATTTGAGTAAAATCTTTAATTGCGTTGATATAATCTTGTCGCTATAAATGACAAACTCCCCGGTTATAGTAATATAGCGGTTTTCATTTGGGTGTAATACACGAAACTACCCCCTTCCCCCTCTCCGCTATTTTGGAGAGGGGTGCCCGGAGGGCGGGGTGAGGTTAAAAATCTTGAGTGCTTCAATCCCTCCCAAAACCTCATTATCAGGTAAAGGTGGATTTTTACCACCAAGTACAGCATCATATTCTTGCGGCTCTTGGGGATTCTCTGGCATAGCTTTTGATAATCTGCTAATACCAGCTTGCCCTCAAATTCAGTTAACAGTTAACAGTGAGCAGTGAGCAGTTAGGAGTTAGGAGTTTAAAATTACCAATTACCAATTACCAATTACCAATTAACAATCCCCAATCCCCCATGCCCAATAAAATTACTCAATCAAATCCAACTTCTTCAAAAAAGCTCCTAGCGGTAATAAAAGAGCATTCGCCACATCTTTTAATTCACTTAACTTAACCGAAGCCCCTTCTCCGTCGCGCAACAACCAAATAACAGTACTGCTGACTCCTGATTTTTGCTGTAAAGTTTGCCAGTTAGGAATACCCGCTTGCTCCATCAAGTTTAACAACACTGTATCCTTAGAATTTCCCTTCGCATAAATTGTCGCGAATAAGACACGTAAAAAGCCGATTGCTGCAACGAAAACCAGAATCACAGCCAGTAATACATATACAAGATACAAACTATTAAAAATCATAAGTAATGATAATTTTATTTTTTCTATTACTTCCCCGTACTAGATTACCTAAATCCTGAAGATTTTAAGCAACACAAAGCAGTAGATTTAAACTGTTAAGTAATTAATTCCTAATTTCCAAACCCCTAATATGTCTGAAGAATTCGCTATTGGTAGTAAAGTTCGCGTGGTAGCGCTACCACCTTACATCAAAACTGCCGAACCCATGCCCATGTTGCGCCCTCCCGATATCATTCATGTAGGAGAAGAAGGTATAGTTCTTGACCGCCGTCCTGGAGGATACTGGGGCATCCGCTTCGCTAAAGGAGCATTTCTCTTAGATAGTCAGTATATAGAATCTGTAGAAACTCATATCCAACAGAAATCGGGGGAAGAAAAAGAGTCAAAATAAAGTTCGTAGTAGTGCTTTAGAATCTGGATGCGCTCAAGCACTACTACCAGAACCCTTAATTAACTATTAAATACAAACACATCTGCTGTACGAGTAATTGTAAACTTATTTAAAGTAGTCATTCGTACTCTGCATCAAAATGAATCGCCGCAATTTTCTAAATATATTATTTGCCGGTATCTTTGTATTTTTGGGATGGTTGAATTTTACCCCTGCTGCCCATGCGATGGGTGGTAAGCTTCCCTCTGTTAACGAACCAGCACCAGAATTTACTTTACCAACTAATACCGGAGATGGAGAAATTTCTCTTTCCGACTATCGCGGTAAGTGGGTAGTACTTTACTTTTATCCCAAGGATTTTACTCCCGGTTGCACTATAGAAGCCCGTCGTTTTCAAGAAGATTTACCAAAATACTTAGAAAAAAATACCGAAATAATTGGTGTCAGTGCTGATGATATTGATTCTCACGCTGAATTTTGTGATTCTGAGGGTTTAAAATTTCCTTTGTTAGCCGATACAACCGGTGCCGTAAGTAAAGCTTATGGTTCTTGGATGAGTTTTATTTCAGTGCGTCATAGTTTTATTATCGACCCAGATGGTATTTTGCGGGAAACTTTTGTGAAAGTTAATCCAATCGTTCATTCACAAGAAGTAATGGCTAGACTTAAGGATTTACAGCAAACCAGTTAATTACAAAATGCGGAGACGTTGTAATACAACGTCTCTACACCATTTATAGAATTTATATTTATAAATATCTTATTACCTTTAACCTTTAACCTGAAACCTTTAACCTTTTTATTCTGTATTACATTCATCACCACAACTTTCAAGAAAATAAGCTAAAAATAGAATTAGAAAGGCGA
This sequence comes from Rivularia sp. MS3, assembly GCA_019192545.1. Taxonomy (GTDB): domain Bacteria; phylum Cyanobacteriota; class Cyanobacteriia; order Cyanobacteriales; family Nostocaceae; genus Rivularia. The sequence continues at coordinate 174,602 of JAHCMI010000004.1, read as the reverse complement.
TAATTTTTCAACGAGGCTAAAATATGGATTTTGAGCGTGAAGTCCCGGTTGAAAAAAATACTGAAGAAATAGAATTTGCCGAACCTTCTACTCGCAAACCTTTAGAAATATTGCGAGACACCGAAGCTTTGTTACGTCGTCCTGCTATTGGGGCATTAGTACCGATTTTACCGCTAAAGTTAAGCGAAAACTTACAAGAAGCTTCCGATATTGCCGATGATTCTTTAGAAGAATTAGCCCAAATAGACTTAAGTCAAATTAACGATTGGGAATTGCGCCCTTTTCGGATTCGCATTGCTTTAAGCTTTGTGGGATTTAGTTCGTTAATGATTCTGATTTTGGCGCTCTTTTTAACTACGCTACATCCAGAAATGACTCCCACTCAACAAATCGGCAAATATTGGGGCGAGTATATTTGGTTTCTTTGTTTGGGTGTTGCCGGAATGTTTCTTTTAGGTAGAGAAGCAATGCGCCCTATTAACAAGCCGAAATACGATGATGATGATGATTATGATGAATGGTAAACCCAGATTAAAAATTAGTAGTTAGCAATTAATAGTTAATCATTAATAGTTAATAGTTAGAGATAAGGAGTTAATTAATACCTATAGGAATCCGATTTGAAAATTGTTAACGCAGCGTGTCCAACAGGACATAAAAAACTAAGTATTTGTAGGGTGCGTTACGACGCAAGTCTAACGCACCGAAACCCTTGTGAAATTGTGCGTTGCGCTATGACTAACGTCTATGTTTCAAAAATTAATTAGGATTCCTATATTAGGTAAGTGAGTATAAATAAATTCTTGCTATTTGGCAAAGTGTAAATTACTCATGAATGCTTATCGCTACTCGCTACTTGCCACTCTCTTGTCTTAACTACGATTGTCAACGCCTTACTACCTAGCAATTACCTATTACCTATTACTAATACCTATATTTTTATAATAAATCTTGCTGCAAACAATAATTATCTGCAAACTTTTGTTTATTTATTTTACTTCATTGCTGCTACTGGGAATATTACTTATTAATCTAGAAGCTTATAAGCCAATTCATCAGTTGGTGCCGTATAACTATAAAGCGGAACTTGTAGATTATGAATCACGATGCTTTTATTGTTCAACCTGGCTCAAAAATTTCTTTGAAAAAAGATTACGATACAGCCTTTACAGCTAATTACCAAGAAAAAGAAGATGCAAAATCAAAGCTGGAAAAAGATATTGAACGATTGGCAAAATACCAGGATATTCTTTATGCTCAAAATACTTACGCGCTTTTAGTTATTTTTCAAGCAATGGATGCTGCTGGCAAAGATAGTACTATTAAGCACGTTATGTCTGGGATAAATCCTCAAGGTTGTCAGGTATTTAGTTTTAAACAACCTTCCTTAGAAGAATTAGATCATGATTATTTATGGCGGAGTTTTAAAGCTTTACCCGAAAGAGGCAGAATCGGTATTTTTAATCGCTCTTATTATGAAGAAGTTTTGGTAGTGCGCGTGCATCCCGAGTTGTTAGAAAAACAACAGTTGCCTGAAGATGCAAAAGGAAACAATATATGGAAGCAGCGTTTTAAAGAAATAAATAATTTTGAAAAATATTTAGTTAATAACGGGATTATTGTTCTAAAATTCTTTCTTAACGTGTCAAAAGAAGAACAGAAAAGGCGCTTTATTAGACGTATCGAATTACCCGAGAAAAACTGGAAGTTTTCCGCAAGCGATGTCAAAGAGCGCGGTTTTTGGGACAACTATATGAATGTCTACGAAGATACTTTTCGTCACACTAGTACCGAATGGGCACCTTGGTACATTATTCCAGCAGATCGCAAATGGTTTACCCGCATGGCAGTAGCTGATATCATCTGCTCTAAGTTGAAAGAACTCAAATTAAAGTATCCTAGCGTTACTGAAGAACACAAGCAGAATATCTTAAAAGCTAAGGACATTTTAGAAGCCGAAGAATAATCAGTTCTCAGCTACCAGTTAACATTTTTTAATAGCTAATATTGGGCTTTTATAGTACAATTGCACTAGTCTTGATAGAAGTAAAGGTGGAGGGTGAGGAGATATCAATATTTTACAGTTGGTGCAATTGTCTGGGAGTGGTTGGTTAATGAAAGTTTAAGCAATCGCGTTGGGACAGAATATTTATATGGATGTTGTCTTAAGGGTTACACTTCGGTGTAAGCTTGTACGAAGTTAAATATTTGAAATACTTAGTTACATTTAAACCTTCTAGCTTTTAGTTATGTCGATTATTGCTCTGAGAGCTTGGTATATCGAAAAGTATGAGCCGATTCCAGAGTTGGAAAAACGTCAGCCGGATATTCGTATTAGTAAAAAAAGTTTGTTGAAGTCGGCTTTAAGAGCAGATTTTTTGGAAGATAGCGAGGAAGTCAGACAATCAATTTGGTTTGGGCGTTATCTTGAAGGCGACGATATAGAATTTTATATTGAAGGTAGTGGTGGTTATAGTGTTGCTAACATCGATTTGATTAGTCATGAGATTTATTTTACTAAGCAAGCTTTGTTATCGCAGTTAGAGCCGACTATTTTTTTAAGCTATCAAAATGAATATCCCGAAGCTAGCGAAGCTTTACGTGAGGGATTGCTTGATAGTTTGGATAAATTGAATTTGCGATCGCGACTTCCTTTAAAATTGATTGAGTCGATTCGCCCAAAAGATGCGCCGATGCGATTAGGAAGCAGCATGATGCGAAAAATTCGTAGAAGCTTGTTATTTATTGCGGATGCGACACCTATTACAAGTGTAGATACCGGAAAGGAAAAACCTTTGCTTGTTCCTAGTGCAAATACATGTATCGAACTTGGTTACGCTATTCAAAGCAAGCGCTCCGAACAAATTCTGATTGCACAAATGCAGCGTCAAGATTATGTTGGGGAATTTCCCTTTGATTTGACTTCCACTCAAATAATGCAGTTTAAAGATAGCAGGGAATTAAATAAAATTTTGCCGCAAACGATTGAAAATATTTTAGCCAGATTTAGATTGTTTGCTTGAAACTCTAGCAGCTGAATCTTTTTTCATATCAAAATTATGGAGTACGTTAGTTGCTTTTTTTACCGATTCTTCAGTGTCTCGAAAGATAATTAAGAACTTTCGGGCATTTAACCTATCGCGATAAAGCCAAGCATCTGTGTTTTCAGGTGCAAGCTCGACGACGAAGAAACCCCGAAAAATAAAAGCACTCAGTAAACCACAAATCCCTCCTAACAAACCTCCAATAATTGTATTAGAAATACCATCAGTAGGAATTATCTCGATATGCGTAAATTGGATATTTGTAAATAAAGTCAAAATATAACCCGCAGCAAATCCAATCGGTATCAACCAGAAGATAAGACGAGTTTGTAAACTATTTTTATCTAGATTTTGTGATGCAACTAATCCGTATTCGTCAGTATTTTTATAACCTTCACCTAGAATAGTAATTTTTTCCCTGGGTAAATCTTGTTTTTCCAGAGCATCCCGAGCTGCTTCTACTTCCACTCTGGTTTTATAAACTGCAATCAAGTAATTCATTATTTGTTATATACGTATTCTATTCAACTAAAAACAGTGATAAATGAAAACTGAAGTCAATACGTTTTAACCGATTTACACGATACCTATCAATATTAATGAGGATTTTTCAATATAAAAGCCTGCCAAAAACGAGACTTTGACCATACTTATGTAGTATTTTTGGTGAAAAGTCGTATGGTGGTTTTCTGCTATGAAACAGCTTCTCAGCCACTTCTTGGGTTGCAAAAAGTATATCGCTAAGATGATTTTATCGCTAGCGATGATCGTATTCGTTTCTTCAGTGTTTTCGATACCCGCTTTAGCTACGGGTGTATATAACATACCAAACCTGACTTCAGACACTTGGATTGTGGATGAAGCAGATTTAATTAGCCGTTTTAATGAAGGTAAAATTAGTAGTGCCTTCGATGAATTGGCAAAACAAACCGGTAATGAAGTCCGAATAGTAACTATTCGCCGTTTAGATTACGGAGAAACTCCCGAAAGTTTTACTAAAGCCTTATTTGAAAAATGGTTTCCTTCCGAAGAAGCACAAGCAAATCAAACTTTATTAATGATTGACTCTGTAACTAATGGTACTGCCATTGTTACGGGTGATAAAGTCAAATCTATAATGCCGGATGATATCGCCGAAAGTGTTGCATCGGAAACAGTTCAAGTACCATTAAGAAACGGTAATAAATACAATCAAGCCATCTTAGATGCACAAGAGCGTCTTGTTGCCGTTCTTTCCGGGCAGCCAGATCCAGGTCCGCCAGAAGTTACCAACGAAGTACAAGTAGAAGGAACATTTACCAAAGCCGAAGACACCGACCAAGGAAATGCAACCGCTTGGGTAGTAGGATTACTGATTGCTGCTACCGTTATTCCGATGGCAACATACTATATCTATTTAGTTTTCCAGCCATCGTCTGAAGGATAGGGAATAGACTTATCAGTCAGGGATTAAGTAGTAAGTAGTAAGTAGTAAGTAGTAAGTTAAATACTTTTTTCTCATTTTTATAGAGTTAAAGTTTATTTATTACTCGCTACTTGCTACTCGCTACTTTTAGAATTTATTATCTCTGTGTGCCATTATCTATTACCAACTACCTATTACCTAATTTCTAATCCTGCACGTACTCTTGCCCTGTCGCTAAAGCAATCTCGGCTCGGACAAATTCTCTACCTAGATAGGCCGCATGGTCAAACATGGTTATCGGGCAGGGTTGAGTTTCCTCAAGGATTTTTACAGATAATTCTTTTGCTGTTCTACCAGAATATACAGTTGTATGGGTTCGTTCGACTTTTCCTTTGGCTGGAATTACTTTTCCTGTTTCCGGGTCAACGGCTAAACCCCGCTCATCGATAATGTTAGTAAAATGTTTAGCAAAAATAAGTCCTTCTTCCCGGTCGATGTAAATAATAAAGTATCCGGCAGGATCTAAATCAATGTGTCGTTGAGAAAGTTTATCATCTATTGCTTTTAAATTGTCAGCTAGATTCATAATTACTTAAAAAACTCAAATACTTTTAAGGGTTTTCTCATGCTTAGAATTAGTGTAATTCTTTTCAGCGAGCAGTTAACAGTTAAAAGTGAGCAGTTATTATATTTATTCATAGCTCCTAAATCCTAACTTTTAACCTTTAATAACTAACTACTAACTCTTAACTCTTAACTCCTAACTCCTAACTCCTAACTCCTAACTCTTAATTGCAAAAGGAATATCCTCATTAATTGCTTCAATTTCCTTTTGTTCGAGTTCGTTGACTTCGCTGATGTAGCGACGTAGTATTTGTCCCAAACGATTGTTGTAGAACCGATGCAAGCTGTAATTGGGAGTAGCTGGGAAGCCACGACGTTTTTTATGTCTTCCACCGGCACCGGGATCGAAAATTTGAATATTATTTTGAATCGCCCATTCAATGGGTGAATAATAGCAAGCATCAAAATGAAGACAATCTATTTGCTCGAAACTACCCCAATAGCGCCCATACATTTTATCGTTTTTGTATAAACAAAATGACATTCCTACAGGTTGGCTGTCATCTTGTTCGTTGTAAGCTGCGAAAAACGCGACTCGATGACGATAGTTTTCGTATAGCGATTCAAAAAACTGTTTGGTGAGATATTTGCTACCCCACCAACCAAATTTATCGCAGGTGTCGGCATAAAAATCGTACATCAAAGGAAATAACTGTCTGGGGATATCATCGCCGGTAAGTGCTTTAAATTCCAAACCAGCTTTTTTAACAGCTTTTCGTTCGCGTTTAATGTTGCGACGTTGATTGGCATTGAATGCACCTAAGTAATCATCGAAAGTTGTAAAATCATGATTTTGCCATACATAATTATGGTGCAGCCAAGCTGTAAAACCCTGACGCTCTAATACCGGACGAAAATCGGGATCTACATATAAAAAATTGCAGCCACTGATACGCTGCTTTTTACAAAACGAATCTATTTCCCGCACCATTAAAGAAGTGATTTCATCTTCGTCTTCCCCTGGTGCAATCAAAAATCGATAACCTTCGGCTGGGGTAAAAGGCGACATTCCCAGCATTTTAGGGTAATACTCCACCCCAATACGATAAGCTAACTCTGCCCATTGATGGTCAAAGACAAATTCTCCATAGCTATGACCTTTAAGATAAAGTGGGGCAATGGCAATCAATGTTTTATCTCGCCATAATGTTAAGTGATTCGGTAACCAACCACTTTGTGCAGTAGCGCTTCGAGAAGTTTCGAGATTGTTCAACCAATCCCACTCAAAAAAAGGAGTCTGAAGTGGAAGTGCCAAAGCATTCCAAGAACTTTTAGGTACTTCAGCAACTTTTTCTATCCAAGCAAGAGAATAACTTGACTTAATTTTTTCCACCATTTCCGTCAAAGTCACAATACGAGCGGCAAAAGCTTTATTTAGCGTAGTCTAATCTGGGAATTGTTGCAGGCAATAATGAAGAAATACTTCTTGGTTTTCGGTACGAACTTCCATTAATTGTAGGCGTGGAGCGACTTTTGCTAAAAATCCGGAACCTCCAACTGGAGTCGGAGCATCAAACCCTCCTAAAATTAAAGGACAAACAGTAAGCCAAATCTCATTTATCAAATTTAATTCTAGAAGATTCGCTACCAATTTTCCGCCACCTAAAACTCCTAACTGTGCTATACCCAATATAGTTAGTTGTTGCAGGGCTGCACGAATATCAACTTCTCCTGTTGCCGTTTCAAATACTAATATGCGTTTAAATTCCGCCCTTGCTTGCCAAAACATCGCTCCTGTAGCTGTTGAAATCAACCAGCGTTCAACTGGCTGCTTAAAGAAGCGTAAATCTGGATTGAAATCGCCGGAATTAGAAATAACTATATGAATTGGTTGCGATGGTTTACCATTGATTAATCGATGTTGCAATAGCTCCCGATGGGATACAGTAAGAGTTGTACCGTAAGCACGTAAAGTCTGTGCGCCAAATAAAACAGCATCACTCCTAGCAATTTGTTGTTCGAGGTGTGCTTTATCAGCAATTGAACCGAATCTGGCTGGAGCTTTGGTAACATCTGCTATTTTCCCATCTGCACTCATTGCCAAAACTACTGTGATTCGAGGAGGATTTTGTTGTGTCATAAATATTGTAAATATAATTCATATTAATTTTTTTGAACAAGGCACAGTCACATTAAAAAATTATTCAATTTTAGCTGAAATTTATTAGGTTCAATATAGTTAGATTTATACAGTCAACTTTTCAAGTTGAAAACATCTTATATCTTGAGGCAGTCTCAATAACCACCTTGAATTCATTAGTATTAGTACCAAAGCCAAAGTTATATTTAGACGACTGCGTAAATATCTCACTTAAGGCTTTGTAATTAGTTGCTTAAAATTAATATCAAGGTGGCTTCGATAGTTTGTTAACAATGGTGTAATAGTTAGAAATATTCAAGTAAGCAATACTAAAACTAGAAGCGCTAACAAGCAATACTAAACTTTCCTTCGCCGGGAATTTTATCATACTAGGTTCGCGACTTATCTGATATGTGAAGGTTCCTAAACTGTAACAAAGAACTACCAATTATCAATTTAAATCTTAGAATCTCTATGGTTTAACGTAAAAATTTGTATCTAGCGCTTCTTTTTATTTAACAACAACTTAAGAACTTGATTATTAGGAATAATAAACTTAATAATATAAGTATATAGTCGCTTGTTAAATCACCTTTATTTTTGACGTTTGAACAACAGATGCTTATCAGAGAATGCCAATGGTGAATTTTCGTCAATCATCATTTCGCCGAATTTTAGTATCGAAGATATTAATACTATCAGTACCAGTCTTATTGATAGGTGAGTTTGTCGGCTATAAAAAAGCACGTTCTAGTTTAATAGAAGTTGCCCACCAGAACTTAATCGAAAGCGCGACTCTGAAAGGAGAAAGTATTGTCGATACTATTGATGCACTTAAAAGTAATTTATTCATTGCTTCCCAAACTACGGTTCTTCAAGCGGGCAATCCTCAAGTAGTAGAAGAATTCGTCAATCAGCTAGCTAAAGAATTGCCCAGACAAATAAAATGTATTCAATTGACTAATGCTTCCGGCAGCAAAATTGTTGTTGGAAACTGTAGTAAAACTAATAATTTTAATAATTTTTCGTTTTCTCAAAATAAAGTTCAAATAGAACCTACTTTATCTTCCAAATCGAAAGTAAATGATTTAGAAGACCGACCTTCAAAGCTAGAGCTAAACTTGTCTTCTCCCGTATACAATCCTTCGGGTAAATTGCGTTATACCTTAAGTATGCAGTCGCAATTATTGCACGATAAAATTAGAAATAATCCAGGATTTTTAACAGGTTCTACGGTAGTAATTGCTGAGGATGGGGTAATTTTGGCACACCCTATTTTTCAAAGAGTAGGTACAAATATTAGCGAACATGCAGATGCAAAAAAATTACAGCAGATTGTAAAAAATGCTATCTCTGGTCGTACAGAATCTTCCAATTTGTTTTTTGAAAAAGATGGTCCGCAGCTACTTGCTGGATATACAGCTATTAACAGCCCGTTAGATGATGGAAGCAAAAAATGGGTGATTTTAGCCGTTACTAGTGTAGATAAAGCTTTGTACGGTTTAAAGGAAATAAAAATTCTTTTATTTGTTTTAACCATTGGTTTAATTGGTGCGACTTTATTAGCATCTCTGTATGTAGCTCATTATTTAGCGCGCCCCGTGGAACAACTGCGCGATTATGCTTTGAACCTTCATTCGGACGATACTTCTTCTGTGGTTCCACATGATTTTAATATTCGGGAATTCAATCAATTAGCTCAAGCATTAGATCAAATGGTTGAAAGACTCAAAGCGTGGGCTGAAGAGTTGGAGAGTGCTTGGAAAGACGCGAAAACAGCTAATCAAAGCAAAACTCATTTTTTGGCTACAACTTCTCACGAGTTGAGAAACCCTTTAAATGTGATCATTAATTCTATAAGATTGGTTCGAGATGATTTGTGTGACGATAGAGAAGAAGAAAAAGAGTTTCTCAAACGTGCCGATGAGACTGCTATTCATTTATTAGGGATTATTAACGATCTACTTGATATTTCTAGAATAGAGGCAGGTAAGCTTTCGGTAGTAATCAAACCAATCGACTTGCGTACAGTTATTAGCGAAGTGATTAACCTGCAATCACTGAATATTAGACAGAAAGGTTTGCTATTAAACACTCCTGAATTGAAAGAACAAATTCCGGTTAATGCCGATACAGCAAAACTCAAACAAGTTTTAATCAACGTTATTGGTAATGCGACTAAATTTACCGAAGCAGGAAGCATTACCATAACTACAGAAATTCAACATCATAACGGTAAAGCTTGTGTAACGGTTGCTGTTAAAGATACAGGAATAGGTATTGATAAAGAACAGCAGCAAAAACTATTTCGTCCTTTCGTGATGGTGGATGGCAGCACCACACGAAAGTATAACGGTACGGGATTAGGACTAGCTATTTCAAGAAATCTCATTGAATTGATGGGAGGTTCAATAACTCTTGAAAGTCCGGGAATTAACCAAGGAACCACCGTTAAAATCACTTTACCTTTAATAGATAGTGAGAATAAATTTACGGTTTCTACTCAAATTGATTCTGTAAACGAGAATGGTAAAGTACCGCAAGCTAGTATTAAGGAAAATTTATTCAGATAAAACTATCATTGTTGCTTATGATTGCTATTAACGGGAACAGATTTACCCCCAGCTTCTAACGATCGCGTAACAGCAGTGAGAACCTCTACCAACTTCGTACCTATCCAACCACTAGATATTGATGATGAAGTATTTTGCTTTATACATTGAATAAAGTTGTTACAAACTCGTTTTAATGGTTCTCCTTTTTCGATTTCAATGATTTGCTGCTGTTGATTTACGGGAATAAAGCGGTTTTCTTGACGTTCAAATTCTCCCTGGATTAAAGTCAAAGGTTTATCTGCTAACATTTCATCAAAAATTAAGCTGCCTCGACTACCTACAACTGCCAAACGTCTCTGTTTGTCGGGATTGAGCCAGCATAAATGAATAAATGCTTGGAAGCCAGATGGATATGTTAAGTTTACCCAAACTAAATCCGATAGAGGATTATCAGAAGCTGTTTGCAGCCAAACCTTTCCTGTTGCTTGGGCAAGAATTGGTGATTCACCCAACCAGTTATTAAAAATAGCAATGTCATGAATTGCTAAATCCCATAGTGCATCAACATCTTGGCGTACTGGACCTAAATGAGTCCGAGTTGCGTAACCATAGCGTAAATCTCCTACAGCCCCAGTTTGCAATACCGACTGTCCTTTTTCTACTGCTGGGTGAAATAAATAGGTATGATCTACATTTAAAATTAACTGCTGTTTTTCTGCTAATTCGCATAATTCACGGCATTCGTTAGGGTTAAGAGTTAGAGGTTTTTCCGCTAAAACGTGACATCCCCAGTTCAAAGCATCGACAATTAAGGAATAATGCGTTACGGCGGGAGTAGCAATTACTACGGCATTTAAATTTGGTAGCGGTTGAAGCTTTTGCCATTCGGTAGTCAATAAAACATTTTTGTCTAAGTTATACTGTCGTTCTACCTTCTCCAAACACTGGGGATTTGGATCTACTACCGCCACAATTTCGACGCAGGGATGAGCCAAAAAATTTCGTAATAAATGAACTCCCCAACGTCCAACTCCGACTACGGCAAGCTTTATAGAATCAGTCATATTTAGTTATTAGTTATTAGTTATTAGTTGTTAGTTTTTAGTTGTTAGTTTTTGAACTGAATATTAGTCTCAAGGCTTTTTTAGGAATAACTATAGTGATTATCAAGACATATAGCAGTTTTCAGTTAAGTTCAATAGACTCGGAACCTCACCCCTCTCTTTATTAAGGAAATAGTTTCGTATATTCTATTGAAGTAAAAACCGCTATATAATACTTTAGCTATGAGCCTATGCAATCATATAATTTTGGTAGATATAAAATTGACGTGAAATTTAAAGTTGCCGAGTTGATATATTAAATTAATTTGTTAGATATCCAAAACCTTGCATAGAGGTGAATTGTGACCATCGGTCGTGCTTTGCGAATACATATCTAAATTTAAATTTATACCTAGATTTAGCAACGCCTAAAATTTAAATATATAACAACTTTATAATCAATAGCTTATAAAATACCGAATTGAATACAGTATTATTACTGAGGTTCGATTGCCATGAAAGCCATTTTGGCAGCAGCTTGCTCGGCAGCTTTAATCGAACGTCCTTTACCTTCACCTAATTTTTTATCGTGCAGCCAAACTTCAGCAATGAAGCGCTCTTGGTTATGCCCAGGAGAAGCAAGCTGAGTCACGCGATATTCGGGCAAAGTTTTATATACTCCTTGAGTCCATTCTTGTAGAGCAGCTTTATAATTTTGTCTTGCCGGATCTGAGTTAATTTCTGTAGCGAGTTGTTTAAAGTGAGGATCTAACCAAACCCGAATCAACTCTAAACTATTGGTACTTAGATAAAGCGCTCCCAAAACTGCTTCAAAAGCATCTGCCAATCTTGATTCTTTCCCTGCTTTATCGCCGTAGGCACTACCAGCAACCAATAAATGTAGCTCCAAACCGTAAGAACTAGCTAACTTAGCAAGAATGCGATCGCTAACTAATACAGAACGAATTGCAGCGAAATCGCCTACACGGGCATCATGAAAATCTTCCCATAGCACAAGGGCAGCTACCAAACGTACCACCGCATCGCCAACAAACTCAAGTTGTTCGTAATTAGCCGACTCAGAAATAGACGGATGAGTCAGTGCTAAGTCCAGTAATTCCCAATTCACTGGCGATTTAACTGATAAACCTAGCTTTTTTACCAAACTCTCAAGTTGTCGCTGACGACGCGGATAAATAACAGACATTATTCAATTGGTAGTTGGGAATGGGGCATTGGGAGTAGAGAGTAGCAGGTAGTGAGTAGCGAGTAGCAAGTAGCAAGTAGTAAGTAGTAAGTAAATCTTATTTTTATTCTTGTTTTCGTAGTACAGCTAGTTAAACAACCTTTATTTATACTTATTATTTATACTTGTTACTCATTACTTATTACTCGCTACTCCCAAAAGGGGGGGGAAGAGAGTCGGACATAAGCCGGGTTCTGTTCTAAAAATGTAGAAAATTTCTACATTTAAAGGGCGATTATCTATCTGGGACGTTTGTTACCAAACACCTCAAGCGGCTCTCATAAAGCGAAACCGGTAAAAGACCAACCATAGTTCCTCTCACCTTGCTTCCAACCGGGGTTTACCGAGCCAGCACCTCTCGATGCTGCTGGTGAGCTCTTACCTCACCTTTGCACCCTTACCCTTTCAGTTAACAGTTACCAGTTATCAGTTATCAAGTATTACCTGTTCACTGTTCAATGTTCACTGATAACTGAAAAGGCGGTATTTTTCTGTGGCACTATCCTCACGCTCGCACGCACTGGGCGTTACCCAGCAAGTCTGGTCTTTCGGAAGCCCGGACTTTCCTCAAATTAGTTGAAAAACTAATCTGCAACCGCCTCGCCAACTCTCTGATAACATTTTAGTTTAGACGAAGACTTGTTGTTATTTTTTTCTCTTTTTATTCCAAGGAAGAGCGTAGGTCCAAGGCAATTTTCTAATTATAAAAGGGCAGGTAATGATGCACATTGGAGGAACATTTTGACCTGGAGCCAAGCCCACGCGAACTTCTGAAAATCGCAGCACTAATTGTAGAGAACATTCTAATTGCTCTCTGCGACTAATAAATTTTTTGTATAACTTTCTTTGCGCTCTTACGGGACTGCCTTTGAGTGCCATAATATTGACTAAAGCTTTTTTTGCTTGATATATTCCCGTTTCTTGGTCTTTGCCAAACACGTCTTCAGCAGTAACGCCTTCTATAAGTTTTTGAGCAGGAGCAACTAAGCTCGGACTTTGAGGTACGCCTAAATCGCGTGAAACATCTGGAGATTTACGAATGACTCGACGCGATTGATTTTTATGTTTTACTGCGAAAGAACAGTTATCCCAATCAACATATACAGCAAGATTCTTTGACTGATTCGTAAGAATAAGTAATAACTCTTTTAAACCATCAATATCATAAGAAGGTTTAAGTTTAAAAGCTACAGAGATTTTATCGTCGAGTTCTTGTTCTTTTAACTGTTTGTCAACAGCAGCTTTATCAAAGATGAACTTAATTTGGTCTTGAATTGATTCGACCATTAAGTTTAAAACATAACTGACACCGATAATATAAAGTGTCAATACTATTAAACTAGGATTCGTATCTTGTTGCATAAGTGTTTAATGTAATCCCCCTAAAATTTTCGTTCGCTGCGAACATCTTTAAGAGTTGCAGGACTTTCAAGCCAGCCACTCCGCCGGAAAAACACTAATAAACCAACTGCGATCGCGACCATTGCAGCCACGCATAACCAGAAGCCCCAAGGAGTTTTTAAACCGGGCATATACTCAAAATTCATTCCGTATAATCCGGCAATAAACGTTAAGGGCAAGAAAATCCATGAAAATACCGTGAGCAACTTCATGATTTCATTCATTCTGTTGCTTACCGCAGAAAGATACACGTCCATGAGTCCCGATGCAAGTTCTCGATAAGTTTCAACCATATCCATTACCTGCACTGCGTGGTCGTAACAATCTCTGAGGTAAATTCTCACTTCCTCGCTAATTAATTCGTTACTATCTCGAATCAAAGCATTTATGGCGCTGCGCTGAGGCCATATAGCGCGACGTAATTGTAACAATTCTCGCCTAATTCTATAAATTTTTTGCAGTGTTTTCCGAGTCGGATTTACTATTACTTCCTCCTCTAAATCTTCAATGCGTTCGCCATAATCTTCGAGTACGGGAAAAAACCCATCAATGATTGCATCCAAAAGAGCGTAAGCTAAATAGTCAGCTCCCTGCTTGCGGATAATACCTTTATTGTTGCGAATTCTCAAGCGTACCGGATCGAAGCAGTCAAGACTGGGTTCTTCTTGTACGGTAAGTAAATAATTTTTCCCCAAAACAAAACTTACCTGTTCGCTATGAAAACCATCTGCTTGTTGTGTCGGCATCACCATTCGAGAAATTATGACTAATTGGTCTTCATAATCCTCTATTTTCGGACGTTCTGGAACGTTCACTAAGTCTTCAAGAACCAAAGGATGTAGTTCAAAAACCTTGCCAATTCGTTGCAAAATATGTGTATTGCCTAAACCTTGCACGTCTACCCAAGATACCGATTCAGTATCTATATATCTGGCACAATTTTCTGGATAAGTAATTCTTTTAGGGATAACTTTGTTTTGATTGTAATCAATTAATGAAACTCTTGTTGCTGGGGCATCTTTATCTTCATTAAGGGTTCCGGGTATCGTTCCTGGATGGTGGTAAAAATCTTCTTCTAATGGTTCAATTACTTGAGAATCCAAAGGGAACAATTTTTCTAACATATATTTTGACCTGATAAATAAGATGTAAAAAATAATGATTTCTCAAATTTCCTTTTTTTAATACATAAATCAGTAGAAGCCTTATACTCCAAGAATTTGGTTCATTTTTACAAAAATCTCACACCGACCAATCTTAACTCATAATCTTCCCTTAATAACTAAAAAGCGATTTGCCTATTAAAAAACAAACCGCACAAGTAAATTAAATTTTGCACTTAACAGCGAACAGTTACGTAATTATAAGTAGCGAGTAATGAGTAATGAGTCGTGAGTATACATTAAAGATTGAGTTAGCTAGTGTTAGGTTTCGTTTCTCAACCCAACCTACAATTTTTCTAATGCCCTATGCCCAATTACCCATTCCCAAATATCAAAACCTTTCCCCAATACCAAACTGCACCCGACTTTCTCCATCATTGTTGTAACCGTAGTCTAAACGAATCGGTCCCAAGGGAGATTTTACGCGGACTCCCAAACCGTAACCGAAGCCGTTACCTGGTTTGTTGCGTGCCCCAGCAGGATTACCCGTGACGCTATCAGCCGTGCCTAAATCAGTGGCAGCATCGAAAAATAACGCACCGCTAAGCAGAGAAAATACCGGAAAACGATATTCTGCTGATGCTTGTAAAAAGCTGCGAGCGGTTCCTAATTCACCTTCACCAAAGCCTCGCACGGAATTAGCTCCACCTAAAGAAAATGCTTCGTAAGGAGGTAAATCCCCAATTACGGTTCCTCCTTGAAGGTTAAAAGCAAATGCTTGCGGACATTCCCCAGATTTGCTGTTTGATTTACGACAACCTTTAGTTAATTTAGTTAAACGAGTCGGAAGATAAAAGCTGTAGCTACCGCTTAATTTATTGGATAAAATGCTTGCGTCACCGATGGGAATAGACTGTTCGGTACTCAAACTTAAAACAGAACCTTTTGTCGGACTTAAGGAACTGTTGCGTTTATCTCTAACTAATCTCAAAGGCACGGTTAATAAATCATCTGTACCGTCACCGCTAAAACTGAGGTCATTTCCTAAAGCGTCTGTTGCGTTAATATCTCCATCGGAATCGCGGATGGCTACTCGCTGATATTTTAAGCCAGCGCTTGCTACCCATTCTGATTTTTCAAATACTTTTTTACTGAGGTTGCGACGGAAAGAAATATTACCCCCAGTTTTGAATACGCGGGGGCGATCGCCATTTGCTAATTCAACTTCGGTTTCCCCTCCGTCAAATATTTGAGAAAATGTCCGCTTTCTAAAACCATTAACCGTGTAGGAAGTACGATAGGGGTCTCCCGCTATCCAAGGGTCGGTATAATTAACATCAAAAGCAAAATCTCTTTGGCTAAACTCAATATCCGCTCCCAATTTTTGATTTCTACCGTTTAAATTTCCTAATTGAAAACTAGTATTAGCGAAAAGTCCGCTCTTAGAACTATATCCCCCACCAGGAGAGACACTAAAATTTCTACCTTCGGTTACATTGACAACTAATACCACTTTACGGGGGTTTTGGGCGGGATTCAATTTCAAATTAATATCCTGAAAAATTCTCAACCCATAAACTCTTTGTAAATCTTTTTGAGCAACTTCTCTTCTAAATATCTCACCCGGTTTCAACTGCATTTCACGGGTGATAATATATTTTCGCGTCTTCCCTTTAACTTCTTCTCCGTCAGGGCTCACAAACTGTACTTGAATATCTTCTATAACTCCTTCTGCTACTTGTAAAGTAACAGTTCCATCAGGGTTAATTTTGGGGGTATCTATCACCTGAGCCAACACATAACCGTTATCTTGATACCATTTATTTATTTTTTCTACTCCTGCTTGAAACTGTTTTAAATTTAAAATATTACCGTACTGTTCTTGAAAACTTTGATTAACAATTTCTTGCGGCAACGCTTGATTATTTTGTATATTTACTGCGCGTAAAACCGGATTTGGTTCAACAACAAAATTAATTTTGATACCCTGTGTCGTTTCTTCCGGAACAGCACGCACATCTGTAAAATAACCAGTAGCGAATATAGCATTAATATCTTCCTGCAATTGAGCGCGAGTAATTGTTTTTCCCGGTTGAGTTTGAATTGTATTAGCAACAATTTCTTTCAAATTGTCTTTTCCCCCAACAATCACAACTTCTGAAACTAATACCTTTGTTTCTGATAGCTCTGTTTGCCGTGGATTTTGAGGTATATTTTGAACCGCAGGAGTTTGAGCTTGAACTATAGTCAGATTTGCAAAACTAAGAATGCTAGCTGTTGCTACAATACCAATGCTATAAGCAGATATTTTTTTCATTGATTAATTTTCCAATAATTAATAGTTCAACTACAGGTTTTTTGTAAAGCTAATCCTGAAAGCTAAACAATTAAATAATATTTGACTGTTTTATATTAACCAAGAAACTTATATACAAATATTAACGATAGTAATGCATAAACATGACTATAGTCATGTTGTCAATTTATCTCTTAATATATGATATTCGTAAGATAATTTACTTAAAGTGTAATTATTATAATTTTATGCTTTTCAACCAAACTGCTTCCTCATCTATCCGTCGTACTGTAAGTTATGTGGAATGGTTAATTTTATTTGTATATTTTCTGTTGTTTTTATTAAATCGTAGTGAAACGAATTATTCTTCTTTACTAATACCTACCTATTTTAGATTAACCCAGTTAATTGTTTTAACAGGTTTAAGCTTTATATTTCCCATCAATGGTTCTATGTGGCAGAGAAGAATTTATATTTATTTAGAATTGTTTATAATTATAATTCCTGCTTCTTTAGGCATTTATTTTGAAATAGCTCTCTATTTTATACTTCTAAAAAGCTGTTTTTTATTAAAACGTAAAGAAGTAATTATTACGACAATTATATTAGGAATAATCTGGACTTTTGCAAAGGCTTATAGTATACCTAAAATACTCGAATTTAACCGTGCCAATTTGACTCAAATTGTTTCAGAATTAGACAATACTAATTTAATTGTTAGTCGAGTAGTTATTGATAATATTGCAGACTACCTGACAATTAGCGTATTCGTACTTTTCTTCTCTTTTGTAATAGTAGCCGAACAAAGAAGTCGTAGAAAAGCAGAAGCATTAACCCAACAGATAGAAACCTTAGCGGCAAATTTAGAACGCAGTCGCATTGCTCGGGAAATTCATGATTCTTTAGGTCATTCCTTGACAACATTAGATATACAGTTAGAACTTGCTCAAAGGTTATACGATAAAAATCCTCATAAAGCAATTGATTCTCTAAATATTGCGAAAGATTTATCCAGCGAATGTTTAACAAAAGTCAGAAATTCTGTAAAATCAATACGTCAAACAGATTTTAATCTTAATCAGGCTTTAGCGACTTTAGTAGAACAAGTTGTACAAAACCAATCATTTGTAATTCATTTAAATTCAGAATTACCCCAACTACCAATTCAAACCAGCCATCAACTTTACTGTATTGTTCAAGAAGCAGTTACAAATATTCAAAAACACGGTTTTGCAAAAGTTGTAAAAATAAAAGGCTATCAAGATAACCAAGGAATTATTTTAGAAATTATAGATGATGGTCAAGGTTTTGAAGTTAACGCCCATCACACAGGTTTCGGATTGCGGGGAATGCATGAAAGAGTGCAAATTTTAGGAGGAGAACTTCAGATTAAAAGTACTTTAGGTAAAGGAACTCAAATTAAAGTTTGGATTCCAGGATAATGGGGATTGGAAATTGGGAATTGGGAATGGGGGATTAGGAATTAATAATCCACACCCTCCGGGTGAAAATTGGTAATTGGAAACTCCTAAATATAAACCTTTAACCTGTCAAAACTTTGGTTACCATTTCCGCACGGGAAGAAACTTCAAGTTTCCGAAACATTCTTTTTAAAGCTTGTTTGACGGAATTTTCTTGAATCCATAATTCTTTTCCAATTTGAGCGTTTGTTAATCCTTTTGCCACTAATTCCACAATTTGAATTTCTCGTGGTGTTAAACAATTAATATTTGAATCTAAATCTATATCTAAATCTAATTTAAATTGTTTTGTTTGCAATTTTACTGTTATTAACCAAGTCGATAAATGTAAACAAACAGCACTTAAATCTGCTAAATTCCGATTATTAAAAGCGGAAGATTCTCGCGTGCGGGTAAAACCAATTCCACCAATTAGCTTTCCATTACCAATTATAGGCCCAGCCATTACATGTCCGTGGTCTAAACGAGGACAAATTATTTTCCATTTTTCCGGTTTTAACACTACTTCTTCATGTACTGGAGCGTGATTTTCTACTAAGTAGCGTAAAACCGGATTGTGTTCTAAAGATAGCGCTAATTGAAAAGTATCTGGAATTTTACTGTTAGGAAGACTATCAAAAAAAAATAAACCCTTACGCTTCGCTTCAAAATAATCGCCAAGTTTAACCATTACCTGTCCCCGCAATTGTTCTTTGTTGCGAGTCTGAGCTATTTCTTCAAATATCAATTGCAAAGAATTCAGCATTATCAAATTTTCGATTTGCAATCAAAGGATTTACAACTGCTAGCCCTAACCCTCTAAATACAAACTGTACCCGAAAGAGGACTAGGCATAATTAAAATTCAATTTTAATTTATATCTAAAGCGCAACTACAAACCTAAAACAATAATCGAAATAGAACAATGTCTAACTACGCTCACTCAGAAGTACTTGTCGATACTCAATGGCTTGCCGAACACTTAAACTACGACAATGTTCGTATAGTCGAAGTAAACGCAAATCCCAAAGCAAACCCCAATGAAGTTATTACCAAAGCAGTTGTATGGAATTCATTCAAAGATTTGATGCTTCCCAATTACCGAATTAATTTGGACAAAGCAAACATTGAAAAATTACTTTCGCGCTCTGGTATCGCAAATGACTCAACCGTAATTCTCTACGGAGAAATTCCCGGTGTTGGAGGATGGATTTTTTGGTTGTTAAAAATTTTCGGTCATCAAGATGTAAGAATTCTCAATGGTGGACGTAATAAATGGATAGAAGAAAAACGCCCCTTGGCACCCGTACAGCCAGTTGCAAATCAAACTCGTTATAGCGCTCAAGAAGCAGATGGTAATTTACGGGCATTATATGAAGACGTTTACAAATCTATTAACCAACCAGATAGCGTAATTTTAGATGTAAGAACTCCTCAAGAATACAGCGGCGAATGGTTTTACGATAAACCTCCAGAAAACAACCAGCGCACGGGACATATTCCAAGTGCAATACACCTTTATTACGAATCATCCTTGAATGAAGATAGAACTTTTAAAACCATCGAAGAATTACGTAAAATTTATGAAAGCAAAGGTATTACACCAGACAAAAAAATCATTCCTTACTGCGCTGTTGGTGCCCGTTCGGCACATACTTGGTTTGTTTTAAAATATCTACTGGGTTATCCCTACGTATTTAATTATGACGGCTCTTGGAATGAATGGAGTCGGAGATATGAGCTTAAAGGTTAAAGTTCAAAGGTTAAAGTTCAAAGGTTAAAGGTTAAAGGTTAAAGGTTAAAGGTTAAAGGTTAAGAGTTAAAACTTTTATTTTTACGGCATTTACTCAAACTTTGTACAATTTTGGCTCAGTAGTAAACAATTAATAAAATCAACTCAAAACTTTTAGAGACGTTGCAGCCAATTCTACTTGCTACTTACTACTTGCTACTTTAAGAATCCCATGCCGCAATTTTGTAACATAACTACAAACACTGGGAACAAGATTCTTATCTAATCAGACAGAAAAATAAAGCATCTCCCTTCATTTAAGAATATGATGATTCGGCTGTTGTTAGCAGATGATCAACCGCTATTTCGCCAGGGATTAGCGTCTTTGCTTTCGTTAGAGGAAGATATTGAAATTATAGGGCAAGCGAATCACGGCAATGAAGCTATTTCTCTTACCCAGCAATTGCAACCTGATGTAATTCTTATGGATGTGCGAATGCCTGTTTGCGATGGAGTGGCTGCAACTCGCGAAATTCATCAACAGTTCCCCTGGATTAAAATTCTGGTTTTGACGACTTTCGATGAAGATGAATATATATGGCAGTCTTTACAAGCTGGAGCTTTAGGTTATCTACTCAAAAACACCCCCGCACCGCAGTTAGCTGCTGCAATTCATGCCATACATCAAGGACATTCTCAATTAGGACCAACTATTGCACCCAAGGTGTTTGCTCAACTACGCCCACCAATCCCAGTTAAAGAAAACGATATTCAAGAAAAATTGACCGAAAGGGAATTAGAAGTATTAACTTTAATATCTCAAGGAAAAAGCAATCGGGAAATTTCTAAAACTTTATATTTAAGCGAAGGCACTGTAAAAAACTATGTTACTCAAATTTTAGGGCGACTCGGGTTAAGAGATAGAACCCAAGCCGCCCTCTGGGCTAAAGAGAATTTAGGGATTTAGTTATTAGTTGATAGTTGTTAGTTGTTAGTTACTAGTTATCAAAACTTCTAGCTTATGACTCATAACTCCTAACTCCTAACCACTAACTACATTACATCATCCCCATTCCTCCCATTCCGGGCATACCCATGCCCATACCGCCCATGCCGCCCATGCCGCCCATGCCGCCCATGTCGGGGGCACCGCCGCCTGCTGGCTTGGGTTCTGGTTTCTCTACTACTAAAGCTTCGGTGGTTAATACCATTCCGGAGATGGAACCAGCGTTTTGTATGGAGGAGCGCACTACTTTAGCTGGATCGATAATTCCGACAGAAATTAAATCTTCAAATTCGCCGTTGGCTGCGTTGTAACCAATATTGAATTCGCTGTTTTTAACTGAGGAAACAATAACCGAACCTTCAACACCAGCATTATCAGCGATTTGACGTAATGGTGCTTCTAAGGCTCTGGCTACGATATCAGCACCAATTTTTTCTTCTTCGCTGAGGCTATTTTTAATTTCAGCGACTTTTTTAGCTAGGTGAATCAAGGTAGTACCGCCACCGGGAACGATACCTTCTTCCACTGCTGCTTTGGTGGCGTTTAATGCATCTTCAATGCGTAATTTACGGTCTTGCAATTCAGTTTCTGTTGCCGCTCCAACTTTAATTACAGCTACACCACCAGCAAGTTTGGCGATACGCTCTTGTAATTTTTCTTTGTCGTATTCGGAGTCGGTTTCCTCTAACTGTTTGCGAATTTGACCGATACGCTTTTCGACATCGGCTTTCAAATCGCCAGCAGCAACTATAGTGGTGTTTTCTTTGTCAATCTCGATTTTACGAGCGGTTCCTAACATGTCCTCCGTTGCGGTGTCCAGACTTAAACCGATTTCTTCGGAAATCATTTGTCCGCCGGTGAGAATCGCAATATCCTGTAACATTGCTTTACGACGTTCGCCGAAACCAGGTGCTTTGATGGCAGCAATTCCTAACACACCTCTGGCTTTATTTACAACCAAGGTTGCTAGAGCTTCACCTTCAATATCTTCAGCGATAACTAATAAAGGTTGGCCGCTACGAGCAACTTTTTCTAAAATTGGCACCAAATCTTGAATGTTGCTGATTTTCTTATCGGTAATCAAGATGCGGGCATTTTCAAATTCTACTGTCATCCGGTCGTTGTTAGTGATGAAGTAGGGAGAAATGTATCCCCTGTCAATTTGCATCCCTTCTACAACTTCTAACTCGGTAGATAGAGATTTTGATTCCTCAACGGTAATTACACCGTCTTTGGTGACTTTCTCCATCGCTTCAGCAATCATGCTGCCGACTTCTTCATCATTACCAGCAGATACCGTTGCAACTTGGGCGATCGCACTTCCTTCCACTGGTTTGGAAACCTTGGTAATCTCCTGCACCAGCGCTTCAACAGTCTTGTCAATACCGCGCTTCAAGCTCATGGGATTAGAACCAGCAGCAACGTTTTTGAGTCCTTCGCGGATAATAGCCTGAGCCAATACGGTAGCGGTAGTAGTACCATCTCCCGCTATTTCTTTGGTTTTTTCAGCTACTTCCTGGATTAATCTTGCCCCGGTGTTCTCCAAAGGATCGTATAGTTCAATTTCTTTAGCAACGGTGATACCATCGTTTACAATTTGAGGCGCACCAAATTTCTTTTCTAAAAGAACGTTACGACCTTTTGGTCCCAAGGTGATTTTGACGGCATCAGCAAGGGCGTTAATACCCTTTTCCAATGACCGACGTGACTCTTCATTAAAGGAAACGATTTTTGCCATTTTTAAACTCACAAGCACTCTTGTTTTACAATTTAGCACTCACTGCTCAAGAGTGCTAACTATGCAAGCTGTTTATATTACAGATATTAAGAACAAAAATGATTAATATACAGTTGTCGATTGTGATAGATACTGGCAGTGAGGAAGGAATCGGGAGATGAATATATACAGTTTCCTTAAATCTCTCGGTATTGCCAACCCCAGCGGTTCCGGCTGGTTGGCAGTAGTGTTTACGTTTTTATTAGCTTTAGTGCTTAGCTGGAATTTAATTCCCCGGATACGCAAATTTGCTTTACGGGTGGGTTGGGCAGATCAGCCAAATGCAAGGCGTTTAAACAAAGAACCTTTACCGAATGCGGGAGGATTAGCAATTTATGCCGGGGTAATAGCCGCTGTTACCCTTGCTAGTTTATTACGGCCCATTGAATTAGAAAATGTATTAGCACAGGTTTTAACTGTATTGCTGGGCGGTTCAATACTGGTATTAGTCGGTTTCATTGATGACCAGTTCGGCTTACCCGCTTCTTTTCGGTTATTAGTGCAAATTTTAACAGCGCTTTTACTGGTTGCTAACGATATTGGTTTTGATTTAACTTTTAATACTCCCATAGATTCAACGCTGTCAACATTATTGACAGTGCTTTGGGTAGTAGGAATTACCAATGCGATTAACTTGATGGATGGTATGGATGGTTTAGCTGGAGGAGTCAGCTTTATCACCGCGATGAGCTTACTAGCAGTTTCTGCTCAGTCTTACAACCGTGCTGCATCAACTTTGGTTCTAGCAGCTTTGGGTGGTTCTGCATTGGGCTTTTTGCGCCACAACTTTTATCCGTCAAAAATTATTATGGGTGATGCTGGGGCATATTTCTTTGGTTATGTATTAGCCGCAACCAGCATTTTAGGTGAATTACAGATAACTACAGTCTTATCAATATTGCCTCCGGTTGCATTTCTTCTGCTGCCAGTATTGGACACTACCCAAGTTTTTGTGCGGCGATTAGCAAAAGGTAAAAATCCTCTTAGTACGCCAGGGAAAGACCATTTGCATCATCGTTTGTTAGCTTGGGGTTTATCTCAACGACGTGCGGCACTTATCCTATGGGGAATCACTTTAATCTGCAACTGGTTAGGAATGACCATTAGAGAAATGCCTCCGGAGGTGATTATTGCTACGACTATTTCTATTGTTTTGCTTTTAGCCTTTACCGTTTGGCGAAAAATGCAAAGTGCTTGAATTCAAAAATATGTAATAAAGAGATAGGGAAATGGGGAGAAGTAAGTGGGTATGCCTTCATTATTTGTGTCATTGCGAGCGATAGCGAAGCATTCACCTGAAAGGTGAATGCTTCGTTTCACTCCGTTCTACTCGCAATGACAAATGTACAATTAATTTTGCCCAAGTACTTATTTCTATTAGGAAGTAAGACGCGATCGCCAAGTGAATCCATAATTCCTAACTCCTCATTCCTAACTCTTAACTAACTTTTCTATACTGAGTTACTTAAGTATATCTAACAAAAACTGTTTATCTTTTTTTGTATCAGATTTAAAATGACACAATTAAACGTCCAGCTTAGAAGCGTGTACCGTATTTAACTCGAACTATAAATCTTCGTCATGATTTCATGCTTTTCATATATGTGAAATGTAGTTTAAGGAGATGGTGAAGAAGAGACAAGAAGACTTTGTCCAGATGAGGAGATATGAAAAAATTCTAAGTTATTTGCTTGTGTTCTGTTCGAGGTTCGTTGTTCGCTGAATTATCCAACCAAACAATATTAAAGATAAACCCAAAGCTAAAAATCCCATATCCCAAGCAAATTCATTTGCCCCAGGTTTTACGTGATGAACTCCAAGAAGTTGATGATCGATTAATCCTTCAACAAAATCAAATAAACCAATACCAATCAAAACCGAGCCAAAAAAGGTTTTGGATGACCAAAATACATCGTCACGTTTGGCAACTTTCCATAATAAAACGACTCCCACGATAGTCATCACGTAGTCAAAGACGTGAAAGAAACCATCAGCAAGCACGTTTAAATCAATATTAGAACGATTCGTTAAGGGTTTTACATTGCTTAACATATGATGCCACTGTAGAATTTGATGCAGCACAATGCCATCAAAAAACCCTCCTAAGCCTATTCCCAAACAGATTCCAGCTATAATTAGCGGCTTGCGTTGATTGCTAGCTAATGGTGATTCCATAATATATACCAATAAGATCGATAAGATGTTTTGTCCTCACGATAAAGCTTTGGCTAAGGAAAAAACTTCTGCCTATGGGTTGTAGAAAAGAATAAATTTGAATTTAACAAGCAAGCTGTTAACATCTACAGGCATCATAGAAGTGGTATATTAAACGACTGTTTTCATATGACTATTTATTTTTACAAGGTTTGGCAACCCTACGGTTGTTTCTCAAACTTTTCCTTGCACTCAATTCAAATGCAGAATACTTTATGGCCAACGGTGGAGCATTATTATCAAGCACAAAAGTTCGTAGGAAGTCCTAACGAGGAAACTATTCCTATAATCCATCAAGCTTCTACTCCAGAGGAAGCTGCTGCTTTAGGGAGGTGTTCGAGTCGTCAAGTACGTTCCGATTGGGAGTTAGTGAAAACTAAAATTATGCGAGAAGCAGTACTTAATAAGTTTCTTACTCATCATGATATTAGAGAAATTCTGCTTTCAACTGGTGATACATTGCTTGTAGAAGATTCGCCAAGAGATTATTTCTGGGGTTGCGGTGCGAATAAAACTGGACAAAACCATTTAGGGCAAATATTGATGAGTGTACGCGAAGAAATCCGCATACTATCTATGAAAGCAGTAGCTAAGTAGTTTATTTAACAATATTAATACTTACATACTGACTGGTTTTTTACATTATTATTCGCTTCGCGGACGGGAGCAGCCTTTTTAGAGAAAGATAGTAATTGCAAAGCCTTATTTTTCCTGACGAGTGCGTAAGTCTTAAAAATAATTAAGCCTTTTTAAAACTAGCATCCCTATTTTACGAATAGCTTACCTTCCCTACGTTTTGTTTATCTAATCACACTCTTACAAGATGTTGAGCAAAAGATTTTATTCAACAGGTGATGCTTTCAATTTCAACCTCTTCTAATATCCAAGAAGAGGTTTTTTTATATGTATTTTGGACTACTAAAAATTCCAAATATTTACTAACAATTACAGGCTTAAGTTTTTTATTAAAGCATGATTTAACTGCGGTCTCTGCCCATCGCTCATAAATATAATGCATTATTTGCACTATTCATTCTATACAAGTTAATTAAAATAAACAAACTATGCAATGCAGTTTACATTCATTTTTGATACTAGCTCTGTATAATTAAAAAAATTTACAATCTCAGGCAATTTAATCGATTATTCAACTGTGAATCAGTTATTTAGAGTATGACTGTATTTTCTTTAGAAATAATGTATTTAACTTAGATTTTCTAACAATTAATCTCCGGATATAGTGCTTTTACTAAGTATATAAATACGTAGATTAAATTAATAATAAAAAACGTAGATTTTGAAAATATACAGCATATTTATGTTTGGTGATGTAAATTCATACGAGTAGGGATACTCTGTTAATCTCACCTTACGGTGAACAGGTAAAGCGTGCGGCTCGCTTTTCTCTACATACTACAAAATTACAAAGTGCTGTAAATAGATAACAATTATTGATTTATCTAGAAGATTACTTATGTTGCTAAAAAACTATTTAGCAAAATTTTGTTGTCGATATTGATATTAATAAGTCGTTTAAAAACCAGCGAAAACTATATATATATTATCAAGCAAATAGATGACTAAAAAAATGAAATCAAAAAAAATGTTATCATTTTTACTTTTAAATCAATTATTTATTAACATTTTGCTAATTTGTAATGATTGCAGATTGCAAACGAATTTAAAATGACTTACTTTGTGTAGAACCAAATCAAAGTTTCGTTACAATAAATCTATATGCAATCTCTGAATGAAAGAGCCAATTAACAATTATCAAAGAGAAATAGTGCTTTCTGCGTTCTCTTTCGGTATGCACTATTTAAAAATAAATGTAAATCATATTCTTCGATTTATAGAAACAAATACTTATTTGCCTTTGTAAATTGAACTATATAAATACTTTTTAGATCGCAACTTCATTAATTTACTGACAGTACTTACATTCCTCAAAATTAAAGTTCATGGATGTTACACATTTGACAGCTGAAGCGCAACTTGAAAAGCAACCACAAAGTATGAAAATTATTCTTTCAGATGAAGATACGCAGATGCCAATAAACAAACAGGCTTCTCAGTTAAATATTACTTCTAATCGCGGTAGAGTTGCTATCTTTATTGATGGTTCAAACTTGTTTCATACAGCTTTGCAACTTGGTATCGAAATTGATTACACTAAATTACTTTGCTATTTAACTAGAGAAGCAAGATTGTTAAGAGCCTTTTTCTATACTGGTGTCGATCGCCATAACGAAAAGCAACAAGGATTTCTGTTGTGGATGCGTAGAAATGGTTATCGTGTGGTAACAAAAGAAATAATTCAGCTTCCCGACGGTTCCAGAAAATCAAATCAGCATGTAGAAATTGCTGTAGACATGATGAATTTATCTCCTTATTATGATACAGCAGTTCTAGTCAGCGGAGATGGAGAGTTGACTTATGCTGTAAATGCTGTGGCTTATCAAGGAGCTAGGGTTGAACTAGTTAGTCTACGAGGAATGACAAATGAATCTTTAATTGATGTTGCAGACTGTTTTATCGATTTGGATTCTATCAAACATTACATTAAAAAGAATAACGATGCATGTTGTGAAGAAACATAGAATTTGCTTGGTGTTGATTAATTAGCAGTTACATATACAGCGAATTTACTCAACGAGGTTATAGCATGTAGCGCTTTTTATAAATTTCGGGGTGCTTACTGCACAAAATTATTTCGTATTTAATCGTGCAAATGCTATCAGTGAAACCTCGATCTACTTGTTGCTTGAATCTATTTTTGCTTTGGCTACATTCGCTTATACTGCATTACATAAATTAATATTATTGGTTTTGTAATATTAATTTTTAATTTTTTACTTAAAAGTTAAGTTCGCTTATTTATATATTATTGTATAGCGTTCAACCTAAAAATAAATTATTTCTATCTTAAAATATATTTTTATACATATTTTTTGTAAAGCAATTTATATTATTAATTTTTTATTTATATATTATTATAGCTTTTTATACTTTTCTCCTTTTTATTTAACCACCCTAGTTGTTATTTTAATTTATCAATTCTTTCTAAATAGGGCTGTATATTTTATTTTAATGTATGTTTACTGAAATGAGAAAAAGATTGATTAACTTAATCTAAAGTATTTAAGTATATACACTTAATGTAAAAAGTTTAGTTGCACCCTCTTTTATTAGGGAAAGAGATTATTTCGAGGATAAACCTCGGTGTCGGCTGTTTTTTTGTCGAAATAACTATGAATGATTATATTGATATAGTGCTTTCGTTAGAAGCTAATAAAAGTATTGTTATATACATTTTTTCAAAAATGAAGCAGCATAATATAGTAAATATACGGTCACGTAGTAGTAAAAATACGTATATATATGTATGGTTGTGATGGTAATTGCTAACTGTAATACAGTTTTGCCTTTGTAAACTTAGCAGTTACAAGCAAAAAATAAGTGTTAACACGGATTTATCGGTTTTCAGAATTCTATTAACATAGATAGATAAGAATGAAACTAAAAAACCATTAGAAAGAGGTTAAAGCACCACTGTCATCTAGCATACATTTATTTAGCAGCAATCAATATTTGTGAGTGTAATTATCCACTCATATTGCCGTCATTTTAGATAGCTAAGGAGTATTGTTAATGAACAAGATTGAATCCGCGATTATTGTCAGTTACTTGTTAATGACTTGCTATTTTTTCATTAACTGGTTGAGATTTACTTTGCGTAATCCAAATTCGTCTCCTGAAGACAAATTTTTGTCTTTTATGATGTTTGTCATCTCAACTGTTTTTTGGCCGATAATAATTCCCATGTCTTTTATCGAAATATTTAAGACCAAAAAACTTGAATTTAGCATTGTAGTTCCAGTTGTTGTTGTAATTTCTGCATTTAGTCTTGCTTATTATATGACCTAGATTGCTGTTACATTCGCAAAACAGCATCTATATTTGCTCCTTATATCAAGTTAGGCTATCTACATGTTACATATTTAGGTGCTACTGATTATCAATACAATTATTGACTGTTGCATTTTGACTTGTTGTCAGTCCGTGCATGTACCTTTTGTGTTTGCCAATGTCTTAGTATAGTAAGAAATTTTTGATTAATTTATCCTATTGTTTGATTTTGTAAAATAATTTATTATTAGTACTTTGTAGTTAGAATCTAATATGATAACTCGTTTGTAAGTGCAAATTTTCTTGGTTATATTGTTTCCAAAATTTTTTCGGTACAAAATTATATTATTGCTTTAAAACAGTGTAAGTAAAATTATTGCACTGTTTTTTAGTACTTTTTTATAATTGAAATTTTATCATAGCAGCAGTTGCCGTTTAGTTTGCAGTTTAATCAGGAGCATATGATATTTATAAGTTTGAGATACTGCATTCAAAATTAACAGTGAAGTGTTGTTTGTTGCTATAAATTGGGAACTATAAGTAATGTAGCGAAACTAATACCTATTTATGAAAGCAAGCAGATTCCATGTATTTGTTATTAGCTTTGGTCATTTGCAAATTTGAGATATACTCGCAGGATTTTAAATTATCATTAATTATAGCGGTTTTCAGTTGGATGGAATACACAAAACTACTCCCCTTTCCCTCTCCTTAAGAAAGTGCGCGTCAGCGCGTGGTGAGGTTTCGGGTGTATTACACTCAACCGAAAACTGCTTTATATACCGATAGCTTTAATATTATCAATGTCAATATAATTAAAAAATATGCTAAAAGTTGATAACTTTTTGTCTTATTGTACTAGTTTTACAAGTTTTATCAGGGTGTTATAAGTTGCCAAGAATATTATGACAAATAATCTAATTTCTATTGACAAAAACGCATATGAATTGATGCAAGCAGAACTTACGACGCTGCGTAATTGTATTACTAATTCACTGCCAGCCGACTGCCTAGCAAAGTTAAAACTGAAGCAAAACGAACGCTTGCTTAATGGTATTGCCAAAGCAAGTAACTGTTTGCTGACAATCGAAGATTACGAGCAATCTATTAATGCAGCTTTAGCAGCTTTAGGAAAAGCAGTTGTTGCAGACAGGATTTACATTTTTGAAAATCATTCCCATCCTGTGACGGGTGAAATATTAATGAGTCAGCGCTGGGAATGGGCAGCACCTGGGGTTACTCCCGAAATCAATAATCCCGAATTGCAAAATATTCCTTACAATGATTGTTTTCCGCGCTGGTACAAATATTTTTCTGAAGGTAGATTAGTTAATGGATTAGTGAAAGATTTTCCTCAAAATGAACGACAAATTTTGCAACAACAGAATATTCTATCAATATTGGTAACTCCAATCGACATCAAAGGTAAATTATGGGGATTCGTTGGTTTTGATAATTGCCATAGCCAACATCAATGGACAAATACCGAAAAGTCAGTTTTACAAGCTGCTGCTGGTAACTTGGGTGGTGCTATCGCATCTTATCAAACTGAAACGCAACTTCTAGAATCGCAGCGATTTCTTAAACTGTTAATTGACAGCATTCCTCAGCTAATTTTTTGGAAAGACAGAAACTCGGTATTTGAAGGATGTAATAGTAGTGCTGCAAAAGTTTGTGGATTGAATTCTCCAGAAGATATTGTAGGCAAAACAGATTATGATATGCCTTCAACTTTAGAGGAGGCAAATTTTTATCGAGAATGCGATAAACGTATAATGGATTCGGGTGAAGCTGAATTACACATCATTGAAACCCTACAGCAATCCGATGGTACGCAAGCATGGCTGGATACAAATAAAATTCCATTGCGAAATACGAAAGGTGATGTCATCGGAATTTTATTAACTATTGAAGATATTACTCAACGCAAACAAATTGAAGAAGAAATAAAAGAATTAAATGAGAAGTTAGAAGTTAAAGTCGAAGCACGTACCGCTCAATTAAATAGAACTCAAGCACGACTAAAAAAATTAACTGACAACTTACCGGGAATGATTTATGAATACCGTCTCAAACCAAATGGAGATATATCATTTGGTTACGTTTCTTCTGGGTGTAAAGAAATTTTAGAAATAGAACCCCAAGCGTTAGAAGAAAATGCTAACTTAGCCTTTAAAAATATCCATCCCGATGATATTGCAACTGTTACAAAGAAAGGCAATATATCCGCTAAAAGTTTAGAAAATTTAGAATGCGAATGGCGTTTGATTCTACCTCATGGTAAATATAAATGGATTAAATTAGTCGCAAAACCAGAACTTCAATCAAATAATTCCATAATCTGGTATGGCTGTTTAATCGATATTACTGAAATTAAGCGAGTGGAAGAAAAGTTTCAGAAGCAAACTAAGAGCTTAAAACAAACTTTGAAGGAGCTAAAACAAACTCAAACGCAGTTGATTCAGACAGAAAAAATGTCTTCTTTAGGTCAAATGGTTGCTGGTGTAGCTCACGAAATAAATAACCCAGTTAATTTTATTCATGGTAATATCACGCCTGCCTACGAATACGTCCAAACTTTACTGGAATTAATAGAATTGTATCAAAAGCATTATCCAGAACCGAATATAGAAATTATCGCAGAATTAGAAAATATAGAGTTTGATTTCATTAAAGAAGATTTATCAAAAATACTGCATTCGATGAAAGAAGGTACAAGCCGTATTAAAGATATTGTATTGAGTTTGCGTAATTTTTCTCGCTTGGATGAAGCTGAATTCAAACGAATAGATATCCATTCGGGTATTGATTCAACATTAATGATTTTGCACAACCGCTTAAAAGCAAATTCTAAACGTCCAGAAATCAAAGTTATTACAGAATATAGTTGTTTACCATTAATAGAATGCTATCCCGGTCAACTTAACCAAGTGTTTATGAACATTTTAGTTAATAGTATTGACGCTTTGGAGGATTATAATTCCAAACGTACAGTCGAAGAAATGACTTTAAACCCTAACTGTATTAACATCGCTACAGAGTTAATTAAAAATCAGCATATAAAAATTAAAATTAGCGATAACGGGATTGGCATTCCGAACAAGATTAAATCAAAATTATTTGACCCATTTTTTACTACTAAAGAAGTTGGTAAAGGCACGGGTTTGGGTTTGTCTATAAGCTATCAAATCGTAGTCGAAAAACATAGCGGCAAGCTTTACTGTAATTCAACACCGGGCAATGGTACGGAATTCGTAATTGAAATTCCTATAGTTCAGTAATCATAATTATAAAAGCAAGAAAAATTTTCATGATAGGTAAAATGCTGCAACTATGACAGCTTGTCTTTTGACATGATTGGGAAAAACTTTTATATTCAAGGGTTAAAACGGGTAATTTTCTGACTTATTTTGCTATGAAAGCTCAACACTTGTTTGTCGCGGTAGCTACATTAGTGTCCGTAGTTGTGATTGGGAAAAGTACGGTTATGACAGTAGCCCAGATGGAAAGCGGACATGGCGAACATAAACACGGAAAAATGGAAGTTCCTCAAGGGCAACCGGCTCCTACTGTTGATGTAGTCGTAGTTAAAGATGCTAAGAAAGGATGGAACTTAGAAGCTAAAACTACTAACTTTAAATTCGCACCAGAAAAAATTAATACCGCAGCCGAAGCGGGAGAAGGGCACGCTCATCTTTTTGTTAACGGTAAAAAAATTACTAGACTTTATAGCAATTGGTATTATCTCGAAAATCTTGAACCCGGTGAAAATCAGGTGAAAGTGACTTTGAATGCTAACAATCATGCTGACTGGGCTAGCAACGGTAAAATTATTGAAGATACGGAAATCGTTAAGGTTTCACAGACGCAAATTCAACAACATCAGCAGCACAAACATTAAGGACATAATTAGTTTGTAATTGGTTTGTCATTCAATTAGTCTTAAAAAGTTGCGCTTGCGCTTGAGTTGAATGCCTTAATTATGGCAAAGTGTTCGCTAGTCGGAATTTGTAGCTAGCGCTTCTGCTGCTAAGAAGCGTATCTCTTTCTTTAAAAACCAATTTTTAGCGCTACGCAAAAGTTAAAGCTTAAAAGTTTAATAATAATAGGTTTCAGCCTTTATTAACGTCCTAACAAGCATTACATAATGCTGTATAACCAATTTTTACAATTAATTTTGACAACCCAGCATCTAAAAAATCCAAAATGGTAATTGATTTTTTCCTAATTGCAGCTTTGGGATTTCTAGGTAGTTTTGGTCATTGTGTAGGAATGTGCGGTCCTTTGACTGTAGCATTTTCTTTATCTTCCCAAAGCGAAAATACTAGTTGGTGGCAACAATCAAAATTCCACATCCTGTTAAATTTTGGGCGAATGCTCAGCTACAGCTTGGTTGGTGCCGCAATCGGGGCACTTGGTTCAATATTGTTTGAAGGAGGACAATTAGCAGGCGTTGGTAGCGAATTACGTCAGTGGATAGCAATTATTACTGGCTTAATGTTAATTTTATTCGGACTCCGGCAGATTAATCCAAATTTATTACCGCGAATTCCATTTTTACATCCGTTGCTACAAAGCGGTTTACACAATCGCTTGAATGCCGGAATGTCCAAACTGTCATTGCAAAACTCATGGTATACGCCAGCCCTTTTAGGAATGACTTGGGGTTTAATGCCTTGTGGTTTTCTCTATGCTGCCCAAATTAAAGCCGCTGAAACTGGAAATATGTGGATGGGTGCAGCTACAATGCTCGCTTTTGGTTTGGGAACCTTGCCAATAATGTTGGGTGTAGGAGTATCTGCATCGTTGGTAAGTAAAGACAGACGCTCTCAATTGTTTCGTTTGGGCGGTTGGGTAACTTTAATCATAGGTATAATTACCCTGCAACGAACTGGCGACACAATGGCAGATTATACCGGACATGCCGGTTTAATATTGCTGATATTAGCGTTAATTGCTCGTCCTATTAGCCGCTTATGGATAGCACCTATGCGCTACCGTCGTGCTTTAGGGGTTGGTGCTTTTGTCCTTTCTTTAGCACATACCGCTCACATGATGGAACATTCATTTTCCTGGAAGCTTAATAGTATTTCTTTCTTAACACCTGAATTTCAGCTAGGTATAACTTTTGGTGCAATAGGATTAATTTTAATGGCTCCTGCTGCTTTAACTAGTTTTGATTCTTTGCAAAAGTCTTTAGGCAAAAATTGGCGAAAAATCCATTTATTAAGCGTTCCAGCTTTAATATTAAGCGTTTTTCATGCCTTAATTATCGGTTCTCATTATTTTGGTTCCGTACAGTCAACTTTGCTTAGTAAACTTGCCCCAGTTGTTTTAGGAATTGTAACCCTTACAGTATTGTTACTCAGAACCCGTCTTTTTTGGTCGGTATTAGGCTTGCAGAGATTTTATGTTTCCAGCAAGTAGTGAACAGTGAGCAGTGAGCAGTGAACAGTTAGCAGTTACCAAGTAGCGAGTAGCGAGTAATAAGTAATGAGTAATGAGTAATGAGTAGAACTAGTTCTCTTTTCCCTCCCTTTCTCACCAGGTAAATTATTAAGGTCAGAAGCCCCTGGATTTATCCGTGGACAACAATTCCGATTCTTTGTTGAAGCCCCTAAATTCTATTTATGGGGGATTAATTACGTAGCTTGCGTGGCGCGAATGCGCCATATTACGAATTACGAATTACGAATTATGCTCACTCCTATGCCCTATGCCCTATGCCCAATTACCTATTACCAAGTTTTTAAATGAATTTTTTATCTTTTTTAATTCCTTCGGCTTTGGCACACAAAACAGAGGTTTCACAAGATGTAGGTGCAACTTTGCATATTGAACCAGACGATACTCCTCGGGCTGGTGAAGCTGCACAAACTTGGTTTGCTTTAACTCGAAAGGGAGGTAAGGTTATTCCTCTTAAAGAGTGCGATTGTCAACTAGCTGTTTATAGCGAACCTCGTAAAGCAACAGCAGAACCTTTGGCTCAACCGAGTTTAGAGCCTGTATCGGCAGAACGGTATCAAGGTATTCCAGGAACAAAAATTACATTCCCTAAACCCGGAGCTTATAAATTAGAGCTTAGTGGTAAACCTGCAAATGATGACAGCTTCAAACCTTTTACATTAAAGTTTGATGTAACCGTAGCTGCTGGCACTAATAAATCAACTAATCAATCTAACAATAATCAACAAGAAACGCAGACCTCACAAGAAATCAAAAATGTCAATACGATTCAAACAGAAGAACAAACTTTTCCCCTACCAATTTGGGCTATAGGCTTAGGAGCTTTAGTAATTATTGGAGGGATATTTGCCGTGATGCGAAGAGGGAGAAGTTGATAATTGGGCATGGGGGATTGCTACTTACTACTTACTACTTGCTACTTGCTACTTGGTAATTGGGATGGATTAATTCTTTTTCTCTCCCTTTCTCCCTCTCTCCCTCTCTCCCTCTCTCCCTCTCTCCCTCTCTCCCTCTCCTCTCCTAACTCCCGTGTCGCTTTTTATGCCATTCCCAAGCGTGGGTAATAATATCTTTAATAGAAGTATATTGTGGTTGCCAGCCTAAAATTTTTCGAGCTTTTTCGGCGCTACCAATCAGCGCTGGGGGGTCTCCAGGACGGCGATCGCACTCTATTGCTTTGATTTCTTCACCGGTTACATTTCTGGCAGCTTCAATTATTTCTTTGACGGAAAAACCGTTTCCGTTGCCTAAATTGAAGAAAGCGCTTTCGCCTCCTTTGAGTAAATATTCTAAGCCTAGTACGTGAGCGTCTGCTAAATCACTTACATGAATATAATCGCGAACGCAGGTACCGTCTTCTGTGGGATAATCGGTTCCAAAAATAGAAATTGACTCGCGTTTTCCTAGAGCTGTCTGCAATACTAAGGGAATCAAATGAGTCTCGGGGTTATGATCTTCTCCTAAATTGCCGGATGGATCGGCACCTGCTGCATTAAAGTATCGAAAACGTACTGATTTAAAATCGTATGCTTCGTTAAAATCTGAAAGTATTCGCTCTACCATCAACTTGGTAGCGCCATAAGGATTGATTGGATTTTGGGGGTGATCTTCTGGTATCGGAACTTGTTCGGGTACTCCGTATGTTGCACAAGTTGAAGAAAATACAAACTTTTTGACTTCTGCTGCCAACATTGCTTCTAGCAAAGTGATTGTACCAATAACGTTGTTGCGATAATATTTAGCCGGATTAGAAACCGATTCTCCGACATAAGCATAAGCAGAAAAATGCATTACTGCCGCAATGTTACGAGATTTAAATAAGTTATCTAATAATTCGCGATCGCCCGTATCTCCTTGAATCAGTTCAACTTGAAGAACTTTTTCGACTAAATCGCGATGTCCATAAACTAAATTATCTAGTATCAAAACTTCATAACCAGCTTTTTTTAAAGCTAAAACAGTGTGTGAGCCAATATACCCGGCTCCTCCAGTGACTAAAATAGTAGACTGTTCGGAAGACATAGATTTTGCTGTGAAATAAACCATTACATCATAAATTTAGTTTAATGGCAGCGTAATTACTTATCCCCAGGACTACAAATACTAAACATTGTTGATAAAAATTGCACTAAAATCACTACGAAGGTAATTTTAGTGTGTAGGGTATGAGGTATTTGAAGTCAAGTAATGGTGCTACTACCATTTGACAGTAGAATAAATCATTGCCCAAAGCCATATAGGTTGACTGTAAAAAAACATTTGAGAGTGAATTTATGTTTGAACTGCTAAGCCGAGTACTTTTATGGCTACTTATAGGTACTGTTGTATTTAGCCTATTTCAAAAATTCTACCCAACCGGAAACTTTGTAGGGCGATTGGTAGTGGTAGTTTTTTTGATTATCTTATTGTTGTCCTTCGTTAATCCTAACGAACCAGCTATTGCTTCTTTATGGAGAGTAGTATCGTTTCCTCTTAAACCCTTGGGTGCAGCAATTCTACTGATGACTTTCGCCGCTCAAAGAATAAAAGGCGGAGCGATAGACAAACCCGGAGGATTTTTAGTCGGTTGGGCACTGACTATATTATTGTTAGCAAGTACACCAGCGGTGGCTTATTTCTTGATTCAATCCCCTGTAGCAAGAGCAGCTTATCCCGATGTCGCTTTAGTTGAATCGAAATCTGCAACCCTTGTCGCATTTGCTGGAGATACATCTGTAGCAAATATGTCAGGTATCCTCAGCGATACTGTTGTCCCTCAAGTAAATCCAGATCCGAACACAATCGCATTAAATCCTAGCAGTATAAATATTCCACCATATCTTTTGCAAAGACCTCAAACTATTCGCCGTCGGGGCTTACGTTTAGAAGACTTTGTACCGAATGCAGAAACTTTGCAGTTAACAACACAAGTTTGGGAAAGTTATCTAGCACAAGTAAATCGTTTCTTACGTCCTCAATAGATTGTTTGTCATAAAAATGACTAGGGTGTGGTAGATGCCGTGCCCTAGTTTTTTGTTTTTAGGCACTACTGGTTCTTTTCATTAGTTTTGATAGGTAAATTATTGTTCGTAGTTGCGCTTCAGCGCCAAATATTTGGCGCTGAAGCGCAACTACAAACCCGTCAATTTTAATGAAAACGAGTAGTACTCCTTTGCATTAGTTTTGATGTGTTTATTTTTTCTCAAAATTCTTTTCTCCCCCTGCCTCCCCTGCTCCCCCTGCTCCCCCTGCCTGCCTTCACCCGTCAATTTTAATGAAACAGACTAGTAGTAATGGTTTGTCCCGTTAGTTTGGATGGGCATATTGTAAATATCAAAATTATTTTCTCCCCCTCTCCCCCCTCTTCCTCTGCTTCCCCCTCTTCCCTGTCTTCACCCATCGATTTCAATCAAACCGACTGCTAGAGCAAACGAATAAAAATTCTTCATTGAAAATTGTTCGTTGATACCTGATAATTGATAATCGGTAATTAATTGCTCGAATGTCACAATCACGACGCTTTGTCAAACTTGTTGCTTATCTACGCCCTCATTGGCGAGCAACAACTTTAGGTATTGTCGCCCTACTAGTTGTTAATGGATTGGGGGTTTACATACCTTCATTAATTGGAGATTGCGTTAAGAAACTTTCGGAAAACTTTGAATACGGACAAATCATCCGCTACTCCATACTTATTATTTCACTCAGTTCCTCAATGTGGTTGATAAGAATGGCTTCTCGCATCTGGATATTTGGGGTGGGGAGACAGGTAGAATTTGACCTCAAGCAGCAAATCTTTGAACATTTGCTGAAGTTGGAGCCTTCTTATTTTGCAACTAATAAAGCGGGAGACTTAATTAGTCGTGCAACGAGCGATGTTGATAATATTCGGCGATTGCTGGGTTTTGTAGTGTTGAGTTTTGCAAATACCATGTTTGCTTATGCTCTGACTTTACCGGTAATGCTTTCTCTGAATCTACAGCTAGCTGTATTAGCATTAATACCTTATCCGATAATGTTTTTTATGGTATTGCTATTTAGCGAACGTCTCCGCAATCAACAAAGCTCCGTACAGGAAAATATTTCGGATATCAGCAACCTGATTCAAGAAGATATTAGCGGTATTTCCTTAATAAAAATTTATGCTCAAGAAGACAACGAACGTCGTGCCTTTGCTAAACGAAATCGGCATTTATTAAAAGCTAACTTAAAATTAGCCCAAACCCGCAATACTCTGTTTCCCTTGATTGGGGGATTAGCTAATATCAGTACTTTGATAATTATTTGGATAGGAGCGGGCAGGATTGGTTCTAGTATCGATGTAGGTGATTTTGTCAAGCTGTTACTGTATATTGAGCGTCTAATATTTCCCACAGCTTTATTAGGATTTACTATTACTGCTTATCAGCGTGGTGAAGTCAGCGTTGACAGAGTTGAATCTATTTTTAGCGTACAACCAAAAATAAAAGATGATAGTGATGTGATTAGATTATCACGAGAAACGGTTAGAGGAGAATTAACCGCTGAAAATTTAAGTTTTACTTATCCCGGTTCGGAAACCGCCGCATTAGATAATATTAGTTTTAATATCAGTCCGGGAGAAACAATTGCAATTGTTGGGGCTATAGGTTCGGGTAAATCAACTTTAGCTAATTGTTTACCGCGTTTATTAGATATTGATAAAGGACAATTATTTTTAGATGGAACAGACATTACTCAAATCGCTTTAACAGATTTAAGAGATGCGATTGCTTATGTTCCTCAAGACAGCTTTCTGTTTAGCACTACAATTCAAAATAATATCCGTTATGGAGACCCTTTAGCCGAACAGCAAGAAGTTGAGACTGCTGCCAAACTATCGCAAATTAGCTCAGAAATAGGAAACTTTCCCCAACAATATAATACTCTTGTAGGCGAACGCGGAATTACTCTTTCTGGCGGCCAAAGGCAGCGCACGGCTTTAGCTAGAGCGATGTTAGTTGATGCTCCGGTATTAATTTTAGATGATGCACTCTCAAGTGTAGATAATCAAACTGCTACACAAATTTTAAAAAATCTTTCTAGCGGTACAAAGCGCAAGACAGTTGTTTTTATCACTCATCAATTATCAGCAGCAGCAGCAGCAGATAGAATTTTGGTTATGGATAAAGGTAAAATTGTACAAACTGGTACTCAAGTAGAGCTTTTACAACAACCCGGACTTTACAGGGATTTATGGAGCCAGCATCAGGTAGAAGAGTTGCTGCATTAACAGTGAACAGTGAACAGTGAGCAGTGAACAGTGAACAGTGAACAGTGAACAGTGAACAGTGAGCAGTGAACAGTGAGCAGTGAACAGTGAACAGTGAACAGTGAACAGTGAACAGTACTCCACCATATTCATTTTGATGGTTAAGACAATGTATATTTAGGTTCGGTTGCGCTTTGCTTCATCCCTTGCTTTGTCCGCTATTTTGGGATGAAGGTGTATTTCTATTCAACTGAAACTGCCGTAGCCTAGGTAAAGGGTTAATTAACAGAAGCTTAAAGAATATTTGTATTTCGATTTTTGATTCTTTGATAAAAAATCGAAATGTCGGGTTACAACGCTTTTGAAAAATGATTCTTTGGTAACTCATTATTTCATGCGTCTAACCCAACTTACTGCTTGCTGCTCGCTGATAACTGATTTAAAATGCTCCTATACGGGCAAAAATGACATAAATTGTTTTGATAATTAACGATAAATCGTAAAATTGATGCCATTTCGATTGATATTGCAAGTCTAACTCGAAGACTTGTTCAAAATCTTTGATTTGAGAACGTCCGTTTACTTGCCATTCCCCTGTTAAACCAGGTTTGACATGCAAGCGTTGCCAGTGATGCTCGGAGTAATGCATTACTTCATCACCTGTAGGGGGACGAGTTCCAACTAAACTCATTTCACCTAAAAGAACGTTCCAGAATTGGGGAAGCTCGTCTAAACTTGTACTTCTCAAAAAACGTCCTACTCTAGTAACTCGAAAATCATTTTTGCTTTTAAAGAAATGTCCGTTAGCTTCATTTTCTACTTGCGATTTTAATTGTTCTGCATCCGTAACCATTGAGCGAAATTTACGAATGTAAAATGTATTTCCGTAAAGTCCGTACCTCTCTTGTGTAAAGAAAATTGGACCGGGGCTGTTAATTTTTATCGCGATCGCAATTGGTAAAAATACAATAGCTAGAATTACTAAACCCACTATACTACCCAGAATATCTAGCAAACGCTTAAATCTAGAATTAACTGAAGCATGGGGTGTAATTAGCGGAACCCAAGTATTTGAAATTGCACCTTTTGTAAGACTTATCATCAGTAATTGGAACGTAGCCAAGCTAAGTTTTGAGCGACAAACGTATTCCTACGTAACAATATTCTGACTATAGACTTAGCTTTATTAAATTTATTGCCTATCCCCGTATTTTTGCTGAATCTTCATCGAGATCGCGAGGATCGCTATCCTTTATAAATTTTCAGTGAAGAATAAAAAATATGTCTTGAGATAGATGATAATTCTTTTTTTTAAGGAGTTAATATCCCGATAAGTTCAAATTTGCTACCAACAGATTGCGTAACCCTTTATGCTTCGTTGATACATAAAATTGTCTTTAGGTAGCAAGTAAAACCTATCCATTTAATTCTTGATTTGACGAATACTTTGGTTGTATGGTAAGGCTTATAAACTACAGAAAAATAATATCAATGCAGTCAAAATATAGCTTGCGGGTAAGAGGTGATACATATTCTCAAAGGCTAACGAACGAGTCATTTGAATGAATATTTGAATACATTGTGATTTAATCAACGGGAGTTAAATTTTCATTGTCAACTCCCTTCATGTATATTTGATGAAGTTTTTTGGGAAAAATGAGTAATAGCATCCCTTTTATGCTTGTTTACATGCATTAATACATCCTGTTTGCATTATGAATGGGGATGAAGGGTAATTTCACAGTGGTGCTATCTCAAAATTAAGGTGCTAAAAATGGTTGCAACTGGAGCAGACAAAGTAAAAGTCGGACGTTTAGAGTCCATTGTGGAACAAATAGGTGAAGCCGTACTGGCTACCACCGAGACAATCGAGCGTCTTTCTGACAGAGTAGATAATCTAAGCGTACAGGTAGAAGAGCAGGGAAAGCAGGTACAGCAGCAAGGTTATCAAATTCTGGCATTGTGCGATGCCGTGCAAACTCTCGCAGAAGGACAAGATGATTCCCTGCAAAGGCTAACTCAGTTGACGCAAACTTTAAATCGTCTAATGATAGTTCTGGAAGCTGAAGATGAAGATGAAGATGAAGAGTAATTAATTGTTAATCAACACTCAATCAAAAATAAACAATTAAGTGATTGTACTTTGGCTGAATACAAATCATGTCCGTTGCGAAATTGAACTAAGAGGAACGCTATTAATTTTTGAAACAGTAGCTTTGGGTTGAATATTGATAACTGTTAACTGTTAACTGTTAACGGTTAGTTGAGTAACGGCTATTTTACCTGAAAAACATACATCTACGTCGCTGCCGGGGGTTCTTTCTCGACTGGCGTATTCGCCTACATAATAAAATTTATCGCCCTCGGTGCGATAATTAACTGGAAGCGGTTTGTTACAAGGACGACAAAAAACTATTTCCGGTTCCCCTGCTTCTGGTGGAAGTGCTGGTAAGTTAATATTCCAGAAATTTCCCGGTGGTAGAGGGCGATTAAATAAGTCAGCTAAAAGTTTAGTCGTCCATTTTACGGAGTTATCCCAGTTGTATTCGAGTCCTTTCTTTTTGTATTGAGAAATTGCTATTCCTTGAATACCGTGCATTGCGGCTTCTCTTACCGCAGCAACAGTACCGGAAATATAAGAATCAACTCCCATGTTTCCTCCAGCGTTAATTCCTGAAAGTACCCATTTAACTTGAGGACAAATATGGGCAATTGAAAGACGCACGCAATCGGCAGGAGTACCGGCAATCGCGTATGCATTTTCGGAGCGACGCTCTAGGGTTAAAGAACTAGCAGTTGTAACTTGATGCCCGCAACCGGATAAATGTCCTTGAGGAGCGGCAATAATGATTTGAGAAAAATTTTTAGACGAGATAGCAGATTTTTCTACAGCTTTGAGTAAGGCTTGAATACCCGGAGCATCAATACCGTCATCGTTGGTTAAAATCAAACTCATAGAATTAGAATCTTTTAGCCTAGTTTCTTGTTAGTTGCGATTTTCAAGCATATCTGATATCCCGATGAATAAAAAGGAGGAGAGAAAATTAATTTCCTCTCCTCCTTTAATGTGAAAAACAATAAAAAATGTCTAAAAAACAAAAATTATTAAACTTCAGCACCAGCTTTGGGTTCTGCTCCCATTGGGGCTACGTAATCGCGGAAAAGTTCCATTTGTATACCGAAATCCAACTGCTTAACTTTGTCCATCAATTCTTTTGATTGAGAAGAAAGTTCGTAGTTAGCTGGCATGGGGATAATAGTATGTGCGTCCATACCCTGAGCTAGACGATACCAAAATAACAGCTTGGTTGTATCGCTCATTGAACCATATTCGCGGGTATGTACGGTATCTGCTTTGTTAATTAAATCGCGCTGTAGCTGTAACTGTTCTTCGTGAGATAATTCTTTCACTTGATTGAACAAACCATCAGCAACTGCTGGGGAAACGGTACTAGCACCAGGTGCAGCAGGTGTAATTGAGTCACCCATTTCTTTATAGATAAAGTAGAACAAAGCTAGCTGTTCGTCTACACTTAATTTTCTAATTCCTTGAATTAAATCGCTAATCTTAGGGTCATTTGTTTGTTTAGCTTCCATTATTTACTCCGATACTCCGATTGCAATAGATTTTCTCTATTTTTTTATCAATTAATTTCAACCCTATCAAAGTGGTATTAAGTATTTAACCCTACTGAAGATAGATGTATTGATATCGCAAAGGAGTATTTATTTAATCATCAATTTCACCCAAGCGATTATTTAAAAATGTGCAGTTTTTTGAGATGAATTGAGATTATCTGTAAAAGTAGGTAACGGGTAATTGGTATTTGGTATTTGAAAAATAATCTACAAATACTAAAAACAAATACCAAATACCCGGCTTCGCGAAAAACCGGGTTTCTTTGTGTTGGTAAAGAATTTACTAGTTAACTAATTTCTATATCTTTTACTTGGGATGATTTTGATAATCTTCCGAAGATTTTGGATCTAATTCCCAACGTTGGTCATCCCTTCTATCTAAAATATCGTTTGTTTGCAGAGGCTGTCTATCTTCCATTTCCAAGCCGACTGCCTTTCCTAATTCTTCTGTCACATTTTTATCGGGAGTCGCAACAGTTCCACCAACAGCTTCATCACCAACTGCGTTCGCACCTTGCCAATATGCATCAACGTCACCCCCAGTTAATTCTGGACTGGTTGCATTATGTTGATTCAACCCTGTTTCTATTGTTCTTCCGCCAACATTAATCCCCGGTTGCTGATGAACTCCGGTTCCGTATGATTCAGTTATTTCTTGAGGTAAATCGCTCGCTTCAGATTCGTTGTTAAAATTTTGCTCCTTTCTATTTTCTGCTTTGCTCATAACGCCATAAATGATATTGCATTTTTAACATAGCTTTTCCTTATCAAATATTTCTCTCCCT
Organism: Rivularia sp. MS3; assembly: GCA_019192545.1. Lineage (GTDB taxonomy): Bacteria > Cyanobacteriota > Cyanobacteriia > Cyanobacteriales > Nostocaceae > Rivularia. Next base: position 130,608 of record JAHCMI010000004.1, on the reverse strand, counting down.
AAAGAAGTAGAACTAAAGTGGTAAAGCAATATCTCCCCTAGGTACGAAGTGAAATAGGTAGCGGACGCATATGGTTGTAAATATTAATCCACAAGAAACAACCTCACGAAATTGGTTGAAGCTATGAACCAACATCCACTCGTTATTGCCAAAAAAGTAGCCCAAAATGTTGGTTTCTAGCTTTTCTTTTGCTTAGATAAAATTGAAAGTATGACAACTCATTATTAAGGTTGATTGAGTAATACTATTAACGAAGTTGATTTAGATAGTGACTTACTTAAAAAGCATATCTTGATTGCAGGTAATTAAAAAAAGTGTCAGCAGTAAATATATTTGATTCATTCGATTAATTTGATTAAGTATTTCAGCAAAGAGGTCAAAAATGGTAACAGCTAATAATTCAACCAAAAAAAAAGTTGCAATTTTGATTGAAAATGGTGTCGAAGATTCAGAATTTCAACTTCCTTATAAAGCTTTGAAGCAAGCAGGTATGGAAGTATCTGTTTTAGGTTCTCGGATGAATGAAGCTTATAAAGGTAAAAAAGGTAAGGTTTCGCAGGTTGCTGATGGAACTACTACCGAAGCAATGGCTTCAGATTTTGATGCGGTAGTAATTCCCGGAGGAATGGCTCCCGATAAAATGCGTCGCAACCCTAACACCGTGCGTTTTGTCCGAGAAGCGATGAGCCAAGGTAAAATTGTTGCTGCTGTATGTCACGGGCCACAATTATTAATCGAAGGAGATTTATTAAAAGGCAAGACAGCTACTGGTTTCAGCGCTATCCGCAAAGATATGGTTAACGCTGGTGCGAATTACGAAGATAAACCTTTGGTGGTAGATGGCAATTTAATTACTTCTCGCCAGCCTGGAGATTTACCTATTTTTACAACGGCCATTTTAAGCCGTTTAGGTTACGGCGGCAAAGAAGTCGATTTACCAAGCGAAACCGATCCCAATGCAGAATGGTGGAAAATCGCAGATGCTTGGGGTGGCTCTCATAAAAGCGATATTGTAAGCGGTTTGAATACCGTTTTAGCTGGGGAGCGTTATTCTCGTGAAGCTTTACAGAAATATGCTGAAAAAGAATCCGATCCTGCTGTCAAATCTCTTTTTCAAGAAATGATTGCCAGTAAGGAAGTTCACATTCAGAAATTAGAAGCGCGATTAGATCAGTTTGGTGAAAAACCATCTTTGACGACTAAAATTGCCGAGGGTTATGCCAAGGTAAAAAATGCTATTAAGGGTAGCGATGATATCCATCAAATTCGTTGCGCTTTGGGCGATTTACAAACAGCAATCAACGATGTTGGTGCAATGATGGCGGCATATACTGACCCCGTTACTACTAACATTTTTACCAACATACAAAAAGATTTGATAGCTAACGAACAGCGTTTGGTAGAGCTTTACAGAGCAAAAATGGGTAGCGAATTAAAACCAGCAAAACCTACAACAGGTACTGCTGTTTAGTCAGTTAATAGTCAACAGTAAACAGTTATCAGTTATCAATGAAAAGCTCTTTGATAATTGGTAACTGATAATTGATAAAAAAATGAGCCAAACTATAAAAGTCGAAAAAACGGTAACTATTAATAAACCGCAGGATGAACTTTACCGTTTTTGGCATAATTTTGAAAATTTACCCCAATTCATGAATCATCTGAAATTAGTGAAGGTGATTGATGAAAAGCGTTCGCATTGGGTTGCGAAAGCTCCTCTGGGTACGAGCGTAGAGTGGGATGCCAATGTTATTGAAGACCAAAAAAATGAATTTATTTCTTGGTCTTCTGTACAAAATGCGGATATTGAAAATTCTGGTTTTGTTCGTTTTAGAAAAGCTCCCGGCAATCGTGGAACGGAAGTAGAAGTGGTTATTGTTTACCAGCCACCCGGTGGTGCAATTGGCGCTGCAATTGCCAAACTGTTTGGTGAGGAACCAAAGCAGCAAATTGGCGATGATTTGAACCGTTTTAAAATGTTAATGGAAACCGGAGAAATTGCTACTACCCAAGGACAACCAAAGGGTAATTCTTAACTTTCTTAAAGTTGTTCAATGGGTAAAGATAGTTATTACGTCATATTTTTGTCAAAATACAGGTGTATCATGAAAAGATTAGTACAAAGATTAATTTATTGGATTCAAAATATAGTTAAGAAAAGAACAGATGCAGTTGTTCTGATTGGCTTAGGTTTGGTTTTTGTATCGGTTTTTAGTTATCCAAATATAGCAGTAGCTAAGCCGCTAACACCGGAAGCAACAACTAAATATCAAGTTCCAGATGCAGATTCTAAAATTGATATCGACGATAAAAAGCCAGTTGAGAATCTGAAGGAAAGCTTCAAAGAGACTAAGGATACTATTGTCGAAAAGCTAAATCTTAACGAACCACTACCCGAAAGTACAAAAGATTTTTTGCGTTCAACTGAAGACAAAATCGAAGATACTTTTGAACCAATTACTGGTAAGTAAAAATTAGATTACCTTACCAATTAAAAGTTAAAGGTTATAAATTAGGAATGACCGCAATTGCCATAATACTGGACTGATGCGTGACACCGAATACATTGTTACTACCTTCACAGTAGCTCAATGTGTCAAAGCAACGGTAATAAAGCAGCAAGAGAATCTACACTGCTTTTTGCCTCCCCTACAAGAAAAATGTCAAGTTGCGGCCATTCCTATAAATTTTAGGACTTATAACTCCTAACTCCTAACTCCTCACTCCTAACTAATTAAAATGAAAGCTGTTTGCTGGAACGGTGCAAATGATGTACGGGTAGAAACAGTACCCGATCCTAAAATTATAAATCCCCGCGATGCAATCGTTAAAATCACTTCTACAGCTATTTGTGGTTCCGATTTGCATCTTTACGATGGATATATTCCGACTATGAAAAAGGGAGATATCCTCGGACATGAATTTATGGGGGAAGTTGTTGAAATAGGTAGCGCAATCAATAATATAAAAGTTGGCGATCGCGTTGTGGTTCCGTTCACAATTGCTTGCGGTGGCTGCTTTTTCTGCAATCGCGATTTATGGTCTTTGTGCGATAATTCCAACCCTAATGCTTGGATAGCTGAAAAATTAATGGGACATTCTCCATCAGGTTTATTTGGCTATTCTCACATGCTCGGAGGTTATGCCGGAGGTCAAGCAGAATATGCAAGAGTACCTTTTGCTGACGTAGGCTTGCTCAAAGTCCCCGATGGTTTAAAGGACGAACAAGTATTATTTTTAACTGATATTTTTCCTACTGGATATATGGCAGCAGAAAACTGCAATATTCAACCAGGTGATATAGTTGCTGTTTGGGGTTGCGGACCGGTGGGACAATTCGCTATCAGAAGCGCTTATATGCTCGGTGCCGAACAAGTTATTGCTATAGACAGAATTCCCGAACGTTTAAAAATGGCGGCAGAGTATGGCAAGGCGAAAGTCCTTAATTATACAGAGGTAGACGTAGGCGAAGCCCTCAAAGAAATGACCGGAGGTAGAGGTCCCGACGCTTGTATAGATGCTGTGGGAATGGAAGCTCACGGTACCGATTTTATGGGTTTATTCGACCAGGTAAAGCAAGCAGTACGTTTAGAATCAGATAGACCAACCGCTTTACGGGAAGTAGTTGTAGCTTGTCGTAAAGGGGGTAATGTTTCAGTCCCCGGTGTCTATGGTGGGTTTATAGATAAATTTCCGATGGGTGCTGCAATGAACAAAGGGTTAACCATTAAAACCGGACAAACTCACGTTCATAAATACTTAAAGCCTTTGCTCGAACATATTCAAAACGGTGATATAGATCCATCTTTTGTAATTACCCATCAACTACCTTTGGAACAAGCACCTAAAGGTTATGAAATATTCAAGCACAAGCAAGATGACTGCATAAAAGTTGTGCTGAAACCATGATTTGCTTTTTGCATAATTTGATTTTATGAATAAGCATTGAAGACTTTACTACCGACATAAAATATTTTTAAAGGAGGAAAACAAATGAGCGATACAACAATTAAAAAAGTAGATTCCAATTATTCTCCAAAAGGAGAAATGGGACAGAAATATTTAGCTTCGGGTAAGTCTGTTTCTATGCGTCTATGGGAAGACGAACAACCGGGAGAATCCAAAGAATTGAGTTCTAGGGAATACGAAACCGTAGGTTATGTAATAAAAGGTCGTGCCGAACTAATATTAGAAGGTCAGAAAATTATATTAGAAGCCGGTAATTCTTGGGTAGTACCACAAGGTGCTTTGCATACCTACAATATTTTAGAGTCATTCACAGCCGTTGAAGCAACAAGCCCCCCCGCAGAAGTTAGCGCCAGGGATGAAGCATGATTAAAGGTAATCAATAATCATGATTGGAGTTAGGAGTAAGTCAGAAATATGATATCTTTCCCTTACTCCCTGACTCTCTTATTCTTTATTAGCCCATACTTTTTTATAATCTTCCATCGCTCCGGTATAGTCTTTTAGTTTAGAGCGAGCATTTCCCCGACTTATATAAACTTTGTCATTTTTTGGGTTTACCAGTAAAGCTTTAGTGTAGTATTCAATTGCTTTGTCGTAATTTTTGAGTTTAGAGCAAGTATTTCCCAATCCTATATAAGCCTTGTCGCTGTCAGGATTCATTCTTAGGGTTTGAGTGTAATCTTCAATTGCTTCGCCATACTTCTTCAATTTATAATTGGCGTTACCTCGATTTAAATAAATTCGGGAATTACTGCCATTAAGTTCCAAAGCACGGGTATAGTTTTCCACAGCTTGACTAAAGTCTTCATTTTTATAAAAATTATTAGCTAAATTTATATAATCTTCTGCACTTTGAGGATGAGACGTTAAGGCTTCTGTAGATTTTGAAGTTGCTCGATGGTATTCGTACTTAAGTTCAGAAGCAACAATATTTGAATCAATAGTAACTTGGTAGTCAGATTGGATTGATGTAGTTATAGCAGAATCTAAAGTTATTCTTTGATGATTATCTTGACTTTGAGGAAGTAGCAATCCCGAACTATTGTTATTGATATAGTCGGGATTGATGCTCATAGCCTTTGTATAATCCGCTGTGGCTCCATTATAATCCCCTATTTCCGAACGTATTAGTCCACGACTGTATCTAGCTTCTGCGTCATTGGGATTATCTGTTAGATACCTGTCTAAATCAGCAATTGCGCCTTGTCTATCTCCAAGTTTATGAAGAGCTAATCCTCTTTGATAATGGGCTTTAACTCCGTTGGGTTTTAGCTGTAAATACTGGCTAAAATCTACTATTGCTGCTTCATAATCGCCTTTGCGAGCTTTATCTAAGCCCCGACGATAGATAACTTCGATAAACTCCTGCTCGCGAAGCATTTGGGCTTCTCGCTGCTGCCGTTGTATAACATTGCGCGATAGGGTAATTACGTTCCGCCGCATTTCTAACTGCGCTATTACCTGATTGCTTAATGCTCTTAATCCCTCCTGTTGCTCTAAACTTAAATCCCGTGGTACCGTATCAACTACGCATAATGTGCCGATACCATATCCTTCTGGTGTAATTAAAGGTGCGCCAGCATAAAACCGAATATCGGGAGCATTTGCAACTAAGGGGTTATCCGCAAATCTAGAATCTTTTAAAGCATTTGGTACAACTAATGGTTGCTGTTGCATGATGGTATAAGCACAGAAAGCTACATCCCTCGGAGTACAGTCTACATCTACACCAACCTTAGATTTAAACCACTGGCGATCGCCATCAACAAAACTAATCAGCGCAATGGGAGTACGACAAATCTGTGCGGCTAAAAAAGTAAAATCATCGAATACTTTTTCTGGAGCAGTATCGAGTATTTGATATTGTCGGAGTGCCTCTAATCTGGCTAATTCATTGCTTGGTAGTGGTGCCTGTGAGTTCATTTTTGTCCGTCTCCGAAAATTACTTTTAGAAAATTAGAAAAATAAAATAAATAGATTTTGGATTGACTTTACTAATCAATCTGGTGGTTGAGTAATGGAAAGTAAAAATTAGGGCATTGCACAATTGAAATATGAAATTATTTTTCTTATATCTAAGATGCCCGCTAAATCCCCTAAAATTGCAGGAATTGAAATTATTTTCTCCCCCAAAATTCGGAGGCTGGAGGCAAATCCTACTTTTGATCGACAACGCCAAAATTAGTATCTAAAATCTTTATTTTGTGATTTCAAGACTCTAGTAGTACAAGATAAACTCGGTAGTCTCTAGGTTATAACAATTGTATGATTCAGTTATAAAGTATTTCGTATTATATATTTATGTATACCTATTGCGAGATTATCTGCAAGACGATGGTAATATTTTTAACAACCATTTTTGACCTACTTTTATTTAGAGCTTGATATTTAATGAATATATTATATCTGGCTTTGCCGATTATATGTCATATAGTTAACATGAAGAAAACCCCCATATTTTTAAATTTATTAATTAATTATTCGTTATCAATTATGTAAATAAATTTTATTTTATTATTTTATATTTACTTTCAATATTAATTTTGTATAATCTGTTCCGTTGGGAAAAATAAACATTTATTTACATGAATACAAAATTGAATCAAATATATTGTTGGTTCAACATCAAAAGACATTTGATGATTGATTATTGTTCCTAACTAAAGCGAAAAGTGAAAGGTAAAATATGAACCATGAATATCTTTCCCCCTCTAAAAAATCAAATCATGAAAAAATCCAATAAATTTTAACTACATACCAACCATAATGACAAATCAAATTTGGATTGCAATTACTTTCATTAGTTTTATGCTTTTGTTTACTGGTGTCGGCATCTATTCGGCAACTCAAAAGCAAAACAACACAGCTGATTATCTTTTAGCTGGTAGAAGCGTAAATCCTTGGTTTACGGCACTTTCAGCAATGTCAACAGGACAAAGCGGTTTGCTATTTATTGGGCAAGTCGGTTTTGCATATAATTCCGGGATATCTTCTATTTGGCTACTTATTGGTTGGGCATTAGGTGACTATATTGCTTGGTGGCTATTCTTCAAAAGATTAAGAGAAATTTCTGAAGAAACTGATACGGAAACAGTATCTGGTTTTTTAGGGCAAAATACCAATGGAGTCCGAGTCATTACGATTATTTCGGCTTTAATAACCATTGCTTTTCTTGGTGCTTATGCAGCCGCACAATTAGTAGCAGGAAGCAAAGCACTCAGTGCAATTTTTGACTGGAATTACAGCATAGGTATTATTATTGGAACCATAATTGTTGTTATTTACTGCTTTTCTGGGGGTATCCGCGCTTCAATTTGGACGGATACAATACAAGCAATAATTATGATTGGTTCGTTGCTGCTGTTGTTAATTATTTCATTAATTGAATGTGGCGGTATAACTAGCCTTTGGACGCAATTAACCCAAATCGATCCAGCTTTGGTAAACTTAAGTCCAGCAAATTTGCCGTTAGGTTTTATTCCTTTCTTTATTGGTTGGATGGCAGCGGGATTTGGCGTAGTAGGTCAACCCCATATTATAGTTCGTGCAATGGCTATTAACAACGCACAAAATGTTGCTAAAGCCCGAAATATCAAAATACTTGCCGGTTTAATTACATCCTTCGCTTCTCTCGGCATCGGTTTGACAGGAAGAGTTTTACTATCGCCCGAAGCATTAGTTAATAACGATCCAGAATTAGTATTGCCTTCATTAGCTTTAAACTTATTACCAGCGGCATTAGTAGGACTGATGTTAGCCGGTGTATTCTCTGCAACTATGTCCACCGCAGATTCACAGATATTGTCTTGTTCGGCAGCCCTAACCCAAGATATATTTCCTCAGTTTGCTCATTCCTATAAGATTGTAAAATTAGGAACTCTAACAGTTACGGCAATAGTGCTTGTAATTGCCTTATTTGGCGATAAAAGCGTATTTTTTCTAGTTACCTTTGCATGGTCAGCTTTAGCGTCAGCGTTAGGTCCTTTGTTTGTAGTTAGGGTATTGCAAAAGCCTATTAATGCAATAGTCGCTATTGTAATGATGACGGTTGGAATTGTGGCTGCTTTGATATGGACAACAACCCCCGAATTATCAAAGCTGATTTACTCAGTACTTCCTGGAATGGCTGCGGGAACATTCGTTTATTTGATTGGGCAATTTTTCATTCGTGATGATATGAAAGCAGCGAGGGGAGAGTAGAAGAGTGAAGAGATAAAAATAGGACTTACGCAAGTTCCCCAATGCATCGGGGGGTTGGGGGGATCGAAAATGTCTGGAACACTCTTATTGACGTTATTAGTGCGTAAGTCCTATGAAGCAAACCGAAGAAAAGAATGAAGAAGAAACTAAGGTAAAGTAATAAAAAAATTAAATTGCTAACTTTCACTTACCGCAAAACATCAAACTATAATTCAGCAGTTAATTTAACTCTTTCACTAACCGCTGAAGAAAGAACCCGTTCGAGGCATCGCTTTCAAGCTTCGGATAAACAAATGGTTTGCTTGCGTTTACCCAGAGGAACTATCTTAAAAGATGGCGATATTTTAGAAGATGAAACCAATAATACTTTAATTCAAATAATTGCTAAACCCGAACCAGTTTTAACCGTAACTGCTCAAAATCAACTCGATCTAATCAAAGCTGCATATCACTTAGGCAACCGTCACGTACAGCTGCAAATTACAGCAGATTATCTACGTTTATCACCCGATTCTGTATTACATAAGATGTTAGAAAAGCTTGGTTTAATAGTTAAACAAGAAATTTCACCCTTTCATCCCGAGACAGGTGCTTACACTCAGCATTTTCATTAAATATAAGCAGGGAGAAACAGCCAGAAAACCTTTAACCTTTAACCTTTAAACTATTCCCAATGCCCCATGCCTCATGCCCAAATCTTCTTTATCTTTTACAGCTTGTTAGTCCTGCTTTACCCGTGGGAGCGTATAGTTATTCTGAAGGGTTGGAAACTTTAGTCGAAACCAAAGTAGTTTGTAATGTTGAAAGTTTTAAGCACTGGTTGATTCAAGAATTACGTTATGGAGCAATCCGGCTGGAAGCAGCAGTCATGTTGAGAAGTTATCGTGCAGTCAAAGCAAAAGATTTTGCTACTGTTGCTTATTGGAATAATTGGTTATCAGCTACGAGGGAAACTGAAGAATTGCGTAACCAATCTCTACAAATGGGAAGCGCTTTAATTCGTTTGCTCAAAGAATTACAGCCACAGGTAAAGCCTATCATTACGGTTGTGGGTAATCCTTGCAATTATGCGATCGCCTTTGGTGTTGCTGCTAGTATTTGGGAAATTAATTCCGAAGCAGTCATACTGGGATATTTGCATAGTTGGTTAAGCAATTTAATTACTGCTGGGGTAAAGTTGATTCCCTTGGGGCAAACCGCAGGGCAATTATTATTAATAAATTTACAAGAATTAATTAGTACCGTCGCGGCAGAAATTATCAATTTGGATGATGATGAATTAAGCTGTTGTAGTTGGGGTTTATCTTTAGCGAGTATGAATCACGAACAGCAGTATACTAGGTTGTTTCGCAGTTAACAGTGAACAACTAACAACTATAGCGTTTCCCAGTCTCCACTCGGTACAACTCAAAACTTATCTCCCCTCTCCTTAATAAGGATACTGCTGGTTATTCAGGGGTGACACCCCTGAATAACCAAAAAAATGAGGGTTTGAGGAGTGCGATCGCACTCCTGCTGATAACTTAAAATCCCTATTAATTCGTTGGGATGAGGGGTCTGACCTACTATTCGCCAACAGTATCCTTAATAAGGAGAGGGGTTGGGGGTGAGGTAAAGCTATACCTCAGTTGCTGTAGGAACGCTATAACAACTAACAACTAACAACTAATAAATTATGACTTTTAGAGTTGGTGTTGCTGGTCCAGTCGGTTCGGGGAAGACTGCTTTGGTTGAAGCTTTATGTAAATCAATGCGCGATGATTATCAAATTGCGGTTGTTACTAATGATATTTACACTCAAGAAGATGCTCAGTTCTTAACTAAGTCTCAAGCTTTAGCAAAAGAAAGAATTTTAGGTGTAGAAACTGGTGGCTGTCCTCATACTGCTATTCGAGAAGATGCTTCAATTAATTTGGGTGCAATTGAACAGTTAGAATTACTTTTTCCCGATTTGAATTTAGTGTTTTTGGAAAGCGGCGGCGATAATTTAGCTGCTACTTTTAGTCCAGAATTGGTTGATTTAACAATTTACGTGATTGATGTTGCAGCCGGAGATAAAATTCCCCGTAAAGGTGGCCCTGGTATTACCAAATCAGATTTACTTGCGATCAATAAAATTGACTTGGCCCCCTACGTTGGTGCAGACTTACAGGTGATGGAAAGGGATGCTCGCAAAATGCGCGGCGATAAGCCTTTTATATTTACCAACTTGAAAAAGCAAGTAGGTTTGACAAAAATTATTGAATTTATTTCGGCAAATATCTGTTAAAAATAATGGGCTGTATAAAGGTTCGTAGTTGCGCTACTCGCAGAGATTGCTGCGCTTACATTTTTTCATAAACAAACTATATAAAACAATATACCTATATAACGAGTTTTAGATACTAGTTTCAGTAAATTTGCTGACCTTGTGCAGGAAAATGAAAGGTTGCTGTTTCCTAACTCACTAAACGAGCTAATGTACGGTTATCCCCATAGCATAATCTTATATTTTTTTAGACTTTCTTAACAAAATGTTATAATATAAATATAGAAAACAAGTTAAAGGCATAGCGTTAAAGATGAGTAAGTGCAATTAAAAAATAGATTGAATATTATCAATGTTTTATCTGGTGGGATTTTTTAACACTGCAAACTTATTTTCTCGAAGGGTTATTCTGCTTGAAAAATGACTAAAACAGATGTTCTTACTGTAGGACAATTAGAAAGAGAATTGTCTCAACAAATTCAGTCTTTCTATCGTAATCTATTAGGAAATACTCCAATTAAAGTCAGTTGTCACCTGTTTGCAAATAAGTTAGTAGTATTAGCTGAAGATTCTGTCACCGCAGCAGAAAAAGCTCTTATAGAGGTAGGTAAAAAAGAATTAGCGCAAAAATTTCGCGTCAATTTACAACAGTCAATTAAGTTGAAATTAAAGTCCTTAATAGAGGATATTTCTCAGGTAGAGATAGCCGAATTACTTAGTGAAACTAGTTTAGATACTGGATTTACTGGGATAATTGTAGTATTTAGTACAATCCCAAAATTGCGAACTAGTAAAAAGTCTGTATCTAAATAATGCTGCTTTATGCTAGACGAAGACTGTTTTATAAACTAAATAACCAGTGGATATTAAAACCAATGTTAGTACTAGTATCGGCAACTAATCCCCCGATGCTATTCTGCCCACTGGTATTACTTAAGTAAACATCGATTCCTAAATCTGCTGTATTATCAAAGTAGCGCAAACCAGTACTCCAAACTAAATTATGTGCGGAAACTGGGGTTAATTCTGCAATTAACTGCAATTTTTCGGATAAAACTTGATTTATTCCTAATCCTAAACCGAAGCGTTCTTGTTTTCGATAGAATGCTGCTTTAGGGTTAAAAAATAAAGCTGTTTTATCGCTACTTTGATAAACAATAGGTATTTCCGCAAATATAGTTCCCACCCGAGGGCGCTTGCTATCTCTAACGCCTTTAACTTTTACGCTTAAAGAAAAAGGGTTGCCTTGCGCTTGGTTGAGAAATCTTAATTTTGCACCAGCACCGAATTTGATGGCATTTCCGAAAGTCTCTCCACGGGGAAGACTATCATCATTACCAAATTGCTCGATAGGAATTTCCAACTGTAAATCATTCGCTAAACCGTAGATTAAATTGAATTTAGCGTTTCCTCCAGAAGTCATACCTGTAGTTAATCGGATTTTATCTGGTGGTAAAGTGCTGCTGTTGCTAAGGGTTAAGCCATCTAACAATAATTGTTTGTCGCGTTGAGATAAAGGAATGTCGGGTTTATTGCCAAAATTAGAAGCGTAGTTTTGATGGAAATCAAAGATATATTTAACCTTTGCACCGAATATAACTTCATTTCCATCGGGGATAAAAGCTAAAATATTGGTAGTTGGAGTTGCTCCAAATGCATTCGTACCATAAACTTCTACGCCAGCACGAGGATTTATTGCATATCGGCTACCAGCAGCCCATAGTAATTTGCGGAAAATAGAGTTATCCTGCGAATTTAACGCATTACCTCCAGGCCCTAATGGTAAATTAACATTAGCAAACAAATTCAATTTTTCCGAAGCTTGTAAGCTTATACCCGCACCAAGATTAATAAAAGTTCCGTAAAATTCTGCTTGCTTTACTTTGTCGGGATAGAATACGACTCCGGGAGTAAAGTGTAATTGAAGTTTATCGTTAGCATTATAAGTAACTGGAACTTCTACTTTTCCAATAGCATAAGATTCTGTTGTTTTTTTATTAGTATTATTAAATAATCCGGGGTCGGAAGCAAGTTGTAATAACTCAGCAGTACCGCTAACTGCTACTTTTAATTTTTCGTTCTTTAATAATTGATATTTAATGCTTGGTGCAAAAGATACAAATTTTAAATCGGGGAAGTTTCCGTTGATTTGACTTTTGGTTGGATCGTCAAAAAATTGTGCTGCTAAGCTTAGCTGTAATTTATCGGAAATACCCCAACCCAAAGAAGTGTAGTAATTTTGATAACCAGTGTTTCCCTGACGATTATCTCCTGGTTCAGCTTGATGAGTTCCCGCTTCAAACTGTACGGAACCTTTAGGTAGTTGATTCGCTGTTTCTAAATTAAAAAGTCTTGTCGGAGATTTTTGTAAAGGAGAAAGTTTTGGTTCTTTGTCTATTTGCTCTATTTGTAAATCTTTAGCTTGATTGCTAATTTGCGAGAATTCTACTTTATAATTTGCGTCAAACTCCGGTTCATTAATAGAGTTTTTTTTAGCTTCTTTTAGCTTAGTAATTAAATCTTTAGATTTTAGATTAGTCTCTTTATTTAAATTATCTTCACTCGCAAAAGCAATTGTAGGAATCGATAAAGCGAATACGGTGCAAGCAGCTATAAGTGAAGAATACATATTTATCAATTTTGTATATTAAAAAAAAGTTTTTAAGCAAGAAATCCTGTCAGGATTATTTAATTTGCCAAAATAATTGTTAGTTAAAGTAAAATGGACAATTACAAAAAGCTATCTGTATAAAATTAATAAATTAATTTATAGATAAAGACGAATATTTTGAAAATAATCCAAATACGTAACTCTTGAATAAATTGGGAATAGATGCACCGAGATATCATAAATTTACTTTGTTGGGATATTCAAAGCAGTATTTTTAATTAATACACCCTATATAATCAAAAAGATTATAGTCTATTTATACATTGAGACAAGTATTAAAATTAACATATCATTTTTAATTATACTATTAACTTTATTCAAGCTTTTTTGTGTCACAAAATACATTCAATTTTCTTTAACTAATAGCTTTATAAAAGTAATGTCAAAGCTAACTTTTGATTGACAATTACATATTGATATTTTTTAAATATATTTTTATATATCTTCTTCCGTAGAAAACCTAATATATAAAGACTTGCCACAGTTTTGTGCTTTGCTTCAATCAATTGTTTGAACAATTATTTCTGGTTAATTGTATTAACTGTAGCTATCTTTATAGCTGCGAATATTTTAAAAATTACTAGACATAAGTCTAAACTCACTTAATTTAAATACAAAAAGCTCAAGCTTATGAACAGTTCAGTTCTAGGATTATTAGCTAATGTCCTAGCAACCTCTTTTCTGTTAGCTATGACTGGCATAGTTGATTCTACATTCGCTACCGAAGGTACAGAGAAATCCGATCGCAATCAGTTAGATATTTCCGAACTTTCTGTGCAAGCAACTCTTTTGAAGTCTGATACAGCGACTTTAGTGGATGAAAGTTCTGTATTTCATGAGTCAAAGGAAAAGGTTGCAATCAACTCTGCTACTCCCTCGGAAGCAGTAAGACAACAAATGTTCTCTTCTGAAACCGAAGCTACAGTAGCTTTTTGGGATCAATTTGCTTCTGAAACTGATGATGTCGCAAAAATAGACGAGTCTTTAACACAGCAAGATAATTTTGTTTTAGCTCAGCAGCCAGTTATTGCATTCACTCCTGCTAAACCATCCTTCGAGAGAATTAAGAAAATACAGAGACAGCTACGCGATTTAGACAAAATTAAGCTTGACTCATACTATTCATCTCCTAGTATGAGCGTTTATATTCCTGTAGGATACGGTGCTGATAAAAATACGGGTTTTGTTGCGGCTGATTATCAAGAACGTACCAGATTTGGCAACTCTGAAGATGGTGAAATGGTATTTGGTGTCGGCTTAGGTGATGCGAAAAAATCTGTAGGTGTCGTACTGTCCTATACTTTAGCCAGCGTCAGCGATAGATATAACAGTGATTTTGGAATTGGCGGTTTCAACGTTAAAATCCACCGTCAAATTAAGGATGATTTGGCTGTTGCTGTTGGTATGAACGGTTTTCTAAATATAGGCAACTACTCAGGAATTCCTGGAGCTAATGACTTTGAAAATTCTCTATACGGAGTTGTAACTAAAGTTATTCGTACCAAAAAGGATATCAATAAACCTTTCAGCCGCGTTGCTGTGACCGCTGGTATTGGTAACGGACAGTTCCGCACTGAAAATTCGATAAACAACGATAAAGACAACTTCAATGCTTTTGGTAATGTTGCCGTTCGCGTTCATCCTCAAGCTAGCTTTATTACAGAATGGACGGGACAAGACTTAGCCATAGGAGCTTCGATTGCACCTTTCAAAAATATCCCTCTAGTAATTACTCCCGCAGTGCGCGATATAACAGGTCCTGGTCGTGGAGCAAGTGACGGAGCCAGATTCGTTATTGGGGCTGGATTTGGATTCGATTTTTAGGCAAATCATATGTCTAATTATTAGCACTTAAAGAGGATATTTAATTGGTGAAAATTATGCGTACAAGCAAATTAATAGGTCTAATTTTAGGTACATCATTAGTTTTTGGTGGATTAGCTGGTTCTGCTAAAGCTCAATCCAATGGTTCTAATACCTCTGGTAGTAATCTATCTAATATTAGCGGTAGTAATTTATCCAATATTAGCGGTAGTAATCTATCTAATATTAGTGGAACCAATGTATTTGATGGGGCACCTATCTTTATCAACACTGGTGGGCTGAATCCTCAACTTATTGAAAGTGGGCAACAATTAGCTGACCAACTTACAGATGCTTATGTTGCTTGTAATTCTTGCGGTTGTAGCAACAATACATGTGAGTTGAGGGGTTTTTTACTTGGTCAACGTTCAACTCAATCTAAACCAAATCAGACTTCTTATAACCCACAAAAGTGCGAAAAACTAAACACTTTACTGGGTGAATCTAGAACTCTTTTAGATGAAGTGAACCAACAAGTAGAAGCAACGAAAGCTAGCATAGCCAATCGTACTTGGTAGATTTGTGCTTCCGAGACGAACTAAATTCAGTGTTGTGAGGATTAATCATGTTAAAAATAACCCGTCTTAGCCTGTTTCTCGGAGTTGCAATTGCAGGAATCTTCAGCGTTTTCTCATCACCAGCAGAAGCTAGAACTCCCGTACCAATTCAAGTCCAATCTCAGGAATTTTTCGATAATAGCGGTGTTTTATTCACAAAAAACACTGTCGTACAGTTTAAATTCGTTCGCTCTCATGGTGCTTACCAATCTGTTTTCGGTGTTAAAAATGAAAGTACTGGAGAAGAGATAGACTTGATTGGAGAGGTTAAACCAAGTGATTTAAGCATGGCTCAATTCGAGCAAGCTTTAAATAAACCCTCTAACGGTTTAACAGATGATGTTAATGACTTTCAGGGAACCTTGGGAAATGCAGTACCGCTACCTGGAACAGCGCAATTTACCTTCAAGGCTGGCAATAGATACAGCTTCTATTTAAAGTCTCAATTTAAAGGAAGAAATGTAGGTGTTGTTTATTCTACAGACGCGAAAAATTTTGCCGGTAACCAACAAGCAAAGTTTGTAGGTGGTTTCTCTGCTTTAGCTAACGGTGGTGTGATGATTCGCTGGGATGATACCAACTCTCAAATTCCTAGAGTTAATCAAAATGATAATGACTTTGATGATTTCATTATCCGCGCTGGTGGTTATGAAGAATGTCTCGATAAAACTTCTAAATAGATATTCTCTGTTACATCCCTCTTGGTAAAAAGTGCGACTGCCTAGAACCTAGATCGAAGTTTCCACTCACAGCAAAAGTTATATTAACTCTTTAAGCTTATTTGCTACGTCTTACAATGGCGTAGCATTTTTATATTCCCTCAAAGTCACAAAAATACATTAATCTGAATAATAATA
Organism: Rivularia sp. MS3; assembly: GCA_019192545.1. Classification (GTDB taxonomy): domain Bacteria; phylum Cyanobacteriota; class Cyanobacteriia; order Cyanobacteriales; family Nostocaceae; genus Rivularia. The sequence continues at coordinate 114,243 of JAHCMI010000004.1, read as the reverse complement.
TTGAATAGTTGTTACTCAAATAATTTCGTATTTTAAATTCAAAACAAGTTATTATTTGCTATTTTTTTACCTATATCGAATTAGTTTTTTTCTAACAGATGCATTTCTAAAACTCTACTACCAGTTGAAATTCAAAATCTCATGACTCATCACGTTATTAAAGCCACTAAGGAAACGGTGCATCTTGGCGGTTTTTCGCATTTACTAAAACCTGTTTTAACCGTAAATTCTGGCGATACTGTGGATGTAGAAACTTACACCGGTTTTCACGTTTGCGATCGCGCACCGCAAGAATTTGTGACACCGGCATTACTAGACATATACAAAAATCTTCCCTCAGAGCGTCAAATTGCACCAGGACCTCATTTATTGACTGGCCCCATTTACGTCGAAAACGCTCAACCTGGTGATGTTTTGGAAGTCAATTTAAAGCAGATTAAACCCAGACTGCCAGTTGGTTTTAATGTTATTCGTAAAAATTGGGGTGCCCTACCACAAGAATTTAATCAACCAGCATTAAGATTTATTCCCCTAGATTTAGAAAATAACGTTGCTGAATTTCCTATAGGTAGCGGCATTAAAATTCCTCTCAAGCCATTTTTCGGTATTCTCGGGGTTGCCACACCTGAAAATCTTCGCAATTCTATTCCTCCAGGAAACTATGGTGGCAATATCGACAACCGCGAATTACAAGCAGGTTCCAAAATATTTTTACCCGTATTCGTTCCCGGCGCATTATTTTCCATTGGTGATGGGCATTCAGCCCAAGGAGATGGGGAAGTAAATGTGACTGCAATTGAAACTTCTATGAACGGTACTATTAAACTAAAGCTTCACAAGGATTTGCAAATCTCTACACCAATTGCCGAAACTCCTACTGATATCATCACGATGGGTTTTGCTCCCACATTAGATGAAGCTTTAGAAAAAGCTTTAAAAAATATGATTGATTTTCTGGTAAGCTGCACAAAGTTATCCCCAGAAGAAGCTTATATTTTATGCAGTTTAGCTGTAAGTTTTCGGATTACTCAAGTAGTTAATTTACCTCATAAAGGCGTACATGGAATGCTTTCTAAAGCTCTTTTGCCAGAAGGGATAGGAGTTAGGAGTTGGGAGTTAGAAGTTAGGAGTTAGAAGTTAGGAGTTAATAAATTTTAGATTTTAGATTTTAGATTTTAGATTTTTAATTGTTCATTATAGCTATAAACTAAAAGTTAATAGTTAAAAGTTAGGAGTGGTAAATAAATTGGTTTACTAATAAAATCTTTCTCACTGTTAACTATTAACTGCTCACTGTTCACTGTTCACTGCTCACTGTTCACTGCTCATGGAAATTTGGTTGCTTCTGCTGATTAGTGGATTAATTGCAGGTATTCTTGCTGGATTGTTGGGAATTGGTGGTGGTACGGTTTTAGTACCTATACTACTAACATTTAATAAGACACCATTGCAGGCGGTTGCTACTAGTAGTCTTGCAATTGTGATTACGGCAACTTCTGGAACCATCCAGAATTGGCGCATGGGATATATAAATTTCCAGAAGGTAATTTTTCTAGCATTACCTGCGGCAGTTACCGCTTATTTGAGTGCTGGTATAGCAAAGTTTATTCCCCCCCGCAATCAATTAATTGCTTTTGGCATTTTACTTTTATTTACTATTTATTTAGTCGAGTTACGCAAAAACTTATCGAAAAAGCAAGAAGAAGCACAAAACGCACAGGATAGACAAATTCAAGAATCAAAAATTGGTTCTATTGTTTCTCGAATTATTACCGGTGGGCTTGCTGGAATGCTTGCTGGTATATTCGGTGTAGGTGGTGGTGTAATTATGGTACCTCTACAAATGCTTTTATTAGCAGAACCGATAAAAAAAGCAATTCAAACTAGTTTGGGAGTTATTGTTATTAGCTCTATATCTTCTGCATCTAGACATGCTATTGAAGGTAATATCTTATTTGCTGAAGGTTTAATTCTAGGATTTGGAGGGCTTTTAGGAGCGCAGCTTAGTACCCGTTTTTTACCTAAACTACCCGATCAAATTGTTAGTATTACATTTCGTACTGGACTTGCTATTTTGGCGGTGTATATTTTTTGGAAGGCAAGGGGAGCATAGTTGATATCCACATTTGAGACGGGCACTATCCATTAATGACGTTGCCCTAAATAATCATAATTCTTCAAAAAAGAATAAATAATACTTGTATTCTGCCTGGGTAACCAAGCTAAATCTGGCACATGTTAATGCATTGACACTTTTGGAGGATAAATCCACGGAGTTTTCAATTACACTTTTTTCTAATTTATGTCAGTAGCTTCTCAACATGTAAATTTTATTTTGTATAATAAAAATTGTTAGCATCTAATAGCTTTATTGCTGCTGCTATCAATCATTTATTTTTATTTGAAATCACATGTATTGAGTTCCCTTTTAAAACTTATCTTTGCTGCGAGTCAGTTTTTTTTATGGGTGCCCAAAGAATATAAAATATGCAACGTCGTGAGTTTCTTAAACATGCTGCTAAGGTAGGAACTGGCTTTAGTTTTGCTAGCTGTACCTCTAATAATAGTAATTCTGGATTTCGTCAGGAAATACCAAATGTATCATCTGTAGCGACGAATAAACCGCTGAAAGTTGGATTTGTATATATTGGGCCAGTTGCAGATTTTGGCTGGACTTATGCCCATGATTTAGGTCGTAGAAAAATGGAAGCCAGCCTCGTGGGTAAAGTTAGGTCTACCTTTGTCGAAAACGTGAATGAAGGTGCTGATGCTCAAAGGGTAATTCGTCAGCTAGCATCAGATGGAAATCAGTTGATTTTTACAACTTCCTTTGGCTATATGAATCCGACATTAAAGGTTGCCAAAGATTTTCCTAATGTATTTTTTGAACACTGTAGTGGATACAAACGTTCTGAGAATGTTAGTACTTATTTAGCTCGTTTTGAAGAGCCTAGATATTTGACTGGTATGATTGCAGGTAGGATGACAAAATCAAATATCATCGGTTTTATTGGTGCTTATCCAATACCAGAAGTTATTCGCTCGATAGGTGCATTTGCCCAAGGATTAAAATCAACTAATTCCCAAGCAAAAGTTAAAGTAGTGTGGGTACAAAGCTGGTACGAACCAGCAAAAGAAAGAGAAGCAGCACAAGCCTTAATAAATTTGGGTGCGGATATTTTAACTCAACATACAGACTCGGCAGCCCCAATTCAAATAGCAGGAGAAAAAGGAATTTATGCTTTTGGCTACAATACCGATATGAGCAAGTTTAGCCCTAAAGCACATTTAACTTCAGCTATTAACAATTGGGGAAAGTATTATACTCAAAGAACTAAAGATGTAATTAATGGTAGTTGGAAATCTCATTCGGTATGGGATGGTTTAAAAGCTGGAATGGTAGATATTTCCTCTTTAAATCCCGTTATTCCCCAAGACGTACAGCAGTTAGTAAAAGTAAAACGTCAGGAGTTTATCAACGGTACCGCACACCCTTTTGATGGTCCAGTGAAAGACCAATCGGGAACGATAAGAGTACCGCAGGGTAAGGTATTGAGCGACAAAGAGCAATTGGCAATGAATTGGTATGTTGAAGGGGTAGAAGGTTCGATACCTCAGAAAAAATGATTGGCAAACAGATTACATTTAGATTCAATTCGATTAGGTCAAATTAATTTAATCTTAATTGAAAATGTATTTTCCTTATACTTGTCTCTGTTGATAATTGCTATATACTCAACAGAGAATTATTATATTTTATGTAAAAGTAATTGTTAACTACTTATTTATTATTAGTAATAGTGCGTCGATCTAAAAAAGGCTGCAAAATTTAGTTTTTGATTTATAGAAAACATTTTATTTCAAAAATGATTGCAAAAGCATTTTACATCATTATTTAGTTGTATTTGAGGTTGATAAAATGTTTCCGATTAATCAGACTATTGCTTTTGTAATCTTGAGTTTAATTGTTGGTTGTTCTCCTAATACTTCACCACCAAATTTTTCAGCTTTCAATTTATTTCAATCAAAATCGGACATCTTAAATAATACTGTAATTATTCCTGGCAAAAGTGTTGGTGGAGTAAATAGTAAAACGACTCGCGCCGATTTAGTCAAAATGTTTGGTGAGTCAAAGCTTAAAGATGACGTAGTTTTGGAAGATGAAGGAACAATCTCAGTTCCAGTTACTAAAGTCAATTTAGGTAATAACAAAAACTTTACAGTTGCTTGGGAAGAAGAAGCTCGGGAAAATTTATTATATGTTAGAGATTTTGGTTCCGCTTGGAAGACTCCCGAAGGTATTGGTGTCGGAACTTCTTTTAAAGAATTGCGCCAAAAATTAGGTAATTTTAAGCTAACTGGATTGGGTTGGGATTACGGTGGTTTTATTAACTTGGAAACTACTAAATTATCTGAATATCAAGGACAAATCTCTATACAACTTGCTCCCGAACAAGAAGCTATTAGTAAGCATCCCCAGCAACACGAAGCCGTTTTAGGGGACAGAGAATTATCTTCTACTAATCCTAATTGGGAACCTTTAAATATGAAAGTTTCTCAGATGACAGTACATTTTGACGAATAGTCATACAGAAATAGGACTTACGTAACTGGCACATTTATTTATGCTGTAGGGGAGCCCGTCAGGCGGTGTAGATAATATCCCCCTTTATTGCCGTGCCGTTGCTGTGACGGGAACCCATTAAAAATTTTTAATGGGAACCCTGTGACACTTAATTTAACTTTTAACGTCATAATGAGGGTTTTAGTGTCACGCACCACCAGAGTTGTGTGACACTTGCGTAAGTTCTGAGAAAAACTTCGTCGTTTTAAGGAATTAGCCGAATTGTTTTGGAAGTGTAAAATAGAACAGATATTTTTATCGTTACAGTTACTACCATTTAAATTATACAAATGCTTTCAATCAACAAGAGTCTTGCTGTAATAGCTTTAGCTTTAATAGTAGGTTGCTCGGATAAAGATTCCGTAAATTCCACAACAGTTAATTCTATACCACAAGAAACTTCGCAAGCTGCAACTCAATCTTCAAATCCTGTTGCACAGAAGCCCCAAACCAGTAATTCACAAGTTAATTCATCTCAAAACCAACCTGCGACGAGTGGAGTTGATTACTTGAAACCAGTAAACGATACTTTCGTAATTCCAGGAAAGCGCATCGGTTTGATTACTGCTGACACTACCCGCGCAGATTTAGTCAAAATTCATGGCGAAACTAATCTCAAAGATGATGTAGTTTTACGAGGTGAAGGTACAGTTTCATTCCCTGTTACCAAAGTTAATCCCACTACACCAGGTGCTTTAACAATTTTTTGGACCGATGAAAGTCGTAATAAAATTAGTCATGTTGCGGGTTTTGGTCGGCAATGGAAAACGCTTGAGGGTAGTCTTGGGCCAGGAACTTCTATGAGCGGATTACGTGAAATACTAGGTGAGTTTAAATTAAACGGATTTGCTTGGGATAACGGCGGTTTTGTTTATTTAGAAGGTACTAACTTATCTAAGTACAAAGACAAACTTGCTCTTAGACTCAACCCAGGTGAAAATGCATTTACAAAAAATCAAAAGCAGTTTGCTGCTGTTTCCGGAGATAGCATATTCTCCTCTACTAATCCAAATTTTAAACCTTTAGACGTAAGGGTTTCCAACATGATAGTTACCTTTGATAAAAATATTTCACCGGGTATGTTTTAAGGTTTTTACTTGTTAAGAACCGAGTTTAAAGGCTTCTACAAACAAGCTGTAAATAAAACCAACTTTAAAAAAATTAAGTGATTCCACCCAAAGAATTCGCCTTTCCTTGGGTGGTCTTCTGTAAACTATCCGACTACCGACTTCTGTCAAGAATACTAAAAATGCGGCTATAAAAACATCTAATACTGCTCTTTGTCCGGCGGTAGTAGCAGCTACAGTACCCATAAAAAAGCCAACCAGAAAACTAATCATCAACAGCGATATTCTTCGCCAAGGATTAAGAAACCATAGCGCTAGGTTTCGTACAATTAAATCGAATAAAGAATTTAAGCGAGTATTTTGCATTTAGTAAAGTTAGGAGTTAAGAGTTAAGAGTTAGGAGTTAGGAGTTAGGAGTTAGTAGTTAGTAGTTCTTCCCCCTCTCCCCACTCTACCCCCTCTAATACATTTACCTTTTGTAATTGCTCTTCCACTGCCAACGAGAAAGGAACAGACCATATTCGAGATAGTCATTTTATCCTGGAGTAGTATTGTTATCTTTGGATATTGACCGGGGAATGCCGGTCACCCACCGCAGGCTCCGTCGTTGCACGGCGGAGTAACGGTGACTGACAACCGGTTATTAATGACTAATAAATAGTGTCTCACTGATTATAAACTGATGATTCAAAGTGTTTCCAAGCATTGGTGGAAGAATAATTCAAAGCGTCCGACTCTAGCTGTGATGTTATCAATTTTATGGATACTTTTGGTTGCGGGGATAGCATTTTTTTGGCATTTGGGCAGTTTCAGCTTAATTGATGAGACAGAACCACTGTTTGCGGAAGCTTCGCGGCAAATGTATGTCACTGGTGACTGGATTACGCCTTATTTTAATGGTGAAACTCGTTTTGATAAACCCGCTTTGATTTACTGGTGTCAAGCCATAGCTTACATGATTTTTGGGGTAAATGAATGGGCCGTGCGTTTACCTTCTGCGATCGCGGCTTTAGGTTTGATTGGTTTGGCGTTTTATACTTTGTACTATCATCAAGCCAAAATGGACGATTTGCAAGGGGTATACCGTCCTTTTCGGCGTTGGTTTACTGCTGGTCTGGGTGCTGCTGTCATAGCTCTTAATCCAGAAATGATTGTTTGGGGCAGAGCAGGCGTGTCGGATATGCTGCTGACTGGATGCATGGCCTCTGCTTTGTTATGCTTTTTTCAAGGATATTCTCAACCTGCGGAATCACCAGTAAAAGCACGGTGGTATTTTGCTTTTTATGTATTAATTGGTTTAGCTATTTTAACTAAGGGACCTGTAGGTATTGTATTACCAGGTTTGATTATTTTTCTATTTTTAATTTATTTAGGAAATTTTTGGCAGGTTGCGAAGGAAGCTAAAGTAGTGCGGGGTATGTTCGTTGTTGCTGCTGTGGCAATCCCCTGGTATGTATTAGTGACTTTGCAAAATGGCTGGAGCTTTATTGATTCCTTTTTTGGTTTGCATAATGTTGAGCGCTTTACAGATGTTGTTAACGGACATTCGGCTCCTTGGTATTTTTATTTTGCAGTTGTAGCCCTAGGTTTTGCTCCTTACTCGGTTTATTTACCCGCTACAATGCTAAGAATAAAGTTCTGGCAGCGTAAATCGTGGATATCTTCAGAACGTTGTCAACAACTTAGCTTATTTGCTTTTTGTTGGTTTATTGGTATTTTTAGTTTCTTTACCATTGCCGTTACCAAGCTACCAAGCTACGTACTGCCATTAATGCCAGCGGCTGGTATTCTAATTGCCTTGTTATGGGGCGATTTAATAGTAAATAAAGATGAGCAAAATGTTAAAAGCGTTTCTGCTTCCGCTTCACTGGCTCCGGTATTGCTCTCGTCGCCTCTCATGCAAGCTAGCGGATGGTTAAACGTAGTCTTTGTATCGGCTATAGGATTTGCTTTCTTTAAAGTTAGCAGTTTGATTGGTTACGATCCCGCAGCCCCTAATTTTCCTCAAATGCTGCAAAGGTCTAATTTACCAGTTTTAGGTAGCATAATTTGGTTGGCTGCTGCTGTAATTATTGCTGCTTTTGTGATTCGTCGGCGTTATTTGCATTTAATATGTATCAATTTATTAGCATTTACAGCATTCATGATATTAGTTCTGACTCCAGCTTTATTTGTATCGGATGCTAGTCGTCAGCTACCTTTAAAGCAATTATCTCAGTTAGCAGCAAGGGTACAACAACCAGGCGAAGAAATAGTTATGGTTGGCTTTAAAAAGCCTAGCGTCGCTTTTTATAGTCAACGTAAAATTAACTATATTAAAAGCAATCAACAAGCCGCAGACTATATTCAAAACCAAACTGAATCTGACTCGGTAATCGTTTTAGCTGAACCAAAAAGGTTTCCCAAGATGGGTTTACAACCAACTGATTACGAAAATTTAGATGCTAAACAAGCTTATGGTTTGATTCGCGTGAAAATCGGCGAGCAGTGAGCAGTTGCTCAATGCTCGCTGTTCGCTGCTCACTGCTCGCTGCTCGCTGTTAATGCTTGATTGATTCTACTTAATAAATCTTCCATAGAAATTGAACGAGGCAACACTTGGGCAACAATGTTTTCTGAAGTATCAAATTTCTCTAATTCGATTTGATTGCAATTTAATCGCTGATCGAGTAATAGCAATGGGGGCAAGTCTAAACTCATAGTTTCTAATGTTTCTATTACAGACTCAACAGTGATTTCTATAGTAGATTCCCCCAAACAAATTAATAGTAAATCTACACTTTCATGACGTATTTGCTGCAATAATTCTTCCCAAGTATTACACATGGAAGCCTTTAAACCTGCCGTTTGTAAATATTGAACTAAAGCTTGAAACCATTCAGTTGGGCGAGAATTTGTTTCTACTTGCTCTTCTTTTAAAGGACAAGAAATTTTTGTACTACAGGGTAAGTGAACTGCTTTACGGTTATTTTTTTGGGTTTCCTTTGTTTCAGAATCAATTATTGCTCCCGGTAAATCCGGTATTATAGTTAAATCTAGAACCGATATACTCGGAGGACAACAGACACCAGCAGCTATTTGTAAAACTGATAGTAAAGTAGGTGCTTTGTCTTTATCAATTTTGTTGTCTTTACCTAATTTTGTTAAACAAGGAAATACCGATAGCTGGTCAATTTTCGATGCTGCTTGGGTAGTTTCTACATTACGAGTTACCAATGGCAAAGCTGCCAAAATCTTACTTTCACTGATTTTATTTAAGTAAGTTTGAGCCAGAGGCATTTCTACATCTAATAAAGCCACATCAAACTTCCAAACCCGAGCTAATAGTTGGGCTTGTGCTAAATCATCTGCTTCTATAACTCTATGTTTTCCTAAAGATAAATCGTAACTCAATGGTTCGACTTCAGGTTCAACTAATCTCAATATTCGCAATGGGGTTTTTGGCTCTAATGTACTAGAATTACTAGCACCTTCTGGCTTTTCTTCAGCAGTCTTATCGTACAAACTTTCCAATAACTCTGCTAAAGCGTCATACTTGACTGGCAAAGTAAGGAAACGATCTGCACGGTTGCTAAATGCTTGCTCTTTTTCTGCTGCGCTAGCCGTTACAATTACCGGAATATCGCGAGTTGAAGCATCCGATTTTATCAATGTCAATACATCCCAACCAGAAAGTAAAGGTAACAGAGGATTAATAAAAATAGCTTTAGGTTGCAGTCTTCGGGCTTTTTCCAATGCTTCACAACCGGAACGAGCTACTACTACTCGGTATCCCAAAGTGCTTAAATGCCTGGTGAAATCTTCTATATAACTTGCTACTGTTTCTACAACCATCACTAAACTGTTAGGGAAAGTCTGTAGCTTGGCAATAGAATCTTGATTTTTAGAATATTTAAAATTGTTTTTGTAGGCAGTAATATTTTCTATAGATAATTCTTTAAGAGAAGGAGAGTCCCTTAATGGCGTATCTTCTATAACTTTCTGAGTAATGTGCGAGCCGCTTTGTGTCTCGTTTGAACCGACTTCCCTAGCTATTTTATGAGGAGGAGACGGAGGTAGAAGCAATGTAAATTGACTTCCGGAACCTTCTCGCGATAAAAAGCTGACATCACCACCATGAAGTCTAGCCAAAGCTCTAGTTAATACCAATCCTAAACCCGTTCCTTCGTGTTGACGAGTCATAGGATTTTCTAGCTGCTGAAACTTTTGAAATATCAAATGCTGTTGGCTATCGGGAATACCGATACCCGTATCCCAAACTGTAAAGGTAATCCAACCTTCCCAACTATTTACTTGTAAACCAATTTCTCCGCCTGCTTCGGTGAATTTATAGGCGTTGGAAAGCAAATGAATCAACATTTGCCGCAAACGCAATTCGTCGGCAATAATTTCTTCTAATCCTGATTCAATATCAAGAGTAAATTGATAGTCTTCGTCTAGCTCCGATGCCGCTGCTTTGGTTGTTTGAGCGTGAATTTCTTTGGCTTCCTTTAAAGCGCGATCGCAAACTTTTTTGATGTTAACTTTTGCCGGAGTCAGGCTCATTTGACCTGTTTCCATACGAGTTAAATCTAAAATATCGTTGACGACACTCATCAAATGACGACCGCTTTGATGTATTAATTGAGCATACCTTGCTTGGCGATCGTTAAGTTTTCCTAACTGCTGATCGGATAGCAAACGGGATAATCCCAATACTGCTGTCAAAGGAGTTTTCAATTCATGACTTATACAAGCCAAAAATTCATCTTTTAAACGATTAAGTTGAATTAAATCGGCGTTTTTCGCCGCTAGCTCTTGGGTTAATTGCTGTTGTTCGGTAATATCTGTAGCCAATACTAACCACAATTGCCCTGCTTCAGATAAAGATAAATTATCAGCTGTTGGTAATACTTTGAATTCTTGAGTCCAATTTGGTTGATTCCTTAAATCGCGAAACTCATTTTTGGAAATATTTACCGGTATTTTAGTAAATCGCCATACCCTTTCTTCTCCATCTCGCATTTCCACAACACAAATGCAGCTACCAGGTTCGCTATCAATAAAACAGCGATTCAATGTCGCTTCATCCTTTCTACCTAAATCAGGATTGACAAAGTCCGTTTGCGAAACTGCATTCCCTTCAATTGTCTTTTCCCAAAGCTCCTTTAATCCTTGTGGATCTTTTAATTCCCCAAGTTGTTCGTACCATAGTTGGTTTTGTGACACTACTTCTTGAGTATCTGTTTCTAACATTAATGCCCAAGGAAGTGCCTGAAGCAATTGGGTTGCATACTTGTACTCCAACTGACTTTTATCCCGACTTTTGCGTTGGTTAATTTTATATTTAGCATTCGCGTAACTAATAATCTCAGCACTATCCGAATTGACATTGGTTGCCGAAGTTCTAGGAATAACCGATATCGCACTACCCGCTTCTTGATAAATTTCCGTTTGCCGATCGCTAAAATTTATAGCTAAGTTTTCGCTTTTTCGATCCAACAAAGCTAAACGTTTCAATATTTTAGAACTATCTAAAAGTCCTAAAAACTTACCATATTCATCCACCAGCAACCAATTATGAAAATTTGCTGGCAGTTTTTCAGAGCGCAATTTAGAACCAAATTGCTCTAAACTTAAAGAAGAGCTAAAGATTTGGATCGGTTTGACGAACTGTTTATCCAAACAAGAGATTGGTTGATGCCAATCAAAATTTTGTGTGATTCCAGACTCGTCCTGTTGTCTGTAAATCCAAAGTGCCAGCAGATTATTTGCATCGAGCAAATAACGGGGAACTTGTTGCTCGCTCACTACTACCAACCGCTGGGAATGCTGCTCTTGCTCGAACATTGACAGCACGTGACTCAGAGGAGTAGTTTCGCTTACTCTGCGAGCTTGAGTAATAAAGTCGTAAAGCGGGTAATGTTTAATTGACATATGCCTTGTGGAGTTATTCTTCCCTAGGAAGCATCCGGCATCACTAACTCACTGTTTGTCTTGTATTTTTACAAGTTTTAAGAAACTTGACTTGAAAAATACCGTGACATTACAGGACGATTTTGAGCGGAAACTCCATGCTTAACTCAAGATGAAACTTGACTTCGCCAGAGCTTACTTGTCTTACAAGAGTTGTCCGTGCGGCGGTTTCTCCCTTTGCTGTTCTAAGGATGTACTCAGGAGACTTTTAAAAGTGTCCGTGGGCGGAGCTGATACTCCTTACATCGACAGCAGCTGTTAAAACAATTATTACTCTAAAATTACCCGAAAAATCTTTAGGAATTATAATGATTTAAATTACGACATTTTTTAATCTTACTTAATCAAACTTATTATTTTATAATTTATTTTAAAAATATATCGATAGATAGTGATTTTTATTTTTTTTAAGCATAAGACTTTCGTCAGAAAAGTGCAATAGAAATAACTTGGCATTTGATGAAGATTGAGACTAATTAAATTTTCGGATAGTTAAAAAATATTTTAAAGGATGTCGCCGATGTTTCAGAAGTTAACTAAATTAGATTAAAGCAATGGAAATGAAAAATGTATCTGTTCTGGATTTAAATTCTCAGTTTATAAAATCAACAAGGCATTACTATCAATCTGTAAATACAACTTTATGAATTAAATGAATTCAAAAAATCGGTCTGCGATAGGTACTAGTACTGCTTCGCGTCAGTAAAAAGCAAAAAGTAAGATTTTTTAGGCTTTTCCAGCATTTTTAATGGTTGCCTTATTTACGCCGACTTGTACGAAAGATTTAATGTCATCGTTTTTGTGCAAAAACTATTGAGATTATGCCAGTCAATAAATTAACTCGCTTTTTTTTAGATAAATTACTTAGTCTCAAATTACTTCTATCTTTGGTTAGATAAGAATATAATTAGACTTGATGTTATTTGCTATAAATGATTCACTGCAAGGAAAAAATGGATATGTAGTTAGATGTCACAATCTGAAATTATGCTCGTTTTTGAGCAAATGAATCCAAATCAGAAAAAACAAATTTTACAACAGGTTAAATCCGAGTACCGTCAAATTCTGATTCAGTATTTTACTGACGATATAAATTTAAAAGAAAAAATCGATAAATTAATTCATGCAATATTTCGTGCTAATATCCCCGTGCCTCAGATTATCGAGATTCACATGGAATTAGTTGATGAATTTGCCAAGCAGCTAAAAATAGAGGGCAGAAGCGATTATAACTCGTTACTTCTTGATTATCGCTTAACATTGATTGATATGTTAGCTCATTTATGTGAAATTTATAGACGCTCTGGTACTTCTAAGGGTTGATGTTTTTTGTTATTTATCAGAAGATAAATAAATGAAAAATAAATATTTATTATTTAAAACCTGCTAAAACCTGTTAAAAATTCACTTTCCTTTTTTCTTAGAATTATTTTTCACCATAAACTTTCGTATGAACCATCAAGATGGTCAGACCTATGTTCTGAAATTGTATGTATCTGGTAATACGCCAAACTCAGTACAGGCGCTAAAAACACTTAAGACAATATTAGAGCAGGAGTTTAAAGGAGTTTATGCTTTAAAAGTTATCGACGTGCAAAAGAATCCACAGCAAGCGGAAGAAGACAAAATTTTGGCGACTCCAACTTTGTCAAAAATTTTACCACCTCCCGTTCGTAAAATAATTGGGGATCTATCGGACAAAGAAAGAGTCTTAATTGGTTTAAATTTATTGGATGCACAATTAAACGAACAAGAAAACAACTGGGAATAGTAAACTATATAGATGTTAAGAAAAGGACTCTAGTTATTAATGAAACGGAGCCAATTTACTATTTGTAATTAATAAACAATGAGCGAGAAAGAAAAACCGCTACACAGTAACATGCCTTTAGTAAATCGAGGTGTAGAAAAAATACGCACCTTGATAGAAGGTTTCGATGATATTACTCATAGTGGATTGCCTAAAGGTAGAACAACTTTGGTCAGCGGTACCTCTGGTACGGGGAAAACATTGTTTTCTCTACAGTTTCTCTATAACGGTATTACTCACCTAGAAGAACCAGGAATTTTTGTCACTTTTGAAGAAGCTCCCAATGATATTATCAGAAATGCTCATATATTTGGTTGGGATTTACAACAGTTAATTGACGATGGTCTACTGTTTATTCTTGATGCCTCTCCAGATCCTGAAGGTCAAGAAGTTATCGGCAATTTTGACTTATCCGGATTGATTGAGCGCTTGCAATACGCGATTCAAAAGTACAAAGCAAAACGTATTTCCATTGATTCGGTAACGGCAATATTTCAACAGTATGAAGCAGCAGGATTGGTAAGACGGGAAATTTTTCGCTTGGTTGCACGTTTAAAGAGTTTGAGCGTTACCACGGTAATGACAACCGAGCGCAGAGAAGAATACGGTCCCGTAGCAACATTCGGAGTAGAAGAATTTGTATCGGACAACGTCATAATTTTTCGTAATGTCTTAGAAGGGGAACGTCGCAGACGGACGATTGAAATTCTCAAACTGCGCGGTACGACTCACATGAAAGGGGAATATCCTTTTACAATTACCAATCAAGGAATAAATATTTTCCCATTAGGTGCCATGCGTTTAACTCAACGTTCTTCAAACGCTCGCATATCTTCAGGAGTTGAGTCTTTAGATAAAATGTGCGGGGGTGGATTTTTTAAAGATTCAATTATTTTGGCTACTGGTGCTACGGGCACGGGTAAAACCTTGTTAGTCAGCAAATTTTTGCAAGAAGGCTGTAATATCGGCGAACGCTCAATATTATTTGCTTATGAAGAATCCCGCGCTCAACTTTCGAGAAATGCAACCTCTTGGGGAATAGACTTCGAGGAGCTAGAGCGCCAAGGATTGCTAAAAATAATTTGCGCTTATCCCGAATCAACTGGTTTAGAAGATCACCTACAAATTATTAAGTCAGAAATTTCTGAGTTTAAACCTTCCCGTATTGCCATAGATTCTCTTAGTGCTTTGGATCGAGGGGTTTCTAATAATGCATTCCGACAATTTGTTATCGGTGTAACTGGTTACGCTAAACAAGAAGAAATCACTGGCTTTTTTACTAATACCACCACTCATTTTTTAGGCTCAAATTCAATTACAGATTCTCATATTTCTACTATTACCGACACGATTATCCTGTTGCAATATGTGGAAATTCGTGGAGAAATGTCCCGAGCAATTAACGTGTTTAAAATGCGCGGCTCTTGGCATGATAAGGGTATTAGAGAATACAATATAACTCGTGAAGGTCCACAAATCAAAAATTCATTCCAAGATTACGAAAGAATTATCAGTGGAGTGCCGAGCCGCGTTAGTATCGATGAAAAGGCGGAATTATCTCGTATTGTTAGGAGTTTTGAAGATGAGCAAACATCTGATTCTTAGCATTCGAGTTAACATAGTCAGGGTTCTAAGCGTGATATAGTCTGTGGTTAGAAATAAGTTTCTGCCGCTTGATTGTAGTGTGAGGAAATGCGGTGAAAGCACAGCAAATATTAAATAGTTTCTTACCCGGTGTGACAGCAGCAGTACTTACAACTCAGCCTACCTGGGCTGAAACTGTAACTGTTGATAACTCGCAAGTGGGTCGTTATCCGAGTATCTTTGCTACCAGTGTAAGTAGTGACGAAGTAGAAAGTAACACTTTTACTTTCTCGAAAGATACGGACGGTCGAAAGTATCCGGCACCAGTTACTCCCCCAGGAGTAAAGCTAGGCGGCGTTAAACCGGACAGTCGAAAGATTTCAGGAGTAAAGCCAACTAGTAAAACAGGAGTTATAATTAATGCTTTAAAGAAAAAGGATCAAAATCAAGACAACCAAAGCTTGAAAACAGCTTCTCATAGAAGTTCAACCCAAGCATTAAAAAAACCCTCTTCTAGAAAAGTTTCTTACAGGAAGAATGATTCGTCGGGAATCAAAAAATTTGAGGCTGTAGCAATCAAAAAACCGGACGATAAAATATTTCAAAAATTACAGCGAATTGCAACTGGGCCAGGATCTGCACAACTGTTAAAAGTAGGAAGTTGTCCTCAAGGGCAAGATCCAAAACTGCACAATCTGTTGTCAGCTTCAGCGGCATCAACTTGTAAAAAAATTAATTCTATTTCTCATAAAAAGTTAGAATTAGCCCAGTCAATTGCTCCGGCTCCCGTACAGCCGACAAGACCATCTCTACAGGGACCTACTTCAATTCCTAATGGTCTAGAACCGAGCGCTAATCCTCTGAATTATCCTACGAAGCCCTCTGAAGTCACAGTTGGGCAAAATCAGCCACTTACTTTGCAACAAGCTTTGGAATTTGCAAAACGCAATAACCAAGAGCTACAGGTAAGTTTATTGCAGCTAGAAAGGGCAAAAGCAGGGTTGAAGGTAGCACGAGCAGCTTTATTGCCTAATGTGGGTTTGAACGCTCAAGTCGTTCGTCAGCAGTCTGCATCTGGACAACTTCAAGGTGAAGCTGCCCGCGATGCTGGTGTTCCTCCTGATTCTCCTAACTTTCCGGATGATTCACCCAGTACTGCTTTCACTGGTGGAGCGCAACTAAATTACAATATATTTACTTCCGGAGCGCGGGGTGCGCGAATTCGTCAAGCTGAAGAACAGGTGCGTTTGCAAGAATTAGATGTCGAACGTTTATCTGAAGAAATTCGCCTTAACGTAGCTACCGAGTATTACAACTTGCAAGAAGCAGACGAACAAGTTCGCATATCCAGAGCTGCGGTAGTTAATGCTGAAGCTAGTTTGCGAGATGCAAGAGCATTAGAACAAGCTGGTGTTGGTACGCGCTTCGATTCATTGCGTACTCAAGTTAACTTAGCTAACTCTCAGCAACAGTTGACTAATGCTCGTTCCCAACAGCGAATTGCTCGTCGTGCCCTGGCGACAAGGTTGAATTTGGCACAGTCAGCCACTCTTTCAGCAGCAGATCCGGTAAAGTTGGCTGGTTTATGGAGGCAAACACTGGAAAACAGTATCGTTTTGGCTTATCAAAACCGTCCGGAATTGCAGCAGCAGCTAGCACAGCGGAATATCAGCCAACAGCAACGCAGAGAAGCGCTTTCCCAGTTAGGTCCGCAAGTAAGTCTTATTGCTAACTACGAGTTGCTTGACGGATTTGACGATAACGTGGGATTAACTGACGGTTATAGCATCGCATTACAAGCAAACCTTAATTTATTCGATGGTGGTGCATCAAGAGCGCAGGCCGCACAAGCAAAAGCCGACACCGAGATCGCAGAAACCCAGTTTTCTAGTACTCGCAATCAAATTCGCTTTCAAGTAGAGCAAGCTTATTCGAGCCTGCGATCTAACTTAGAGAACGTGCAAACCTCCGAAGCTGCTTTAAATCAAGCTAGGGAATCTTTGAGGTTAGCTCGTTTGCGTTTCCAAGCTGGTGTCGGAACTCAGCTAGAGGTGCTTGATGCCGAAAATGCTTTAACAAGAGCCGAAGGTAATCGAGTCACTGCAATCTTAGAATACAACCGTGCTTTAGCTAGCTTACAGCGTGCCGTTACTGCTCGGGGATTGCCTTAATATTTTTTATTAGTCATTAGTTATTAGTTATTGGTTATTGCTTATAATTACTGGCTTTTAATTTATAACTATAAACTTTTGACTAATTTTATTTATTCAAAGTTATTAGGGTCTTCTTTAGTTGTTTGGGGAGAAGGAATTTTGTATTATCTCATGGGGAAGGTGATTATATAATTTGTATTTTACCTAACTTTTTGTAGTTAAAATACTGTAGGATTATTTGAGAATATAGTATCTTATGACTACAGTTACATCACAAGAAATTGCTAAATTTCGCTCTACATTTGCTAATTATCCCCCAGCCTTGCAAGCACTCGATTTGATCTCCGATTGTGACGGAGACTTAGAAGACGCTGCCATGAACTTGGCTATCAAAGCTGGGCAGCAGCCAGAAATTGCTAATTCTGAATGGTTAGATAGTTTGGCGAAAAAATGGCGATCGCTCATTTGTCAGGAAGAATATCGTGCGGATTTGCAATCAGGCTCTGTAGATAAACTTATGGAACAAATCCAAAAAACGCCGACATTCCCCACCGTATTAGTAACTCCAGTTTTACTTTACGTTTTCAAGCAGGGCATACCGGAATTTTGCGAACCTTTAGATTTAGTTACCGAAGATTAGAAAGTTGAAATTGTGAATTGGGCATTGGGCATTGCGGATTGGGCATTGCTAACTAACTGCTTAGTGGTAATTGGTAATTGGTAACTGTTCACTGTTCACTGCTCACTGTCATGCCCATTCCCTTTAACAGTAATTAAGAAATGGAATTGATGCCATCGGGTACTGGTAGGCTGTTAGTTAGAGCAAAATTATTTTTATATGACAGCTTTAACCTCAATGAACTATCTAGTGGCAGTATTCCCAGACAGGATGATAGCAGAAGAAGCTTTCACCGCTTTAGAAAAAAAAGGAATTAAAAGTACCATACTCGGTAGAGGCTACAAATCTGCTGATGAATTTGGCTTAATCGATCCCAAAGAACAAGCTAAAAAGCAGGCTAAGTTTATGTCTTTTTGGCTGGTTCCATTTGGTTTTTTTGCTGGGCTTGCTTTTAATTTAATTACTGGATTAAATACCTTTGCCTGGGCTGGAGATATCGGTAATCCTATCATCGGAGGATTGCTAGGTGCTGGAAGCGGGGCTTTAGGTGCTATCTTCGTTGGCGGAGGAGTCGGTTTGGTTACTGGCAGCGGTGATGCTTTACCCTATCGCAACCGTCTAGATGCCGGTAAATACATAGTTGTGGTTGAAGGAGCCGAAAGCCTCAATCGTGAAACTACAAGAATTTTACGTCAGCTTGAACCCGAGAATTTACAAGGTTACGCTGCTGAGTAAAACAGAAGTTAGGAGGAAAGGGAAAATATAGTAGGAAAATTATGAATAAAAAAATATACAATTAAACTGAATTCCTAACTCCTAACTTATAACTCCTAACTTTTAAATTGACAAAATGTTGCCAAGAGAAGAACTTTTAAAGAACGTTGAAAATAGAGATACTGTAGCTCGGGTAATTGATTGTGCCGAGCAAGCAATCAGAACTTGGGAAGTTGTTTTTACCGATTTTCTTTCACCCCCGGAATTAGCAGAAATTGAGCAGGGTTTTGCTCGGTTAACTGAAGTAGAGTTATTAGCCTGGGGTGGATATCCGCAAGCCGAAAGAAAAAGAATTGCTATTGCTCGCAGCGAACTTCCTTTAGATGAGTCGCAAGTTGAGCTTGTTGCTTTGAATATAGCCGGTAATTTTTTATTTGATACCGCTACACATCGCGATTTTTTAGGTGCGATGTTAGGAACGGGAATTGTAAGAGAGAAAACCGGCGATATTATTGTACTTGGGGAGCGTGGAGCGCAGGTAATTGTTGTTCCAGAATTGGCTGATTTTTTAGAAACAAGTTTGACTCAAGTACGTTCGGTTCCTGTCAAGACTCAAAGGATAGATTTTAGCGAATTAAAGATAAGAGAACCGAAAAAGAAAGAATTGACAACAGTAGAAGCTTCTTTGAGGTTAGACGCGATCGCTTCTGCCGGTTTCGGCATGTCTCGCAGTAAAATGGTTGATTTTATCAATGCTGGCGACGTGCGAGTTAATTGGAAAGAAATTAAACAAGCTTCCCATCAAGTCAAAACAGGAGACTTGATAGCGATTCGAGGAAAAGGGCGTTTAGAAGTTGGGGAAATAGCAGTTACTAAAAAAGAGCGCTATCGGATGCAGTTGACGAAATTTGTTTAGAAAATTTGGGGAATAATTATCAATTTTCAGTCAATGTAAAATTTTACGGTTAAACGTTTTTAGGAAAAAGGCTATTTTAGAAAATGATAACAGCTATTGTGTTCGATAAATTATTGTAGGGTGCTGTGACGGTTACTATAATTTATCATATGTAACGAAATACTTTGAACATACCGTCACGCACCATTTTTTGATCGTACACAACGCAATATCAATAAATATATCGTCACGCATTATTATCAACCCCAATGGTGCGTGACGGTATTATGATAATTATTCGATTATGTGCGATAAATTGTTTTAACCGTCACAGCAACGGCAATAATGCCCGAAGTTAATCTACACCGAATTTTGCCTCCCCTACAGTAAATTATGTATCTTTAGAAGTAATGTCATAGGAATATTATTTTTACCTAATCTTAAATTACGTGCAGGATTTAGATAATGAATGAGTATGTTATATAATCAAACTAACTAAACATCCTTTTATAATTTTCTGAGAGGATTATTTTGTAATAGAGTTGCATATTGTAGGGTGCTGTGACGGTTACGACAATTTATCATGTTTAACGAAAGACTTTGAACATACCGTCACGCACCATTGTTATCATATGCAATGCAATATGAAAAAATTTACCGTTACGCATAATTATCAACGATTTGGTGCGTGACGGCATTATGATAATTATTAGGTTATCATTGATAGGTTATTTTAGCCGTCACAGAACCCTACAAAATTTACTCAAACTCTTCATCTGAAATCAATTTTGATATTCTAGGAACTTCATTTACTCCCCAATCTTGAGAATAAATTCCGTTTTTCACAAATCGATGAAAACTTGAAAATTGCCAATCCTGGGGAGAACTACATAAACTATGTTTCACAGGATTATAATGAATATAATCGCAATGTGCTTGAAAATCCTTTTCATCGCGAATTAAATGTTCCCAAAATCTTCTTTGCCATAAATTACCTTCTTGACGCTTTTTTCCTGACTCACTCATTGGGTATTTTAAAGCAAGTTTATCCTCACAGCGTTTTGTGACATAAGTCTTTATCCATTTCCAACGAATCGAATAATTATCATCACCATCCGGTAAAGTCCAAATACAGTGTAAATGTTCGGCTAAAAGAACAAAAGCATCAATTTTAAAAGGATATTTAATACGTACCCACTCAATTGCTTTTCTTAAAGTAGAACGAGCAATTTCACTACATAACCAAGGATGACGATTGTAGGTAACTAATGTAAAAAAGTAAGTACCACCCTCAATTTTTAATCTTCGATATTCAGGCATTTTTGATAAAAAGTTTTATTATTATTTATCAAAGATAGCCCATTAATTATGGTGGTATATGAAATAAAGGTTAATAAATTAGCCCGTTTTTATAAATAAATGACTGTACAATTACAAATTATCTTTGATGCTTTGTAGGGTGCTGTGACGGTTACAAACATTTATTAAGGTAACGAAAGGATTTGAATATACCGTCACGCACCATTATTATCATAAACAACGCAATATTTAAATTTACCATCACTCGTTATTATCAATTAATTGGTGCGTGACGGTATGATGATAATTATTGGTTTTGTTCGATAGGTTATTTGAACCGTCACAGCACCCTACAATAAATTATTTTTTTAGTGAGTGCGATCGCCATTTTCTTGTTAGCGATTATTTACACATTTTCATGCCATTTTTAGCTTTGCCGTATTGAGGATCTAATTCTAGTGCAATTTCAAAACTATATATAGCTTCTTCGTATTCTCCCAAATTTTTTCAGTTCATTCCCTTGTTCACATTAGAAATCAATAAGCCTTTCACCTAAACCTTTTGTTGCAAGTTCCATTGAATGTTTTTCCCATTCTCTAAATAAAGCTTCTGCAACATCCGGTTGTAATTTGCAACCGGAGCGGCGAAAATCAAGAAAAACGTCTGTAAATTCAGGTAATGCTTTGAGCTTCTTTTTCTCTAGTGGGTAGTCGTAATCAACAACGGAATGTATCTCTACCCAAATAACAAAACCATTCCGATAACAATCTTTTCGATAAGTTTCGCTAAAATCTTGATATCTTACATCTTTAATTTTTCGTAACTGATCTTTTTCATCAGCAGCAACAGCAACACCGTAAGCAAAATAACCACCAGGTTTACCTGCTCTTTGAAAAAAAATTTTATCTCCTACTTTAATCCCTTTCGTAGTTGCACAACTCCAATCCCAATTTATTAGATTACCCTTAGATATTTCGTTTTTAGTTTCATCTAAGCATTCTCTAATATCATTATCCAGTTCGTTATGGAGCAGAACAAATGTTTCCATATTTAGCCATCTGAAAAACGCATTGATATTATTTATACTGCTATCTCCGATGTAATATCCGTATTAATTGCATTTTTATTTGACTACAAAATATTGTCGATACATTTTTTGAATTTTGCTTTAATTATTTCTTTGTAGGGGAGGCAAATTGAGGTGTGGATTCTCCTCCCTCAATATTGCCGTTGCTGTGACGGTTACGAAAATTTATCAAAGGTAACGGAATAATTTGAACATACCGTCACGCACCATTTTTTCATTTACAACGAATATTTGAAATACACCATCACGCAAAATTATCAACCATTTGGTGGTGCGTGACGGTATTATGATAATTATTGGTTTTGACCGATAGGTTATTTGAACCGTCACAGCACCCTACAAAAGATTATTTTGCTTGTGAATGTATTCAGGCGAATGACTGCGGCGATCGCCATTTTAATTTTCGCTAAAAACTACGAAAATTATTGCATGATTTGTATATTACATAAACAAAAATATATGTAATATTTATACATGACTTGTAATTTAAATCTATGTATACTTATTCAAATTTCTAAATGAGTAAGTATATAAGCATGGACAGAATTACTAAAAACTTAATGGAAAGTTTTCTCCAAGAATATGAATTGGAATCTGAAGGAGAAGCTTGTGATTTTGAAAAATTTTCTAATTATTGTATTATCTCGCACGAACATTCTGAAACATTTAAGATTGATGAAGTTACTGTTGGAAGTTCCAATGATACTGGGTTAGATGGTATCGCAATAATTGTAAATGGAAGAATAGTTAACTCTATTGAAGAAGTAGACGACTTAAGTACTTTGAACGGATATATAGAAGCAAAATTTATTTTTATTCAATCAAAAACTTCAAGCCGTTTTGAAAGTGGAGATATGTTGAAATTTTTTGAAGGAGTTTTTGACTTTTTTGAAGAAGAACCGACTTTATCTAGAAATAAACAAGTTTCACATAAGGCTAAAATTGCTCAGCATATTTATTCTTTGCCTCGATTAATGTCAAGAGGAAGACCAATTTGCAAGCTTTACTATGTCACAACAGGTAAATGGCATAATAATGATACAAATCTTGTTAAACGTATAGATTCTAAACAAGCTAAACTATTAGAAACAGAAAATTTTGAACAAGTTTATATATATCCTTTAGGCTCTAATGAAATTCGCAAACTTTATCAAAGTACAATATTAACTATTGCTACTGATATAATTTTTGAAAGACGAATTGTATTACCTCAAATCACAGGTATTTCTGAATCATACATTGGCATACTCCCTTTTCCCGAGTACAAAAAGTTGATAATAGACGAATTTGACAATATTAGATTGTCTATCTTTTATGATAATGTTCGGGCTTTTCAAACTTATAATGATGTAAATACTAAAATAAAAAATACAATAGAATCCGGAAATATTGACAGATTTGCAGTCTTAAATAATGGAACAACTATCATTGCTAAATCATTAGATACAGTCGGTAATAAATTTACGATTAGAGATTATCAAATTGTTAATGGATGTCAAACTAGTCATGTTATTTATGACTGTAGAAATACATCTGGTATTGAAGACTTACATATTCCAGTTAAAATAATTGTTGCAGAAGATGAAGTTATAAGTGATATTATCTTAGCTACAAATTCTCAGACTCCAGTAAAGAAAGAAGAATTAGAAGCACTATCAGAATTTCAAAAGAAACTAGAAAATTACTATAATTCATTTGATTCTTCTCAAGAAGGAAGATTATACTACGAGAGACGCTCAAAACAATATAATAGTAGAGCAGAAGTTCCTAAAAGTAGGATTATTACAGTTAAAGACCAAATTAAAACATTTGCCGCAATGTTTCTTGAGCAACCTCATAAAGTAGGTCAAATTTATCAAAATCTCTTTAAAGATATCGGTACTAAAATTTTTCATGAAAATCATCAACCAGTTGCTTATTATACTAGTTCTCTAGCATATTACAAATTAGAAAATCTTCTTAATTCGAGAGGAAAAAATAAATTAGATTCTAAGTTTAAGAAGTACAAATATCATCTTTTAATGATTTTCAGATATCTAGTAGTAGGGTATAAGACTCCAAACATAAATAAGGATAAAGAAATAAATAGTTATTGCAAAAAAATTAATTCAATTCTATGCAGTAAAACTAAATGGAAAAAATATTTTGAAAAATCAGCACATTTACTTGAAGAGTTTTGCGATAATCTTGGTTACGATATGGGTAATCGCGATAAAATATTTAGTCAAGAATTTGTTAAACAACTTCAACAAAAATTAGAACAAGAACTTGTTGAAAATGAATCAAAATAAATGTAGGGTGCTGTGACGGTTACGACAATTGATTGCATATAACGAACAAATTTGAACATACCGTCACGCACCATTATTATCAAAAATAACGCAATATTTTAAATTAACCGTCACCCATCATTATCAACCCGAATGGTGCGTGACGGTATTATGATAATTTTTCGATTATGTCCGATAGATTATTTTAACCGTCACAGCACCCTACAATAATTTGATTTATCAAAAAAAGCAAAAAACCCGCACAATGTACGGGCTTCAATAATTACAATTCAAATACGAAAATTTACCTACTCAATCCCTTCAATCTTATCTTCAACCTGCTGATACAGTTCCCGCAATCTATCGAGATTACTTTCATCTGTATCCCAATAACCTCTACCATTCGCTTCCAACAAAGTCGTCACCATCTTCCTAAAGGAATGCGGATTTAAGTTAAGCAACCTTTCCTGCATCTCCTTATCTTTCATAAAGGTTTCATTCGTATCTTCGTAAACCCAGTTATCTACAGCATCAGCGGTAGCACTCCAACCAACTGTATTTACCAATCTTTTAGATAATTCCCTCACACCTTCATAACCGTGAGACAACATCCCTTCATACCATTTAGGATTCAATAATTTAGTTCGAGAATCCAAGCGCACGGTTTCAGATAATGTTCTAACTTGTGCGTTTGCTGTGGTGGTATCTGCCATGTAGGCAACTGGCTTTTTACCATCTTTCCGCAACCCTGCTACTACTTTGGTGGGATCGGAATCGTAATAATGGGAAACGTCGGTTAAACTAATTTCCGAAGAATCTAAATTTTGAAAGGTGACTTCTGCTGTCTTCAATGTACTCTCAAATATCTCTCGGGAATTCTCCATCATTCCAGGATTATCTTCTGTAAATGCAAAGGATTTACGTTTGAGGTACATTTCCTGTAATTCTGCTTCGCTATCCCAGCTACTATTTTCTACTGCTAAGTTGATATTAGAAGAATATGAACCACTAGCATTTGAAAATACCCTTGTAGCAGCTTGACGGATGTTAATTCCCATGTCTTCCGCTTGCTTGATTGCGTGTTTGCGAACAAAGTTCATTTCTAAGGGTTCATCTGCTTCCGCAGCCATTTTTACGCCCCTATCTAATAAATTCATTTGGTTGACAAACAAGTCGCGGAATACGCCGGAGCAGTTAATTACAACATCAATTCTCGGTCTTCCCAATTCCTCTAAAGGTACTAATTCTAACTTATTGACTCTACCCAATGCATCTGGAACCGGTCGCACGCCTACCATCCACATTATCTGTGCTAGTGATTCCCCGTAGGTTTTGATATTGTCGGTGCCCCATAATACACAGGCGATGGTTTCGGGATATTCGCCGCCGTTTTCCCGCATTTGTCTATCTAACAATCTATCTACGACGACTTTGGCAGATTTCACCGCCGCCATGGTGGGGATTGCTTGGGGATCTAAAGCGTGGATGTTTTTACCGGTGGGGAGTACGTCGGGGTTACGAATTGGATCTCCTCCAGGGCCAGGTAAAACGTATTCTCCTTCTAAACCTTTGAGTAATGCACCTAATTCGTTATCGGCACATACTTGTTGCAAGCAGAATTCTAAGTATTCAAATAACGGTTTGATTGCTTCTTTGTCAACATTGGCATAACCAGCTTGATGTAAAGCTTCTACCCAAGGTTCTTTTTTACCCATATTGAAGAAATTCAATTTGGAAACTCGGGATACTCTTCCTTCTGCGTCGGTTTTCTCTTTAACTAATGCTGCTACTGCATCTCTTGTTGTCAAAGTAATATTTTGCAGCAATTCGACATCGGCTAAAACACCTTTATCGCTATTCCGATAAATTTCTTCGATGTCCCGATTAATACTATTACCGATAATCCGCTGTAAACTAATTATTCCTTCTTCTTCTCTATCTAACCCAGCTATATTAACAAGTGTGGCAACCGCTTCCTCTGCCGTAGGAGGTTTTCCAACTACGTGTAATCCACATGGTAATAGTCGCGATTCTATCTCCATCAACCGACGGTAGACGCTACCAACGATATTATCCCGCTCTTCTGCGGACATTTCTTTAGAACTAATTTCCGGTAAGTCGATATCTTTATCAAGATTCACCATCCTGGCTTTATCCATGATGGTATCGACAATGGGAACTCCCCTGCCAGTATCTTTCAAGGTTTGATATGAACCAATTAATTCGCTTAATTCTTTCAACCCTTTATACAAACCGGCGTTTTCTGCGGGAGGGGTTAAATAAGAAATGGTTTCGGCGTAGCTGCGACGTTTGGCGATTGTGGCTTCGCTGGGGTTGTTGGCAGCGTAATAATATAAGTTGGGAATTGTACCAATTAAACTATCGGGATAGCATTCACCAGACATTCCCATTTGTTTTCCTGGCATGAATTCCAAGGAGCCGTGAGTACCGAAGTGAAGTACTGCATCGGCACCCCAAATTTTTTCTAGGTAAGTGTAGTAAGCAGCAAAACCGTGATGGGGGCTTGCCGAGCGTGAGAATAACAACCGCATCGGATCTCCTTCATATCCGAAGGTTGGCTGTACTCCTATAAATACATTACCAAACTGTTTTCCGTATACTAATAAATTTTGTCCGTCGCTATTTAACTCACCTGGAGGTGCCCCCCAATTTTCTTCCAAGCGTTGGGAATATGGTGTTAATTCTTCGTATTCGGGAACTGACATCCGATAAGCAATATTTAGCTCGGGGCTTGCATATTGTGCTTGTGCATCGTGGATGACTTCTTCCATCAACTCTTTTGCACTTCCTGGTAATTCAGGTAAATCGTAGCCATTGCTTCGTAAGGCTTTCATTACCTCGTATATGGAACCGAATACGTCTAAATATGCTGCGGTTCCGACGTTACCTTTATCTGGGGGAAAACTAAATACGGTAATGGCAATCTTTTTATCTAACTTGGGCTTAAGTCGTAAACTAGCCCATTTGATTGCTCTTTGCGCTATGGCTTCTACTCTATCTTGCAGCGCGATCGCCTTTCCAGTTGCGCCATCTTTACCAGATAAAATTATCGGCTCAATTGCACCATCTAATTCCGGAATCGCAATTTGCAAAGCAACTTGAATCGGGTGCAATCCCAAATCGCTATCCATCCACTCTTCGGTAGTTTGGAATACCAAAGGTAAAGCAACCATATACGGACGATTTAACCGCTTTAACGAGTCAATCGCCTTTGGGTGGTCTTGTCTGGCGGGTCCACCAACTAACGCAAATCCTGTCAAAGATACTACAGCATCTACTAAGGGAGTGCCTTCCTTATTATTTTTTGCTAAAGCAGAAGTTTCGTAAAAATAAGCATCTACCGGCTTTGAAAAATCCAAACCACCAGCAAAAACGGGAATTACCTTAGCTCCCATCGCTTCCAATTCTTGTACCAAAGCGACATAATGTGCATCATCACCAGTTACCAAATGCGTGCGCTGCAACACTAAACCAACACAAGGCGCTAAGGGATCTTTTAAATCATCAGAAATATCCTTACGGCTGCTATACCAGTTGAGATATTCTTTGACATCTTCAAACATTGTTGTGGCTAAAGGATGCCAAATTCCCATGTCGGGATAAACGACTGGCGGTTGATACTCCTTTACAAAGACAAAATTACTTTTATCAACATCTTTTAAAACGTATTTATCAGCCAGCATTAACAGGAAGTTTTCTAAATTCTCAGAAGAGCCTCCCAACCAATACTGAAAACTCAACATGAAATTGCGAGCATCTTGAGCCTTTTCTACAGGTAAATACTTTAATACAGAAGGCAAAGTCCGCAGCAGCTTCAACATTCCATCTTGGAAAGAAGAACCGGATTTTTCCTTACGCTTCTTCATAAACTGGGCGATCGCACTCTTTGACTGTCCCAAATTCGCCAAAGAAAAGCTACCCATCTTATTCAGACGCATAACTTCCGGCATGGAAGGGAAACATACAGCAACGTCAAAATTGTCGCGATTTGGTTCGACAGCTGCAACAACCTTCTGCGCTAACTCTTCAATAAAAATAAGTGAAGCAATAAAAACATTTGTAGTTGCTAAATCTTTCTTAAACTCCTGATAATTTTCTTCACTTCGGAGTTCTTCAATTAAATAACCGCTAATCTCAATGGCAATGTTAGGGTGATTATCGTTTATAGTCCGTACCGCTTGTGATAAAGCACTTTGATACTGGGACTCTAACACGACATAGACCACCTTTATCAAATGTCGGCCAGCGAGATTTTCCGGTTTGATGTGTCTAATGGTGGACTTGACGTGGGTGAACATGCTTTTCCTGACTCCTATGATGCGTGTTCTCGGTTCGGCATTAAGATTTTTTTATCAGATATTGGCTACAAATGCGCGTTTTGTCGTGCAAATGACACATTTCGATAACTATAGGCAAATTTTTGTTTACAAAACTTGACATTTCTGTTAAGTGTTTACTCAATTTATGTAAATTATTTGTAATATTTATATTTAGTTATTTGGTTGTTGATGGATATTGGGATTTATTAAACCGCAGAGAGCGCGGAGGGCGCAGAGGGAAGAGGTTTAAGAGAGATGTTGGTGATTAATTTAGCTTTTGAGGATTTGGGGAAGGTTGTAGAAGTTACTTTTGATTGAGAGGTTAGTTTTGGTAAGGGTTTTAGGAGGTTTTAATAAATAGCGATCGCTATTAAAAATATTTAGAAATACACTTAAATAATATTGGATCAAATAAAGCAAATGTTACAACTGATATCAGATAATATTCGGGTGTAATTGATATGGATCAAGAAGAATTTTTGAGAAGGTATAACGAAGGGGAAAGGGATTTTTCGGGTATTGAATTAAGAGATATAGATTTAAACGATGGAAGTTTTTATGAAATCAAATTACACAAAGCGAAATTAATTAACGTCAATTTGAGTAAAACAAGATTATGGGAAGCAGATTTATCGGAAGCAGATTTAAGCGGTTCCAATTTATTTGAAGCTGATTTATAAGAAGCGAATTTAAGGAATGCAATTCTCACTAATACAAATTTAGAGTCTACAAAACTGATTGGTGCTGATTTAACAGGTTCAAATATAGATAAAGCGATAAATGTATCTAGTCCACATTTGCTTGTGGTAGATGAAAATAAAAATAATAATACGGAATTAGTTACAGAGCTTAGAAAATTAACCCGAGGAATTCATAATAACCATAATACAGAATGTTCGTATCCGATTGATGTGTTTATGTGGGATACAGCATCAAGAGGTGATTTTACTTTAGAAAAGTTTTTGGAAGCAGCAGGTTTTCTTGTAAAAGTGGATTCAATCGATTTTATAGACAATACATTTCCAGTTGAGGAATTTAGTTTGATAGTTGAGCAAATCAAACCATACATTACTGTAGAACGAGAATATTATTATTTGAAAATTGGTATTGGATATATAAATGAGTTTGATGAAGGGATTTTATCTGTTTTAATTGCAAAAACAAAAATGGGTGATTGGATTGGAATATGTCCTTCTCTTAATATATGTAGAGGAGGTAGAGAAGAATTAAGAAGAATTGAAGATAACTCATCGAAGAAAATAGAATACACTTCATTCGTATCAATTTTAGAAAATTTAGAAACAGCAACAATATTTTCAGAAGAAACTCTTTACTATACTTTTGATTTAGGAGGTATTGCTTGGGAAATTGCAGAAACAAGAGATAATTTATTGCATAATCTTTTAAAATCTTCCAGTATGATGCATTTTTATGATGATTATGAATATTTACCAGGGGAAGGAGGTTTCTTTGGAGAAGATTGTCCGGAATACAAGGAAGTTTCTTATGAAGAATATAGAGAAATTCTTCTGAAAATATCCAATACAATTAAAACTCATTTCAAAGATATAAAAATTTATTGGATTGGTGATTGTGAGATTGATGTGTATATAGTTGGGAAGATTGAAACTGGGGATTGGATTGGTATTCGTAGTAGATTGTGTCATACCTGATTAATTTCTTAACCAGATAATCGAAACCCAACCACCAAGATTTTTCAAGATATCTAATAATTATATGATAGAATTTTTTTAACTTCAGAATTGAACTATTCTTCTATTAGCGAAGCGGCTTCCGAGGGGGGCAAAAAAGATTTAAGGTTGTAATGAGTTAATTATATAGCCCCTCTCGGAAGCAATAGAAGAAAGCGCAGCGGTAGTTCAATTCCCGATACCAACGAGCCAATTTACCGCTATTTGGTTTTTTATTAATCCACGCAGGTGGATTTTGCTTGTGTAGCAATGTACCTGGCGATTGGAAATCACGGCTACACAAACGAAACCCACCTCCGTGGGTTTAATATTAGTCCACGCAGGTGGATTTTACCTGTGTAGACGCGGTTTCAACCGCCGGGTGATACTATCAACACCATCTAATCTACCCTTCCCTCACCATCCAAACCAACATTCCTAAAATCATCTCCACCGGAGGTACCGCATAATCCTGTAAATCAATAGTTAATATATTTCCTTCCAATTTCAAAAATCTCCAAGCTGTACCACTAGTCACGCTTCCATATATAGTAGTAATCGGAATTTGATTTTGTTGATTAAAAATCTGTGCTGCTACCATCTCGGCAGCACATTGTCCCAATCCCGGTTTTAAATCTCCTTTTTTCGCTTCTATAATTACTATTGCCGGAGCTTCTATAAATACTTGTTCGGCAGAGCGACTAATTAAAAAATCGCATACTCCAGTTAAATCCAACTCCGGAGCAACGGTAAAATCTTCTCCTGAAAAAAAGCTGATTTTTCTTTCTAGAATTTTTCGCACTTCTACAAGAATTGGACTAATAATTAATTCCGATCGCGCTTTTTCCGAGCCAGTAGCAATTGCTAGCGGTAATCCTTCACTCAAAGCTTCTTTTAGATAAAAGCTGGGTTCGATTGGTGGAATATTTGGGAAAAAACTTTGGTTTTCAACGGTTTGTAAATTAAATTCGCGTTTGACTCTTGAAAGTGAGAAATTACTATAGGGCATTGTAGATTAGGGAATAGGGAATAGGGAATAGGGAATAGAAGACAAATTTAATAACTTTTATTTTTATCCTTACATGGTTATTAATACTTCCGGTTGGTGCGTGACGGTATTTTCTCATTAATAACCAGGTTCAAATTTATTCAAACCGTCACACACCCTACTACTACTACAAGAATATCTTTTTACTGATAATTGATAATTGATAATTGATAACTGTTCACTGTTCACTGAAATGTTTGATATCCTTATTCTTTCCAACGGCCCTGGAGAAATCACAACTTGGGTACGTCCTGTTGTAAAATCATTAAGAGAAAAGCTTGGTAATAACCGAGACAAGGTAAGAATTTCTGTTGTTTTATCCCCTTGCTCTAATGCTAGCGGTAAGGAAGCCGATATTGCTCTTTCTTATCCAGAAGTTGATAGAGTTCAATCAGCAAAACATTTCTTCCCCTTTCTACTCACCGGAAAAACCTTTGATAATTGGGATTGGAGAGAAAAAGGTGTTGTATTATTCTTGGGTGGAGATCAATTCTTTCCCGTCGTCATTGGCAAAAGGTTAAATTATCGTACTGTTGTCTATGCCGAATGGGATGCAAGATGGCATTCTTTAATTAATAGATTCGGTGTGATGAAACCCCAAGTCATCAAGAATGTTAAACCTCAATACGCTGATAAATTTACCGCCGTTGGTGATTTGATGGCAGAAGTTTCTTTTATAGAGGGGGTAGAAAGGGAAGAGGGGGAAGAGGGGGTAGATTTAATTGGAATTTTACCTGGTTCAAAAGCTGCTAAACTTGCTCAGGGTGTACCTTTGAGTTTGGCGATCGCTCAACATATTAACACTCAACTACCGCAAACAAAATTCTTCATCCCCGTAGCTCCAACTTTGGATTTACAAACTTTGGCTAGCTTCGCCGATGCCGATAAAAATCCGATGTCGCAATACTTCGGTGGCGCTTCGGCAAAGTTGATCAATATTGATTCAGATAAGCCTTATTTACAAACAACAACAGGTTTACAAATAAAATTATCTTTAGAACACCCCGCTTATGATATCCTATCCAAATGCAGTATCTGTATAACTACTGTCGGTGCTAACACTGCCGAACTTGGTTCTTTAGCCGTACCAATGATTGTTTTACTTCCTACTCAGCAATTGGATGCAATGCGCTCTTGGGATGGTATTCCTGGATTACTCGCTAATTTACCTTTTGTCGGTACCAGTTTCGCAAAGTTGATAAATTCCTATTTTCTTAAACGTAAGGGTTTACTTGCATGGCCGAATATATGGGCACAGAAAGAAATTGTCCCAGAATTAGTAGGAAAATTACAACCTCAAGAAATTGGGGATTTTATAATCGATTATTTACAAAATCCTGAGAAGTTAGCCGATATGCGCGCTCAGTTGAGAAACGCTAGAGGTGAAGCCGGTGCTGCCGATAAATTAACTCAGTTAGTGGTTGAAGAGTTAAATAAACAAGTTTGATAAATTCTAGTTTTCTATTTAAGCAAAGCTCTCTCATAAATAATCTACTAATACATACAAAATTTCGCTCTATCATCGACTATTTCTATAAAACCTCTTCACTCTGCGCTCTTCGCGCTCTCTGCGGTTTATTTTTACAAGTAATATCACAAATATCGAATTTTAATTCGATATTACCGTACAAACGAAATATTTGATTGCAGTTTATAAGTTAAAATATTTTACTGCGAGCAAAACAATGCGATCGCTCTATATTGCTTTATGGCTGAAAATCGAGATTTAAGCGGTACTTTCTTTGGTGATACAAATTTAATTAACTTACTCGAAGCTTTAGTAATTGCCAGGGAGAATCAAGATGAATCAGCTCGCATTTATGCACTATCTTCTTTAGTTGCTAAACTACCACCAGAATATTTGAGTGAAGTACTCGCTGCTGCTAGAGAAATTAACGATAAATACTCTCGTGCTTATGTCCTAACTTCTTTGGCAGACAGAATGCCGGAATTGTTAGCTGAAGCACTTGCTGCTGCTAGGGAGATTGAGAAAGAGTATTATCTTCCTAAAGCATTAAGTTCTCTAGCAGACAAAATACCGGAATTGCTAACTGAAGCACTCGCCGCTACTAGGGAGATTGAAAACGAGCAGCATCGTGCCCATATCTTAAGGTTTGATTTAGCAGAGAGATTACCGCCAGAATTATTAACTGAAACGCTGGCAATAGCTAAAGATATTAGTGATGAGTATTGTCGCGCTTTTGCTTTAACTGCTTTAGCAGAAAAACAACCGGAATTATCAACCCAAATCGTAGCTGCTGCTAAAGAGATTCATTCAGAAGAATACCGCGCTTCTGTCCTAGACTCTATAGCTCCTACATCGTCACCAGAATTGCTAACTGAAGTTTTGGCAATAGCTAGGGAAATTAAAGATGATTATTCTCGTGCTTCTGTCTTAACCTCTTTAACAAACCAGCTACCTGATTTAATACCAGAAGCTTTTGCTGCTGCTATGGAAATTCAGAACGAGCAATATCGCCAACGAGTCCTAAATTCTTTATCAGACAAATTGCCATCAGAATTAATTAGTGAAGCTTTCGCTGCTGCTAAAGAGATTCAAAACGAGAACGATCGCGCTAATGCAATACAGCTTTTAGCAGATAAATTACCACCGGAATTATTAAATGAAGCTCTTGCTGCTACTAAGGAGATTGATGACGAGCTGAGTCGGGTGCTAATTCTAAGTTATTTAAGTCCCACTATGCCAGAATTAATTCCAGAAGCTCTAGCTATTGCTAAAAACATTGACGATGATTGTTTTCATGCGTTCGCTTTAATTGCTCTAGCAGAAAAACTATCACCAGAATTACTAAGTGAAGCTCTCACCAACCTCTGGGAAATTGAAGAGGAAAAATATCGTGGGGAAGCTTTAGTTTACTTAGCAGACGAATTGCCACCAGAATTGTTAAGTCAAGCTTTGGATGTAGCTAAGGGAATTGAGGATGAATATTATCGCTCCTATGCCCTTGGTTATTTAGCTCCCAAACTGCCACCAGAATTATTAAGTGAAGTTTTGGCTGTTGCTAGGAAGATGGAGGAAGAGGCACTCCGCGCTATAGTCCTAATTTCTGTAGCTGATAAACTCCCAGAATTATTACCAGAAGCCGCAGCTACCATTAGAGAAATTCCTACTTCTAATAATTACGACCGTAAATATTTACTAAAAACTTTGGTAGAGAAACTATTACCGCATGATAGCTCAAATAAAATTAGTCCAAGTTTTGCTAATTTACAAGGTGCAACTTTGATTAATGCCAATTTGAGTAAAGTTGATTTGAGACGCGGTAATTTGAGAAAAGCCAATTTTAATAATGCGAATCTGAATGGTGCTTTTCTAACTCATGCCGATTTAAGTCAAGCAAAGCTGGTTAATACTAACTTGAAATATGCCAACTTAAGAGATGCAAAGCTTGTAAACGCTACATTCATAAGTGCCAATTTAACTGATGCGAATCTAATAGGAGCTAATTTAACTGATGCTAACTTAAATAAGGCTGATGT
The DNA here is from genome assembly GCA_019192545.1 of Rivularia sp. MS3. Classification (GTDB taxonomy): domain Bacteria; phylum Cyanobacteriota; class Cyanobacteriia; order Cyanobacteriales; family Nostocaceae; genus Rivularia. The sequence goes on along the minus strand of JAHCMI010000004.1, from coordinate 79,586 downwards.
AGAAAATGCCAAATTTGGACGAAACCAAGGAATTTCAGAGGATATGAAGTGTGAGTTAAAGCAGCGAGGATCAATCTTTATTGAATAGCCTTTTTAAAGAATTTAATTAGCAATGATATATATCTTCTACAAGCTAATTTTCTCAAACCTGTCTCAAACAACTTTGAAAATCTCTTCATATTCGATCATCGTTATTTCGATATTCCCGTATAATCGAAATCTAGATATTCAGATTATACCTTCTATATTTTTGGTAAAATGCAGCTTTGTTTAAACAATCTTCCACCTTATATATAAAAGCTGTTTGAAACAACTTTGAAAAATCCTTCATATTCGACCGTCTTTCGTTCGATATTCTCGTATAATCGAAATCTAGATATTCAGATTATACCTTCTATATTTTTGGTAAAATGCAGCTTTGTTTAAATAGTCTTCCACCTTATATAAAAAAGTTGTTTCAAACAATTTTGAAAATCTATTCGCATTTCATTCTCAATATTTCGTTTATTCGGGTTAATCGAAATTAACCTTAAAATTCTATTCATATAGTTATTATCATCTTTATGCAAACAAATAGTCGAAATGATTGACACTGTAAATATGATTTTTGTAAATCATTAGAATAATTAAAGTTTTAAATGTAAATTTGGTTAAGCTTCTCTGACATTTAAAAAATGGGTTAACGAATTGACAGGGGTTTGAGGTAGGTGTAAATTAATAATCACTGGCGACGTATATCTGTAAATTTATACGAGTTTGAAACCCTTGTTGAATCGTTGATTTAGTGAAGGCGAAACGGCGATATTACAGTCAACTTAACATAAACTATTTTGATGATTTTTATTACGGTTGACATATTGCGTATAAGGTATACAAAAGAAAAATAAGTTGCGATCGCGTTTATTGAGATAATCAATTTTTTGTTTAAATCTTGCTAATAGCTGCTAATAAGTCTTGGTGGATGGATTCGGAAGTTGCAATAATTAATCCTGGTAATTTGTAATCTTGGCATTCGGAAAGGGCAGGTAAGTTAGAACCATCCAAACTCGTAACAATACAACCAGCTTCTTTGGCGAGAAAAGCTAAAGCAGCACCATCGATAAATTGACCGAATCTTTTGACAGCACCACTGATTCCACCGGTCAAAATAGAATTAAGATTGGGCATTTGAACCGAACTAGAATAATCTTCTACAGCATTAATAATATTGTATTTATCTTCTAATGTAGGTGTTAAAGAACTCATAGCCGTGCCCAGCAATATAGTAGGTTTTGCAGTAGAGTCTACTTTTAAAGAAGTGCATTGTGATAAATCCATATTTAGATTACCGGTAAAAGCACCATTTCCTCTGAGGGCATAGAAATAAGTATCTTCGCTGGGAGAAATTGCAATTACCGCTTCGTAATCATCTGTATTTAAGATGCTAAGAATAATTTGATAGTTGGAATGTCCATCAATATAGTATTTTGTGCCGTCAATGGGATCGAGGGTTACTAAATAATCATCTTTCTCGCCAAATTCTACGGCTCGGAAATATTTTGTATTGGGAGAACTTTTATATTCTTCTCCATAAAATCTGATATTTGGGAAATGACCTAATAAAGCAACTTCGACAAAATTTTGAATTGCTAAATCAGCTTCAGTCAAAGCAGCAGAAAAAAAGCTGTCTCCACCATCTTTATCTGGGAGTGCAGCAATTTTTGGTTGCAGAAAACGAGCATAACCTGCTGCTGCTTTTAAATGCGGCAGTAAAGTTTCTAAAATAATCCGAGGTGAGGACATATTAAGGTTAAAGGTTAAAGGTTAAAGGTCAAAGTTCAAAGGTAATTGGTAATGGGTTAAATATGACAAGCGATCGCTTGAAAATATAAACTCTCAACTGTTCACTGTTCACTGTTCACTGTTCGCTGTTTTCCCCATCTCTTCTTCCTAATTCGTAAACTCCACAACCCATACAAGCGAGAATTCCGGTACTTATACCCCAACTTCCTCCTAAACTCAGTTCTATAATCCAGTTAGACAAAGCACCGACAATTAAAAACGGAATGATGCTGAAAACTGATGCATAAAAAGCATTTTGCGATTCTCTTACTTGACGGGTTTTTTCAAATTCAATTTTACTGGTATACATAAATCGTTCGGCAAAATTAAACCAGCGATTTAACTGTATTGTTACCCATTCACCAACCGGGGAAAAACCCAGATACAATGCCAAAGACCATAAAGTTGCTCCAGCAATGGCTATTGTGTCTAACTCGAATCTGAAAGGAAATATGTCAGTTAGCATAGTTTGCGAAAATGCTCGAATTTATTCAATAAACTTGCAAGCCTAATATTATCGAAACAAGAATTATTTTTAAAGTTAGATTTTACAGCATTTATGAACTTTGACCGGGGAACGCCGGTTACCGCAGGCTCCGTCGTTGCACGGCGGAGTAACGGTGACCAAAAATAAAAGCATTCAAGCTCTGCCCTTACAGGGCGGCATTCTACAGCAATTGTAAAGGGTAGAGCGGAATTTTTTCCAATCAAAAAATTTTGGCCGGATGTCCGTGATACTGTTTAGACATAACACCATTAACCGAAGGTCTTCGACCTTTAAGTCAGAGGGAAGAGGGAAGAAGACCCGAATTGCAATGGAGTATAATACCTAACGCAATTCTGACACCGTATGAAAGTGGAGAATGCAAGCGATACTTAGAAGTTAAAAAAATTATTATAATTCTTGTGGAATAACTGTCCCTATAAGTTCAAAATTACTTTAATAATTTACTATGATTAACCAATCATCACAAGAATCTAATTTAGAAACACCTGATTTTTTACATATACCTGTTTTAGGAAAGGAAATAATTACAGGTTTAAATATAAAAGAAAACGGACATTATTTAGATGTAACGGTTGGTGGTGGTGGACATTCTCGATTAATCTTAGAAGCTGCATCGGATACGCATATTACCGCCCTTGACCAAGATGAAGATGCTTTGATAGCTGCAAAAGATAATTTAGCAGAGTTTGAAAATCGTGTAGATTTTGTTCGTAGTAATTTCGCTGAATATAATTTTCCTCGCAACACTTTTGATGGTATTATTGCCGACTTAGGAGTAAGTTCTTACCATTTAGATAATCCAGAAAGGGGTTTTAGCTTTCGCTACGAAGCTGAATTAGATATGCGAATGGATAGAAGACAATCTTTAAATGCTGCTGAGATAATTAATCATTGGGATGAGGTGGAATTAGCGGACATTTTCTTTAAGTATGGTGAGGAAAGATTATCACGACGGATTGCCAAGCGAATTGTTGAAAATCGTCCGTTCCATACTACAACTCAATTAGCTGAAGCGATATCTTATTCTGTACCTAAAAAGTATCGTTATGGAAGAATTCATCCTGCAACTAGAGCTTTTCAAGGTCTAAGAATTGCGGTTAACAACGAATTAAAATCTTTAGAAGCTCTGTTAGAAAAAGCACCTTTAGCACTTGTTGAAGGTGGAAAGATTGCAATCATTAGTTTCCATAGTTTGGAAGATAGAATTGTCAAACATAGTTTTAAAGAATCGCAATTGTTAAAAGTATTAACCAAAAAACCAATTACCGCTCAAAAAGAAGAAATTTCAAATAATCCCCGCTCTCGTTCTGCTAAATTAAGAATCGCAGAGTCAGTAATGAGTAATGAGTAATGAGTAAGAGTTATACAATCGGTTTTATATTTATAGATATTTTCTTAATTAAATTATTAAAAGTATTTTATCAGCGGTAAATCACTAACTACCAACTTAAGAGTAACTATTCACTGTATTTCCCTCCGAGACACCTCCCCTAACACTGCTCGCTGTTGACTATTCTCGGTAACTCTACTCGAAAAGTCGAACCTTCACCAAGTACGCTTTCAACTGTAATATTTCCTCCCATTAAATCTAATAAACTTTTGACTATTGCTAATCCCAATCCCGTTCCTTGAGAAGTACGATTCATGGTTTGATTTACTTGTCTGAATGCTTGAAAAATATGTAATAAATCTATTTCGGAAATACCAATACCTGTATCTTTTACTGTGATGATAATTTTATCTTCGTTTAATTCTTGTAATTGAATTGATATACTACCAGATTTTGTAAATTTTATAGCGTTAGAAATTAAGTTAGTTAATAATTGCTGTACTCGTATCGGGTCATTACTTACTCTAATATCATGGACATTTATATGAATATCTATAGTAATATTCTTCCGATTAGCAAAAAAACGCAAGTCTTCCACAATTGTATTTATTAACTCTTCTATATTAAATTTTTGCAGTTTGAGAACAATTTCACCTTGCTCTAACTTCGCAAAATCAAGCATATCATTAATTAAAGTTAACAACTGCTTACCGTTTCTAATAATTGTTTCTACTATATTAATCGATTGAGAATTAAATAAATTTCTATTTAAACGTAAAAGTAAATCTGAAAAGCCCAAAACTGCATTTAAAGGTGTACGTAGCTCGTGAGATAGAACTGCTAAAATTTTTGACTTGATTTTTGATGTTTCTTGCAATTGATAATTTTGCAGTTCCATTAAACGTATTTTTGCTTCTGCTTGCTTGCGAGCGCTAATATCGCGCAATATCCAACGTATACCTATAGAGTTATCTTGATTATCCTTGATTATACTGGCACTAATTTCACAATCAAACGAATTTCCTTGATAATTATTTAGATTAGTTTCCCAATATTTGAGTTGTGTTTGTTCTTTTAAACAGCTTATTTTATTGCGAAACTCACGACGTGTTTCTTGAGGAACAAATATAATTAGCAGTTTTCCGATAATTAAATTTTTATCTATCGTAAGCAACTGTGAAGCGACTTGATTAGCTTCTAAAATTTTACCGTTTACATCTGTTATTAAATAGCCATCAGGTGCAAAATCAAATAATTCTTGATAGCGTTGACTTTCTTTTTGTAGTTTTTCTTGAGCAATAAATAATTCTTCATTTTGTTGAAATAATTCTTCTTCTACTACATGAAGTTCTTCTAAGCTGGTATTTAACTGCTCGAAAGTTTGCATTAGCAAATCTTCACGATGAGGTGCTTCTGTAATACGTTGCTGTAGTGAATATGTCTGTTGACGAACTTCCTCTATTTGATCGACAAATTTATCAAAGTTCACGAAGTACCTCTTAGTTATTTTTTCATATGCAAAAGTCACATATTAATCTAAAATGTTCCGATAAAATTTTATATCTATCTCAATGCTGATTTACTTTCTACCCGGCAGAAGATTATTTTTTAAAAATCCTTATAGACGCACAGAGCGCACCAGAAAGAAGTAAAAATAGGTAAGTAATTTTAGAGTGAAATAAGAGTAATATATTTCTACTACTTATTTAGAAATATATGGTTAGCCAACAGGATTTTTCTATACTATTATAAGTATCATACAAAATCAATCATTAATAATTTATAACAAAATGCTATCGTTCTTCCATTAATAGGATTACTCCTTGCATATTTGATGTTGAATTGTTAAGTGGATTTAAGATAATTTCACATTTAATTGTTCTGCCCAAACGATTTCTTGCATTCAATGTCAATTCATAGTTTTCCGTTTCTCCGCTGAGAACTGCTCTCAATGGCTGTCTAAGTTGTTCGATGGGTAAACCGATATCTAAGCTCATAAAGTGTTGAGAAAAAACTTCATCAAATCGCAATCCCCACATATCTTCTGCTTTATAATTCCAAATTAAAATATGTAATTCCCGATTTACAACTACTACTCCAGAACGTAAACTAGTTAAAATAGATTCTAAAAAACTATTAACTCTGTTGAGTTCATCGCTACTTTGATGCATTTCTTCGTTCATTGTCTGCAACTCATCGTTACTCGATTGCAGTTCCTCGTTCATTGTTTCTAATTCTTCATTAGTAGACTGTAGTTCTTCGTTAGTGGTTTCTAACTCTTCCACCGTTGATTGAAGTTCTTCGTTAGTGGTTTCTAATTCCTCATTAGTAGACTGAAGTTCTTCATAAGCTGTTTCTAATTCTTGATTAGTATTAACTAAATCTTGCTGTAATTGTTTAAACCGAGTAACATTACTAAAAATAATCTTCGCTCCTAATAGCTCATTTGTACTATTATTGATTAAAGGCATAACCTCAATATCTAAAAAATAAGTTTCACGTTCGGAATTCGACCATTCAATGTCTTTTAAAGAGATATTACGACGATTGTTATAAACTTGATCCAGTCGCGATCGCAGTTCAACGGGACGATAAGAAATTTCTAAATCTTGTAAAGGACGACCAATATCTTTAGGATTGATATTAAACATTTTCCGGGCTTGGGAATTAACTAGAAGCACCGTACTGTTGATGTCTACCACTATTTGTGCAACTGGATCGATTTCAAATATTGCTTCATGAACGCGGTTTCGATCTACAGCTTGAGGTAGCATTTGTTGTTTATGTGAAAAACCCATGCCCATAAGCATTTGTCGAAAGTTTTGCGATGGAACTTTAGTAAATACTCGGTGGTGTAAATCGAGCAGGGAAAATAAATGGTTGCGGCTGAATAACATTTCAGCTTTACCTAAAAACAAATAGCCACCGTTGTTTAAAGCAAAATGGAACCGGTCAAGGATTTTGCTTTGGGTTTCGCTGTTAAAATACATTAAAGTATTGCGACATACAATCAAATCTATTCGCGATATTGGTGCATCTTGAACTAAATCGTGACGACCGAAAATAACTCCACGACGCAATTCTTTTTGAACGCTATAACGATTATTTGTGCGTTCAAAATATTTATCCAAAAGTTCTGGAGAAATGTTATTAACTTCTTTGGAAGTGTAGTTTGCATAGCGAGCGTAGTTGAGAGCGTCCATATCTACATCTGTAGCAAAGACTTTTACACTGCGGGAATATTCTTCCATTCCTAGCGCTTCAGCAAGCAGAATTGCTAAACTGTATGTTTCTTCTCCGGAAGCACATCCAGCACTCCATACCCGAATTGGTTTATTAAACTGTCTGTTATTAATGATTTGCGGAATAATTTCGCTGACAATATACTCCCAAGCTGCTGGTTCGCGAAAGAAAGTCGTTACATTAATCAATATTGTATTGAATAATTCAACAAATTCATCCGGATGTACTTCTAAATAATCAAGATATTCGCTGTAATTATCTACATTAACTAGCTGCATCCGCTTGCGAACGCGACGACTCAAACTTGTACGCTTATAGCCACTAAAATCAAACCCACGGTTGCGTTTAATATATTCTAATAAGCTTTCTAATTCAGGGCTTTCCGGAACTCTATTCAATTTTATATTTTCCAATATTTATGTCTATATTAAAAATGTTCTCATTCTATTAGAATCTTGGCAAATTTATGAATTTCTAATTTAATGCTTTTAATCTAACAAAAGCAACAAAGGAGAGGTTTTTACTGATAAGGAAAAAAGTAATTGTAAATTTAGGTTAATTTGACAAGCAAAAATAGTGGAAGCTTATGTAACTAAACTTCTGTACCGCCTTGCAAAAAAAATGTCTCAGTATTTTCTCCAATATTTTGATTATTTTGGTAAATTACTTTTTGAATTACTTTAGCGCGGTCGATAGCGTCTTTTTCTTGTTCTTCCAATCTGATAGCAGCAGAAACTTGATTTTGCGAACGCATTCTAGTTGCAATTTTACGGCTCAAAGAAGCTTTCTCTTCAAGTACGCGCATTGCTAACCATAATGCATCTTCTAAATCATCTGATTTTCTAGCTAAAAGACTTTCCATAGAATAAGCGTGACCGATACGACATCGATAGCGCAATAATCCTTGCTGCTGCATTTCCCACAAAGGACCACCGCAGTCGGGACAGATAAACACCGAGGTTTTATTTGGTCTATCATCTTGTGATAATTCGTTTAAATCTAATTCAACTAAATCTGACTTCCTAGAATTATCTTGAGAATTTTCTAAAGATTCAACAGGTCTATTTGCAAGTTCGATTAAAATCGCAGGAATTTCTGATAGTGGTAATATATAATCAATATTTTCCACATTTTCGATAGCATTGCGCGGCATTCCTGGATACATAGCATCTTCCGGCTTTTGCACAACAGCTACACCATCGCGCATTTTGACAGCTTTAAGTCCTGCTGTACCGTCATCTAAAGTACCAGTAAGTAAGACAGCTATAACTCGATTATTAAAAGCACGCGATGCAGATCGGAAAAGCGGATCGATAGCAGGACGGTGATTATTTTCTCTTGGTCCTAGAGTTAATTGCAAATAATTCTCTTTTACCAATACATGGCGATCGGGGGGAGCTACGTAGATTTTTCCTGTCTCAATTGCTTGATTATTTATGACTACAGATACTGGTAGTTTTGAGTTACGATTGAGGAGACTTGACAGTACTTCAGTTCCGTGCTTGGGTAAATGTAAGACGATTACTATAGGAATATTGAATTCCGTTGGCAAATGCTTAACTAAATAAATTAATGCTTCGACTCCACCAGCAGAAGCCCCGATAACCATAATATCCTGTGAAGACATATTCTTCCTCTCTAACGACGAAGCTTATACAAGGCTATCAGTTATTAACGGTTATTAAATCCTAGATTTTCGCTAACAGAATTTTAGTTTAGGAGAACTATAGCTTAATAAGTAACAATTAATCAGTTTTAAAAAGCAAATAAATAATTAGCAATTAGCAATTTTAACTAAAGTATTAAATACATCAAAGAACGGGCAATAGATTCAAGAGGTACAACAAAATCTACATCTCCAGTTTGAATTGCAGAATCTGGCATACTAGAATATTTGCAAGTACTTTTTTCTTGAGCAATAACTATGCCACCCATCTTTTTTATCTCTTGTACTCCCGCAGCACCATCTCCATCCATACCAGTTAAAACAACGGCAATACATTTTTCTTTGAAGCTAGCTGCAACCGATTTAAATAGTACATCACCAGCAGGACGAACAAAATGCACTTTTTCCGAGCGAGATAAAGATAAAGAACCATCTGGATTTACTAAAAGATGTAAGTCAGGTGGAGCAATATAAACCTTACCAGGGTATAGTTTGTCTCCTGCTTTAGCTTGCTTGACAGATAAAGGACTTTTGTTATCTAAAATTTCTGCCATCATGCTAGGACGCTTGGGATCTAAATGTTGCGCTATAGCGATCGGTGCCGGAAAATTTGATGGTAATTTTGATAAAATTGTGCTAATTGCGTTAAGTCCTCCAGCTGATGCTGTAATTACTACTATATAGTTTTCAGGTGACATTCATTTATATTTATTAGTAGCGTTAGTTTAACAAATTTTTGCTATATCATTACTTTTGAAATACAGTTATAAAATTAATTTTCTTGATTTTTTTATAAGTTATTTTAAGAAATACCAAGTTTTAATTCTAATAACATGACTGGTTAGTAAATATTGAGAGAATTTATATTACTAGTTTTCAGATAGGTAAAATTAATCATTAATCAAATTAAATTACTCTACTTTTCTTTCATTACAAAATTACCTATATTTAGAAGAGATAAAGAATAGGAATATTAGGAAGAGTAAAGAAAAAAAAGTAATTTTTATAAGTAACTAAAGTAATCCAAAGAAGCGAAATTTCAACTATATAGCAGTTTTCTGTTGAGTAGAATACAAAGAATGAACTCACCTCGTCCTTTGGACACCCCTCTCCTTAGTAAGGAGAGGGGAAGGGGTGAGGTTCAGGCTGTATTTCATTCAAGTGAAAACCGCTATAGTGATTACTGCGAAAAAGCTATGCAGTTAGTAAGAGCATCTGGCTTCTATTACGGAAATTAACCTGAAAGATTACAAAAACCCGGCTGCATTAAAACCGGGTTCAAGAACTTATGCAATTATTTAATTAAATCTTAGCGAATAGTATCGTCTCTTTTATCAACTACTTCTACTATATCGCGGTCAATTACAGTTTTTCTGTCAACAACTTCTTTACGATTGACTACATCAACATCAACTTCTTTTTCAACAACAGGAACTGGTTGAGCAACAGGAACTTCTTTGACTTCTGTCTCAACTTCAGGTGCAGGTGCGTCAAAAACTTTCCAGTTACTAACTTTATAACCACTTAAAGTAGAACCGATACGGTCGATTTCATCTTCATAACCTTCTACTATCAACAAATAGTAACCGTTATTAATTCTATCTTCGTACATTTTGGCATCTTCTTCAGGAATAGCCATGCCGGTTAATGCACCGATGATACCACCAGTTGCCGCGCCCAATCCAGCACCAGCCAAAGTAGTAGCGATAGTACCTGCTGCTAAGAAAGGTCCAATTCCAGGAATTAATAATTCTTCCAAACCTAGAAGTAAACCGCCCAAACCACCTAAAACTGTACCGGTGGTAGCACCAATTCCAGCACCTTCTTGAGCCTCTGTTTCACCACGTTCGTTCTTTACATCAGCACCGGCGATGTTATCACCATCAGCATTCTTCGCCAACAGAGATACTTTATCCATTGAGTAGCCATCATCTCTAAGCTTATAGAGTGCTTTCTCCGCATCTCCACGGCTTGCAAATGTACCAACTGCACGTTTGTATTTTCTATCTACCATGTTTACTCCTCGTATGAAAGAATCTATTCGCTCAAATCAGTATTTACAGTAATGCTTTGCGTCGAAACTGTTTCCATCAAAGTAATTCAGCAATTAGTAAATCTTTAAAAATGCGCCATAAAAATGCGCCAAACAATGCTGAATTGCTGGTTGAAAATCTAAAATATTGTTTATAACCCGAGATTTATATAAAGGGTTATGATTAACTACAAATTGCAGATTAATTCGACAGGTTTTTCACTGATTTGCTGTTTACAGTTTCTCGCATTTCATTTGAGGATTCATCAGCCCTTGGGTTTACATTTTCAATATTTTTATCTGCCAAAAGAAGGGTTATATCAAGGTTAGAGGTTAGAGGTCAAAGGTCAAAGGTTAAAGGTTAAATAACTCCTAATTGTTTGCTCGCTGTTCGCTGTTGGCTATTAGCTGCTAACTGATTGCTGATTCCTCATTCGTTCGGGACTACCTGTTGGAATAGATGCAATTAATTTTTGAGTATATTCTTCTTTTGGTTCGCGGTAAATTTGTTCTGCATTACCTTGTTCTACAATTTCACCGCGATTCATAACTAAAATTCTGTCGCTGATAAATTTGACCACACTTAAATCGTGAGAAATAAAGATATAAGTTAATTCAAATTCTTCTTGTAATTCTTTGAGAAGATTCAATACTTGTGCTTGTACGGATACATCTAAAGCCGAAACCGACTCATCACAAATAATAAATTTAGGATTTAAAGCTAAAGAACGTGCAATACAAATCCGCTGACGCTGCCCTCCGGAAAACTGATGCGGATAGCGATTCATTGCATCGGCACTTAATCCGACTCTTTCTAATAAATAAGCCGCACGTTGCTGTTTTTCTTTTTTATTCTTACCAATAGAGTGAATTACCAAAGGTTCCATTACCGCATCACCAACCTTCATCCGCGAGTCTAAAGCACTAAAGGGATTTTGGAAGACGATTTGCATTTCTCGACGCAGTTTTTGTAATGGTTTCCCCTTAAGTTTGGTAATATCTCTTCCTTCAAAAAGTATTTCACCGCTTAAAGGTTCAACCAATCGCAGCAAACTTCTACCAAGAGTTGTTTTACCGCAACCCGATTCCCCCACCAATCCCAAGGTTTCACCTTTTTTGACATCGAAAGAAACGTTATTAACGGCCATAAAATGACGTTTTGTTCCACCGAACATTCCTTTGACTGGATAACCAACTTGCAAATTGCGAATTTGTAAAAGCGGTTGTTGCTGTTCTAATGTTGCCAATCTTTGAGCAATTTCATCAGAAGTGACTTGTATGGGTTCTGCTGGTTCTTTTGCCGTAATTTCTACATCTCCGGTAGCTGTTGTTTCTACGTTCATGTAGTCGGAAACCGTCAGTAGCTTTTGGGGATGACTATCTAAAGTCGGACGACAAGCAAGCAAACCTTTAGTGTAAGGATGCTGGGGATTTGTGAATATTTGCGCTGCATCACCTTGTTCGACGACTCTTCCTTTGTACATTACCGCTACTTTATCGGCGATTTCAGCGATTAATCCCAAATCATGGGTAATAAAAATCATCGCCATATCGCGTTTCTGCTGCAATTCTCCCAGCAAATCTATAATTGTTGCTTGTACCGTTACATCTAAAGCGGTTGTAGGTTCGTCAGCAATTAATAGCAGCGGATTGCAAGAAATAGCCATTGCAATCATTACCCTTTGTAACTGCCCCCCCGAAAGTTGATGGGGAAAGCGTTCTAATATTGCTTCTTTATGTTTTTGTACTAGCTGCGGAAGTTCTGCTTCATTTAAAGGTTGTGGCGAAGTTTCAATTAAATTTTCACGAATTTGCTCGTCGCTGGGAAGAAGTTTAACTTCCTGCAAACTATCAATTGCTTTTTGACGTGCTTGCCCGCTATTAATATTTTGATGTCTTAAAATTGCTTCTGTTAACTGAAAACCAATGTTATAAACCGGGTTTAAGGAAGTCATTGGCTCCTGAAAAATCATAGCAATATCACCACCTCGGTAAAGCTGAATTTGGTTTGGTGGTAAATCGACTAAGTTCAATGCTTCGCCATTTTTCTGCGGACGAAACAAAATTTCACCATTACTAATTTTTCCCGGATTCTGCAACAATCGCATCACCGCAAGAGATGTAACAGACTTGCCGCTCCCCGATTCTCCTACTATTCCTAATGTCTCTCCTCTGTGTAATTCAAAAGAGATTCCGTTTACTGCTTTGACAACATTGCCATCATCGGAAAATTCAACTTGCAGGTTGCGAACGTCTAGGACTGTTTCTCTCATGGAAGTCGGGGGTAGATTCTTAAGTAGAAATTAACTTTAATTTAACTGGATTCTAACAGCAGATTTAGTTTGAACGGTATCTGAAAGTAATTTTTTTAGTTTTTATATCTAGAACTGGAAAATTTACATTCAAAGGTAACTAAAATTTACGCAACCGACACATTTTTTTGTAGGATGCTTGTACGCAGACTAATTTTTAACCAAACAATGGGCAGTAAGTATACGGCATCAAGCAGATTTTGTGATAATTGCGACCATTCCTAGGTAACTAGAAAATATTAACTTTTAAAGTAAATTTGATTTACTTTGAAAACCAATCATTATAGATACGTTATAGCAAATGTTGCAACCGATACGTATATAATGTAACGAATATTTGTATTGTTAAACTTTTGTAAAATATACTATCTATAATTATTTTGAAAAAAACGTGAAATAGAAAAATTATTTTGTATTCTCACTATTACTATATAGACTATAAAGGATACATTTTTCTTCGCCACATACATTCAAGAGACGTTGCATTACAACGTCTCTAAATTGACAAAAAAATTTAAAATGGAATGTCATCTTCCGGAATGTCTTCTTCAACCATTGCCGGGTAAGTGCTTGGTTCGTAACTCGTGGCTTGAGATACGGGTTCCGGTTGGGGTACATTCTCAACAGGTGCAGCGTTGACTTTATTTGTTTTCGGTGTATTTGCAGCTACGGGGGGTACGGTATTTACACTCTGTGCCTGAGGTGTGGCAACGGGAATTGTTTGATTTGCTTGCCACTGCATAGAACTATTGTCACTAGCTGAATCTAAATGATGAATTTGCTGTACCGTCATCTCAGCCCGCTTCTCCTTGAATCCTTCCGGACGTTCGATTGTATTCATACTCAATCGTCCAATTAGTATGACGCGATCGCCTTGATGATAATTTTGTTGAATTTCTTTTGCTAAATTACCAAAGCCCACTACCTTAAGGTTTGCTGGAGGATCGTTTTCTCGCGGCCCAGGAAACTGTACCAGCATTTCGGTAATTTCTAGCTGATTATCTGCCTTGTATCGCAGTTCGGGTTGTTTTATTATTTCTGCCATTAATACGCAACTGTTCATAAAATCTCCTGATTTTGGTATTTCGCTTATTAGCTACTGAGAAATAAAAATCAAATTACGCTTGAACGCACGATTATCATCAATACATATATCTAATCGGTTTCTCAAACTTTATTCACATAAATAAAGAAGATAATCTTCACATCAAGCTATTTTAATGATAAAAGCCAAGCGAAAGCTACGAACAGTTATTCTAAAACGTTCGGCAACTTTCCTTGACTGATGATTCTGCATTTATAGTACTATAGTACCATTGAGTGCAGTTTTAAACTAACTTTGTGAGTTTTGCGAACAGATTCTGTAATACCTAACTACAAAAAGCCCTTATCAATTTCTTTTATTGCAGCGATAACAGCCTTTTTGGAAGATTCACTTCCATTTTCATTTACGCACATTAATTCATAGCCTTTCCATATTCGATATCCCCACCGCTTGTCTGGGGCTTGATGAGAATGATAATACGGCTGTATAACGTAATCTTTATACTTCGTTAGTTCTTTGGTGCTATACATAAAATAGTGCCTTCACAAATATATTTGTCTGCGCGGGCACCCCTGAATCCCAATAAAGCGACATTGAAAAATACAATGCACGATACTGCACTGTAAAAAAACTTTACATTTATATTTTGAATGTAAAAGGCAGATAAAGAAAGCTTTTAGAAGTACAAATCAAAAAAAAATTATTGCTTATCATAGTAGTTAAGTAATTGGCAACAGTATTATTACTGCGTTTTTGTAAGTATTAATTGATTCGGTGAGACAAAATAGGTTTATTTACTTTCTTTTAGCAAATCAAAGCTGTATTATTAGCGCAAACGTTCTGCTTGAGCGGGATGTGTGTTGATAGTCAATTTCGTATCGCTGTCGGTAAAGATTTGTGGCGCAAGTTGTTTTAGAAGACATTTACAAGAGTTTTCCTCCCCGTAAAAGCGAAGGTGTTATTTATCAGGGCGCACATCGCAATGAAAGCGTGAATGTATTGCGGCGAATCAGTCTCACCGTCGAAGATGGCGAATTTATGGTGTTGGTGGGGCCTTCAGGTTGTGGCAAAAGTACCTTACTGAGGTTGATTGCAGGTTTAGAGGATGTTACCGGAGGTAACATCTGGGTAGGAAACCGTGCTGTAAACCAGCTTCAGCCTTCTCAAAGAAATATTGCAATGGTGTTTCAGAATTATGCCCTTTACCCTCACATGAGCGTTTATGAAAATATTGCTTTCGGATTAAGATTGCAAGCGGGGAGAATACAACGAGAGGAAGAGAAGGAGAGAGGGAGAGAGGGAGAGATGGGGAGAGGGGGAGAGGGAGAGATGGGGAGAGGGGGAGATGGGGAGAAATTATTAAATCAATTCTTGAATAAATCCTTAAAAATAGCAGAAGATTTATTAGTTGCCTCAGCAAAGAAGTTACCCAAAGGTTTGCGTTACGTTTCCGATAAAGAAAGAATCGTCAACGAAAGAGTAGTTAATGTAGCTAAATTGCTGCAAATAGAAAAGTTGTTAAATAGGTATCCCAAAGAATTATCGGGAGGGCAAAGACAGCGAGTTGCATTAGGACGTGCTATTGCTCGCAACCCGCAGGTATTTCTGATGGATGAACCCCTTTCTAATTTAGATGCAAAACTGCGATCGCAAACCCGTGCAGAAATTGTCAGGCTACAACGTCAGTTGGGTATAACAACAATTTACGTTACTCACGATCGAACAGAAGCAATGACAATGGGGGATAGGGTAGCGGTTTTAAATCGCGGTCAAATAATGCAGATTGCTGCTCCATTAGAAATTTATAATCGTCCTGCAAACCGTTTTGTTGCCGAGTTTATCGGTTCTCCACCAATGAATTTTATTGAGGTAAAGTTCCAATCACCTTGTCTAATAACTAAGGGTGATTTCCGTTTAACTTTGCCAGAAAACTGGAGTAGCGCTTTAAAAAAATATAATGGACGAACTTTAATATTAGGAGTTCGTCCGGAAAACTGGAATTTGAGTTTGCCTGCTACTAAGAATTTACCAGCACAAGTTGAGTGGACGGAAAACCTTGGCAACGATAGTTATCTTGCAGTCAAACTGATTGAGACAAAATTTGAAAAAGATTACCTAGTAACAGATGACTTACAGGTGAGAGTTTCGCCAGAAAAATTGGTAAATGAGGGAGAAAAAGTATGGTTATCTTTAAACCCTGAGAAAATTCATTTCTTCGATCCAGAAACCGAACTAGCAATATTTCCTAAAAGCAATTCTCCCTCCTTACCTTTCGAGAACAGTTAACAGCGAGCAGTGAACAGTGAGCAGTGAGCAGTTAACAGTGAGCAGTGAGCAGTCAACAGTTAACAGTGAGCAGCGAGCAATTAAGACGGAGAAATAATCAGGACTTACTACTTACTACTTACTACTTACTACTTACTCCTACTCCCATTCCGCTCTAAGATTTCCGATGAAAATTTCTCCCTCACTCCCTCCCTCTCTCACTCTCTCACTCAACCCCAAACGGTAATCTTCTGCCGGGAAGGGAGTAACTCCTACCCCCATTCCCGCCCATTTTTCTACACTTCCACTACAACCTGCTCCTGCTCTGTTTCCACAAATTCTTGAACGCGGGCACGGTATTTTCTTAGGGATTCGTCTACCCAATCGCGATCGTTGCTATTGACGTATAGATGTACTAATGGTTCGCTTGCATCTGGTAGAACTAATACCCAACTGTCTTCGTAGGGTTGACAAATTTTGACTCCGTCGATCAATTCTAATTGTTCTTGGGGATGAGTTTCTACTAAGTGACGCATCAATGCACCTTTTACCGTCCAAGGACAGCGGGTAGTATAAGTTTTGTGAATCACGCGGGGTAATTCGGAACGTACTGTAGTAAGAGAACGCTCTTGAATTGTCAGCATTTCAATTAGCTTGGCAATACAAAACATGGAGTCAAATCCAGGATGTAGCTCTGGGACGATAAAACCGGTATCGCCACTTCCACCTAGAACCACATTCGGATTCTTTTGACAAGCTTCCATTAATGCTGTGGGATTTGCTTTGGTGCGAATCACCTTACCATCATGACGACGAGCAATTTGTTCTACAGCGCTAGAAGTATGAACTGGTACTACCACACTTCCTCTAGGATTAGCAGTTAGCATCATATCCACCATCAAAGCGGTAAGCGTTTCCCCGCGAATGGGAATACCGGATTCATCAACCAGTATCATTTGCTCGCCATTTGCCGTTACCTGCACGCCAAAGTTAGCTTTTAGTGCTTCTACCACATGACCTAACTGAGTTAATAAAGCTTCGCGATCGGTTTCTGATACAGCGATTTTATTTAAACTGGCATTTAGTACCACCGCATCAGCACCAAACTTATCTAACATCTGCGGTAATACAGCACCAGATACTCCATAAACATAATCAATCACCACTTTGGCTCGACTGTGACGAATGGTGTCAATGTTTAAGAGATTTTCAAAAGCGCTGCAATAACGATCTACTAACTGTGCCGGATAAGCAACATTACCAATTTCATGAATTTGCGCTCGTCGCATATCCTCTTTGAAATATGCGCCTTCGATTTTCTTTTCTTTGGCTTTGGGAATATTAATTCCCTTGTTATCCATAAATTCAATTAAGAGATAATCGGGACGGTTGGGATGTACCCGCACGTGAATACCTCCAGCTACGCCCATATTCGGTATGATGGTGCGGGCAATTGGTAAAGCTGTTGCATCTAGGTTCTGAATTTCCACACCTACAGACATTAAACCAGCAATCAAAGACCGAGTTACCATGCGGGAGATAGTCCGTTGATCCCGAGAAACTGTAACCTCAGAACCTGGTTTCAAAGTAGAACCGTAAGCAGCACCCAGCTTAACGGCAAATTCTGGGGTAATATCAATGTTTGCTAATCCTTGAACCCCTCGCTGTCCGAATAAATTACGTTGGGCGGTGTTACCCCAAATCAAGTTTATGTTTAAAACTGCGCCAGATTCAATTTTTTTGCTCGGCCAGACACGCACACCAGGACTAATCTGGGCTTCTTCTCCCACCGTGGAAAGCGAACCGACTACCGCAGCTTCCAATACATGAGCGCGGCGGTCTACACGAGTACCCCGAGAAATTACGCAGGCACTTAATTGAGCTTCGTCACCAATGATTGCTCCATTCCATACAATCGGACGCTTCAGGTTAGCATCACCGCCAATAGTAACGTTATCTCCAACAACTGTTCCGGCTTCAATATGTACTCTATTACCAATGCGACAGTTATCGCCAATTAAAGCAGGTGTTTCGATTACTGCCGAGGAATCTATATGAGTGTTTTGTCCAACCCATAAACCAGGTGCAACTTCTTTGTAAGGAAAATCAGCTTTAACTTTATGATTGAGTACGTCGTATTGAGCTTCGCGGTAAGCATCTAAGTGTCCGACATCGCACCAGTAACCGGAAGCGATATAACCATACATTGGTTCGCCTTTTTCAAGGAGTAGAGGGAATAACTCCTTGGAAAAGTCAGATTCCTGGTTGGCTGGCAGATATTGTAAAACTTCAGGTTCAAGAATGTATGCGCCAGTGTTTACCGTATCGGAAAAAATTTCGCTGGTAGAAGGTTTTTCTAAAAATCGTTTAATGCTTCCTTCTTCGTCAGTAATCACCACTCCAAATTCAATTGGATTGGGAACGCGAGTCAAAATTAAAGTTGCTTTGGATTTTTTTTCTTTGTGATATTTTATTGCTGCTGTTAAGTCAAAATCAGTAATACTATCTCCACTTATGACCAAAAACGTATCATCTAACAGTTCGGCTATGTTTTTTACACAACCTGCCGTACCTAAAGGCTGGTCTTCTTCAACAGCGTAAGTCATTTGTACGCCGAAATCACTGCCGTCTTGGAAGTAGTCTCGCATTGTATCCGGTAGATAATGCAAGGTAGCAATAATTTCTGTAATATCGTGCCTTTTGAGAAGATTGATAATATGTTCGGCAATTGGTCGATTGAGGATAGGCACCATTGGTTTAGGTAAATCACAAGTTAGCGGACGAAGCCGCGTCCCGGAACCTCCAGCCATAAGTACTGCTCGCATAAATCCTCCATTTCATATTTTTTCTAACAGTCGTAGCTTTAAACTGGTATTGAATTTAAGTACTGAGTAGTGAAATACTTGAGTTTTGAGAATTACTGATAAAGTAATGAGATGGAACTCTAACCCTCAATTGACAGTGTTTCATAGCCAGTTAATGCAATCAATGCATCTTTTACTTGATAGATAAAGTTTGGTGTTTCTGTATCTAGTTTCCTATGAATGTTGAAATTTAAGGAACTTCCTCAAGATGCATATAGTCATAATAGAATTATCTATAAATTCGGCGCATCTTCACAAAGAAAAGATATAATGTTTCGGGTTAAAGCAAATTCATCACCTAGAAATATTGCAATACAACATCTTCCTATGGTTAGATTTATATGAAAAATTTGATTTAATTTGACGATTTCGTATAGTTAACTAATGTTTGCGGCCCGAGATAACCAAATTTGGCGAAAATATTCTGAAATTGGAAGTAATTTAATAAATTCTGTTACCGATTTCAGTTCCCATTCTATTGGTGGATGAGGCGATATATAAGATGTATTAATAGAATAATATAGAATCGCTTCAAATAAAGCAGCAGCTTCTATAATCGGCTGTGCATAAAGCCAAGCTGGAAAAATACGAGCTTCAAAAGTAAATTTATTCGGGATGGGATGAATTAAGTTTTTAAGATTAAAATCGCAGTATTTGGTTAATTCAAGCTTGGCAATTTTACTGAGAGCTTCTTGCCAAGATAAGTTCCGGAATCCAGATTCGTTCACTACTTTCAATAAAGCTGTATCCCAACTTCCCAAACGCCTGCAATCAGGATTAGTACCTACTAACCGTTTGAGATTTTTTCCACGTGCATGGAAAATATTGACTAAATTCGCAAACACATTAGCACTACACAAAGGTACAGCATCAAAATGTAGGTGAGTTGCCCCTTCGATAGGAATATTAAAATTAAGTAAACGTGCTGCGTGTAAAACAACTTCTAAATTTTCTAAATGATTTGTGTTTATAGGAGGTGTAATTAGCTCGCAGGGACGTTCCCGCTCTCCCGGTAAAGGAGCGGCGATCGCAATCGGTAAGCCAGTATTATCAGTAACGCGAACCATTCCCCCGGTTCCTGATTCAGTTACTGTTCCAAATAAGTCGGCAATCGGTTTAAGAACTTCGGCTTTGCTTTGCTCGGGGTTTGCTTGAGCAATAATTAATTGTAAAAATCGGGTGTCATCGCTAACAATTCGGTACCATCCCGGTTTCGATGGATGCGATTTATTTAAGTCATCTTGCAGAGTTAAATCATCTACGCATTTCGCGATTGAATTTCCTTTTTTGTCAACAACTTCAAAACCTAAAGTCAGATTGTGAAATAAAGGCTTACCCGGAACTTTACTCGGCTCGGATTGAGGATAGAATATACGGCGTACCGAACCATTATTTAATTGCGCTATCGACTCCGCTAAATCTTTTCTACTTAATCCTCTAGGTGCTAGGAGTTCAATTTCACAACCTATCTTCCAATTTATTTGTGACATTACTAGTTTTAAATTATTAATTGTTATTGATTGAACATCATTGAATATAAAAATAGGCAGGCTATTAACCTACCTTCCCAACATAATAAAAAATCTTCAGAAATGAATTAGCAATTAATCATTAATAAAATAAAACCTATTTTCCCAAAGCTTGTTCAATGATTTCAGGCTGACCTAAAATTAAATTCTTTTCAATGCGAATTTTAGCATCCCAAGGGGAATTATCACCCCAGACAGCTGCGAGCTTTTGAGCATCATCATATTCGTATTTTGAATCACTGTATAGCTGTAAAGGAGGGTTAGGACTTTGCATTTTCTGTAAAGCCTGAATTCTCGCATCTACAAGAAACTGCTCTAAAATTGCAACATCTGATTTACCCCAAATAATTTTTCTGCCAATTCTTGCTTTCGCTTCTTCTACTGATTGTCCCCAATAATTCGCTAGTACGCGAGCATCCCAGTAATCGTATTTACTACCAAAAAAAGCTTTTAACTCTTTCTTATCAACTTGCTTCGCTGATGCTGCAATTAATTCATGCTGTTTAAAGCTTAAAGATTTTTTTACTGAAGCTATATCGGATGTTTGAGCAGTTACAGCACTAATAGTACCAATAGTACTCAAAAGCAATCCTAAAGACAGCAATAAAACTTTCAAATTATATTTCACCTTTATTATCTCCTAATTTATAGATTAGATATTAACCTTTGTAGTAATTCTGAATACAATCTGTATGAAAGCTTTCAGTATACAACTTGCAATTATTTGTGAATACAGTTCATAATCGGGCAATTTCTGATAATTACTGAAAATTGAGTTTGTCGTTAGGTAAAAAATGCCTCAGTAATTACTAGCAAATCACCGGCACTACTATGTAAAAAATCAATCAATAAAGCAGTCAGGATTTGTAATTTCTGCTGGTAACAAATATTGATTTGATTTGAATAATTCCTTGTATCTAGAACAAATTACTATTTCAAATCTTGCTGTATCCAATCTAAATGTTTCGGTAATAACTGCGCTAAATCATATTTTTGCAAAATCGTTTCTCTTGCTCTTTCTCGAATTGAAGACATTTTATCGGGATGATTAAGTACTTCTTCAACACGACTGCATATTTCTTCAGGTGAAAAGAAATCGACTAATAAACCATTAACACCATCTTCAATTACTTCAGTTACTGGTTCCGTATTTGAAGCAACTATCAAACAACCTGTAGATAAAGCTTCCAACATTGACCAAGATAGAACAAAAGGACGAGTTAAATATATATGAACACAAGAAGCTTGCAGTACTTGCAGATATTCACCATAAGGTAGCAAACCTGTAAAATGTACTCTTGTCATATCTAAAGGTACCTTTTGCAGCATTAACTGCTTATAAGTTTGATTATCGGGAAGTTGCTTTCCATAAGCAACCCTATCTTCTCCTACAATTACCACGTGAGAATTCGGTCTTTTTTGTTGAATTAATGCAACAGTTTCAATAAACTGCGGAAAACCTCGATAAGGTTCCATACCCCTAGCAACATAAGTGATTATTTCTTCCACACCAGAAAGATCGAGATTAATTCGGGGTAAAATTAACTTTGCTCCCGGCTTTGGTTGAAAATATTCTGTATCAATTCCATCATGATTTACAGTAATTTTACTGCGAAGCTCTGGAGGAAACTGCTGACGCTGCCAATTAGTCGGAGATAAACCGCGATCGCAACTGTATAAGTCGATTAAGATGGGAGCATTCTTAATCCGAATCCTGGCTTCATCATCAGGAGTTAAGGGGTCAATAGGGTCAAAATCAGCGTCGGAACCATGTGCTTGATAAAACCATTCAAAATAACAAAGTAAAGTAGACTTCGGAAAAGCATCTTTGATAAATAACGTCGGTCCCCAACCCGAATGACCGTAAACTATATCTGGAACAAAACCCTTTTGCTTTAATTCTTCGGCTAAACGGTAAACACCTTGTCCTTGCAGAACAGCTTTTTCTAAAGGTCTAACATAATGGTGAGTTTCCGCACGAACTTCTCGACTCGAACTATAAATAGCTTTAATAACTCCGGGTAGGGAACCTTCACGACGATTAGTGCCAAAAATAACTTGATTATCAGAATTTTTCGCTAAAGCTACAGCCAAATGACGAAACTGAGCCGGAAAATTAGGATGTAAAAATAAAATACGCATTTTTAGTTATCAGTTTAGTGATAACAATTGTAGTTTATTTTATATCTGCCTCCTTCAGCCCTGTATCACCCTACTGCAAGCGGTTCGTTTTTTCTAATTTTGACCGATAGTTTTTAATCGCAAAAAAATTATATAGCTAGATTTTTCAATATCTATTTAACTATATAAAACTAAAAGTTTAATGCACGGTTCGTTAATCTATTCTTAATTAAGTTTTACGAAGTAATTAACTTTATTAACTTAATTATGTGATTTTTTTTTGAAAGATTTACGCAAAAAAAATCAAATTATGAATCAAGCTCTTTTAGTTATTCGGTAAAAAATATTTCAATGTTTTAGAGAAAATATGCTGTCATCATTATTAATTAATATTGAAGCTATACAACCGAATGCAAAGCATTTTTAGTTTTTTATTAAAAGTGTAGAAAGTGCTACATTAGAAACTTATACACTCAAGAAAGAATAAATACTTAGACAGATAATTTTCTTGAACAAAAATCTAATCGTTGCACATGATTTAAAGTATGTGCAAAAAGATAATATATGTCTGGAGATAGATGGTTGCTTGTATAAATATCACTATAGATACTTAAAGAAAAAACAAATATGTTTGTTTATTTAGAATGACAACTTCATATAAACAGCATTGTAGAAAATCGTAATTTAAAAGTAGTTGTACGGGGTTTTGTATATGGCTGAACTGATTGGAAGCGAGAGTCCGGAAAATATTACCGGCACTCCAGAAAATGACCAAATAAAAGGTCTATCAGGTGAAGACACTATTTTTGGATTAGATGGCGACGATACTTTAATCGGTGATGATGGCCCCGGTTTTAATGTAGGGCAAAGCGGACAGAACGACTCTATAGAAGGAGGAAAAGGTAATGATTCGCTGTTTGGATCTGGTGGTGATGATTTATTAGTAGGTGGTGCAGATAATGATAATTTAGACGGTGCAAGTGGGAATGATACCCTCATTGGAGGACCGGGTAACGATACTCTTTTCGGTGGTGAAGGTTTTGGCAGCAGTGGAAATAACGTTCTTTTTGGTGGTTCTGGTGACGATAGTATAGCAACTGGATTTATCACTGATTCCTTTGCTTTTGGTGGAGATGGAAACGATACTTTAACTGGTTCGGACACCGGCAGCGATACTTTAATCGGTGGTAATGGTGACGACTCAATTAATGGTAATAATGGTCGCAGTTTCGGAAGTAATACCCTTTTAATAGGGCAAGATGGTGACGATACTATCAATGGTGGTTCATTCAGTAGCAATAATATCTTTGGTGGACGGGGAAATGATAGTTTAAGTGGTGGAGTAGTTAATGATTTGATTGTTGGCGGTATAGGTAATGACACCATTGATAGTACTGCTGGAGGAAACGATACTCTTACCGGAAGTAGTGGTGCTGACGAATTTATTGGAATTAATACTATTACTGACTTTGAACCTGGAATAGACAAATTGATTCTAGAGCGAAGAGGTTCTATTTATAAGGAATTCGCCCTTACAGAAGATGGTTTAGAAGCCGATGAATTTTCTATCGTGGATGACGATGCATCGGTAGGTAGTAGCAATGGTTTTATTGCTTACAGTTTAGAAACGGGAAATTTATTTTACAACCAAAACGGTGCTGAAGAAGGTTTAGGAAGCGGGAATCAACTTGGCACGCTTCAAGGTATCCCGTCTTTAACTAATACAGATTTTGCTGTTAGAGATACAGCTAGTTTTTAGCAATAATTCATAATCCCATATCTTGCACCCCAAGCTTAACAAGCACAAAGAAACCGGGTTTCTCCGAGCTTAAAGCATAATCCTAGTCGTTAAGTAATTTGCTTTAAACCCGGTTTATCGTCGAGATGCAAGATATGAATCATTTAAGTTTTTAAACTGGGTTTTTAATAATTTCAAATTTTGAAACAATCAAAAACCGCTATATTTGACAGTTTTCATACACCGCATTCTCAACAATCAACATACAAAACTTAGTTATACAGGGTGAAAAGCATGGCTGAAATAACCGGAAGCGATAATCCAGATATTATTAACGGCACTCCAGAGAATGACCAGATAAAAGGTTTATTAGGACTCTTTCTCCCTGCTTTCTATCTCCTCAATCTTCCATTTCTTCCATATCAATATCATCCATTTCCAAATCTTTATCTGTAAGTGTTTGCTGCGGTATGGCGGCAATAATCGCGTCTATAACTTTGGACACCGGTAAAATTTCTATATCAAGTTCGGGAAATTTCTGTCCTTTGGGAACAATTGCTCTTTGAAATCCCAGTTTCGCTGCTTCTTTTAACCGTAGTTCCATTTGCGACACCGGACGAACTTGTCCCCCTAAACCAACTTCACCAATTAATACGGTACCCGAATCTACAATCCGATCCCGGAAGCTGGCAACTATAGCAATGGCAACCCCTAAATCTACAGCTGGTTCTTCTACACTTAATCCTCCTGCCGAAGCGACATAGGAATCTAACTTAGACATCGGAATTCCGACTCGTTTTTCCAATACTGCCAAGATTTGCACCAAGCGGCTGTAATCGACTCCGGTAGTTGAACGACGGGGAGAAGTGTAACTAGTCGGACTTACCAAAGCCTGTAATTCTACAACAATTGGACGAGTTCCTTCACAAGCTACTACAATCGCAGTTCCTGGTGCAGGATCGTCGCGACTACCCAAAAATAATTCGCTGGGGTTAGGTACTTCCCGCAAACCGTGGGTAACCATTTCAAAAATACCAATTTCATGAGTTGCACCGAAACGGTTTTTTACCGTTCGCAACAGTCTATGGGAAGCAAACCTGTCTCCTTCAAAATAAAGTACCGTATCAACTAAGTGTTCCAGAACTTTAGGCCCAGCAATTGCTCCTTCTTTGGTTACGTGTCCCACGATTAGCATGGTGATATCTTCATGTTTTGCTACTTTCATCAAAGCCGCAGTACATTCGCGTACCTGTGCAACCGAACCTGGTGCTGAAGTTAAGGCTGGGAAAAATACTGTTTGAATACTATCAATTACTGCTAAATTCGGTCTAAGGGATTCAATCTCTTTTAAAATTTCTTCTAAGTCGGTTTCAGGTAATACATATAAATCGCTATCTGTCTTAGTTGATTTATTATTTGTCTGGTCCTCTTCCGTTGTTTGTACTACTGCAACAGCACCATTCCCATTTGCTTCTTGATGCTCTTGGTGAGCCACTCCCAAACGCGAACCCCTCAGCTTAACTTGTTGTCCGGATTCCTCCCCCGAGATATAAAGAACGCGATAGCTTTGGGATAACTGATTTGATACTTGTAATAGCAAAGTAGATTTACCGATGCCGGGGTCGCCACCAATTAACACCATAGAACCTGGAACCACCCCACCACCCAAAACTCGATCCAATTCTCCATAGCCAGAACTCCAACGCTCAACCTGGCGATCGCTAATTTGGTCTAATTTTAAAGATGCTCGTGGCTTAGCTGGCTTGTTAGCAGTTTTCTTCTTACTCATTTGAGAGTGCCAAGCACCCACACCCCGAGAAGGAACATCAGTAGAGTTTGTTACGGCAATTTCCTCTTCTAAAGAGTTGTAGGTTCCACAAGCAGGGCACCTACCAAACCATTGAGGAGTTTCTCCACCACATTCAGAACAAACGTAATAGGTTTTAGGCTTTGGCATTCTTAATCTTATTAAATAAACTTAAATAATCAAAATGTTTCTTTTAAGTTCTTGAAGGAAGCAAAATCGAATTATAGTAATACCTTCAAGGCTTTTACTAATGAATAATTGGAATGATATCTTAATAAGATGGTACAAAAAATGGTACTAAAAATTAACATGAAGAAAAACTTTAGTTAAGGAGCGTTGAGAAACTTGGAGAGTCATAAAGAAAAAATCCTGGTGGTAGACGACGAAGCCAGCATTCGCCGGATTTTAGAAACGCGCCTTTCAATGATTGGCTACGACGTGGTCACGGCTGGCGACGGGGAAGAAGCTTTAGATACCTTTCGTAAAGCAATTCCTGACTTAGTGGTTTTAGATGTAATGATGCCGAAGCTTGACGGCTATGGTGTCTGTCAAGAATTGCGTAAGGAATCCGATGTCCCAATTATTATGCTAACAGCTTTGGGAGATGTGGCAGACAGAATTACCGGCTTAGAACTCGGTGCTGATGACTATGTAGTAAAACCATTTTCTCCTAAAGAATTAGAAGCTCGTAT
Source organism: Rivularia sp. MS3 (assembly GCA_019192545.1). Lineage (GTDB taxonomy): Bacteria > Cyanobacteriota > Cyanobacteriia > Cyanobacteriales > Nostocaceae > Rivularia. The sequence goes on along the minus strand of JAHCMI010000004.1, from coordinate 52,613 downwards.
CCGTTCCGTACTCAGACGAGTAGATAAAACTAGTGCTTCTGGGATTCCTAGTTCTGGAGTAATACACGTAAGTACTATTAAAATTGACACAAACAAACGTCAAGTCTATAAAGGTGACGAACGCATTCGATTAACAGGAATGGAATTTAACCTCTTAGAACTCTTAGTAAGTCGTTCGGGAGAAGCTTTTTCTCGTTCGGAAATTTTACAAGAAGTTTGGGGATATACACCGGAGCGTCATGTTGACACCCGTGTGGTAGACGTACATATTTCCCGTTTGCGAGCCAAATTAGAAGATGACCCTTCAAATCCGGAATTGATTCTAACCGCAAGAGGTACGGGATACTTGTTTCAACGCATAATTGAACCTGGGGATGAATAAAATAGTAAGGAGTTAGGAGTGAGGAGTTAGAAGTAAGGAATTAGATGTAATGCGGTGCTTTTCTTTTTTTCTTTAAAGTAATCTTGAAGTTGAAAGTTTTAAAATCCCTATCGGTAATTCATAACTCACAACTCATAACTCATAACTCAAAACTACATCAAAATGGCTAATCGAGATCCCAATCGCTTTTATCGGCGTCTGCCTATCGTTGTAGGTGGGTTAGGCGCTGTACTTTTGTTAATTAACCGCTTGCAGTCACCGGAATTGACAGAATCCCAAGCCCGTGCTGATGTACTTGGTGTAATTTTGAGCGCTGTTTTAATATTAACGGGTTTAATTTGGCAGCAAGTACAACCAAGAACACCTGATACTGTAGAACTTGTAGGCGAAAAAGGTTTTTTCCTTGCAGAAAATTTATCAGATGTCCTAAAAACAGAATTAGCTTGGGCATCTCACTTATTATTGACAAATACAGTAACTCGCTGCGTAGTTGTTTACTATCAAGGCAAAGTTTTATTGCGTCGGGGAATTTTAGGAGAAAAATCAGACGTTACACCCGGAGCCATATTGAAAAGAGTTTTGGAAAAGCATAAGCCCGTTTATTTAGTAGATTTAAAAGTGTATCCCGGAAGAGTTGAATTTGATTATTTACCAAGTAATACTCAAGGTGTAATTTGTCAACCAATCGGCGAAGAAGGTGTGTTGATTTTAGGAGCGCACGCTCCACGGAGTTATACAAAACAAGACGAAAATTGGATAGCCGGAATTGCTGACAAATTAGCTGTTACTTTAAAGTAAATTGAAAGTTGGTAGTGAGGCATTGGGTATAGGGGATGGGGGATAGTTGAAAGGGCTGGAGTTAGGAGTAGAAAACAGTGAGTATCTAATAAATTTCTTCTCCCTTTTTCTTCTTCTTCCTGATGCTCTATGCCCAATGCCCATTATTCATAATTAATAACTAAGAAATATGCAAATTATCTACGGCTTAATAATTGTCTTGATGCTCGCCGGTGTGATTGGTGCTGTTGTTCCTGGAATACCGGGAACGAGTTTGATTTTACTGGGAATTATTATTTGGGGATTTATCAAAGGTTCTTTTACTGCAATTAGTATTCCCTTAATTGTTACCGGAATCGTTTTACTGCTGAGTATGGGTATTGATTTTTTAGCCGCATATTGGGGAGCAAAAAAAGCTGGTGCGAGTAAATGGGGGCAAATTGGTTCCATGATTGGATTAGCTGTAGCATTCTTTGGATTATTGCCACCTTTTTTAGTTGTTGGCGGTCCTTTAATTGGAATTTTTATCGGTCCGCTCTTAGGAGCAATTATTGGTGAATTGATTTATCGACGTAATTTAGTAATAGCAGTAAAGGCAGGCGTGGGAATTGTGGTAGGTAGTTTGATTGGAAATATTATTCAAGGTTGTTTAGCTCTTGCAGCAGTTATACTTTTTGTTTTTACAACTTACACGCAGGTTTTTGGAGGTTAAATTTTGCACTAAAGCTCCGTAACAATAAAATTGGAGCATAGAAATTGATTCTATACTCCAATAAAATGTCACATCAAATTCAAAACTTTATACAAAAATCATCAGACGAACGCCCTCTATAAGAATCATTTTTGTTGGAAATTGGATATACCCGCATTCTTTGCAACGGGTATATTCCCAATATCGTAATAGCAGATTAAAAAAACTCAAAAAAAGGTTTTGCAATAATTATTTTGTCTAAACAACCTACTTTTTAAGATTTTTACGCTTTTTGACACCAAACATACCAGCGACTGCTAAAGCACCAAGGCTGAAAGTTGTTGTAGGTTCGGGTACGGATTGAACAGCTTGTACTCCAGAAATTAATACACCATCACCACTACCAACACCGTTAGTGTTACCAAGTTGTAGTACTAAAGAATTTACATTGTTTAACGTTAATGACTGGGTATTGCCGTCTGGTCCGATTGCTAGCATTTGATCTGTAACAGTCTGTCCGTTCACTTCAAGGATTCCGCTGCCTAATGATTCTACATCAAAAAAGTCAAGAGTGATTTCTGCCAATTCTCTTTCAAATTCAAATAAGAAACGACCTACTTCTAACTTACCTCCTTCAGAGGCTTTATCAACATTACCATTTTCATCAAGTTCAATAGCAGCAGCACGAAGCCAATATTCACCAAAGCCTGCGTTTGTTCCAGCATCTCCAGTCGAAAATTTAATAAAACCATTACCATAATTATTTTCAGTAGCTGCGTCATCAATAAATAATCGGCTGAGTCCGTACTCTATTCCGGGAGCTTCAACATCGTCAAACTCTAAACTTGTTACGCTGAAACCTAAGCCACTTGTATCAATAGCCTGATTTTCATCGAGAACATCAAGGTTTGTTAATCTAATTTCACCTTCTTGTTGAGGTATGAGGCTAGCAGCATTAGCAGCAGGTGCAGCAGCAGCAAATCCCAAACCTAAACCTAAAATTCCAGCAATAACATTAAACTTACGCATAATTTCCCTTCTTCTCTTTATTAAAACGAGGCGATAGCTAATTTGTTTTGTTCGCCTCTGATTACTTACTAAGCTAATAGACCAACTTGCAAAAACGTAAGCCCTAACAAACAGAATTAATCCAAACTTTATTTTGAGATAAAAATAGAACTTTATTCCGGGAAATTGCTTGGTTTGATGTGTAAGTAATCATAGAAAGTAAGCTTGCAATTCTTGTCTATTCCGAAGAAACTCTAGGATTTCACATTTAAAACTCATTTATTCTCAAACTAATAAGTGTTTTTTCGGTAGTAACTAGTAAGTTTAAGTAATATCCCGAATAATTTTCCGAGAAAAAATCGCAAAAAAATTGAGTAGTCAGATAGTTGAACCGCTAAAGGTTGAATTATCCGTCTACTCAATGAAGTTTAAAGAGAAGGGAATATTTTTATAAGTGTAGATGCGTAAATCGGAATAATATTTACAACAAATAAGATTTCAAATATTTGATTAGTTAGATGCAACCCTTAAATGCAATAAGTAAGGGTAGATGCGGAAGTTGAGTTTAGGCTTTTTGTGAAGCTCTCTTACGACGCTTTAAGGTAATGACTCCAGCAACAGCTAAAGCGCTCAAGCCGATGACGTTTTCAGACTCAGGTACGCTAACTTGTAACGCAACACCGTCGCCAGTATCACCGAAAACGCTATCAGGACCGGGGTTGCCCAACTGAACTACAAACTCGCTGACGTTTTTCAACGCTAAGGTTTGAATGTTGCCGTCATCTCCTGCTGGCAGCAGCATATCAGCTAAATCGTCTGGTGTAAGTGCTTGTCCGTTAACTTCTAGAATGCCACTGAATCCTGCATCCTCAATATCGAAGAAGTCTAATCTAACTTCATTAGCTATTTTGCCTAAGAAATCAAACTTGAAGCGACCAACTTCCAAACGTCCATTTTCAAATGGTTCGGTTTTACCTTGTTCGTAAGCTACAGGGCGGAACCAAGTCTGTTGGGGATTTGGGTTTGTTCCTTCGTCTGTATCGAGGAATGTAATTCCAAATTGTGTTAAGTCGAAAGTGTTATTGTCACCGTTGTTGGTAGTGCTTCTGTCATCAGAGAACAAGCGGCTTTTAGTAAATTGTGGCCCTTTACCATCACTGTCATAGTCCAAGCTTGTCACAGAGTAGGTGAATGGCACTTGGTTTGCATCGGTTGTATCTATACAAAAGCTGTTACTTAAACATGGAAGGTCAGAATTAGTAAGTTGAATTTCACCTTCTGTTTGAGGAACTAATGAAGCTGCTTGTGCTTCTGAAATTGATACTGTAGCAATACCTAAACCTAAAGTGGAAACAGCGAGGGTTTTTACTAACTTTTTGATATTTTTCATGATTAATCTCTCTAGAAAATACTGATTTTTTAAACTCGTGTTTTGGATACTTTGTTTATGTGTTTTTTCGTATCCATATTTGTATAGTATTTCGGTGTAAGTGAATATGTCATCCCTTACCTACAGTATTTACGGCAACTTTATCTTGGGAGTAAATTTAGGTAAATTACTGAATTAGATACTGATTAAATATACATTTACTTACTTATTTTTGATGGCGATAAATCGCCATAAAATAGTCAGTTATTCTATGATTTATGAAGACTTATAGATGTTTATAAAAAAACTTTGTAAAATATCATAATCTAACCAGAAATCTCGTAGTTTTATAGATGCAAACCTGATAAAACAAACAATCGTCTCATATCAGGTATAAGACGCAAAATACATCATTCTCTCGCCGGTTGATGATTTTTCGCTATTCTGGCAAGCTTGCTTGATGCTTCTTCTTATTTCCTTGCTGTTGGAAGATTGCCTGTAAAACACTTCAGAAACACCACAGAGCAGAGAAAAAACAAATAGGCGATCGCAAAGCGGGAAGGGGCGATATCGCCATCCTATGTGAGTTGTGAGAAAAATAAGTCTAGAAAACCCGGTTTTTCCGAAAAACCGGGTTTCTCAAACCTTACAAATGAATGAGGAGTGCTATATAGTCAACTAACTATCTATATCTGAAGCTTTAAGTAACTAGATACGCAAGATACCGTAAGGAATTTGAAAGCTATCTAAAAGAGAAATTTTCTAATTATTAGCTAATCGATTTTGTTGCAGTACCTATCACAATCTGTAATTCTGAGGAAAACTAAGCTTGCTTCCGGGATATCGCCACGTTTGATGTATTAGTAATTAAATATGGAATTTGGCTTGTCATTCTTACCGAGTAAATAACCATTCTCTGGGTTGATAAAATGCCCATCTTCAAATTACAAAATATTTTTTTCGGTAGTAACTAGTAAGTTTAAGTAATATCCCGAATAATTTTCCGAGAAAAAATCGCAAAAAAATTGAGTAGTCAGATAGTTGAACCGCTAAAGGTTGAATTATCCGTCTACTCAATGAAGTTTAAAGAGAAGGGAATATTTTTATAAGTGTAGATGCGTAAATCGGAATAATATTTACAACAAATAAGATTTCAAATATTTGATTAGTTAGATGCAACCCTTAAATGCAATAAGTAAGGGTAGATGCGGAAGTTGAGTTTAGGCTTTTTGTGAAGCTCTCTTACGACGCTTTAAGGTAATGACTCCAGCAACAGCTAAAGCGCTCAAGCCGATGACGTTTTCAGACTCAGGTACGCTAACTTGTAACGCAACACCGTCGCCAGTATCACCGAAAACGCTATCAGGACCGGGGTTGCCCAACTGAACTACAAACTCGCTGACGTTTTTCAACGCTAAGGTTTGAATGTTGCCGTCATCTCCTGCTGGCAGCAGCATATCAGCTAAATCGTCTGGTGTAAGTGCTTGTCCGTTAACTTCTAGAATGCCACTGAATCCTGCATCCTCAATATCGAAGAAGTCTAATCTAACTTCATTAGCTATTTTGCCTAAGAAATCAAACTTGAAGCGACCAACTTCCAAACGTCCATTTTCAAATGGTTCGGTTTTACCTTGTTCGTAAGCTACAGGGCGGAACCAAGTCTGTTGGGGATTTGGGTTTGTTCCTTCGTCTGTATCGAGGAATGTAATTCCAAATTGTGTTAAGTCGAAAGTGTTATTGTCACCGTTGTTGGTAGTGCTTCTGTCATCAGAGAACAAGCGGCTTTTAGTAAATTGTGGCCCTTTACCATCACTGTCATAGTCCAAGCTTGTCACAGAGTAGGTGAATGGCACTTGGTTTGCATCGGTTGTATCTATACAAAAGCTGTTACTTAAACATGGAAGGTCAGAATTAGTAAGTTGAATTTCACCTTCTGTTTGAGGAACTAATGAAGCTGCTTGTGCTTCTGAAATTGATACTGTAGCAATACCTAAACCTAAAGTGGAAACAGCGAGGGTTTTTACTAACTTTTTGATATTTTTCATGATTAATCTCTCTAGAAAATACTGATTTTTTAAACTCGTGTTTTGGATACTTTGTTTATGTGTTTTTTCGTATCCATATTTGTATAGTATTTCGGTGTAAGTGAATATGTCATCCCTTACCTACAGTATTTACGGCAACTTTATCTTGGGAGTAAATTTAGGTAAATTACTGAATTAGATACTGATTAAATATACATTTACTTACTTATTTTTGATGGCGATAAATCGCCATAAAATAGTCAGTTATTCTATGATTTATGAAGACTTATAGATGTTTATAAAAAAACTTTGTAAAATATCATAATCTAACCAGAAATCTCGTAGTTTTATAGATGCAAACCTGATAAAACAAACAATCGTCTCATATCAGGTATAAGACGCAAAATACATCATTCTCTCGCTGAAAATTTCGCTGCTTACTTGCGACTACTTGCAGGCGACATCTCAATGAACTGATGTTTTTATTTCAGTGCCAGTACTCGGCGCTTACCTAATACCGAGTAACTAGATAATAATTACTTAGGTTTGAATTTAAACTAAGTCTTAGCTGCTTACAGCTTTCAGTGAAATAATTCAAAATAACGACTTTTAACCATGCCATGCAGCCAAACTTCCAGTATTTTCCTCATCCTCTGAATACTAAAAGCGATTAAATCAAAGCTCAAATTGTCGGAATAGTTAACATATGACCTAAAAATTCCAGTCACAAGCGGTGCTAAACTTCATATTTCTACATATTTTGAGCAATTTTCTATACTATTAGGACTTATTTGCTAACTACGAATTAGGTTAGCGTTACTAAAGCCGAGTCGTGCCGCGCTGTTGCTTGCGTCGCTCGGAGAGCGATACGCGCAGTGAGTCGTTAGACTAAGCGTGTCCCCAAGAGACGTATTACGAATTATATTTACGAGCCACAGCGACTTATTTAGCCTACGGGTGAATGCTTCCCCTACACTATCAGGCTCCGGGAGAGGCTGGGCTAACGATTGCGATCGCTATTTCGCTTTGTATAAGTCCTAATTATTTTAAAAATTGTATTTCACATAGATGTCAGCTAAGAACTGCTAAGCGATAAAAGCTTCAAAACCAACCTTCTTGTTCGAGAGTTTCAATTAACTGAAGTCCACGAGGATCGCCAACTCCTAATAGTGCGGCTTTTGTATCTTCGCGCACTCCTAAATCATCATCTTCAGCGAAGGCTTGAATTAAAGCATCAATAGCAGTAGCGTAAACAATATTTGAAGGAAGCTCTTTACATAATTGTCCTATTGTCCAAGCACAATTGCTCCGTACAGCTGGCACAGAATCCTTTACTAAGCCTTCAATCAAAGGTGGCATCGCACCCACAACAGCTTCATAACCAACTTCTGCCATCTGTGCTAAAGAACTAGCAGCCCACAACCGCACTGCGGAAATATCAGTTCTTAAGGCATCAGCTAAAGGTTCTAAGCAACGTACATCTCGGCAATTACCCAACGCCCATACCACACCTTTACGCACGTGCCCGTTCCAATCTTGATTGTATTGGTGAATCAACGGTTCAACCGCCTCCGGACTTGGGTTGCGCCCAATGCCATATGCTGCACTGACTCGTACCAAAGGGCAAATATCTGTTAATAAACGAATTAAATGAGGAGTAGCGCGGGCATCTTCAATATCGCAAAAAGCACGTGCCGCCAGCATTTTTTGCTGTGGCTGAGGATCTTCAAGCAGCGCTAACATTGCCTCTGGCGATGGTTTTTCCGCTTCCGACTCCGCGCTCAGCGGTTCCATCTTATCTAAAGGGCTTTCTAGCTCCGCTTCGACATCAAGTAGATAATGGTCATCTGCATCATACATAAATTTAAAATTACCATTACCGGGTATCTTTGGGAAGAGGGACACAAGAAGGTCAAAGCTTAAAGGTTATCGTTCGGCAGTTTTATACATTCATTAATGCCTAAATTAATTGCTTAGTACTTATAACTGTTCACTGTTCGCTGTTCACTGCTCACTGTAAAGGTTTAACCATCCACAAAGATTGGGTTTGATAGCCAAGCTGGTTGTAGAGATTTATTGCTGGCTTGTTGGTTTGAAAAACCTGTAGTGCTATTTGGGTATCGCCTCTTTGTTTAGCCGATTTTTCTGCTTGCTGCATTAAAGCTGTACCGATACCTTTGCGCCGATGTTGCGGATTTACGTAAAGAAGAAATATGTGTGTGTGACGCAATCCGCTAATTTGGTCAATAGCGTTTCCCATCCACAAACAAGCAATGGGACGGGTAGGAAATATATCTAATGGTTCTTGTTTTTCTGGTGAATATTCTACCCACCATAAAGGGGTGTCTGTAGAAAGATACTGCTCTACCGTTTGCGACAAATGTGAAAAATCTTGTCGCGGGAACATATCCTGGTAGGTGCGCTGCATGAATTTTACCAGCAGCGCTCTATCTAAGGTTGAGCCGGAACGAATTGTATAATCTGGTAGTAGTTTTTCTGCCACTAATAACGTATTCGCTCGCTTATACTCTATTGTTGGTTTTGTCTTCCAAGCAGGGAGACGTTAAAAATGCAAATTCTGATGCTACTTGTTTTTGCCATATTCCCACACCTGCATCTTCTTCGATGGGTGCGGGTGCTGCCATATCTGATGGTAAAAATATACGAGCGCTAACTGCTACCAAGGCTAAGGAGAAAATTAGTACCGCAATTAAGGGAGCAATGTATTGACGTAATATTGCCATATTTAGAAGCTTCCGTAATTAGTTTTAGCAAAATGTTCTTAGCTTAATTTAAACTATATTAACGCGCTCTGTCTCTTTCCAAGTCGGCGATCGCTCTTTGCCAATACCAATTTTCTGACATGTCGGGATGATTTTGCTTGAGTTGTTCAACTAAGCGGTTTGCTGTAGGTTTATCGCCTCCAAGCAAAGCGAAGAGTTGATTTTGCAAATGTGGATCGGCTGTGGGTTCTGGGGTTGGGTATGGTGGCTGTGTAGAAAATGAGGAGCGCGATTGACGCTTTTTAAATTCCCAAAATAGAACAAAATATAAAGTACCGAAAATAATTATTAAGCTAATGGTACCTAGAAAGGTTACTAAATTCAGCGTTAAGTATCCCAAAATTAATTGAGAAAGAACGTAGCCGAGTATAACCCCTATGCTCATTAAGATTAGAATCGATATAATACCGACAAATTCTTGCCCCATAAATCTACTTCCCTTTATAAAATACTGGTTTGAGCAAATAATAATTTTTGGTTCCAAGGGGCAAACACTGGCAATATCAATTTAGTTGAGCAAATGTAGCGGCTTAAAATAGCCACCAAACTACAAGTTAAAGCATCACTCGTTACTGCAAACGATTAGTCATAATTATTTTTAACAGGAAAGTTATTCAATAAAAGTGATTTATAATGCTCGTAGCTCACCATACATCAAAAGTATTAACAAAAAAATAATACTGATTTATACTCAATATTGATTTTTAGCCAGCGTGCCGACATTGGCCGTAAGTAACTATGTACAGGTTTTTGACTGTAATTTACGTTTAGATAAACGCAGTCTATAGTCGAAACTATGAGACTATTTGTTACCAAAGCATCGCATAGTTTGTAAAGTGCTATATATTACCTTTGCCTATTTTTTGATGCTCGCACCCTGGCGCAATCAATTTTTTTTAGATCAAAACATGAACGATATCTTGACACAGTTGCATTTTACTGTTGTGCCAATACGCCGAATTTTGTCAAGGATGGGGAGAGTTATCAGTTAACAGTGAGCAGTGAGCAGTTACCACTCACGAATTACGAATTACGAATTACGAATTATATTCACCTATGCCCTATCTACCCGATTAAGCTGATGTCCTTTGATTTCTATACCTTTTTCTTCAAGACATTTTTGCCAACCTTCGCGGGTGCCGATTTCGCTGGGATTTTCAAACAATCCTGCTTGGACTTCAAGTTGAGTGAATCGAGCAAATTGTTCGTAAAGTGGATATTCGGAAGTAACGAAAGTTTCTTTTCGGTGCAGTATGGGGGGATTCTCTCTTGTGGAGTAATCGCCGCGAGTAATTTTGAATGTCTTTAAGTCGATAACGATGCTTGCTTTTAAGGTTGGATGAGCGTCGGTATCAAAGTCGGGATAGTACAGATAAGATATTCGTGGTTCTTTGGTGTGAAGTTTGATGAGTGTGGTTTCTTCCGGTCGCCCAAATGCCCGACTGGCACAGCCTTCGTAGATTCGCAGTAATGGCTCTAGTTCTTCGAGTGCTTTGATGTGAACGTAAAGAGCGCTGGGTGTAAATTTACCAACTTTACTTTTATGGCAGGCTGCTCTAATAATTTTAGGTTCGGCTAAACTAAATAATTTTTCGTCGGCGACTTCGCAAGCATCTCGATATGTACCGAAAAAGGCTTTGATGTCGTGGCGAATTTCCTCGGGTAGCTCGGAGAATCTAGGACGTTCTTCCTCAAACTGTACTAAGGCAAGATAAACCTGGGTATCCAGAGAACGACGGTAGGCGATCGCATCCCATTCGGCTTCATCTGTTGCTTGCAATATGACTTTGAAAGCACGACGAATACTGGTAAATTCCACCAGTATTTTTGATTCGGCTTCTGGTTCTAATTCCCCTTCAACTGGCAGTCTGCCGCGTTTTGTATAAAATTTGATTAATGGTGCTAATTCTTGTTTGCAGTTTTCATATTTTTTGGTGGCGAGAATAATTCTGGGTGCAATGACGCGGGAACGATAGCACTCTACGCGAAAATTTTCTTTTTCTTGTTCGTCGCGGAATACAAAGAAAATTCCCAGAGCTACGGGTACTGCATCAACTTCTAAAGCGCTATCAATGTACTGTTTGAGTTCTGCTTGTTCGTAATATTTCTGAAATGTATTACGACGAGTGACTATACCATCTCCATAAGCTAATTGATTTTTGCTACTAATGGCGCTGACTAATACTTGAGCGGCAACAATCAATACTTTGTCAGCTAATTTCCAAGCATTTTGAAGACTTTTGAGCCGTTCTTCAGTATCTTCAATAACGTTAAGGATATAACCAAAATTAACTACATCGGCAGAAGCTAAAGGTGCATCGGGTTTATAATAAGGGTCCCAACCCGCACTTTTAACGTCTCTAGCTGTCAATCTTTCAACATCACCACCATGTCCGCATCCATAGTCAAAAAATGTGGTTTTGGTATTTATAATTTCAAATTCCAATGCCAATTTTATTGGACGAGATAAGTCTGTGCGGTAAATTGCGGCTCTGTGGCGTTCAATTGCTAAATCTTCCAGCATAAGACAAATCGGCGTTGGCAATTGGGATTTATTATCTGCTCTGTAAAGTATGGACAACCCGGACGGTTGACTCTTAAAACTCTTACTTCCTGTTTCTAGCGGAGCATCAGAGCGGTTATCCGTCCACAGGCATTCAAGGACAAGCCATCCTCGATTCTTTTAAAGGTTAAATAGAGTACGCAAGTTTTGCCAAATTTAATGCGGCATTGAGATCGCGGTCGATTTTTAATCCGCAATTCAAGCATTCATAAACACGGTCTTTTAACGTTAAATTTTCGTGCTTATGTCCGCAAGTCGAACAGATTTTTGATGAAGCAAACCATCTAGGTGCAATTATTAATTGAGAGTTAAACTTTTTACATTTATATTCCAATTGTCGTTTGAATTCATAGAAGCCGCAATCAGAAATTGATAAAGCTAAATTACCATTTGATAGCATTCCAGAAACATTCAAATCCTCTACTACAATCTTCGCGTGATTTTTGCATATGTAATGAGTGATTTTATGGAGCAAGTCCTTTCGGAGAAATGCTATCCTTCGATACATTCTTTGTAGCTTAATTTTTAATTTATTTCTGTTGCTGCTTCCATATTCTTTACGAGCTAATTGTCGCATGTTGCGAGCTAATTTTTTTAAATTACTTCTGAGATATTTAGCATTATCAAAAATAACCCCAGATGATAATGTAGCAAGAGTTTTGACTCCTAGGTCAATACCAACCGCATCGATTTTTGATTGAATACCTTCTGGTTTCTTTTGATTGTAAGTAAAAGAAATGTACCAGTCATCAGCGATACGAGATATTGTTACTTTTGAAGTTGTTCCATGAGGTAAGCTTTCATAAAGCTTGACCCAACCAATTGTAGGAAGTTTTATTGACCTGCCTCCAAATGGCATAGGTTTTCCACCGCAATTTATAGTGAGCCAGTTGCGGTGGACGGGTTCCCCGGCATAAGCAAACTGGCGAACCCGAAGGGTGAAAGAATCATTTTTACCTTTCTTTTTAAATGAAGGGTAGTTGGCTTGTTTTTTAAAGAATCGCCCGAAAGCAGCATTCAAGTCTTCAAAAGCAAACTCAGTAATTTTTTGACAGATTCCCTTTTCTTTAATCCAAGTATATTCTGCTTTTATATACTTATTAAAGAAAGTTCTTAATGTTCGGTAATTAAATTTACATCCAGATTTGTATAGCTCTTGCCAAGTAGCTAAACCCCAATTAAAGGTAAATCGTCTAATACCAGCGTGCTTAGACATTAAAACTTTCTGATTAATACTTAAATCTAATTTTGTTTTAATTCCAAGCAATATATATTCTGATATCAGCAACATACTTTTAAAGGGGGCAAGTTATAACATCATATTTTAACTTAACGCGCGACCAAAAATAAATTGAATATAAGTCTATTCCTGAAGGGAGAAATTGAATCGCTCTCGCTCTTAGAATGGATCTCCGGCAACATCACGGTTTCCATGAGGATTTTTTATTGTTAATAAATGTTAATATTCTGAACGCACCGTAGGATGGATTATAATTTTTTTCGAGCAGCACCTCATGCCGGAGGGCAGCTATATTGAATTCCACTTTTCAATTAACTTTTAATTGTGATTTTTCGACCATACTAATATCCTCATCGTCGTTACTTTTAAGAACTATTTTTGTAACAATAGCATTGTCTGACTCGACTAATGTTGTACGGTCTTGTCTATATAATCGGCAGCTAAGTCAAGCTCACATAAAAGGGCATGGAGGATTGGGCATGGGGCATGGGAAGAAGGTAGGTTGGGTTAAACGGAGTGCAACCCAACACTTTGCGGGGTTATCCTCATAAAAGATTTTTTATTCCCCCTCTCCCCCATCCCTTGCCTCACCTAATAATGTAGGCTCGTTCGAGTACTAGTCTTGAGCGGCTAATTCTATTAAATCTTCAATTTTCTTAATATTTGGATCTCCTGCTAAATAGGCGATACCGCGATGTAGGTGCAAGCGAAATTGAGTAGCAAGAGTTTCTTTGTCGGTTCCTAAACCGTCGTTATAGCAGCGTTGTTTGAGAGCTAAAAGCAGCATATCGGACATTTCACCGCCAAATATTCGCCATGATAATTCGACATTACTATCTTGAGGTATCGGTACGGGAGAAGGAATAGTTTTTTCTGCTAATGAACGGCAAAACCCCCAGCGACATAAAATATTCCACTGGTCAATTTTTGTAAAGCGTCTAAGTTTCAAAAGTTGATCTTTGGCTGTTTGGGATAAGCGGATGCGTTCGATAGGTGATTCCATGATTTAGAAATTGGGTAATTGGTAATTGGGCATTGGGCATCGGGCATTGGGCATCGGGCATTGGGCATCGGGCATTGGGCATCGGGCATGGGAGGATTGGTAATTGGTAATGGGTAAGTATAATTCGTAATTCGTAATTCGTAATTCGTAATGGGTAATTGGGCATTGATGATTTTAATTCGCTACTTGTGAAACAGTTGCGGTGGTGAGGCGGCGCGTTGCGGAGGTTCCCTCCGTTGTAGCGACTGCCGAAAGGGTTCCCCGGCATAAGCAAACTGTTGAACCCGAAGGGCTACTTACTACTTACTACTTACTACTTACTACTTACTACTCGCTACTTACTACTTGCTACTTGCTACTTGCTCACTGCTCACTGGCTTCCAAAAATATCCGTTTTCTACGGTGGTTTGGCGAGTGTTTTGAGAGTATTGCAAGACGTATTCGCGAGCTATGGCTTCGTTTTTTCGGAGAGTTTCTACTTCTTTTTGGGCTATTTCTGTATCGGTAGAAAGCAATATTACTTGATGGGATGCTGAAGGAAAGTATCTTTCTATTAGGTTGCTGCGGTGAGATGAATCTAAACGTCCTAAAGGGGTGTCGATGGCTACGGGTAAACGATGTCCGGATACTCTTGCTAATGCCCAAAGAAATGCGATCGCTAAAAGTTGTTTTTCACCGGCAGATAAGCGGTGTTTGTCTACTGGCTGAGAATTTAAGTCGTATAAAGCAAGGCTGAAGGTGTTGGTGTCGATAACGATACGGTGTACCAAATCGGATTTGTGCAAAAGATAGCGGAAGCATTCTGTGACTTCGTTTTCTAGTTTATTTAATTTTCTTAAGGTAAGTCGTTCGCGAAACACTTTCAGGGTTTCTTGTACTCTTGCTGATGCATTAATAATGTTTTCTTTGCTGTTACGTTCGATGGTTTGAATGCTATATGCTGTTAAGTCTTTTTTTAATTTTTCAATTTCTGTTTGTAGCTCTATTAACCGGCGAGCTATTGTTTCGCAGTTATTTTTTTTACTAGTAACTTTATCCTGTGCTTTTTTTACAGATTCTACTAACTTTTGATAATCTTCAGGTGTTGCGGCTGTTTGTATTTGTCTTTCTAAAGTAATAATTTCTTCTTCTTGATTATTAAGTTGCTCTAATTGTCGTTGAGCATGATTGCGGGCAGTTTTTAAGTAATATAAAACATTTCCTATCTGACTTAAACTTTCTGCATCTGCTAATAACCAAGGTGATTCTTTTATAGATGTATTTATTGTTTCTACGTCATTATCTAAAAAAGTTTTTATCCGGTCAACTTTATCTTCTGAAATCTCTATTTCATTAATTAGCTGAAGCAAACGTTTGTCTCGTTCGATTAATATATCTCTGGCTATTTGCTGCTGCTGAATTTTTGATTCTATTTCTCCTCGCTGTTGAGCTTCATTAAGTAGCGGTTCAATGAGAATTAATGGTAAAACTCCGGCAGTTAGTTCGGTCATTTCCTGGCGGGTTTCTTCGATTTCCCTGAGTTTTTCTGCTTTGTGCTGTTCTAGCTGACTGCTTTCGGAAGCTATTTTTCCGCCTTCACTTAGAAATTTATCAAAGGCTTTTCGCTGTTGTTCCTCTGCTTTTTCTAAAGATGCTAATTCTTGTTTTTCTATCTTTTTAGTTTCTGCATATTCTTCTTGAAGATGATTAAGCTGTTTTTCTATTTCTTCTAAATTCGCTAATTCTTTTGTATCTGCAAGTTCTTTACGTTTGCGATTAACTAAAATTTCTAAATCTACTGTTAAACGTTCTGCTAATTCCAAACCCAAAAGGGCGCGAATTGCTTCAACTACAATGAAGGGTGGTTCTTCTTGTTCAGCTAATTCTTTCACCTGTTCGCCATCAAACAAAAACAGGTTAGAAATCCCTAAAGGTAAAAGATTTTCGATATATTCGTCCCAAATACTTACTAAACCAGTATCCAACCATTCATCATTTTCACCTATGTCTAAAATACCTAAATGGTCTTTACCATCTTTAGGATTTTTCTCCCAAGTTCTGACAATACGATATTTTACAGGTTTATCGTTATCAATATGTTCAAAAGCTAATTCAACGCGAGTTTTATCTGTAGGTGATTTATGACTATTAACGCATTGGTTGAGAAAGTCTTGATAGCTTAAATTTCCCCGAGTAGAACATTGAGCGCGATGTCCATAAAGTGCTAGGCGAATCGCATCCATAAATGTTGTTTTTCCTCCACCATTCATTCCACCAACTAAAATAATTGGACGAGGATTTTCGCTATCATTTGGCTCCAAGTTTATCACCTGACGACCGCAATAAGGACCAAAATTTTCTAAAACAAGTTCTAAAAATATCATATCAGTGAGCAGTTATCAGTGAACAGTGGGCAGTTATCAGTGAGCAGTCAACAGTGAGCAGTCAACAGTGAGCAGTAAACAGTAAACAGTTGTTCACCCGGAGGGTGTGGATCATCAGTAACAAGTTTTTATTGAAAAAAGTATAAAGTATAGTTGATAGCTATTTACCTATTTACCTAACGGTATTTAGGTAAATATGTATTATTGATTAAACAAGAATATAAGACTTACGCAAGCCCCCCTTTTTAAGGGGGGTTGGGGGATCTAGTAAATATGGAACGCTATCTTTTCCGTTTTCACCCGGAGGGTGTGGATTATCGCTGCGTAAGTCCTAAATATATAGAACATATAATTAAATTTTTCTCCATAATGAATTGAATTTGAATTGAACTATTAACGCAATCTATATTGCTTAAGACTGTTAACTATTCACTATTCACTATTCACTGTTCACTGTTCACTGTTCGCTGTTTCTTAAATTTCTTATCTGCCCAACTTTGGGGTTTTTCTGTTTTTTCTGTTTCTTTATTTGATTTAACATCACCCAAAGTTAACTGTTTAACTTTGTCAATATCTCCTTTACCGGCGGCATCTTTTAAATCGCGCTTGAAGTGGGCGTTATCAATTGCTTCTTTTTGACTGCGCGAACTTGTTTCAAAACATTTTTCTAAGGCATCATATATGCCGACACGACGGGATTTTTTACGATACTGGCGTTCTGTATCTAACAACTTTGCCATTAATTCTAAATGCATCGCGTCATTATCGCAGATTTCTTCTAATACTGCCCATTCGTCGCTGCCTAATAAGCTATAACCCGCTCCTGGGCGAGAGTCTATAAAAGATTCACCCGTCACTTGTTGATAAATCCTTGGTAAACTATCGTCAAATTCATGTTTTTCTTCTAACCAAATACGTCTGATTTCACTTAATTCATCGGGAGTTATTAAAGTGATATTCCGCATATCTTCCGGCGCGGTTTGACGAGCTTGAGTTTGTGCTGCGAGTACTCTGGTTAACCAATGTTCGCGCCAATATTTAGTATAGGGACCTGGTACTGGCTGCACTGATGTTTTACCATCTTTATTACGCTCAAATAACTGTACGTTTCCCCAAATTCGGCGAAAATCACGCTTATCGTGGTCGTCTTGAATGTCTAGCTCGTTACGAATATCTAAAAGCGGCTGCATCCATTCTTTTTCTTCGTCATTTTGAATCATTGCCTCCATTGATTTATCTTTAGTCACCATAGTGCAAACCCAACAGCCGAAACGCGAATCGCCGCAACTAGGGGTAGAAGTATCCACTACTAAAGGACATTCGTTATCTGCGGTAGCACCACGGTACATGGAAAACAAATCTTTATTATTTCCCCCCCAAGGATTTTCACACTGATTAAGATAAATCCACACATCGTTATTGCTCCAATCTTCGATGGGGGTGTAAATCAAAGAATTGGGTAAACTGGCATTCGGACTTAAACGCTCGCGTATTCTACCTGCTTGATGCTTTTGCATTGTAGCAGCCCGTCTGGAACTTTCGGCTTTACGAGTACCTAAAACTAGAATTGTTTCACCGTTAGCTCTAACCATTTCCCGAATAAACTGATTCGCTGGATTAATTTTTAAACGCGGCGTACACCAGCGAAATTGATTGCGGGGAGCCGGATAGCCCCTACCGATTAAATTTACCCAAAATGTATCTTGAATTACCGGTAGCAATAAATGAGGCTCAACCGGCATTTTCTTTTCTTTGGCAGCAGATGAAAGCAACTGCATCGAATTACGAACCCATGCTGAAACTATCGGATTTTCTACCAGGGTATCCGTGGTAATTACGTGAATTGTCTTCTTGCGGTGCTTCGCCGGTAAAGACGCGATCGCATTCCAAACAAGTTGCAAAACGGTGCTGGAGTCTTTACCCCAAGACACGCCAATAATCCAGGGAATTTCGTCTAGTAAATATAATTCCTGGATTTCTTTCGTAATTTCAGGAATTTTATCAATTACCGTAACGGGTGCTGACTGGCTTTTTTTTTCTGATGGTTGGGCAAGAGTCATTCGATTTTGGATTTTAGATTTTGGATTTGTCGCGATAGTTAATTTTCAGATATTTTTATTTATACAGGGCTTAGAGAGGCATATTTGACTATGTTTTATGTTTCTCCTTCCCAGTTCCCTAGTTAAACAAATAGCTTAATTAATTTAAATAGTTTGCGATACAAGAGCAAAAACTAGTATTGCACAAAACGGTTTTTAAAAACTTTATTTTTATATTTTATTGAGATATTTTGTTTTGACATCGTTTTTATATATAGTGTTTTGATGTCGGTATATTTGATTTTTAAGATTTGTAATGAAAAAAAGTGTATCAACCTCGGCAGCAGTTATTTCCAGTCAAGATAAAAAAAGATTATCCGATCTACTAGCTAAATATATTGGCGAAAACAAACAGCTATTAGTCCAAAAAACCGAAATGGGCGGTACTCAAGCCTATGTCGGCTCGGTTACTTTAGAGTGGTTTGCATCCCAGGTTCACTTTGCATCTTTTTTACCATTATTACGAAGTAAGTACAATCCCGATACCGATAATATCGAAATTGACGCACAAAGTATAGATGACATACAGCAACGCCCTTTAGATTGGTCGCGTCAAGCACCTTTAGTTCAGTATTTAGCAGCAAGAAAAAACCATAAATTTCCTCCGGTATTAGCTGTAATTAGTCAGCCTTGGGTTGATAATGCCAAAGCATCGGAATGGGATAGTAAAGGACGAGCTAAAAAATCTACTACGGAATTTACGAATTTGGATGATGATGGTAAATTTGGTTTGCTGGATATATCTGAAGATAATGTAACTATTTATGCATTAGATGGTCAACATCGATTGATGGCGGTACAGGGTTTAATGGAGATATTAGAAACTGGCAAACTACCGCGCTATAAAAAGGATAAAGCCGCTTCTAGCAATTTTATCACCATTGACGATTTAACAGAGAAGTACCGAGTTGAAGCTGAATATTTGCAACAATTACCCCAGGAAAAAATCGGTATTGAGTTTATTTGTGCGGTAGCTCAAGGAGAAACTCGCGAACAAGCAAGACGCAGGGTAAGGTCAATTTTTGTACATGTCAACTTAATGGCTGTACCGTTGAGTAAAGGACAGTTAGCGCAGTTAAATGAAGACGATGGTTTTTCAATTGTTGCCAGAAAAATAGCCGTTAGCCATCCAATTTTAGAACAAAAAAAAGGTAGGAAATCTCGCGTAAATTGGAATAGTGCTACAGTTGCCGCAAAATCTACGGTTTTGACAACTTTGCAGGCATTAAAAGAGATGTCAGAGCGTTATTTAGAACACAAATATCCTCACTGGAAACCTTTGGATAAAGGGTTGATTCCCATGCGCCCCGAAGATGAGGAATTAGAAGAGGCTATGGACGATTTTTATGAACTATTCGATAATTTAGCAACTTTACCAAGCTATAAAGTATTGGAATACGAAGACACCCCAATGTTTAGAAGATTTAGTTTTGAGAAAGATGGGGGAGAAGGCAATATTTTATTTCGTCCAGTTGGGCAAATGGCATTAGCAAAAGCTTTAGGTATTTTAATCTTTGAGAAGGGTTTTTCTATAGAAGATATTTTTGAAAAGTTACGAAAGTTTGATAGTAAAGGCGGATTTAGTGGAATGGAATTTCCCAAATCTCTCTGGTATGGAGTTTTATATGATGCGAATCGCAAGCGGGTATTAGTTGCCGGGAAAGAATTAGCAACTAGGTTGCTTGTTTATATTTTGGGTGGAACAAAAGACAGAATGGAAAAAGCAGAATTGAGAAAAGATTTAGCCAAGGCAAGAACTTTTGAAGATAATACCGTGGATTTTAAAGGTAAATTTGTAGAGCCGAAGAAGGTGGGGTTGCCGGGGGTTTTGTGAGGGGGGATTTTAACCACCACCTCCGCCACCTCCGCCACCTCCTCCACCTCCGCCACCTCCGCCACCTCCGCCACCTCTTCCAATAGTATTTCCGAAGAACAAGTTAAGGATAAATAGTACCCAACCTGCAATGTTAAGAAGGGTATAAGCAAAAGTATCCTCAAATAACTTAGGTGATTTTGAACTTTTCAAATAAACATCAGATACATTCAGAATTCCTTTAGGGAAAGTAATTTGAACTTCTAATTCGGTTTGCGGTGGTAATGCTTCTCGTGCTTTAAATTCAAAGGTTTTATTATTAATTTTTTTAGCTTCACTAGGTATGCCAAAACTTTGGTATTCTAATATTTTTCCTTCTAATTCTGAGGGGAAAATTACAGTAACTCTACTTTTCTGAATTATAGAATTTCTTTCTGGAAAAATTGCTTTCCAATAGACTTGGAGATTATCTCCCGATTCGTGCAATCCTCCAACTACACGATATTTAATTACAAAAGTATGATTTTCAGGTGGATTGAGTGAATGTTCCCAGCTTATCCATAATTGATTATTTTCGATTCCCGTGTTCGATGGAATAATTTTATTATTTTCTGAGATAGAGATATCTATAATTTCTTTAACTTTATCAAGAGGTATATAACGATAACGTTGATTTGTGTGATTGCTGGTAAATGTATATTTTTGAGTTTCGGTGACTAACATGTCACCATTGTTTTGCACTGCGATATCAATATTAATAAATTCCCAGTAAAAGGGTTTTGTTTGAGCATTAACATCGCTAACAAAAACGGTTATGTTTAGGAATATAACGCTGATAAATATAAAAATTATTTTAATTATATTGTTTAATTTCATTGTAATAATGTAAATGGTAGGTTGGGTTAAACGTTAGCGGAGCGCCTCCGAAAAAGATAGTGAAACCCAACAGACGGTTAATAATGTTAGGTTTTGTTCCCATATAGATAATTATTCGTTTGCTGTTGAAAGGTATTTAGATAAAAAACCGCAGAGTACGCGGAGTTAACAGAGGAAAGAGTTGGAGAGGAATTATTTGTTTGTTTTGAAAACATTGGAATATGTTGCCAGTCTACTTCAGTAGACTTCGGCTATTAGCCTTGGAATTGATTCCAAGGTGGGTATGAAAGCTAATTAAATCTGGTATTAATAATTCTATTCTCAAGACAAAAACTTACTCAAATCAAATTCTTCTTCCTGCTTCTCTTCCTTAAACCTTTCCGAACTTAACATCAACAAAAGTCTTTCCGAATAATCTACCGCACCTCTTAATTCAACTTGCAATATTTCTAAACCACCATTTGTATATTCTTCAAAAATATTATTGCGTTGAGTTTGAGATTCTTCCTGAGTTACCGAAAGTACTTTGATATCTTTCGTTTCGGTAATTCCGATTAATTTAATTACCCAGTCATAACCCATTGAAGCAAAAGTTTCTACTTTTATCGGTGAAGGTTCCCTTTTAGAAATTTCTCCTAAAGGCACCCGGCGATTGTGCTTTTTACCCAAAGTAGCCGCAAAAACTACCACATCAGCAAAAGTTTGAAAAGGTCCCGTTGCACCATTCCAAGATGTTAAACTTTGGACTAACTCCGCCTTATCTTTCGCAACCCTAATTCTTCCAGTTTCAGCCATTTTATTATTAGTTGTTAGTTGTTAGTTTTTATATTTACCTTTTGCACTTGTAATATACGTCAAATGAACGGTCAAATTTAATACAGTTTTCATCGCAATATGTTAAAAACTTGCAATATATAGTTCTGTAAACGAAAAATAATACAAGAGAAACTATAAATAGTATTTGTAAAGTCAATTGAATTTTGTGTGGGACAAGTTCATTTCCAAGTAGAAACTGCATAACTAATCCTGTTACAATCATTAAAAATAGTATAGATAAAGCAATTATAAAATTAATAAGAGTATTTAAATTCATATTTTTCCCAACTATATTCTATTTATTTAATAAGAATGGTGCGTTACGGCATTTTATAACTTATAACTAAAATCAAATCTTTTCATGCCGTAACACACCCTACAATATATAAAACGAAACAATTAAGAGTGAGTAATTAGTAGTTATAAATTATTTCTCCCCATCCCCTTGTCTCCCCCTCTCCCCCTCTCTCCTCATTCTCTTTCTACTTCAACAATTTCACTATATTCAAACTCATTCGGGCTTTGCTTAACTAAAGGATATCTTTCCCCACTTAATTCAATAAAATCTTGTTCGCAATCAGGTTTAGAAGAATAATAAGTCAATACATATTCCCTACCAACTCTATGTGACATTTCGTCTTCTACTTCACCCCTCCATTGAGTTTTAGTTACCAAAACAATTAATTGATTGGCTAATTCGGGAATAATTTTCGCTATATGCTTTCGGTAAATTTCATCTAAACTACCAAAAGGTGAATCCATAACAATCGGAAAGGTGCTGCTATCGGCTACCATCAGCATTTTTTTCTGACTCCAATCTCTAACCCTATCAATAATGCTGCTGATAAACGATAAGCTGAGAATTTGATTTTCTCCTGTAGATGCTGCAACTGGCATTGCTAAACCAGAAGTATTTTCTATCAGCGTTAGTTCGTATTTTTCGCTGATTGTGGGAATATAAGGTGTAAAGGATATTTCGCTAAATATTTCTTGAACTCTTTTTTCTAACTGCAAGCGGAATTGCTTTTCTTGCAATACTTTGACTTGGGTTAATCTATCTATCGCGTCTTGTGTAGCGCTGATGCGGCGCTGGGCTAATATTTGTTTTTCTTCGTTTAATTTTTGCCTGGATATTTGTTTATTTAAACTTTCCAATTCCGACTTTAAATTAACTATTTTTTGCTGATTTGCACCTTGTTCTAAAGTTAACTCGGTAATTTTTTCTTCAATTTTATCTAAACGCTTTTGTAAACTTCTAATTTCTTCACTTGGATCTTTTCTTAATCTTTCTTCGATATTATCTAATTCTGCTTCGATTTCAGCTATAACTTGTCTTAATTGAGCGATTCTGGCTTGTTCTTTATCAATTGTTTCCCAAAATAACCCTGTTTGCTTGTCCATTTCGTCAACTTGAGCGCTGATTCTAATTGCTGTTTCTTCAACTTCGGAGGAACCAGCTTTCTCTAACCATGTTTCAACATTTACACGAGCATGATTTTCCTCAAATAAACTGGTACCGCAAATACAGCTACTCGAATCTAATAATCCTTGAATAAATTCTCGTGAAATTCCGGCAGTTAACTTGCCTTTTTGTTTCAAATTATCAACTAATTCTCGAAATTCTATTGCTGTCTCTGACAGTAATACAGTATAACCGCCAGTAGAGATGGCTTTTTTTACAGTTTCTCTAGTATGTCGTAAATTATCTTGATGGGAAGCCTTCTGTTTTTCTAACTCCTGCCTTCTTTCCTGCAATTCTTTGGCTGCATTCAGTTCCCGCAGACGCTTGCTCGTCTCTTTTTTAAAAGTATTTTGATATTCTAACTCTTTAATAATTTCTCGCTGCCGCTTGTTAATTGATTCAATTTCAAGCTCAATTTTACCCTGCTGCTTCAATAATTTTTTAATTTCAGAATCGCCGATGATTCTTAACTCATTTTCTAAACTCTTCTTAGCTTCTTGTAAATGTCGAATCGAACGATTGATTACCTCTACACCTAAAAATATTTTAGTAGCTTCCGCGATTTCCGCTTTTTTATCGGAACGAACTATTTCTTCAATTCTTTCACCATCAAAAAAGAAATATTGATGTAAGCTAGCAGGTAAAATTTGACCGATAATTTCTTCTGGCATCTGCGGCGGCAGGTACCATCTGCCATCATCTCCCGCTACCTGCATATACAATTCTGTTTTACCAACATCAATTCCACTTTCATGTTTATAAACTCGACATTGGCGTTTTACACGGTAACGTTTTGCGTCGTGTTCCCATGCTAACTCAACCCAACATTCTATACTCTGACCAATTTTTGCTTCGGCGATCGCTCGTTTATTTACAAGTTGATCGATTGAGGCAAAGGCAGCACTAAATTTTTCATACAGCAGCCAGGTAAATGCATTCAACAAACTAGTTTTACCGGCACCATTATTACCGTAAATAATAGTAGTATTGTTTGAGTGCGAACCTGCAATCTGAATTTCGCAAGTTTTACCGTAGAAAGAGCGAAAATTACAAAGCTTGATAGAAGTCAGCTTCATTTTACTGCTTCCTTAACGATTGCTAAAATATCTTCGTTAATATGACCAAAACTTTTTTTATCAAGCCTGCTTTTTTCTAAATGCCACACTCTTTCGATAATTTGTCTTACTTCTGGAGAAGCATTCGTTATTGGTTCTTGTACTTCATCTATATTATGTTGTTTTTTCATAGGGTTTTTCTATAGCAATTTAAGCTATATTTTACCCGTCTACCCTATTATCTGTTATCCGTAAACTCACTGTAACCATATTTGCTTTCATTATCGTTTTAAGGCTGATTATTAATAGCTAAGTCTTTTACAAATGTATTATTTTAAACTGCAAATCGCCTTTAATAAACAATTTTCATGTATAATAAAAATGTAAATTAATTTTAATTATTTTTTATTATTTATCGGAAAAAAATTTTATTTAAGAAGCATTTTTCTGATATGATTTTTATATAAAGCGTTATTTTAACAATGGAAATATTAGTTGCAATAAAAATTTGGATAATATTTCCATTATAAAAATATCTCTCTACATAATTTATTTTCTCACATCACGGTCATTTTTATTTAATTTTTTTTGAATTTAATTTTTCAACGCAAAGGAGCGCAAAGGTAAACGCGGAGGCTTGCAAAGTTTTGTTGAGAAAAATCAAACATCCATCAATCCATAGCGCTTTTGCAAATCGAGTAATTTCATTCTTGCTTCACCGGCATTATCAGCTAAATCGGCAAATTCAACAAACCGACGCAATTCTTTTCTCAATAAATTACGCTCAACTTCTAAAGTCTTCCTATCTAAATTCGGAGGTAATACAATCATGTCAAAAATTGTAGCGCGTTCCTTACCGGGATGAGGACGTAAAACCCTTCCCCGGCGCTGGATAAATTGACGGGGATTGCTCGAACTTGCTAAAATCACGGCTGTTTTAATAGCAGGAATATCAACACCTTCATCCAAACAGCGAATTGCCACTAAACCCTGCAATTCTCCACTTTCAAATTGATTTCTTAAATCTTCTCTTTCTGTTAAAGAAGTTTCTGCGGTATAGGTACTAACTCTATAACCTAAATCAACTCCTAAAATACGAGTTACTTCCTTTAATTGACGTAAATTAGCACGTCCGTGGGTTTCTTGGGAACCATCGCTGCAATAAAATAAAGTGTGAGTAGTTTCGCGACGACTTAACATTAATTCCCGCAAAGCATTTAATTTATTTTCCGCCGCACTTACTAACCTCGCACGCTGAATTAATAAAGACTTTATATCTTCATTGTCTTCAATATTAATTAAATCGCCACTTTCTCGCTGCTTATACTGTAAAACCCGTCCAATTTTATGCGTCAATCTTGAATAAGCAAGACTTTCGGCTTCCGTTAATTCTATCAGCACCGGATAATAAAGATAGCGTACCAAAGCACCTTGGCTAATCGCGTCTCTCAAAGTGAATTCCGGCTGCAAAACTGCACCAAAATAATTAAATACAGATTGAGTTCCTACTTCATCAAAATATCTTTCTGGTGTTGCAGACAATCCTAATCTTAAGCCAACATTATGCGGCAAACTTTCCTCCAACTTTGGCGAGCCTAAATTATGAGCTTCATCGCCAATAATCAAAGTCTTCTGCGGAAAATATTTTAATTGAGATTGAAAACCATCGCTTATCAAAGTTGAATTAGTAGTAATAACCGTGATAAACGATTGAAAACCAGAACGTATATTATAAAGCTGTGTAGAAAGTTGTGTTTGCCAATTACGGACATTTTCAAAAGCTAAAATCGGCTCCAAGCCAAACTTTTCAGATTCCCGCGCCCACTGCGTCACAAGATGACGGTAAGGACACACCACCAGCAATACTTGCAAATTAATTTGACTGTATAATTCCCAAGTAATTGCCAGTGCCGTAATAGTCTTACCGCTCCCAGTCGCCATTTTTAAAGTACCCCTACCATTATTCGCAAACCAATTATTTACAGCTTGCTTTTGGTAGCTTCGCAATTGCAGAGATGGCGGGATTTTCGGACATCCCGGTAATAGCTGTTTGGCTTGATAGGTACCCTTCTTTTCCCCTGCCCGATAAGGAATTTTTAAACGAAAATTAGTGAAACCATTTGGTACTTTTAACTGAGATTTCTTTTGTGTGAGATACATAAAATGGCAGCAACCCCGGCGATGATTCGTAATTCTTAATTCGTAATTTACAGAGATTGGGAAGAGCGGGAAGAGGGGGTAGAGGGGGGTAGAAAATAAACTAATAACTTACTACTCGCTACTCGATACTTCCTACTTTCAACTCCTAACTCCTAACTCCTCACTATTCCCCATTCCCCATTCCCTTTCTCAGTTGTAATTACGCCAAACAGCAACCAACGAACCCTGTACCTGTACTTGCCCTGCATCAACCTCAATTGGCTGATATTTAGGGTTTGCAGGTTCGAGGGTAATTCTTTCAGAGCTTGTACGATAAAAACGCTTTAATGTCGTACCATGTCCGTCAACCATTGCAGCAACAATAGTACCGTCTTTAAGCATATCTGGTTCCTGTACCGGGCGCAGAAATACCATGTCTCCATCGACTATGGAATCCTCAATCATGCTGTCACCAGTTACCCGCAAAGCATAAGTTTGGAATGGTAACTTAATCTCTTTAAAATCTAAATGCTCCACAGCATCGGTAAACGGTTCAATTAAACCACCAGCAGCTATGGTTCCCAAAATAGGCACTCCGGGATCTTCCGGATGCAAAACTCTAATAGTCCTTGCTTTACCTTCGCTCCATTCAATATATCCCTTGTTGCGTAAATGCTCCAAACGACTTTGAATAGGCGCTGGTGACTTCAAATTCATCGCTTGCATCATCTGACGAATTGAAGGCGAATGCTGACGCATTCGGATATATTCCGTCAGCCATTCGTAAAGTTCTCTTTGTGCTTCTGTCAGTTTTTCCATAAATTTATAGGGAAGTAAAATACAAATGTCCCTAGAACATTAGTACTACAAAAAACCTCATAACTGCAAAGTTTTTTGGCTTTTATATTGCAATTTTTAAAATTAATTTTGAAACGGAGGTTAAAACCGGTGAGATTTTGGATTGTAACTAAGGGAAAATCCAAAATCGGCGTTGAGTTTTTCTTTACAGTTGTTCGGCTTCTAAAATACTGGCAAGTAAAGCCTTTTGCGCGTGGAGTCGATTTTCTGCTTGATTCCAAACTCGCGAATTTTCGCCTTCAATAACATCATTTGTTATTTCTTCGTCGCGATGTGCTGGTAAACAGTGCAGAACAATCGCATTTCGTTGAGCAAAACTCAACAATTCCTGATTAATTTGGTAAGGTTTGAAGATTGGCATTCTGTCGTCTGCTTCTTCTTCTTGCCCCATACTTGCCCATACATCAGTATAAAGTATATTAGCATTCTTTGCAGCTATTTTGGGGTCTTTAGTAATAACAACTTCAGTTTTTCCATTTGAAATTGCTCGTGCTTGTTCTACGACATCTGAAGAAGGTTCGTATCCGTTAGGAGTTGCAATTCTCACGTTTATTCCCACTAAAGCACACCCTAACATCAAGGAATTTGCAACATTATTACCGTCGCCGACATAAGTCAAAGTTAAACCCTTCAAAGTTTGAAATTCTTCTTGAATAGTCATCAAATCCGCTAAAATCTGACAGGGATGCTCTAAATCTGTCAGTGCATTAATTACCGGTATTTGGGCATAATTTGCAAAGGTTTCTAATTCTTGCTGTTCAAAGGTACGAATTGCCAAAATATCCAAATATCTATCTAAAACTCTGGCTGTATCTTGAATTGGTTCGCCACGACTAACTTGAGTTACGTTAGGATTAAGGTCAATAACCTGTCCTCCTAGTTGATACATTGCAACCGTAAAACTGACTCGCGTTCTTGTAGAAGCTTTAGAGAATAAAAGTCCTAATACTTGATTGCATCTTAGTTTCAATTGCTTCGTTTTCAACTGAGTTGCCATTTGCAAAAGTTCTTCAACTTCTACTTGACTCAAATCTGCTATGCTCAATAAATCTCGTTGGCTTAACGCTGTCATATTGCTTTAATTATTTTCAAGGACAATCAGTTACTTTTCCGGGTCTATTTAGAGATACATCAAAACATAAGCTAAAAGCTTTCAGTTTCTTGTTCAAAATGCCCGAAATTTAAGATAACTTCTAAAGGTAGCAGTAAAATTTAAATTTTTTTAGATTTAGGATTCTATTTTTTTATTACAATAACCTTGCTTTTGGGCATGGGTAAATCATTCTCTAGGCAGATAAAAATATTCGTTTATTAATATATGTATTTTGAGTAAACGTTTTGAATCAATCAGAAACTAGTTGTTAATCAAAATTTAGATTGGGTCTTTACAATTTTTTTTAATCTGGTACAATAACAACTTAGTATGACTTTTGCCAGCATGGCTCAGTGGTAGAGCAACGCACTTGTAATGCGTAGGTCGTCGGTTCAAATCCGACTGCTGGCTTTTTGGTTGTTTTGAATTAAAATTTTATAAAGTTGTGTAAATTTGTAAATTCACAAATTGGATGTCGTTACATCTTAAATTGATATTGCGACTCTATTTTTACTTTACTTTACAGTGTTAGTTTGGGTTATCTTCTATTTGAATTTCTTGTTCGTACTCTGCAATCACTTCTTCGATTGTCTCGCTACTAATATCAGAAATATCTGATTTAGAGTAAATTGTAGCAAGAATTATTCCCCAATCGGTTTTCAAATAGTAAATTACTCTATAGCCTCCACTTTTTCCTTTTTGAATATTGCTATTTTTGAGACGAACGCCTGAATTCCTGATATTTAACTCCAGTAATTGCATCTCCCCCGAATTTCACCTGCTAGAAGTTGCTCAATTAAGGGTTGAATATCGCTACGAATTGAACGATAGCGTTTAGCGAGTTTCTGTAAATCCTTTTTAAAACGAGGTGTAAGAGCGATCTGGATTGGTGATGATTCATTCTGCATCAATTCCATAGCACATTTGTGAAAGGGGAATAGTTTGTCCGCTTAATGCCTCTCGTATGCCCTGATGAATACCTTCTATAGCTATTTCTGTTGGTGTTTCATCTGCATCCTCAGCTTCATCATCTTCGGAAAGTAGAACAATAATACGAACGCGCTGTGGTTTGCTAACTTAAGCGCGATTTATCTAATGTAAGTTCCCCGTTTTCATTAATTGTGGCTGTGGTTTCGATTGCTTTCATATATCGTGATAGGTGTGAAATAACAACATCTAATTTAAGAATGTACGGCAATGTAAAGTTTTACTAATCTTAATTGTCTTATTATCGGCGTAGAAAGCGATAAATTAAAGCCAGTAAAAACAGTGCGCTGACGATAAAGCTTAAGATGAATGCAGGTGATAGCATTACAGAAGCGATAGAAATATCGTAACCCTGTGGATACGTTTGCTGTGGTTTTGGTAAATATTGTGTAGCAACGCTGGCTGTGAAACCGCTAATTGCTAATCCTACACCAACTAAACCGATGGTATTGTCTAATTTGCGTTCAGCCTTACGGCTGCGGACATCGCTCTTAGTTTGTTCTAGTTGAATTATTCTTTGTAGAGTATTGCCAAGGTTTTGAAGTAGGGTTAATTTAAGATTTCTGGATGATACCACAACTCGAAAATTGTTCCTCCTAACAAATTACCTTTACCGATAAAATCTTTATCCCATTTGTCATCCCATAAAATATCCAATATCTAATCCGCATTCTAATCCGTGCCATCCTATAATCCGCGTTCTTTTTCTACGCGCAACCCAAAATAAGTCAAAACTAATTCATCAGTACCATTATTCACAACCTCATGAACTTCTCCTGCTTCCACCGCTACACAGTTGCCGGGAAGCAAAGCATATTCATCATCATCAACAATAATTAAACCCGAACCCGATTCCACAAAAAATACTTCACACATATCTTGATGCGCGTGGGCTGCTGCCGATTGCCCTGGAGCAAAACGTGCTTGAGAAAAATTAGTCAGGTGAGGTAAATCCCCAAATCGCAACATCACCTTTTTCTTAATTTCCGGATTATGAGAAACAGCTTCTTGCGGTAAATCGTTTAACGAAGTAAATTTCATAGAAATAGGTTCAAGGTTAAAGGTTAAAGGTCAAAGGTTAAAAGTGAAATAAATAATTTTTAACTCATAACTCATAACTCATAACTCCTAACTCCTTAATCTGGTCTTAAATCGTTAGAAATTTCAATAATTCCCTTTGAACCGTCAATCCGTACTCGCTGCCCATCTTGCAACAACCAAGTTGCATTATGTACGTCCATGACTGCGGGTATTCCGTATTCTCGCGCAATAATTGCCCCATGAGAAAGTTTTCCACCAGCTTCGGCTATCAGTCCGCCAGCCCTTGCTAACAAAGCTACCCAGCCAGAATCTGTATAAGGAACTACTAGTATTGTCTGCTTGTCGATATCTGGAACAGCCTGTAAATTACGTAACACCTTAATTTTGCCTTCAACTTGCCCGTGACTGGCAGGAATACCAGTTAACATTCCATCGGGAACCAGAGAAGGACGAGAAAAGAAGACAGATACAGGAGGTGCATTACCGTAAACCAACAACGGTACGGGATTGAGTTGACTGTCTTCTGCAAGTTGGTTTCTGCGAATGTTTACTAATTCTCTTATACGACTTAACAATTGATAATCGGAATCCACAATTACTCGCCGTATTTCATCAATTTCTAAGAAAAATATATTTCCTGGTGTTCTAAGCAAGTTATTTTTCAGCCAGTCTCGTTCTAGAGCTATAAAACTCCATCTTAACTGCGCTAACAATCGAGAGTAAACTTCTGTAACTCGTCCTTTCAAATCTACGCGACTTTGTACAACTCCTCCCCGCTTGCGTTTGTTCTGTGGGGGTTGATTTCCCTGCATCAACTGGACAAACAACAGTTTTACGGCTTCGGGTTCTTCTCTCCAGGTAGGAACAGCAATATCTGTTCCGACATCACTCAAATAACCGTAACGGTTAAGCAAGGTTTCAAAATTTTCCAGAATTTTTTGTCCTGGTGTCGAAACTGCTAAATCCTCAAACAGCGTTTCTGGATCGAACTCGGGTAATATTAACTTCGCTGCTACGGCTAATTCCCCAAGTTCTCGTAAAGCTGCAACTTCGGGGGCTGCACTATTATCAATATCGCTATCTTTCGGTTTAAAAATTCCTTGTCTAATGGCAGCACTCAAAGGAGCCATAATACTGTAATAAGTAGCGCTACTAAGCAGTTCTAAAATAAATTCAATTCTTTCTAATAGCTGAGTTTGATTTAATTCTAGTAATGATTTTTGCGATAATTCAGATAGTCCCGGTTGAAACCGCTTGCGGAAATCTCGCTTAAAATCTCTTTCTAAACTTATTTCTTTTGCAAGTAACCGCAGCAACCCCGGAGAATTTGACAAAGTAGAATTCAGAGGCGGTTTGCTCATTTTTGCACCTCTAGTCAAAAATTCCAAACTTTCGGGTGGTAAACCCATACGTAGGAAAATTTTTCCCAAAAGACTGGCGTTAAAATAAGCTCTAGAAAAATGAAGCGTTGCGGTTTCGTTGAAATCTAAACCTATAGCTCGTTCGCCTAATACTACTGCAAAAATTCCTCCCCAAGCGCCGCAAGTTAAGGGACGATTAATTGACCAAGTTAAGGGATGAATAATGCCTGGAATTACTTCAGCAGCAATTTTGCGCGTCCAAATTGGTAATAAAGTAGTGATGGGACGAACTTGTAATATCCACAAAGTTTGACCATCATAGCTCCATTCAATATCTTGGGGAATACCGTGATAATGTTGTTCAATTTGACGAGCTAAATAAGCTACCTGCTTGATTAAAACAGCCGGTATTTGCCCTTCACCTTCGAGATGTACCGAAGATAAATTCTCTGTTTTCACTACAAAAGCCCGATATTGTTCCGGCGTGTATTTCCCGGAAACTACCTGAGCCGCACTTCCAGCAGTTGCCTCAATCACTACAGCATCGTTTTCTTGAGTAATTGGATCGCGACTAAAAGCAACTCCGGAAAATACACCTTGGACTTGTTGTTGAATCAATACCGCCATTGCAGTTTCTTTTAAATTGCGATCGCGACGATATTGAACTGCGGCTGGATGCTCGTAAGAAGCACGTACCGTACTAATAGCTTGCTGTAAACCTTCTTTCGTCGTCACGTTCAAAACAGTTTCGTACTGTCCAGCTGCGGAAGCTTCTTCTGTATCTTCTCCCAAAGCTGAAGAGCGAACTGCCAAAGGAGATAAATCTGAGGGCTGTAAAAAATCTATCAGCGCTTGTGGTTCGTCCATCGGAGTTAATACCCAACCTTTGGGAACCGGATAACCAGCACGCTTCATTTCTGAGGATCTAGCTGCTTTATTGCCTACGATTGTAGCATCTAATTCATTATCTAAGGAAAGTATTTTTTGGTCGCCGCGTAACAACTGAAACATCGCTTGGGACTCTGGCTTTGCTTCAGATGCTGCTAAATTTAAGTCATCGGGTATTTGTTGATAAATCCAGGCTAATAAACCAGCCAAAACAACAGCTGCCAAAATGTGGGGTATATTATCGAAATGCAGTACCGCCACAATCAAGGGAAATAAAATTAATACCCCATATTTTGCTAACTCCTTAGAACGCAATAGTAAAAAGCTAATACTACCGACTAAAAATACAAACAAAGCTGCTAATGGATCGTGTACCGCGAATCCCCAGACAACATTTGTAGTACCTGCGCCCTTCCCCATCCAAAATCGACCTATTACCAAGGCAATTAAGGCAATCAATTCCCAGTAGGAACCACTTTCAAAAAAAGCACGTGCGATTAAAACTGCAATTACTCCCTTAAGAGCTTCCGATAAAACAGCCAGAACACCCACCAAAGTTCCACCGTGGTAGAAAGCAGCACTGACTCCAATATTACCAGTTCCGATTTGAGCCAATCTTCGCTTAGCTAAAGCATTGGTAATCCAGGAAATTACTGGTAATCCACCTAAAAGGGGACAGAAAATAAAAATTAATATTGCACCCCAGAGTTCAAGCATATGAATGATTTTTGATTTATCTTTAATCTAAAATCCAAAATAAAGACTTTAATGAGGCTAATAACAGAAAATAATAACGGTCTAAGGGGTGAAAATAATTTAATCATCGCCCCTTAGAATCCAACGTAACTCGTCTAATGAACGCTCAGCAATAAACAAGAATTCATAATTATGATGGTGTCCCGCTCAACATTTCTTTACAAATAGAAACATAAAGAAGAGTCTACAGGCTTAACACATTCGTAATACATTTCGCGCCCTAATTTCTGGAGTAGCTAGTTTTCTAGTTTACCGCGTAAGCGACCTGTAGTGCCCAAAATATAAGTAATGCAATGGAACCTAAAAGCAGAACGGTAGAAATAGTTACAGCTTTAGGAGTATCCGCACCCTTAAACTTCATTATTCCACGATTTAAATCGGACATAAAAAATAATCCTCCCTTATCAACTTTGACGAATTATCCGCCTTGATTTTAGTCCGTTACTTTCTATATAAGCAGATATAAGCAAAACATTTTGATAACAATTTTCTTAAGAAAAGTAAACAAAGAATGGTAATTGGCAATTGGGGATAGACAATTGGGAATTTTTAACTCCTAACTCCTAACTCCAAACTACTTATGGCCGTCGTGTATATTGGTGTAATTTGTGCCACTACACCAAAAAGGTATTAAACGGTGAGATTTATTTTATTAATTATTGTTACGTCAATTGTCGGAATACTTGTAACTACAGAAATTGGATTGCGCTTGCTGTTTGGTTTCGGCAATCCTCTGACTTACATTGGTGACGAAAAAATCGGTTATTTATTGACTCCTTCCCAGCGTACCCGTCGCTTTGGCAATCGTATCGAGATTAATCAGTATTCAATGCGAGGTGTCGATATTCAACAAACACCTTTATCTTCAACGATGCGAATAATGCTTTTAGGAGACTCTATAGCTAATGGTGGTTGGTGGACAGATCAAAAGAATACAATTTCTAATTTAATCATCGGTTCCTTGAAATCCAATTTATCCGAACTATCTCAGGATATTACACAAATAGAAGTATTAAATGCTTCAGCTAATTCATGGGGACCGAGAAACGAATTAGCTTATTTACAAAGGTTTGGCAGCTTTGGTTCAAAAGCTATTGTGTTGCTAATTAATACCGATGATTTATTTTCAACCACACCGACTTCACTACAAGTTGGACGCGATCGCAATTACCCCTCGCAAAAACCAGCTTTAGCATTAGTGGAAATATTCAACCGCTATATTCTAAAGCAGAAACCGATACCCGGACTGAAAGAAATACAAAACGAAAGTGGCGATCGCGTGGCTCGAAACCTAGAAGCTATTGCTAAAATTCAAGAATTAACTCGGCAAAACAAGGCGGAGTTTCTATTAGCTATGACTCCGTTATTGCGAGAAATAGGGCAACCAGGACCCCGCGATTATGAGATAAAAGAACGTCAACGTTTAAAAGAATTTACTAAAGCCAGAGGTATAATATATATAGATTTTTTGCCTATATTTAATGCTTCCCAAAATCCAAAAGCTTTGTATCACGACCACATTCATTTTAATTTGCAAGGAAATCAGTTAATTAGTCAGGTAATTGAACAAAAATTATTGGAATTGCTACAGCAAGATAGACAAAATTATTCTAAAGTAGGATTATTTAAATAAAGATTAAAGACGCGATTCTCCTTGTTTGCCCGTTAGCCTTCACTTTTATTAATACTTAAGGGGTTCGTTAACATATTAGGGCATTATATCGCGTCTCAAAGGATAAAGTATGAACATTCAAATTATTTAATAATAACGGAAAACTTTTTAGAATTTTTGCATCATTAGTTTAAGTAAACGCTTCATCTTAAAAAAAATTTAGCAGAATAAGTTTATTGAGTTTAACTTCAAGTTTGAGAAAGTAAATAGGTAAATAGGTAAGATTTGTAATTTACCGTTCATAAATGTATCTCGATTTACGAACTTACTTATTTTACTTATTAGTTAAACAAAAAGGTGAAAAATATGGACGCTAACAAGCTTTTAAGCCGACATGGGGCAGGAGAAAAAGATTTTAGTGGAGCTATTCTCCATCAAGCAAATCTAAAAAATACCGATTTAAGTGGTATAAATTTATGTGCTGCCGATTTAAGTGGAGCAGATTTAAGTGGAGCTAAACTAAGAGGATGCAACTTAAGTCGAGCAAATTTAACTGATGCAGATTTAAGCGGGGCAGATTTAAGTGGTGCGAATCTCAGCGAGATAAATCTAATTGGTGCCGAGCTAATTAATGCAAAGTTAGAAAGAGCTAATTTGCAAAAAGCAGATTTAAGAAGCGCTAACTTAGTAAATGCGAATATGCATGAAGCTAATCTTACAGAAGCCGAACTTAGCGGTGCTGACTTAACTAAAGCGAATCTAAACTACGCTAATTTATCTAATAGCAACATTAATGAAGCAGATATTTGTAATGTGGATTTAACTAAATCAAACATTACAAATCAAGACATTAACCAAACACAACATCCTACAGGTATACCTCATAGATGGGTAAGTTGGGCTGGCAGTCACTAACATTATTTAGTAGAGACGTAGCGCTGCTACGTCTCACTATTTTTACCCAAAACTGGGCTTGTGTCGTATCAAATTCATAAATTCCTCGCGAGTTCTTGCATCTTCAGCAAATACTCCGCGCATTGCGCTAGTTACAGTCCAAGAACCTGGTTTTTGTACTCCACGCATTACCATACACATGTGACTAGCTTCTAAAACCACAGCCACCCCTTGTGGTTTTAATAAACCTTGTAGTGCATCAGCAATTTGTACGGTAAGACGTTCCTGCACCTGTAAGCGTCTTGCATACATTTCGCAAATTCGAGCAACTTTAGATAATCCGATTACCTTTCCATTTGGAATATAGGCTACATGGGCGCGACCAATAACTGGTAAAATATGGTGTTCGCAAGAACTAAAAATATCGATATCTCTCACTAATACCATTTCGTTGGCATCTTCTGTAAATACAGCACCATTTAACAGTTCATCGAGAGACTGATGATATCCTTTTGTGAGAAACTGTAAAGCTTTGACAACTCTTTTTGGTGTATCTTTTAGTCCTTCACGTTCTGGATCTTCTCCCAATCCAATCAGCAAAGTACGTACAGCCTCCATCATTTCTGCTTCGGTTACATTTGGAGGATGAGCTTCCTGTTTGGATAAAGACGATAACGTCCGATTAGAAGAAGGTAGTTCAGGACGAATAGATAGAGTCATTATCTGAGTTCCATTACTTGTCAATAGTTAGTATTTAGTTATTGGTTGTTAGTTACTGCTAGCATCACCTTCATCCCAACTACTAATTACTAATTTTTTCTTAATACTTTTTAATCATAACAAATTATTTTTCACTAAAAAAATAAATATTTTTTGAAATATTTAGATTTAGTCGATAATGACATATTTTTCAACAGTAATATTTAGTATTTTTGAATGATTAATGTGTAAGATATAACGATGTTTTTTAAAATAAAGAAAGTTTTTTGTATTTAATACATCATATGGTTTACATGTTTGACATGCAGAAATACGAATATAAATGATTTTTAAGTAAACTATGAAAATTGATAGCAATAGATTCAACAAATATTTCAGAAATACAACCAAAATAAGAATTATTTTGGCAATCAGTATAAAAAAATTATGGTACTGAGATATTTGCTGAATTAAGAAAATTAATTTTTGTCTGCAAGAAGAGAAATATCTGCAAGTTCAATGTCCGCAATTTTTTTGTGAATTTTATACTGCTGCACGGGATTATCCATGATTGATATAACCGTTTCAATTGGCGGACAGTCAGCTTCTTTGCACTGTAATTGACTCAAGCAAATAGAAATATCTTTGTCAATTTCTAAGCATTGATAAATCCACTGCTTAACTTGCTTAATTTGTTGAGATGTAACTTCAGTTGTCTCTCTACTAAATGCAAAATTCATATTTATTTTACGATTATCTACTCTATATAGTTGTGAGTAATTATGCTTTGTTTTCCTAACACCATAAACATAACTATGCAATATAAGAAGCATAAATTACTGTTTAAGTTCCCTTAAAATATAATTTTTTTGAAATAATTTTATTGAATAATTGAAATTAATAGTATTCTAAATTACTACAAAATATAGGATTACTATTTGATTTCTGAAAAACACTTAGGGTGTGTTGTCGCGTTAGCGTTCACGCGGAGCGTGCGGCTCAGCGTGTCCGATAGGACATAGCGCAACGCACCAATATGTAAGGATTTCGGTGCGTTAGACTAAAGTCATAACGCACCCTACAAATACCTAATTTTTTTCAATATTCAAACCGGATTCCTATATACCTAATTATTTTTGTAATTCCAAGTATAGTTTGTTGATTTTTCTATCTTACTTCTGATTAATTATTTTGAAAAAAATATGTTTCAAAGTCTACGTGAATCTCAAACACTCATCCAAGTGCTTATATGCAAGAATTAAGCAACTTCAACCATAGAATTTTAACTTGAAAATGTGTCTATCGAATTAATTATTATAAAATATATACTCAAATAAATTTAGAAACCTAGTGTTTTCAACCAGGTTTCTAAGCTTATTTCCCATTGCCTTTAAAACCTTAAACCCACACCACCTTGTATGGAAACAGCGGTATTACTCTGGTCGCGATAAGCGTCGAAAGCAATAATAGCATTACCGAAAATTACAGTATTGCTATTGGGTACCATATAATCAACACCCGGTTGCAAAGCAAAACTGACTTTATTACCTACGGGAGAAGGCGTATCTCCACCAGCCAAAACTAATCCCGCTCCTAGATAAGCATCAGTCTGCCAGTTAAGAGGAACATCGTAAGACACCATAGGCACAACCGCAGTATTTTCACCAATTAATGCTTGGGTACGGAAAGATATGGGTGTTTCTAATAGCTTGTAGCGGACTCCAAGAACTCCACCAACTTGAGCGCCATCGGAAATACCGACAGTAGGACCTACACCAATATAACTACCGTATGCAACTTGAGCTTGTACGGGTTTAGTCAATAAAGCCAGACTAAAACTCGAACTAATTACGGCTGCGGACGCTAAATACTTCAGAAATTTCATTTTACAACCCCCAAACAATTTTGGATTTTAGGTTTGCGTAAAGTTACAGGGAAGATGTTCTTCTCCCAAACTTTTCTTAGAAAGATTTTAAATTTATGCCAAAACATTTAAGAGTTAGGAGTTAAGAATAAGAGGTTAGTAATTAAAAATTATTTCCCTATCTCCTTTTCCCCTATGCTCCCAATCTAATAATCTTCCTACGGACAATACTTATTATGAAAACCTCCTTGAGTACAAATATAAGCTTTTTGATTATCATCTAAATTTTTAACTTGACTAAAATCAACTCCTCTAACAACAGCAGACTGAATTCCAGTTGTAGGAGTATCTACAAACTTGTCTGCTGGATTTTGCTGCCTTGCAGAGAGTATTGTTCCCTGAAAATCTGCTCCTGCTAAATTCGCACCCCGCAAATCGGCAAGACTAAGGTCTGCATTTCGTAAGTTAGCGTTTTGTAAATTAGTAGAGCGTAAAATAGCACCAGTAAGTCTTGCAGCACTTAAATTAGCATTACTTAGATTAGCGCGGTCAAGATAAGCTGAAGACAAATCGGCTCCTTGCCACTCAGTTTTGATTAAATTAGCGTTAGATAGCTGCGTTCCGATGGCAACAACACGACCTAAACGAGCGCCGTATAAATCGGCATCGTTTAATCTGGCTTCACCCAAATCTGCTCCTGTTAAACTTGCATTCTCTAAAACAGCATTGCGTAAATCCGCTTTTGCTAGTAAGGCGCTACTAAGGTTTGCGCCAACCAAACGCGCAGCCGATAAGTTAGCTTTATTCAAGTTTGAACGGCTAAAATTTGTCCGAACCATTAAAACGCGACTAAGATTGGCACCGCTTAAATTCGCTTGTTTTAGCTGGGCTTGGCTTAAATCGCTAATCCAATCATCATAGGTATCCCAACGACCATCTTCACCCGGTCCGCGGAAACGACTACCGCTAAAACTGGCTTTATCCAAATTTGCATACTTGAAATCAATTCCCCATAAATCAACTTTGTCTAATGCCAGGTTGAAACCAGAATTTTTCCCTTCCCCGTTTTGAGATAGTTGAATGCGGCTTAAATTAATACCATTTGTTTGACCGTTATAAACAAATAGAATTTTATTAATTGCCTGTTGATTTGCATACAAACTTTTTTCTCGTAATTCTCGTTCTCTGGTTCTATTACTAGGTAGAGAATCCAACTCCCGTTCCAATAAAAGATTCATTCTTTTAAGCTCCCCAATAGCTTGAGGACCAACAGTGACCAAAGCCTGCTGGATACTTTGTACTAAATTTGGGTCGTTTTCTTTGACTAATAAACCAACGAGAAATTTGGTAGCTTGCGAATCTTTTAAGGTTCCTAAAGCTACAACTGTATTTTGTTTATTGGCTCCAGAATTACCATAATACTGTTGTTCTAGTGCCAAGAACTGCCTGCTATTACTTTGCTGTCTGGCTTTTTGATTTTCTTGATTTTGAATATAAATTTGAGTGCCAACTAAAGTGATTAATACTCCAGCCATGCTTAATAGTGCCACTCCAAGCAACGTTAAGCTGGGGTTTTGCCGCATCCAAACCAATAAATTATCCTTTTTCTGGTTTTGGTTTTGGTTTTGATTTTGAGGTGTGACAACAATTGATTCTATCGCTGCTTCTTCGTCTCCTTGCGCCCACCCAGACTTATTCTTGCTGCGTAAAAGTGAGGGGTCGAAAGGAATAGTGGCATCAACCGTGTAAGTTCCTGCAACTCGATCGTGAATCGAGCGACCTTGACGCAACATCGGGAAACCCATTGCTTCAGCAAGCGACATTAACAATGCCAATACTGCGAAAATACCAAGATTTGGGAATAATAAAGTGTAGCGCCACAACATATAAGCTGCGGAAATCGGTAGAGCCAGGCGACTTCCTTCTCGTAGTACAACAGCCCTAAAACCGGGTGGTTGATTTTTCTGGGTAACTACTTTAACTCCAAACAAACGCTTAGGAGTAGTACTGCCAGTTTTAGCCAATAAATACCATTGCCAGCTGCTGAGTGAGAGAGGAGCTAATATTGCGACCGTCCATAAAAAATTAGTAGACCATGCGACATTGCGGGTACCATAACTTATCGGCAAAGCCAACGGATAAGCAATTGTTCTTTCCGCTGCTACTAGTACCGGGTTAAGCGGTACGCGCTCCATATTAGTTCTAGTATTTGCATATGCGCCAATGCCAAAAGGTACTAACCCGCTGACGGCACAAAGCGTTATTTCTGCGACCCATGCCGCAACTCGCCGTGAAGAAAGCGAGAGCGGATTAGTTTTTCGAGTCTGTTTTGGGTGTGCCAATTGATTGCTACTTCTCCTCACCGTTGGAGTTGCCATTTAACACCGTTCCTATAATTGTAATTTTTACGCAAAAAATGTAGCGTAGGGTAGAAATAAATTATTCTTTTATTTGAGAACTGTTACCAGCCACGAAAAAATTGTATCCAAGGTACACTAATCCTGCTAGCAATGCCATACTTATAACAGAAGCAATCAGTTTTAGCGCTGCCTGTAAGATAGCAAAACCGAGCAACAATCCGACTATTACAACTATTACTTTGGCGATCGCACGCAAGCAATAAAACCAGTTGATTGCTTCGATTGCGTAAAAAATAATACTTCTTGGGTGTAATTTATAAGTTGTCAAAATTGGCAAAGGAGCAAGTTCTGTTGATTGCGAATTA
The DNA here is from genome assembly GCA_019192545.1 of Rivularia sp. MS3. Taxonomy (GTDB): domain Bacteria; phylum Cyanobacteriota; class Cyanobacteriia; order Cyanobacteriales; family Nostocaceae; genus Rivularia. The sequence continues at coordinate 11,372 of JAHCMI010000004.1, read as the reverse complement.
ATTTGAGTAACTAGCTTCTGGAGGCGATATTCGTTCAAATTTTCTTGTTTTTGAGGATTCATGAATGTTTTCTATCTCTCCGAAAGGGAAATTTATATGACAACAAATAAATATATATATACTGTAATAGGCGGTTATATATGTAATTTTATCTAAAATAACTGTGTATAAGACAACTAAAGGTTACTTGGTATAGTCCTTTGATACAGTCGGAGATACAGAAAATAATTCAAGATTAAATATATACAAATAAATAGATTGTTACCAGATAAATCGAAAACATGCGGATTAAGGATTTTGCAACTGAAGATAAACTTGTGCCGATTAAATATTAATTATTTAAATACGCTTGCATAGAATTACAAAAGCATTATTGTAAAAATGAAAACTTCCACCTTAATTAAATTTGCCCCGATAGTTTTGGCCTTAAGCCTAATTTTTACTAGCATTCAACTGGCCAAAGCTGATGTTATACAACTTGAACGCGATTTTCAACCAGATCCCCTAACTCTTAGCGGTACATCTGGAGGATTTGAAAAAAGTAATTGTGGCAACATTGGTGCGACTCCCAGCCAGGTTATAGAAGTTGCAGAATCACTACCTTACTTACGCTTGAGTGTAGAAAGCAAAGGAAAGCCAACATTATTAATTGACGGTCCAGAAGGTCGTTTTTGCGTATTAGGAGATAGTTATTCTCAAGATAAGCCAGAAATTTCTGGATATTGGCAAGCAGGAAAGTACTCGTTGTATATAGGCGATTTGTCTAAACAGCAGCATTCCTACACCCTCTTAATATCCCAACAGAAGATGCCACAAAAATAATGAAATGTCAAGACATAAAGGTTTTAATTCCTTGTTTGACAAAGTAATGGGTGTTATACATCTAATTTGAATTTGCCAATCATTAACGGAGATTTTACTCTTCAATTGATTTTGCTGGTACTTCTACTGCACTCACGTCAATAGTTCCTTCTGGAGTGAAGCGTTGCAGAGTCCTATTTTGTACGAGCAATTTTTCGCCACAGCTAGGACATTGTAGCTGAGTATTGTTTAAACCCGTAATCTGTGCAGAGCAAACCGGACAGTTATCGGTAATCAGATTACGTTGCAACCACCAACGAAACCCGAAGAAAGCCAAAATAGGCGCTACAAACAGCAACCCAAGAATAATTAATAACGAATTAACCAACCAACCTAAGCCGAAGGTACCCAGCAACCAAACAATTGCGAATAAGGTGAGCCAAGGACGTAGATGAGATAAATTTGATTGAAAGGTTTTAAAGCTCATTTTTTAATAATCCAAGTCTCCTTCTAGGATAGCGAGTTTATCTTACAGTCAAGCTAAGTCCTTGAAATAAAATATTAAAAAATTATACAAACTAATAAGCTCGATAGGGAATCTTAAGATCGGAGACAAGAAGAAACAAACTCCGAACTCCGAGTCCCTAATTTCTGGTTCCTAACTTTTTTTAACTGAAGATAAAAACTGTTGCTGCAATCTTTTTTGAAACGCTTCTATACCGAATTCTGAGATTGCCTGTTTTCTCAACCATTCTCCATCACAGCGTCGATCGTCTCCTTTGAGAATTTCGATACAAGCTGCTGCAACAGCATCGGAATCGCGATGCGGTACTCGCCAACCCAATTTACCATCTTGTAACGGGTCGGCAGAACCATCGGCATCACCTGATAATACAGGTACGCCACAGGCCATTGCTTCTAAATAAACAATACCAAAACCTTCTTGAGACGGCATAATATAAGCATCAGCGAGACGATAATGTTCCACTAATTCTTCTGTAGGAACAAATCCAGCAAAGACTACTTGATTTTCTACTCCTAAATCTTTTGCCAACTGCATTAAGCGGGGTTTGTCATCACCACGTCCAATTACTAAATATTTAACTTCAGGAAATACTTCGGCAATTTGCGATAATGCTCGAATAGTAACATCTACTCCTTTATAAATATCGCCAGACCACAATCGCGTTACGCTCATCAGAACTTTTGCTTTCTTCAAACCATATTGTTCTAATAAATTTTCTGGTTTTGCTCCTGGAGTAAAGCGATCGCCATTAACGGCACAAGGCAAAATTTTGATTTTATTAGTATTTAAATTATTAGCACTACTGGCAATTTCACGTGTATAGCGACTAACCGTCCAAATTTGTGAAGCTTTTTGGAGATTAGTTTGGGTTAGTTTAGGTAGTGGCTGCCAAACCTCTTTTCCATGAGTAATTACGGTATAAGGAATTCCTAAAGGTTGACATAAGGTACCAATTAAAGGAGCTAGGTAAACGTGACCGCAGTATACACGGTCGGGACGTTGTTGAATTAAACACTTTAGCAACGCCAAAGTCATCTTTGTTCGTCCTACCTGAAAAGATTTAGCTTTAAAATAGTGAAATTGCAATCGATCCGATTCAAAAGGATTAACACAACCTTTTTCATCTCTTAGTAAAAATACTTCTCCATAAAGCGGTTCTGATAATGTGTTATAAGCTTGAAATAAATCTTTTACATAGGATTGAATACCTCCTTCACGAGAAAAAACTTCTAAAAAAACGAAAATATGATTGAGCTTTGGACTGTTTTTACTTTGAATAAAATTAACATAATCCTTTTTATTTGCTTTTGTAATAAACATTTTTATATTCCCTAAAATAATCTGTATAAATATATTTAATTAGTTAAAAATGAGAAAACAAGACACCTTCATATTATTTTGGCTCTCGCTGCCAAATTTTAACAAATATCTAGCTGTAACTTTAATGCTGTGTATACGGGTATTGGAGAAAAAAATTATACAATTTTTCTCAGCTTGAAATATTTATAAAATTTATTTAAATTTTCTTGAAATTAAAGTACAAAACTTTTTTAAAATTTTATATAAGATTTTTCTAATGGATATGGAGCCTGTATAAATTTTGAATAATTAACGATAATAAAATTTTATTGTATTTAAGTAAGATTATTCAGAATTTGGCTGATTTAGTTTAAATATTAAATGTGGATTGTCTCAACCGGCACTACTATCATTTCCACTTTTCCCTTGTATAATCTAACTATGTATCAATTAACTAAGTAGAAGAAAGCAAGTCGGCATCAAAAATGAAAGGTATCCCCCACTCCGATCTACTGGAACCTTAGCGCTGCGCCTTGCCTTACCTTTTTCGTATGAGTAATCAAATAGTAAAACCGCATTTCCCAAGGTTTCGTAAAAATAAATACATGATTTTAAGTGTTGAAATTTATTTGTGCCGCCTTGGTTAATGGGATTAGCCCTAATAAATTGATAGAAGAATTTGGATGCACAATGAATTGGTCTACGGATTTATCCTCATAAATAGAATTTAGGGGCTTGCGCCCTATGATTTCCGGTCAACTAACCTACAGATTTAACAATCATCTCCGGTGTTAATTAATTTTCTTGCGTACCATATTTGACGATGAGCAAACAGTTTCTGCCATCCGTATCGCGTTCGTAAACAACTTTATCAGCTAATCTTCTTAATAGAAACCACCCATACCCCCCTACTTGTAAAGTACCGGGTTCTGGTTCGGCTATTGCATCTGGATTAAATGGCTTACCGTAATCCCAGATTCTAATTTCTAGTTTGTCATTCCACAGCAATACATCAATATCAATGTTTGTTTCTGGTGGTAAAGCTTGATGCGCGTGACGAACGGCATTGGTAAAGCCTTCGGCTAATGCTAAATTAAGTCGATACTGTTGACTTTCGAGCCAACTAAGCCCAGACAAATTACGCAGACAGAATTGTTCAAACCATTGTTGTACTAGGTTTAGAAGCTTGAGTTCGCTCTTAACCGTCAGATGGTCTTGCTCCACAATTGCTAGCATTGACCTTGACTTCTATATTAGTGAATTAGTTTTACTTACATCTTTTATAGTTTATAAAACCCAGATTTTGAAATCTGATTGGCTCTTCTTATTTAGAAAGTCCCATACATAATCTAAATTCACTAGGTTTTGGCTCATGGACTTAAATACTTATTCAAATTTACGAGGACTCCATGTGTTAACTATTTTACCACCTTACTATATATCCTTACATGGATATTTCGACTCTCATACAATAGTCTCGATCTCCAATTACGTTCTGTTGATATTTTTGCTGATAGAGGCTTCTGGGATTGTCAAAGCAGGAAAAGCAAAAAGAGCTTTAAGGTGTTTCTGATTATAGTTTATTCTGTAGTGCTTTCAATATTATCTTTTAAAATTTTTTAAAAATTATTATACTTTACTCAAGTATTTATACTTAGTTTAAGTTTTTTACTGTGGATTGCGATGGTTTACTCTCAACCTGCGCCGCAATTGAAGTCAAAAAAATAAAATTTATAAAGCATAAGTTTCATAAACTAAGCGCCTGTTAGAATTTCTCAAAAGTACCTATACAAGCACTTTTAAGAGAAACTCCACAGGCGCTCAAGCCTACCTATGCTTTTAAAAAGCTACAAACCTTTGTTAGAAAAGCCCTAAAGTAAGAGACTTGTCTAATGGGAAAGTTGCGCCAATACCTAAATAGATAGTAACCAAAGTTCCAAATAGGAATACAGCTGTAGCTACTGGACGGCGGAAAGGATTTTGGAACTTGTTCACGTTCTCAATGAAAGGAACGAGAATTAGTCCTAAAGGTACCGCAGCCATTGCCAACACTCCCAAAAGCTTGTTAGGAAGCGAACGCAAAATTTGGAAAACAGGGTACAAATACCACTCAGGTAAAATTTCTAAAGGTGTTGCAAAAGGATTTGCAGGTTCTCCTGTCATCGCAGGATCTAGCACTGCTAGAGCCACGATACAAGCGAAGGAACCCATAATTACAACTGGGAAAACGTAGAGCAAATCATTAGGCCAAGCTGGTTCACCATAGTAATTGTGACCCATGCCTTTTGCTAATTTGGCTCTCAATTGTGGATCGCTTAGATCCGGTTTCTTTACTGTTGCCATTTTTTTAGGTACTCTTCTATTGAAGTTGAGTATTGTGAATCTCGATGACTGTCAGCTCGCCATGCAGTGATAAAGGAATATTTTGCCTCTAAAACTGAAAGTAGAAGTATTTGCGGCCCGACCGGTCTGTTATTAGACCAATTTTAAAACAAATAATTCATTACTTGTGGTTTTAGAGATGTATTATTCGGGCACTGTTTTAGTTCTCCTAAAATTCTGCTTGGATCGAGGTTAAATCAAAATATTTCGCTCGAATTTATAGCGGACCGCTAATTCCCTGTTTGCGAATCATCAAGAAATGCGCCAGCATAAATACTGCGATTAACCAAGGCAGAACAAATGTATGGGCGCTGTAGTAGCGAGTCAAAGTAGCTTGTCCAACGCTAGAACCGCCACGCAGCAAGTCAGAAATCAAAACTCCCACTACAGGAATTGCTTCTGGAACGCCACTTACGATTTTTACAGCCCAATAACCAATCTGATCCCAAGGCAAAGAGTAGCCAGTAACGCCGAAGGAAACGGTGATTACAGCCAAAACTACACCAGTTACCCAAGTTAATTCGCGGGGCTTCTTGAAACCACCGGTTAAATAAACTCGGAAGGTGTGCAAAATCATCATCAACACCATCATGCTGGCAGACCAGCGATGAACGGAGCGAATCAGCCAACCAAAGCTTACTTCGTTCATGATGTACTCAACAGAAGAATAAGCTTCAGCAACTGTTGGCTTGTAGTAAAAAGTCATTGCAAATCCAGTTGCAAACTGGATTAAAAAGCAAGTAAGAGTTATTCCACCCAAGCAGTAGAAAATATTTACATGGGGGGGAACATACTTGCTTGTAACGTCATCAGCTAGCGCTTGGACTTCTAAGCGCTCATCAAACCAGTCAATTACGTTGGTCATACAACCCAGATTCCTAGATATAGATTGCGGTTGATAATTATCTCTTGGATCGGCTTCATCAGCCAACCGAGATTTTGAACGGACACCAAGAAAGTCAATTTACCTTTAAACTATCAGAGTCATGATAATTTAAAAAAATTAACAGTTTCTCAGGAGGGAATGTATTGCGTTCTATTTGCACCCGACCCACTAAAAAATAGATGGATACAAAGTAGATCATAGCGTTTAGCGGGCGCTATTTACCCAATTTTTAGAAGTCTTCTGTCCTAAATCAGTCATGGAAAAAACACTTCTATAAAAAAAGTAACATAATCGAGAGATAGATTTCATCTTATCGAAGATCGTGAAAGCTGCTTTGAGATATGTAAATTTGGTTAAAGTAAAAGTAAAAATCGAGTATATGGATAATTCAAAGGTTTTTCGCAGTATCTTATCCTTAGTTATGGCGTTTTGGCTGGCATTTGGTAGCTTTTGCTTTCCCGCAGCCGCTTTGACAGATGAGCAGAAATTGGTATCCCAAGCTTGGCGAATAGTGAATCGCACTTATTTAGATGACACTTTTAACCATCAAAATTGGGCGCAAGTGCGGCAAGAAGCTTTGAAAACAAGGCTTAAAGACAGCAAAACTGCTTATGAAGCAATTCAAAATATGCTCAAAACCTTAGATGACCCTTTTACAAGGTTTTTAGATCCGCGACAGTATCGCAGTTTACAAGTAAATACTTCTGGAGAATTAACAGGGGTTGGATTGCAAATTGCTTTAAATTCGGAAACGGGTAAATTAGAAGTAGTAACGCCTATTGCTGGTTCCCCAGCAGAAAAAGCAGGTATTTTACCCCGCGATCGCATTGTCAAAATTGAAGGTAACAGTACGGATAATCTCACTCTTGATGAAGCAGCATCTTTGATGCGCGGCAGAATTGGAACTGCTGTAAACTTAGTTATAGAGAGGGATTCTTCCTCTCCCAAAGAAATTTCCATCATCCGCGATCGTATTACCTTAAATCCGGTAATTGCGAAACTGCAAAAAAGTAAAAAAAATAATATTGGCTATATCCGTTTAACTCAATTTAACGCTAATGCCCCAATAGAATTAGCGAATGCAATTAGCGAATTAGAAGAAAAAGGGGCTGATAGCTACATTTTAGATTTACGAAACAATCCTGGTGGTTTGTTACAAGCTGGAATTGAAGTTGCTCGTTTGTGGTTAGATTCAGGTATTGTAGTTTATACGGTTAATCGGCAAGGTGTTCAAGGTAATTTTGAATCTTTCGGTCCGGCATTAACAAAAGACCCATTAGTTGTATTGGTAAACCAAGGAACAGCCAGCGCCAGCGAAATTTTGGCAGGTGCCCTACAAGATAATAAACGTGCCACTCTCGTAGGAGAAAAAACTTTTGGAAAAGGCTTGATACAATCATTATTTGAATTATTAGACGGTTCCGGTTTAGCGGTAACAATCGCTAAATATGAAACCCCAAATCATCGAGACATTAATAAATTAGGCATTACCCCAGATCGAGTAATTTCCTCCGAACCAATAACAATCGATCGGGTAGCGACTTCTGATGATGTTCAATATCAAGCAGCTGTCGAACTGTTAGATTCAACAGCGAACAGTTAGGAGTTAGGAGTTTATAGTTTATTTATTGTTCTCCTTGTCTCCTAATCCCTAATTTTCAAAGAAGAGGTTTTGCCTTCTGTAGCTCTGCTAAATCTAAATTAGCTAAACTAGTGTAAGCGTTATTTATCAATCGTTCTCCTCTGAGAAAACCTGTATTTGCACCGGGGCAAATGTACTTAAGTGTTTGAGGTGTGAAAGTCTCTAATAATAACTTGATACTTTTGATTTGCCGGTGCCAGTGAAAGGTTTTAGATGTTCTTAAAGGTACTGGTTCAGCTTGGCGGTTGGGGAGTAAATGTCTTCCTGAAAACAATATTCCCCCCTGCGAATTATAGTACAAACAAGATGAACCCGGAGAATGACCAGGTGTCCAGATTATTTGCAATACCGAATCAATAGTAAATTTGCTATTGATTGCAGTAACCTTTGAGTCGGGTAATAAATAAGCCTCTTGTTCTTGAATTAGAATTTCACAGTCAAAAGCTTTCTGGATTTCTACACTTTTACCAATGGCACCGCGATGAGTAATAAATAACCAACGTACACCGCCATTATTTTCTAAGAAATCTCGATAATTTTCGTCCCAAGCCGGACAGTCAATGAGAATATTGCCTTCGTTTCTTACAATAAAGTAAGCTGTTCCTCCCAAAGTATCTCGATTGGGAGGAAATGCAAAAATAGAGTTAAGAATTGCTTTTGGTAGCTTGCGTGCGTAATTACTTTGCTCTTGGAATGAGGAGCGCATAAGAAAAAAATGGTGTTAGGGAGAAGAATTGTAGCTTTGTGTTGACAAGATAGTTAGTTCGATTTTTAGATGGAGGAATTTTTATTTTGCCTCCTTTTTTCAAAAGCAGAAGCTTTTATGATGAACTGCACGTTAAGGTGAAAATTGATGTACGGGATTTAGGATGCAAGTATTATTGATAAGCCGCAAACCGAATCAAGTCTATTTATTCGCTCGTGTATTACGGCGAACAAAACTAATATAAGATTTTACCGTGCAAGGATTAAAATTTTGTTCTTTCGTTCAAAGTTTAATTTAAAATCCCGGACATTTGCTTCAAGTCGGCGGCACTTGCCACAAAGGAGCGCCACTTCTCTCGTACTGCGGGAACTTTCCCACGAGGCTGGCTCACCACCGCCAGTGCTTCACCGCAACGCAGTGTCCTCAAAATCTAAAGTCTAAAATTTAAGGAAAGTTTTGCTGAATAAGATAAGCAATGATTGACAACAGTTCCCGCAAAAATTGGATTGATAATCCATCTTTTTTGACGCTTGTATGCAGTAACAACATTACGGCAGTACATTACCAAAAGAATAAATGAAAATAAAATGATATTTTGGCTTCTAATTATTTTAGGAATATTAATTTACTATATCCTCAGAAAGGAGGTTACCAAACTTACAAAAACTCCTCCTTTGCTGTTGTGGTTAGTATTGATGGCACCACCGATAATATGGATTACTTGGGCAATCAGGTATGGAACTCAAATACCATTAGGGTTATTTTTTGGGTCATTGGTAATTTGTTCTGTATTGTACAACGTACTATTTGAGTGGGGTCGCATTTCGGTTAAGCAACGGAAAAAACCATCTGAAGCAGGCAATGTACAGCAGGAGACTCTACAGACTACTGTAGAACCAGTACGATTGCGTCCTATTGAGCCAGGAGAGGAAAGTCAACTCCGCTCTTGTTTCCCTTGGTCTGTATACTATATTCATAATATTGAATACCGTCCTCAAGCTGTGATTTGTCGGGGACAATTAAGAACTTCAGCTTTGAGTGCCTACCAGCAGATAAAAAAGAACATCGAAGCAGAATTTGGCGATCGCTTCATTTTAATTTTTCAAGAAGGTTTGAACGGCAAGCCGATATTTTTGCTAGTTCCCAATCATCAAGCTGCTAAAGCTGCTGCTGGGGAACCGGAAAAATTGACTAAACCGGGGTTAGCCTTATTATTGCTTGGAGCTACTTTATTAACCACTACTTTAGTAGGAACTAATATTGCTGGTTTTGAATATACCAGAGAAGAAATATCCTCGAATCCAAGCTTAATATTGCAGGGCTTACCTTATGCTTTATCATTAATGACCATTTTAGGTATACATGAAATGGGTCATTATTTGGCAGCAAAATTTTACAAAATTCGCACTACACTGCCTTATTTTATTCCCATGCCTCTTTTCTTGGGAACCTTTGGCGCATTTATTCAAATGCGTAGCCCCGTACCCAATCGTAAAGCTTTGTTTGATGTTAGTATTGCTGGACCATTAGCTGGTTTTATTGCAAGTTTGCCTTTATTAATATGGGGTTTAGCGAATTCGCAGGTAGTACAGATGCCAGAAGAAACACAACTATTAAACACTGATGCTTTAAATCCCAGGCATTCTATATTCATTTCATTGATTTCAAAATTAACTTTGGGCGCTCAGTTAACCCCTAACATGGCTATAGATTTACATCCGGTGGCAATAGCTGGTTTCTTGGGAATAATTGTCACGGCATTAAATTTGATGCCGGTGGGACAACTTGATGGCGGGCACATTGTTCACGCTATGTTTGGACAAAAAACGGCGATGATTATCGGACAAACTGCTCGTTTATTGTTGCTGCTGCTTTCCTTTGTTCAACAACAGTATTTACTATGGGCACTTTACTTGATATTATTTGTACGCTTAGCTGACGAACCGGCTCTAAACGATGTAACGGAACTGGACAATAAGCGTGATGTTTTAGGGCTGATAGCAATTGCGCTGTTAATTATAATTGTGCTGCCACTGCCACAAACATTGTCTCGGTTGTTAAATATTTAGATGGTGTAGAGTTAGAAGCAAAGAGTTTTAAAACAGTTGGCGATGCTTGGTGCAAGCGCCTCTTACCCTATTTCAGTAAAGGGTAAATTTATTCTTGTCTAAATTTAAAAGAAATTAACGTTATATGGAAATGATTTTGAATGGTAAAGTTTTTACTCTACAAAATGGCTTTGCTTAATATATGATGATGTATCATTCTATATTGTATTAATAATAAATATAGGATGAATAATTAACTATATTTACGCTAAGGATAAAACTAGGGATGACACTGCAAATTCTCTCCACGATATCAGTATTTTTTGCTCTAATAGTTACCATATTGGTTTTTCAAATAAAAAGTGCGATTAGTGCTAGTAAAGTAGAACAAGAAAAGTTATTAAAGCTTATTGAAGATACAAGCGAGTTAAACAAGCAGTTGACTCAAGCAGTCGCTGACAGTAGCAAAACTCAAACTGAATCTTCTGAGTTTTTAAAAGATCGAGTCAAAAGTATAACTGAAACTACGGAAAAAGTTGTAGTTCATCTGAGTGATTTAGATAAAGCTAATGCTCAAACCAAACAAAGTCTTACCCAGGCATTAGAAAGCAGTAAAAGTCTTTCCCAAGAAAAGTTACAAGCATTAAACGACAAGTTAGAAGCAGTAACTTCAGTTTCTGATAAGGTTGATAATCTAAACCAAGCTACAGGAAAGCTTGAAAATCATCTTAATGAGTTGGATAAAGCCAGCGTTCAAAATAAGGAAAGTCTAAATCAAGCAATAGAAGATAATAAAAATATTTTTCAGGAAAGGTTGCAAGCATTAAACGACAAGTTAGAAGCATTCACTTCGGTTTCTGGTAAAGTTGATAATCTAACCCAAACTACACAAAAGCTCGAAGCTCATCTGAACAAGTTAGACGAAGCCAATAATCAAACCCGAGAAAATCTCGCTCAAGCAATAGAAGCAAATCAGAATATTTCTCAGCAGAGCTTAAAAGAATTCAGCGAGAAATTAGAAGCAGTAACTTCGGTTTCTGGTAAAGTTGATAATCTAACCCAAACTACACAAAAGCTCGAAG
>JAHCMI010000030.1 GCA_019192545.1 Rivularia sp. MS3 | reverse complement strand
AGAGTGGGGGAGTGGGGGAAGAAAATGTTTTTTATATTTACAATATGCCCGTCAATTTTAATGGGACAGAGTACTAGCTAATAAGCACCGGTTTTTTGGAGGATAACTCTAAAAGTTCGCAAAAAGATTCTCAAATCAAGTAATATTGACCAATTTTCGATGTAGTTCATATCTAATTTAATCACATCGTCAAAATTATCAATTTCAGAACGTCCGGAAACTTGCCACAATCCAGTAATGCCGGGAAGAACTTCTTGACGAATAAAATGCTTGGTTTGAAACTTTTCGACATCGCGCATTGGTAAGGGGCGAGGACCAATTAAGCTCATGTCGCCAACTAAAACGTTGAATAATTGCGGTAGTTCGTCGAGACTATAGCGGCGTAAAAATTGTCCAACTCTTGTGACTCTTGGGTCATTTTTCATTTTGAAAAAGACACCATCTTTCATTTCGTTTTTAGCTTCTAAAGAGGCTTGAACTTTCTCGGCATCGGTAATCATTGTTCTAAATTTCCAAATCAGAAACTCTTTACGGTGCAAGCCGACACGTTTTTGACGGAAAAATACTGAGCCGGGAGAATCTAGCTTGATAAGAATGGCAATAGAAATATATACAGGTGCAAGCAAGATAATTAGAATCAGCGAAAAACAAAAGTCAAACAATCTTTTAATGCCGAAATCAACTCCAGCAAATATTGGTGCTGCAATGGTGGGAAAAGGTAAACCTCCAATTAAGCTGAACCGAGATGTGGAAAAAGGAAGTCTATTCTCTGTAGGTAGTATATGAACGGTAATTCCAGCATTATAAAAATGCCAACAAAGAAAAGAACGATTTTTGATGGAATCCCAAGAGATAAAAACTTCTTCTACATTTTGACTACGTAGAGTTAAGAAAGTTTTTTCTCTGTTAGCCCAATCTAAACAGCTAGAGTCAGCAAAACCTCTTACCGTGTAACAATCATCTTTTTCGATAATTTTCATCAGTTGCTCTTTTTGGTGAGTATCTGCAATGAGAAACATCGAATGGCGCATTACGCCATTTTGACGAAGAAAGTTAGTTGATAAGTTGAATAAAAATCTAGTAGTACAAATAGCTGTAACAGATGCAATCCAATAAAGTAAATAAGTTGAGCGAGCAATATAAGTTGTTGGATCGTAAGCATAGGCAATTAACGATAGCAGTATTGATGATAAAGACACTGCTTTAATCAGGCTAAAATAATCGCGACGATGTACGCCGGCTCGGTAAACTCCAGTTATGGCAAGTATGGCAACTTGAATTCCCAAACTTAACAGTAGAAAGGATGAGTTTGTCGTCCAGTCTGACTGTAAAGGGGAAGCATAATTAACAGCTATATTCCAAGCCAAGTTAAGAGATACAACATCCAGGCAAATTAGTAAAGTTACGCGCAGCAACCGGATAAAAAGCCCTCTCTGTATAGTTGCGCTATTGGATGAACGTAAATCCGGTTTGAAGTTATCTATGGTTATGGTGTTATCGGACATTGCAATACCTCACTCAATATTCTTGAATTAATAATTTACAAATGAACCAAGGCTGAACTAAATAACGCTTCCATAGCCTTTTTGGCTCGCTAATTAAACGATAAGACCATTCCAAACCCATCCTTCCCATCCATCGAGGTGGAGTAGGAACTACACCTGCAACATAGTCCATGCAAGCGCCACTAGGTAAAATTGCGTTGGTATGAAGCTGTTCAAGATTATCAAGTATCCAATGCTCTTGGCGTGGCATACTCATTCCTACCATTAAGATATGAGGTTGAAAAGCATTGATAGCAGCGATAGTATCTTGATTTTCCTGACTGTCTTTGTCTACATCTATATATCCATGAGCGCAAGCAATTTTTAAGCCAGGGAATTTTTGGCGTAAAATTTCTGCTCCTTTATCAGCAACTCCTGGTTTAGAACCGAGATAAAATACTTTCCAACCTTTAGTAGCAGCTTCTTCCATTAAAGGCCATACCCAATCGGCATAAGTGACTCGATGTTCTCGCTTGAGAGAATAACCTCTTAGCTTGCCAATCAGTACTAAAGGCATACCATCAATATGGGTATAATCTGCCTTTTTATAGAATTCCCGCATCTTGGAATCGTGATGGAAAATATGCAGACTGTTGAGATTATGATTAGCAATAAGATATTTTTTCTGCTGTGTAATAGATTCTGCAACTAAACTATTCAACTGAAGAATATTTAATGCATTTACCTGAACGCCGAGAAATTTTAATGGGGAATTATTCATAGTTAAAATATTAGAATTCAAGTATTAGTGTCAAGTATCAATTGGTAAGATTGAAAATAGAATTAAGCTGAGCCGGTGAAGAGCGTCTATTTAATATTTGCTCCGTACCTTTTACTAAAACTTGCACCCTAGAATTCCAGCTATGATGATTGACTATTTCAGTGCGAGCTAACTGCCCCATTTCTGGTAGTGCTGCTTGTTGGGAAAAAGCAGATAGCAATGCACGTTTTAAATCGTCTTTTTCTCCTGGTTGAAAAAGAAACCCTGTTTTATCATCAACTAAACGCTTCGCATCTTCAAACGCCGATGCAACAACTGGTTTAGCCATTGACATATATTCGTATAGTTTCATGGGAGAGAGATACATTTCACCCATTTGTAGCTGTATTTGTCCGGAGAATCCAACGTCACATCCGGCAATATACTGTGGTACTTCTTGCCAAGGAACTCTACCAATAAATGCTACATTTTCAGAAATTCCTAAAGTTTCGGCAAGATTTTCCCAAGCAGCTTTCATAGCACCGTCGCCGACTACAACCAGCGATATATCTAAACCAGTATTACGTAATTCTGCAATTACTTCTAGCAGTAAATTTAGACCAGACCAAGCATACAAACTACCAACAAAACCAACTGTAAAGCTAGAAAAAACACGTTTGGGTTCATGTAATTCAGGATTAAGGAAATCGATATCAACCGCATTATTAACTATAATAATTTTGTCAGGTTGAATATCATAATCGCGTACTAAAATATCTTTTAGAGTTTCGCTGACGCAAGCCAAGACATCGCATTTTTTATATGCTTGAATTTCCATCCATTTAGCAATTCCATCTAAAACTAAAGCTTTACGCTCTGCTTTGGCTTCGTAAAAAAGTAAAGCTTCAGCTTGCAAAATCCAAGGAATTCCCTGACGTTGGAATATCCATCCCAAACACTGCAAAGTTGCGGCATATTCATAAACCACATCGACTTTACGTCCTAACTCTCGCCAACTTTTCCAGGAATTAATAACGCTTAGACATAATCGTACTAAGTCTACTGCTAAAGTACGAAGGAATCCTTTGCTGATAGCTTCACCAGAACCTTTAGCAGACCAGTTTTGAGGTACTTTATCTCCAACAATAAATGTTTGAACTTGCCAATTTAATGCTTTGAAACCTTTGATAATTCCTAAAATTCGAGAGCGAGGCCCCGACATTTCCGCGTCGGGGTGAGTTGAAATTCTGGGTGCTGCTGCTAAAAAACCGAGTCTTGGCGACATTTTCTATCCTAGTTATTAGTTAGTAGTTAGTAATTAGTAGTTGGTAGTTAATCCCTTTCTGGTAAAAGATTACCGATTAAAAAAACCGTAGAGACGCTAAGTACGCAGAGAAAAGAAATAAAAAGAGATAGTTAATTTGATAAGTAAGTTAGAAGTAAGAGTTAATAGTTAATAATTTAAATTTCCCTTATCTTCTTATCTCCCCAATATTCCCTAATTATTAATTTTGTTGAGGAATTTCTTCTACAAATGTGGGAGATGCAGCCAAATTTTTGTAGCCGATAACGGCACGGAGATAAGGAAGAATCCAATAAATAAACCAGAAAAATCCAGAATGACGACGACAAAATACTGTCCAAGGTTTTATCGGAAAAGCTTTTATATGGATTACTTTCT
The DNA here is from genome assembly GCA_019192545.1 of Rivularia sp. MS3. Classification (GTDB taxonomy): domain Bacteria; phylum Cyanobacteriota; class Cyanobacteriia; order Cyanobacteriales; family Nostocaceae; genus Rivularia. The sequence continues at coordinate 89,094 of JAHCMI010000030.1, read as the reverse complement.
GTAAACGTTCAAATACGGTTAATTTTGTATCTACCCAACTATTGCGAACTGAATTTTTACTACATGTTCCGACGTAACCCGGTGCAACCCATATAGAACAACCTTTTTTAGTTGCCCGTAAACCGTAGTCTGTATCTCCCATACTGTGAATAAAAGCTGCGTCAATGTTGCCAACTTTTTGGACGACAGCACGAGGAATTAACACGCAGTTACCGAAGAAAGTGTCGCATTGTTGGATATATTTAGTGCAACCTAAAAAATCATATTTGTTTGAATACCATTGTGAAGATTTTATCGAACCACCATAAGAAGCTTTGCCGGTAAATATGTCTTTAGTGGTACCTACAACTATGGAATTTTCATAGCTTTGTTGCGATAATTTTTTATATACTGTAAATAAGTTTTCAATTGCATCTGTTTCTAAGATTGTGTCATCATTCAACCAAAGATAATAGTCATAATCTTTTTGGATTGCTGCTGCAAATGCAAGTCTCATTCCTCCTACCCAAAATAGATTACCGTTTCCTTGAAGAATATTAACTGCTGGGTATTCAGCTTTGACTGCATCTGCGGTACCGTCAGAACTACCATCGTCTGTTAAATAAACATCGAAGTCTATACAATTTATTTGTTGATGCAATGCCTGCAAACAAGAAACTGTAATATTGCGTCTATTAAAACAAGTCATTATGACTGCTAGTTGTGGTTTCTTCATAGTGCTTTTGGTAAATATAATGCTATACAAAGTTTGAAGGTTACAGATTTATTAATTAGTCGTAGGTGGTGCGTCATATAACAACACTTATTGCTACGCTAAAAATTTAAATCAGTGTCACAACACCCTACAAAAAAATATGCCCGCAGCGTAAGTTTTGTTGAAATTAGATTGAAAACTTAGTATGAAAATCCTCCGGAGTTAATTGATACAAATCTTGTAATTTGAGATATCGAGATTGAATACCTGCGGCTGAACCAAAATATTTTTCCATTAAGGTTTTTGGTTCGTATTTTTTCCCTGATTCTTGATGTATGATTTGAGAAATATAAGCACAATATTTCAATCTCAAATCATTCATTTTTGTCAGAGTTTGTTCGCGAATATTTTCAGGCTTTGGTGATATTTTTGTCCAATTTTGAACTGCTTGAGCAACTGCATCTGCTTGTGGGGGTACGATAGTTGAATTTTCAGGGGTAAAAAATTCATCTCTTCCACCTTTACTCGGAGTACTGACTACAGGAATTCCGCATAGTAAGTATTCGCTAGAGGCAAGATTTGCTCCTTCTAATGCTGAAAGAATTAAACCAACATGAGCCTGATTGTATTTTTTTGCTAATTCCGGGCGCGGAATAAATTCTTTGTTGAAATCAGCATGTTTTAATTCCGGGCAGTAAGCATGTAAATCTCCTCCGTAGGATACAACCATTAATTTTTCAATATTTTTTGCTAAAGGAAGACGCTTTGAAGAATTAAGTTGCGCGGTGTAAATTGCATCGTAAACTTTAGGCTGTTCGATAACTTTATATAAATGCTCGTTGATGTAAAAGTTTTGGTTAAAGTGCGCTCCTCTAACTTGGAAGCGTTTACGCATTTGTTCTTCATCTGCTGCATTTACCATAAAATGGTGGGTTCTACCTTCTAAACTGTGTAGAATTGATTTTATTTTGCGTAAAAACATCTGTTTAGGAGCAGCACACCAGTAGGGAGAATGTTCTAGAAGATGTTTGGGACGAAACCATTTTGGTAGAGGTTTATATTTGATTTTTTTATCTTGATAAATTACCCCACCGAAGAAAGGGTAACTACCAAGATAGGAAACTATCAAAGGTTCTGTAGAAAAGATGTAATAACCGTGAAACAACATAGACTGAAAAAATAATTGCAGAAAATAAATTATTGTTGGAATAGCCGACAAACAATATGTATACTTTTGAGAATAAACCGGGTTAATTTTACTTAGCCAAAAGAAATCCCGGTTTGTTAGGAGCCAGATGTATTGATATTGTTTACAGATTGGCAACTCTTTCTATCCAATTACTTACATTCAAGTTCAAGTTGAATACTTTGAGTTTTTGCTCTACTTTTCTGACTGTAAGCATGTGTCTGTGTAAAACAGAAGTTCGAGGCATTTGATAAGCCATGACTTTTTCACATAGCCACTTATATTTATCGGATTTTAGATTGAAATTTTTCAAGTTTTTGATTTGTTTATTCCAATCGTGATAGTAAAATAGATTAAAATAATGAACTGAAATTAAATCATCCCATTTTTTTAATCTCCACTGTTTAGATAGCCGATTGTGTAAAGGCAGGGGATAGCTATAATTATCGGAAAAATGAGATACATTTTCTTCCAAAGCACATAAGGTTATAGATAAAACTGACTGTTCCACAAAATAAATACCTTGGGGAGGAGTAATATCTAAACGCATTACTTTTTCAAAGTTTTGCTTCCAGGATGTAAATATACCGGCATTTCTTCTAACTGCAACTAAACCAGAATTCCAATATGCTCTAATTTTTTTATTGGCTATTGGTGTATTTACAAAAAATTCCTGTTTAACTCCTAACACTTGATAAAGTTTTTGCCAGTACCATTCGTGAGAGTCGTTTGCACCTGTTGAACCGATACCTTGTCCGTATTCGGGACGCATCCGCACGTTACAACCATCTGGTAATAAAAATTCTTTCGGTTCGTCGAAAAAGCACTTATCGCTATCAAGAAAAACTAGCACTTCTGCATCTATATTTTGTTCTGCATAAGCACATGTCAAGGGTTTATTTGCTAAATAATATTCGTGAAATTCGACATTAATTGGTAGTTGCTGGTGGATAACTCCTAATTTTTCAAATTCTTTTTGAGTTTCTTCTGCAATAGGTGTTCCTGTTCTAGGATGAAAACTGTATATTGGTGTATCTTTTAAATTTCCACAAAATTTGCGAATGCTTTCTGCAAGCATCAACGATTGGGGTTCTAAACGACCTGGTTCTGTGCAAATAATAAAAGCTAATGGTACTGACATTTGAGTTTAATCCTCACGCTCTTGGTAATTGATAATGGGTAATTAGTAATAGTGAAAATAATTATTTTAAACCGCTATATATGGTTTTTTATTGTTATTTGGAGAGTTATTTTGTGATTTATTAGTTTCGTAAATTATCTGTTCAAATAAGGTAGAATAACGTTTTGCTTGTAACTCAAGGCTAAATTCTCTTGCTGCTTTTTCTCTGGCATAAAAAGATAGTTTTTCGTGTCTTTGGGTATTTTCTAAAACCCAAGTGATTCCCCGAGCAAAATCATCAACGTTATAAGGCTGCGCTAAATAACCACATTCTTGATGGGAAATAATATCTTTTAAACCAGTGGCATTAAATGCTACTACCGGAGTTCCACAAGCTAAAGATTCGGAAGCAGTTTGTCCGAAAGACTCTTGCAAAGAAGGTACAAGCATGACATCGGCAGCCGAATAAACGGTAGCTAAAGAGGTGTCATCGTATAAATGTCCTAAGTAATGAGTTTTGAATCCTAGCTCTGGAGGATTTTCCGGTTGGGAAGCTCCAAAAATAACTACCTCGGTGTTATGATTCGTGCCAGATTGACTTAATTGCTGCAAGGCTGGTTGTAATAAATGGAAACCTTTATTTCTATCGCTAGTTGCTTCTATGGCTCCAAATAATATCAATTTTTTATTTTGCGGTAAGCCTAGAATTTCGCGGGCTATTGTTTGTTTAATAGGGCGATATTTTTGCGTATTTAATCCATGAGGGATAACTTCTACTCGTGAATTTTTAAATAACGAACTAGATTTGGCACATTCAGCTATCCAGTTACTAGGAGCTACCAAAGTTAAATTATTTGAGTTAACTAAACTTTGCCAAGCTTTGGTTTTACGCTTGTGTACCCAGCGAGATAAATCCCAGTTATTATTACTATTAAGTTGAGGGCAAGCACCGCAAGATTGAGTGTAGCGCTGGCAATCTTTAGCAACATGACAACCTCCGGTAAATACCCACATATCGTGAAGCGTCCATACTAAAGGTTGTTTGAATTTTGCAATGGATTCTATCTGCATAAAAGCGCCACTAATCCAATGCAAATTAATAATATCTGGTTTAATATTAGCGACTTGAGAAACAACTCTATCCGGTAACCATTGGCTAAAAAATGTACCTTTACTTCTTTGTCGATAAAATTTTAATGGCAAAGTTTCAAAAGTAAGTTTTGTTTTGGCTATACCTTGAGATAACCTAATTTTTGGAGCAATTACTGTTTTATCGCTACTTGATTTTTCCTGAACTAACATTTGTGAATCGAGTCCGATTTCTTGTAAACCTTTATGCAGGCGATATGCAGCCCGAGCCGCTCCACCACTTGTATCATGAGTACTTAAATGTAAAACTTTCATTGATTTTGTTTTCTTGTTTTAGAATATTTCTTATGTTCGCTTTAACCTCATGGTGCGTTAGATGATGTATTAAAACTGTTCGTGTTAACAGACAAATATCCGTGCATCTAACACACCCTACAAAAGAGTGCTTTAGTAAGCTAAATCCAAAGATGCTTTTTTTCTCATTCTGCGATATTCCATTGTTAAAGTTAGAGAAGTGGTTAAATACATGAACCAATTCCAGCTAGGAGTTAATAATCTTGCTTCCGAAATATTTAAGATGATAAATAAAGCGAGCATCTGCATTGGTAGATAATCTTCTGGTTTTTTCGCTATCGACACAACCAAGGTAAGCGCCATAGTTATAAAGCGAATAAACCCAATTGCAAAAACGCAAAAGCCAACAATGCCAATATCAAGTATTATCTCGAAAAAACCATTATGAGAATTACTTGCCCATTCATGAGTCAATCGAATATTAGAAGCAAAGGGACTATTCCAAAAGGCAGCATATCCGTAACCAAATAAAGGTCTTTCTAATATTTGATTGAATAGAGGCTCCCATAAATCGGTACGCCCGCTAAAAGTCAGGTCTTTTCCAGATGCTCCGACGATAGATTCGGCATTTCCAAAAATTAAGATCGAACCGCTAACTAATAGTATTAAAACAAAACTAATCGTGATTATTTGTAATTTATAATTGTTGTTTGTACTAAGTTTATATAAAGGTAGTAACGCTATCATCGTTAACACAATCATTAAAGAAGTTGTAGAGCGTGAAAGAATAATTAAACAAATAGCCATTCCAAAAATTGTTAGCCTGAGCCAACGATGTTTTGATTCGCTTAAAGCTAAATGTAAAAATACTCCAGCGCTCCAAGCCATCATATATCCCAATTCATTTTTATGACCGAAAATTCCACTCCACATGCCAGCTAATTCTGGTGCTGTATGAATTCCTCCAAAGCTGGGAATTAAGGGAAAAACTATTGATAAAACTGTTGTTATTCCTAAACCTAAAGCGATAAATCTTATTTGTTCTTTGAATGTATAACGCATGGCCAAGTAAACTGCAAGCAAATAGATTCTCAGCAAACCTCGGATAAAAGTTAAACTTGAACCTATATCTACCGACCATAAAACAGAAAATAAAATTAGTATTAATAATAGTAGTTGGAATATACCTTTGGAACTAACATAAAGAAAACCTTTCCAATAGTAAGCAATTAACCCAGATAAAATTAAATACGACAAAGCATTTAATAATTTATCTACCGCAGCACCTCCGAGGGGATTTGGTGAAATTTCTTGAGCGGGTTTGATAGAAGCAGCACCTACGGTAATTAGTATTAAAATAATAGTTGCTAATTTTTCAGTGCGGTGAAGATTCATTTTTACCTCGGGAAAGTTGAGATACAAGAAAGTAGAGAGATAGCATATTTGGGGGAAGGTAAGGTACATTTTGGCGGGCAGGAATGCCCGTACCACAAGAAGACTTAATTTAATTTCAAAGTGCTGTAATTAGTGTATAAACTTGAATTAACGGGCAATTAATTTCTTCTCTTGAAGCATTTTTTTGAGATTCTGTTTAAAAATGTCTAATTTAGTTGCACGATAGACGGTATCTTGAATAAATTTATCTGCTTCCAAGTGACGTACTGTATACGGTGGATGCTTCAGGGGAAATTGCATTTCTTCCGTGGGAAGATTGATAAAAGAAAATTCCTCGGAAGTATTAAAGTTTGTAGCATCCGCACCAACACCAACATTGCTAACTAAATTGACGTTAGGAATAATATTTAATCCTCCTTGCATCCAACAAGCAAATGTCCATTGATAATCCCAGGTAATGCCGGTGGGGTTATCGTAAATAGAATCGAATATATTTCGCCAGTAATTTACTGACTTAGAATCGATAAGAATATCGTGTAAAATATTTGATTGTTTTACTTCTTGCCACAATTTGATATACAAGTCATAGTGTTGCCAAGCACGTCGCCAACTTGCCCATCCCCAACAATGACTATAAGCTGAAAAGTAATAACTGTAATCGGTACGTTTTCTACCGAGTTGGGCATTTTGAGCTGCAATTGAAGTTATCCTACAATCGTATCTGTACTTTTCTAGCAATTCTTCGCAAAATCTAAAAAATGTTGGATGGGGAATACAATCATCTTCCAGAATTATTGATTCTTCGACATTGTTAAAAGCCCAATCTAAGCCGCTAGAAACTCTTTTCGCGCATCCTAAATTTGTATCAGAGTAATTTTTAAGTATTTCACAATCCCAGTCAACTTGATCTATAATTGCTCTTGTTTCTGCACATTTTTCAGCTTCTCCTTCGCGGTTGCTTCTTGCTCCATCAGCTACCACTAATAGCTTTTTGGGTTTTACCTGACGAATCACATCAAATACTTTTTTGGTAGTATCCGGACGTTTAAAGATAATAAAGGTAATTGGTGTTTCTAGCTGCGTACTCATTTTATTTTTATCCAAATCGTTGATATTTCACTATTAATTAATACTTAGTTTCATACTTGTATATTTAAACATTGATGTTTATTGAATTCGAGCATGATAAATACATTTTGTTTGTTAAAATATGCAAACTTATAAATAATCAATTAAATAATCAATTAAATAATCAATATTTATAAAATGGAATAAAAGACTGTAACTGAACTTGAAATAATTTTCGCGTTCTTTTATCAACAGCATTGCTGAAAAAAGCTGCTGCCGCTTGAGATGAAATTGTGGCGATCGCCGCTCCAAGTCCGCTGTATTTAGGTATGAGAAAATAGTTGAGTATGATATTTAAAACTGCTCCTAATAAAGTTTTGCCCAAAGAAATATGGTTGAGTCCTTCTGCAATAAACCACGGTAAAGTTGCTACACCCATAAATACGAACAAAGAAGCCCAAATATGCACGGCTAAGATTGTGGAAGCTTCTAGATAACCGCTGCCAAACATGATGGAAACGATATGTTTTGAAAGGAATGTCATGGGAATCGCAATTGCTAAAGAAATATATGTAAGTAGGCGGAGCAGTTGCCCTATGCGTTTATAATAATGATGTTCGGATTCTTCTTTAGCCGCATAAATTGAAGGAGAAACAGAAGAAACAATTGCAGTCGGAATAAAATACCACAGTTCGGAAATTCTTACTGCTGCCGAATAAATACCAACTTCATTATTGCCTTTCATTTCACCCAGCATTATCTGGTCAATTTTCATAAAAATCAGAATTGCAAATCCTGAAAAAATCAAGGGAAAACTTTCCTTAAGCAGCCTTTTCGCTGTTGTAAAACTCCATCTCCAGTTCCATAATTGAGAAAAACCTTTAACTTGATAAATCGCAAATAAACCAATGGCACCTATAACAATTTCTGCTAAAGTTGCCCAAGCAAATGCTAACAGTGGTGCTTTAATTAAAATTAATCCTACTTTTATAAAAGTACTGATTAAATAAGCGATATTTTTAGCAATTACCGTATATTTAGACTGCACCTGAGACTGAAACCACAATTCAATGGTGTCGGCTGTTCGGAATATTCCAGTCATGGCTAATATAATTACTAGCCAAATTGTTAGTATATTTTGTTCTTTTAAGACAAATAAACTACCTACCGCTAATAAAACCGAAACTATTCCACCTATGAGTCTTAAACCAAAGGTAGTTCCTAATATCTCCGTTTTATTAGATGATTCTTTAACAAGCTGACGCACCACTACATCATCTAAACCCAATGTAAAAATTGGTGAAAATAAACTGACAAAAGCTAAAGCATAATTAAACAATCCGTATTGTTCGGCTCCTAAGTAACGAGCTACCCAAACCCCAACCAGCAAACCCGCGCCCATACGCAAAATTCTGTCGGCGAATAACCATCCCGTATTGCTGATGACTTTACGTAGTTTTGTATGAGATTTAAATTGCGATAGATTTTGAATTTTTAATTTTCTCAGCATTGTGGGAATAGGGAAGAGTTAGCAGTGAACAGTTATAACGTAAGAGTCAGGATAGTTTTCTGGCTATCAATAATTTGCAGAAGTAAATAAATAGAAGAAATATTCCTTTAAATTTCCAATAGAAGTTTCTCTCTAATAAAAATATAATTTTCAGATATATTGCAAAATCTTTCTTTGTCGGACAAGGAATAGTTTTTAACTCTTGCAGCGATGTATATGCCAAAAACAGCGGTAAGCTAATAGTATTTTTCTGCATGATGTAATTAAACATTGCAGAACGTTTTAATAATCTTTTATATTCAAAACTAATATCTATATCTAAAGATTTATCATTGTAGAAATTATTATTTTTATGTATCCTATACATAATCGACGGTACAGACATATAAAACTTTTTAGCCCCTACCAAAGAAGCACCCCATATCAAACAATCATCTGCTCTAACTCGCCAATCTTCTGTATGCGGAATCGGTAAAATTTTCTCTAAGATTTCTTTACGCATTGACAGTGTAGAAGTGATAGAGCCAATCCATTCCCCTACACATAAAGCTTTGATTTGGGAATAACCCAAATCTGTATCAAATTCGTATTCTTTATATACCCCTTGAGCAACTCCAAACTTTTGATAAGCGCAAAACAAAAAATCGCATTCTCGGTAGCGCTGATAAAACTTCAGTGCATTTTCTAGGTATTCTCCTTCGTACATGTCATCCGCATCGAGGAAAAAAATCAAATCTCCAGTGGCAGCTAAAAAACCTTCGTTAAATGAAGATAATTGACCTTGATTTTGCGGTTTCAAGACATATTTAACCTTTGCATTTTCAGCTAGCTTGGCAATCACTTCTGCCGAATTGTCTGTAGATGCATCATCAACAATAATTATTTCGTCAAACTGAATGCTTTGATTTAAAGCACTATTAACCGCTTCTGGCAGAAAATTGGCATAGTTGTAATTATTAATTAAACAAGTTGTCTTCATGTTTTTAGTTTTTAGTTTTTAGTTCAATGAATTTCCTTCTTCTTGATATTCTTGGATATATTCTCTTTGATTGGTGAAAATTCATTCACGCTCGTAACTGAGTCAATGTCTTCCTTGGTGTAATACAAATAGCTCTTCGGCTCGCTTTTTATATCCACACCATTAATAACTATTCCTAAAACCTTCTGATTTGATTGATTTAAATAATCTTTTGCTGCATTTGCACTGTCTAGTTCCAAAACACCAGGGCGTACTACTAGCAAGATACCGTCTGTGAGGCCACTTAATATTGCTGCATCCGCCGTACCTACCACAGCAGGAGTATCAAAAATTACGAAATCATATTCATGAGTAAACTGTTTGACTAAGGTTGCCATCCTTTGAGAATCCAGTAAAGCCATAGGATTCGGAGGTAAAACGCCAGAACAAAGAATGTTTAAATTAGGTGCTACTTCTTGTACCGCAGCATCAATTTTTAAATGGTCAACAATTACATGACTCAAGCCCACTGCATTAGTTAGTCCCCAGGTGTGATGCTGAATCGGATGACGCATGTCTGCATCAACTAACAACACCTTTCGCCCTACACTTGCCATCGCGATCGCTAAGTTTGCAGCAACTTCCGATTTTCCTTCTTTAGCAACGGAACTTGTAACCACAATACTTCTCAACTGGGTATCAGAGCAGAGAAATTTTAAGTTAGCCTGTAAAATTTGATAGGCATTTCCTATAGGGAAAAAAGGAATATCTCTCTCAATTAGTCGCGGTAGAGTCCTATTAACTCCGGCAATCGAAGAATTATGTTTATGATGTTTGCCCATCGCCGGAATTACTCCGAGAAGTGTATATTTCATCACTTCTCTAGCTTCTTTAACAGTCTTAACCGAACGGTCTATTAAGTCTAAACCGAAGCCGGTGATTATCCCTAGCAATATACCCGCAGCACCTCCACCGATAAGAAACAGAGTTTTACGAGGTCCCTCGGGAGAATCGGGAACTAAAGCTGCGGAAATGATACGAGCATTGGGAATCTTCTGATTTTCAACTACATTAATTTCCCTATCTTTAGTCAGCAATGTTTGATAGGTTGATTGTGCAGCTTTTAGCTTGCGCTCTAATTCGCGTTGCTCCTGTTCTAGTTTCGGTAGCAAATCGGCTCGTTTTTTGTATGCGTAATACTTATTTGTAAGCGTAGCAATTTGCTGGCGCAAGCCATCACGCTCGGCTTGGGCGCTGGTAATTTCTGCAATTAAACTTCTTCGTAATTCTCCTAGCTGTAAATTACCTTGCTGAATTTGCTGTTGATTTCCTGAGATTTCATTTGTTCTTTCTTGCAGGAGATTTCTAAGAGTGGCAACTTTTTCTTTCAAAGAATCTATGACAGGATGTCCAGGTTGAAAACGAGTTCGTTCGAGCGCTAGTTGACTTTCTGTTTCTTGAAGCTGACTTAATAGTTTTTGTATATCCTGTCTTTGACTCAAATCAGCCGATATCACAGCTTTTTGCGATTCGACTCCGGCTTGAGCCTGTAGATTTTTTAGACGGGCATTGACATGAGCTAGTTGAGCTTGAATTTGAGAAATTCTGTCTTCTAACTTAGTAATTGTCTCTACCGATGCACTAGCCTCTTCTTGCAAAGCAATGATTTGATGCTTTTCCTTGAATCGTCGCAGTTCAAATTCTGCTTTTCTTACTAATGACTCAGCATTTGGTAGTTGTTGTGTAAGAAATGCCCGTGCGGTTTGAGCTTCTTTTTGGTTAGCGGTAACGTTTTGCTGAATATAATTTTCAATGACTGTATTAACGATTTTTGCCGCTTTGACTGGATTTGGATCGCTATAGGAAATTAATAAAACATCACTACCCTTAATTCCTTCTACATTTAATCCGTTGACTAAACTCGAAATTGGTATCAGTTTACCTTCATCATCTCTAAGATTTAGCTCTTTAATTGTTTCTTGAATTACGGGATTTGAAGTAACTATTCGTGTTTGCGTATCTAAAGGATTATTATTTTGAGTTAAAGCTTCCAATCTTCCTAAATCTTCTGAAAGTCCCGTCAAAGAAGAAGTTCGATTACTTTTAATCATCAAACTTCCCTCTGCCCTATAGGTAGGTGTGAGGGACATTGCATACAGTGTAGCTCCCGTTACCGTCAGCCCAAAAACCCCACAAGCAGGCAACCAGCGACGTTTAATAACCTGTAAATATTTTTGAATATCTATTTCTTCAATAGTGCTTAAAGTTTCCATTGTCATTACCACAAAACAATATATAAATAGCGACGATTTTTAGAATCTACAGCATAAATTCAGCCGTTGTAGATAGAAAATGTATAGCAATACAAATTCAATCAAACGGCATTTTTGATTGCGACAGCATTTAATGAAATTCGCACAAGCAGATTCTAACTGATTAAAATACCCGGCGAACTATCTCAATCAAGCTTTAAAATTGCAAATTTTTATTCTCGTTCCCGTTAGTTTTATTTTTCACACTTTTCTTTAATCAATTGTAAATAATAAACCCCGATACCACTCGATCCAAGATGTCAATGGATGAGCTCAACTGATTATTCACAATTGCGATACTAGCAGACTACCTAACTAATTAACCTTACAGAAAAATGCAAAAAAATTGTTCCTAAATTCTGGTAGATGACAAATAAGAAAAATAAAAGCAGATGAGTCACAACTCAAAGTTATTAACTCATTAATCGACTCAAACCTGAAAACAATACAGCGATACCCTTCTAAATCCTACGTGGTTTTCATCGATTATCTACTAGTTTTTACCTAGTGTCTGTCTTTACAAACAGTAGCATAACATTTTACAACCATAAAAAGACTGAAAAACCATAACTTTACATAAAATTTATACTTATCTATATTTGGCTTAACATTGTAATAATAGTTACTACTTTACTCTTATTTACAAGCATTTAGAGCCTGTAAAACTTATGTTTCCGTTGTTATCAAGCTAACTTTAAATCTGAAAACTTAAAAATTCTTAGTATAAAAGTAAGATGTAATGCTAAGCTTTATTTCTTCGGTAAATAAATTAATTTCAAACAAAATTAATATGTCTCAAAAGAAAATATGACTTTAAGCAATAAATGGACTTATAGCCATTTGATAACCCGGCGCTATGTATACTATATAACAATAATATAAGATTATGTGAATCTTTTCGGAGTCTTACCGAGCTAAAAAGCGAAGGGTATTATGGGAGATTTTTAGCAAATACAGTTTTTTTTAGTTAAGAAAAATACAATTCAGAAAAGCTCAGTAAAAGAAGGCAAGAGTAGCAACAGGGTAGAGTGAAATCATTTTGCATTCGATTGCAATTAAAAATAGCAAGGCTGTCAAATAGAAATACGAATGTATTTTTTTCGTTATAGTATGCCTCTTGAATCTCCATAAATAGGGAACTTTTAATTATCAAGCTAATTTAGCGTAAGATTAATCTTGAGCATAAATAAGACTTTTTCAAGCTACGATATATAAGATTATGCATACCCCTATCGAGAAAGCTGCGGATTTTTTACAAAATAAATTAGCGAAACCTCCGGCATCTGAAGAAGTAGTAAAAGCCTTAATTGCAGCAGAAAAAGCCGCAAAACAAACGAAAACCTCTTACAATTATTCGCAGCTAATCGGTAACTGGAGATTAGGTTTTATTACTGGAACTAAAAAGACTCGGCAGCGTGCGGGAGTTGTTTTAGGAGCGGGTAAATTTCTTCCAAAACTGGTTAAGATTCAACTTTCCTACAGTAAATCCGAGGATGGTTCGGAGAAGGGTAACGTTGAAAATTCCGTCCAATTTGGTTTATTAAAAATAGTTTTATCAGGCCCGGTACAGTTTTGGTCAAAGAAAAATATACTTGCATTTGATTTTACTAAAATGCAATTATCTTTATCTGGATTAAAATTATACCAAGGTTATATTCGTGGTGGGGAAGATAGAGAAAAAAGCTTTTATCAACAAACTTTAAAACAGCAAGCATTTTTTACCTACTTTTTGATAGCAGATAACTACATTGCCGCACGAGGAAAAGGTGGGGGATTAGCTTTGTGGGTACGAGTCAGTTAACAGTGAGCAGCGAGCAGTGATAAGAGGGGGGAGAGGGGGAAGAGGAGGTAGAAGTAATTGAAAACTGTTAACTGCTCACTGGTAACTGTTAACTGTTAACTGTTAACTGCTCACTTCTTCGTCATCGCCCATACACCGCACCAATCTTGAGGAATTCCGTTGCAACTCAATTCTTCGACTCTTTCTAGATATAGGGCTGCGGCTTTGTCTTCCCCATTAACTGCTAATACTTTTTCAAAATATTCTTTGGCTTTAGTGCAATCTCCACAGCGATAATTTTCTAAACCGTTTTCAAAATCACTCAGAGTTTGTAACTTTAAGTTACGAACTTCTTCTACTTCTCCATTTAATATTTCGTATATCGCTATCGGCTCGCTTTTGCCTTTGACTATAACTCTATCTAAAAACCGCATTTGATATTCTTCCGGATTGTTTAAATGTCCTAAAGCTTGTTCGCTGATGACTAAAGACACTCCGTAAAATTTAGTCAAACTTTCCAAACGTGCGGTTAAATTGACGTTATCGGAGAAAGCATCACCTTGCATTCTAGCGGTTTCTCCAACCATTCCCACCATCATATGACCGAAATGCACGCCGATTCCCACTTTTATCGGTTTTTGATTGTTTTCTATTCTGCTAATATTTTGTGATTCAACTTTCTTTAATTTTTCGATTCCTGCTGTGACTGCATCATCAGCACCATTAGGGAAAACTGCCATCATCCCATCCCCAAGATACTTGACAATAAAGCCGGTATTATCTCGAATTATCGGAGATACTTGACGTAGATAATTATTAACAAAATCGAAATTTTCTTGGGGTGTCATGCTCTCGGAAATAGTAGTAAACGAACGAATATCTGAGAACATTACTGCCATTTCTTTACTGACATGGTCGCCTAATTCTACATCAATAATGCTGTCTTTACTCAAGAAATTTAGGTATTCATGAGGAACAAATCTACCGTAGGATTTACTAGTCTGAGATAGCTTGAGGTGAGACTTAATTCTAGTTAGTAATTCATCTTTATTAAAAGGTTTGGTGAGATAATCATTTGCGCCGAACTTAAACCCGGTAACTATATCGGTAACTTGATTTTTTGCGGTTAACATCACCACTGGTAATTGATGGGCTGGGTATTTTTCTCGTAATGCAGCACATACTTTATAACCAGACATTTTCGGCATCATAATATCAAGCAAGATTAAGTCAATTTTTTCGCCTTTTTCTACTATGCTTAAAGCTTCTTTACCGCTTGAGGCTTGAGTTACTCGATATTTGTGCAGCGACAAATGATTGTTCAACACCTGTAAGTTTACTGGTTCGTCATCAACAATTAAGATATGATATTTACTGTTCCTTGAAGACACTTTATGAATATTTTCAGCAGATTTTGTTGAGACGGGAGCAATATTATTGGCTTTCGCTTTCTGTGGTTTAAAAGTTTTTCTAGATAGTTTATATGTTCGCTGTTGATTTGATTTTTCTGCCTTTGTATTGTCTATTTGGTTTTGGTTAACTTTGCTATTTACGACGGGTAAAGTAAAACTGAAACTCGAACCTTTAGCAACTTCTGAATCTACCCAAATTGTGCCGCCGTGGAGTTCAACTAACTGTTTTGTAACTGCTAAACCCAAACCAGTACCACCATATTCTCGCGAAGTCGAGCCATCTGCTTGCTCAAAGGATTCAAATATCTTGTCGTGTTTTTCCGGAGGAATACCAATTCCCGTATCTGAAATTGTAACTGTTAATTTTCCTTTTTCTTCAAATGCGGTAACTTCCACTTTACCGTTTTCGGTAAACTTAATCGAGTTACCGATAATGTTAAATAATATCTGCTCTAATCGTTGTTCGTCGGCATAAGCTAAAGGTAAATTATTGGGTATTGAATTCACCAACTTTACATCCTTGCCGCCGACTAAAGATTGACTGAAACTTAATACCACATCAACTAAAGAATATATTCCCACAGCTTTTTGCTGAAGTTCAATATTTTGGTTTTTGAGTTTGGCAAAATCTAAAATATCGTTGACTAATTCTAATAATCTATGTCCGCTATTGGCAATCATCACTAGATTTTTTTGTTGTAGCGGACTGATTTCTCCCGTAGCACCATCAATCATCGATTCTGCTAAACCAATCATACCGTTGAGAGGAGTTCTTAATTCGTGGGAAGTATTAGCTAAAAACTCATCTTTTAACTTATCGAGTCGTTCTAATTCGTTATTTTTTTCTTCTAAAGTTTCAAAGGATTCATGCAGTTGATGAGCCATCGTGTTGAAAGAATTTGCTAACTCTCCTACTTCCGAGATGCGCGAACCTTTTACAGTTTCCGTTCCTTCCCAATTACCTTCTGTAATATCTTTGGCTGCTTTGTTAAGACGCGCAATTGGTCGAGAAATTCTACGGGCTGTAATAATACCAACAATAATAGTAATAATTAAAGCCAATAAACATAATAATATTGTATTGCGCTGACTTTCATTAATATGCGCCATAAAATCGGCTTCGGGAACAGCAACAACAATCAACCAATCTAAACCATAGTCATCTTTGAATGGTGTTGCCTGTAAAAAATGACGTTCTCCTTTGATATCAAATTCTAACTGCTGAGTCTTTTTGATATTACTTAAATTGCCAAATTCCTTTTGCAGAAACTCAGCAGATTTACTTACCAAAGTAGAATTACTATCGCTAGCGCTTAAACGTTCTATTTTGTTTGCTTTTTTAAAATATATTTTTTCACCAGTTGAAGAACCAACTATTTTGCCATTACGTTCGATGATAAAAGTTTTACCTGTTTTACCAACTTTGACATCACGTAAAAAATCACTAATTTGCTTTAAAGATAAATCCGCAGCTAGTACCCCTGCAAATTCACCATTATTATAAAGCGGACGAGCAGCCGCGATCGCAATATCGCTACCATCGCTATATGTATAAATATCGCTCCAAGTCGGACGTTTTCGGGTTTTAATTTTCGTATACCAAGGTCTTAGACGAGCATCGTAATTTGGATTACCTAATTCAGGTATGCCAAAAGGTCTACCTCTACCTTCAGTATTATAAATTAGTAGTTGACCGGCTTGAAAATTTTTGGTGGTAGTAATCTTATTCGTTGCGTCTACACCAACATAGCCACCATTTTCGTTGCCAAGATAAATTACATTAACATTGTTAAATACCTGTTTTTGCTGCCAAAATTGACGTGCGATTATATCTGGCTGCTTCAAACTCAACATACCAATTCGCAGCCCTTGTTGGTTATTTGCATTAATCAAATGTGGTGATTCGAGATAATCATGAAGATGTAATTCAATCCGGTTACTGATTTCATTCCGCAATTCTGAGACAACTTCATGCACTGCTTCTTGGGAATTTTTAAACGAAAGATATCCGACTAACCCTACAGTACCGAAAATCTGCAATACAAATGGAACAATTAATACAGTACGCAAAGGTAAGCGATTTACCGATTTCCCTAACTTCTGAAAAAATCCCCTTTTTTGTTGATTTTCTGCCTGACTATCTAATTTATCTGCAACCATTAGTGATTCTCCTAATCCTAACCACGTCTATGACTTATTTTGCTACAATCTTTGTTTCCGGCGCATAGTTATTAAGGTTAAATGTTAAAGGTTTAAGTCTTTTAATCCCTATATAACTGTTAACGAATAACTGCTCACTTCTTCTTCATCGCCCACACACCACACCAATCTTGAGGAATTCCGTTGCAACTCAATTCTTCGACTCTTTCTAGATATAGGGCTGCGGCTTTGTCTTCCCCATTAACTGCTAATACTTTTTCAAAATATTCTTTGGCTTTAGTGCAATCTCCACAGCGATAATTTTCTAAACCGTTTTCAAAATCACTCAGAGTTTGTAACTTTAAGTTACGAACTTCTTCTACTTCTCCATTTAATATTTCGTATATCGCTATCGGCTCGCTTTTGCCTTTGACTATAACTCTATCTAAAAACCGCATTTGATATTCTTCCGGATTGTTTAAATGTCCTAAAGCTTGTTCGCTGATGACTAAAGACACTCCGTAAAATTTAGTCAAACTTTCCAAACGTGCGGTTAAATTGACGTTATCGGAGAAAGCATCACCTTGCATTCTAGCGGTTTCTCCAACCATTCCCACCATCATATGACCGAAATGCACGCCGATTCCCACTTTTATCGGTTTTTGATTGTTTTCTATTCTGCTAATATTTTGTGATTCAACTTTCTTTAATTTTTCGATTCCTGCTGTGACTGCATCATCAGCACCATTAGGGAAAACTGCCATCATCCCATCCCCAAGATACTTGACAATAAAGCCGGTATTATCTCGAATTATCGGAGATACTTGACGTAGATAATTATTAACAAAATCGAAATTTTCTTGGGGTGTCATGCTCTCGGAAATAGTAGTAAACGAACGAATATCTGAGAACATTACTGCCATTTCTTTACTGACATGGTCGCCTAATTCTACATCAATAATGCTGTCTTTACTCAAGAAATTTAGGTATTCATGAGGAACAAATCTACCGTAGGATTTACTAGTCTGAGATAGCTTGAGGTGAGACTTAATTCTAGTTAGTAATTCATCTTTATTAAAAGGTTTGGTGAGATAATCATTTGCGCCGAACTTAAACCCGGTAACTATATCGGTAACTTGATTTTTTGCGGTTAACATCACCACTGGTAATTGATGGGCTGGGTATTTTTCTCGTAATGCAGCACATACTTTATAACCAGACATTTTCGGCATCATAATATCAAGCAAGATTAAGTCAATTTTTTCGCCTTTTTCTACTATGCTTAAAGCTTCTTTACCGCTTGAGGCTTGAGTTACTCGATATTTGTGCAGCGACAAATGATTGTTCAACACCTGTAAGTTTACCGGTTCGTCATCAACGATTAATATATTAAATTTACTGTTGATAGATATAGCTGTAATTTTGTCTTTTTTATTAGAAACAGAAACAGTATTGTCAGCTTGTATTTGATTAAGATGAGCAGTTTTTTTCGATATTCTCGATTTTCTACGTTGATTCAATTCTGAAGTGTTTTTGCTTTCTGTTTTAATTTTCTCTGGTTTAATTGTTGTATCTATCACGGGTAATGTAAAACTGAAGCTCGAACCTTTAGCAACTTCTGAATCTACCCAAATTGTGCCGCCGTGGAGTTCAACTAACTGTTTTGTAACTGCTAAACCCAAACCAGTACCACCATATTCTCGCGAAGTCGAGCCATCTGCTTGCTCAAAGGATTCAAATATCTTGTCGTGTTTTTCCGGAGGAATACCAATTCCCGTATCTGAAATTGTAACTGTTAATTTTCCTTTTTCTTCAAATGCGGTAACTTCCACTTTCCCGCTTTCGGTAAACTTAATCGAGTTACCGATAATGTTGAATAATATCTGCTCTAATCGTTGTTCGTCAGCATAAGCTAAAGGTAAATTATTGGGTACCGAATTGATTAGCTGTAGTTCTTTTTTGCCTACTAAAGATTGGCTAAAAGTTAAGACTACATCAACTAAAGAATATATTCCTACGGCTTTTTGCTGAAGCTGCAAACCTTGATTCTTGAGTTTAGCAAAATCTAAAATATCGTTGACTAATTCTAATAATCGATGTCCGCTATTAGCAATCATCAGCAGATTTTTATGCTGTAAATTCGTTATCTCTCCCGTAGCACCATCAATCATCGATTCTGCTAAACCAATCATACCGTTGAGAGGAGTTCTTAATTCGTGGGAAGTATTAGCTAAAAACTCATCTTTTAACTTATCTAGTCGCTCTAATTCATTATTTTTGTTTTCTAAAACTTCAAAAGATTCATGCAGTTGATAAGCCATCGTATTGAAAGAGTTTGCTAACTCTCCTACTTCCGAGATGCGCGAACCTTTTACAGTTTCCGTTTCTTCCCAATCACCTTCAGTCATATTTTTGACTGCCTGATTGAGACGAGAAACTGGTTGAGAAATTCTTTTAGCGGTAACCATCCCGATTACTATAGCCGTAGCTAAAGCCAATAAAGATAGTAAAATTGTATTGCGTTGATTAGCATCGATGCCTGCCATAAAATCGGCTTCGGGAATCACAACAACAATCAACCAATCTAAACCGTATTCATCTTGAAATGGCGTTACCTGTAGATATTGAAGCTCTTTCTCTACATTAAATTCCAACTGTTGAGTTGTTTCAATCTTATTTAAACCGCCAAACCTATTCTTAAGAAATTTGATAGACTCTCTAACTAAAGGTGAGGAACTCTCGCTATAATTTAAACGCTTAAAATCATTTCCATCTTTAAAATATGTCCTCTCTTCAGTAGAAGATGCAACTATTTTTCCATTACGCTCGATAATAAAAGTTCTGCCAGACTTTCCCACTTTGAAAGCACGTAAAAAATCGTTAATCTGATTTAAAGACAAATCAACAGATAAAACTCCTTGCAATTCGTTATTATCATAAACAGGAGTTGCAGCCGCTATAGCAACGTCGGTACCATCACTGTACGTATAAATTTCGCTCCAAGTCGGATTTTTCTTGCTAGCTGCGGCTTTATACCAGGGTCTAATTAAAGAATTATAATCGTTTCTGACAAGCTTTGGAATGCCCACCTTAAAACCTTGAGCATCACTACTATAAAATAGAAAATCACCTATAGTAAAATCTCTAGTTATGGCAATTTTGCTACCTGGCTCCGCACCAACATATCCACCTTTTTTATTGCCAAAATAAACGGCATTGACATCATATACTTGTTTCTGCTTCCAAAAATGCCGTGCAAGTGCATCTTGCTTATCGAGATTCAATATACCTATCTGGTATGACTTGAGGTTGCTTTCGTTTATGGTATGTGGTGTTTTTAAATAATCGCTTAGATGTAGCTTGATGCGATCGCTAATTTCGCCTCGTAATTGAGAAACAACATCGCTTACTGCTTCTTGGGAATTTTTAAACGAAAGATACTCTACTAATGCTACAGTGCCAAAGATTTGTAATACAAACGGAACAATTAATACAGTACGCAAAGGAATTCGATTTCTTAACCTAGCTATCTTATAAAAAAAACCCTTATTCTTATCAGTGGCTGAAAGATTTTCAATTTTTTCTGCAACCATTAGCTACCCCCTATTTCTACTATTGATTCATTTTTTGGGCGTTGCACAATTGAAAGGCGGAATTTATTATTAATATTTAACATCAGCCCCTAAATTTTCCAAAGTAGGAGAACTTTAAATTAATTTCTTCCCGCTCCTCCAGGGCTTTAGGAGGCTATTCATACTTTTAATCAGCAAAGTCATTTTTTATATTAATTCTAGTTGCTTGCTGTAGCGATGACCCTTGATTTACTCTAATATTTTACACATTACGTTGATTTATAGGCATTATTTTTAAATTATTACAATTTTATTATTTTTCGATGAGAGCATTTTTTTTGTAATAAGTCAACTCTCTTATAGATATATAGCTAGTATTAGGGAGGTTATCCAAGTTGATTTTAAAAGCTGAGAAATTTTTATTAAAATTATTTTTAGTAGAAGAGATTGAACCAGTTATCGAAAGCGAAACTTCACTGACTGTAATAATTCAGCAATGGCTGGTAGAAAAACTGCAAGAGCTATGGCGATTTACTAACAAAACTTTTAACCTGAAACTATTTGAACTAGAAGACAAACCTGTTTCTCTAGCTTCTCTATCAAAACTAATTTTATTTGCGTTCATTGCTTATTTAATCGCTAGATTATTACGTGGGTTTATTCGGAGAGCTTTATTAGTCAGATTTGGTTTTGATAGAGGAACTTTAGAAGCTGTAGCCTCTGTAATCGGTTATATATTAACTGGATTGGGATTTTTGATTGTATTAGAAATTTCCGGAATAAATCTGAGTTCTTTAACCGTAATTGCTGGCGTATTAGGAATAGGCGTTGGATTTGGATTTCAACAGCTTGCTGCTAACTTTATCAGCGGCATTACGCTTTTGTTTGAACAACCGATAAAAGTTGGTGATTTAATCCAAATTGATGATTTATTAGGAATTGTTGAGAAAATTTCAATTCGTTCTACAGCAATCAAATTATTAAACGGTACCTTCGTAATCATTCCCAACTCTGATTTTATTCAAAATAAAATTATCAATTTGAGCTATGGCAAAAGTAAATGTCCCGTAGAAGTAAATATAGAATTAGCATATGGGAACGATACAACCTTAGTCACCGAAGCAATGTTAGCAGCCGCTCGCCAGCAACATAATATTTTATCCGAGCCACCGCCAAAAGTATTGTTTCAAAACTTTGCTAGTACCCTAAAATTCAAACTAATAGGTTGGATAAACAATCCTCTAATATTAAACAGTGTGATTAGCGATTTAAATTTTGTAATTGAATCGGAATTTGAAGTTAGAGGAATTAAAGTTGTTTCTCCCCATCAGCAAGAAGTACGTCTTAAAAATCCTCAAGAATATATTTCTATGTTGCAGGATTCGACAGAAAGTTTAGCAGAAAAATCAACAGATTCATCAATATATAATTCCACAATATCGCTATCTAAGAAGATAAAAACACCTTTATTTGGCGAGACTTTAAAAGATTTATTACCGAAAATTAGCTACTTTAAAAACTGTACAAAAGAACAAATTAGACAGTTAATTGAAGACGGATACCGCGAATCTTTTCCACCTAATACAATTATTTGTCATGAAGGCGACCCTGGAAACTCTTTTTACGTAATATTATCCGGTATGGTAGAAATATTCTCTGAAAAAATTGATCGACGTATTGCAGAACGAAAAGCAGGAGAATTTATCGGTGAAATGGCATTATTAATGGGAATTCCTCGCTCCGCTAGCATCCGAACTTTAGAAGATACTACCTTATTTGTAGTCGATCGCGATAATTTACAAAAGCTGCTATCAAACTATCCTCAATTAGCAGAGCAAATTTCTTTAGAAATATCTAAACGTAGGGAATCTTTAGAAAATATGGGTATATTACCAGATAAAATTGATTCCGAACAAACTGTATTAAATTGGGTTCGCAAGCGACTTAATGCTATTTTTGAACTATAACTTTGTCAAGCTTAATTGGGGATTATCTTAATTGTTAGCGAATAGTCAAACAAATGCTTTAGGGCTGCGGCTACACAAACATCATCTATTTCGATAGTTACAAAATCAGTCCTATGGATAGTAAAAAAAGTTAGCTAAATTTAATTCCATCCTGGCGATTATAATTCGTGGCTACATAGAGAAAACCCGAGCAGACAGATTGTTTAATAAAGCCAGTTTATACATACATTTATATCAATTATAAGTAAAAATATAATACAAAACTTTACAAAACAATAAGTATTTTTAGTGTAGGCAATATCCGCAAAATTACTTTATTATATTATTCTTAAAGTCTTTCAAAGGATAAATATTTGTAATAAATAATACTATGAATAACAATCAAGATAGCACAATTTTAGAAGAACCAAATAGCGAAATTTGGCAGATAACACCAAAAAACTTTGAACAAGCTATTTCGATTATCACTAAATTTGCTTTTGCAGAAGTTAAGAGAGAAGCAGCAAAAAAGCAACTGTATTTCCATAATCATGCTCATGCAGAAGCCGTACAACGCAGAGCAGAAGTAATATTCTATGCCATAGAACCTTTTTGGAATAAAATTTGTCATCAGTCGGATACTTCAGACAGCAAGCGAGCTAAATATTTGATTGATGTTTGTGCGGCAAGTCATGACATGGTTCAAGAATTTCTACCTTTACAATCTCCTCAAACAGCAAGGCAGCGAGAAAGCGGAGTTAGTGAAAATGCGACAATTAATAAATTACTCGATTTTATAAAACACTTAAATAAAAAATTCGCTTTAGAGAATCCCGAACTTCCTCCTTTATTTACACAATCAGATTTAGAAATAATTAGAAAATCAATTTCGGCTACTATTTGTTATTTTGATACAAATGATAATTCAATTTATCAACCAGACTTATATAATTCAGAAGAGCAAATAGTATTAAATGCCCGTATAATTGCGCTAGCAGATATAGGTGGATTGGGGATAGATGGAATTCCAGCTTATTTTCAAGAAGGCAGTTTAATACTTTTAGAAGAAAACCCGGATATAATACCTCTCATCCAAAAATTTTTAGCTGAAAAAGATAACAGTAGCAATAACAAGGAAGTATACGAAAACTTACGAGAGCGGTTGTTGAAAAGAGCAAAATTTCAAATTAGCTTTGCAAAAGGACGTTTAGCAAGATTGAATCGAGAATTAGAAGGTTTACCCGAAGAAGTTGTTTTAGTATTAAAGGAAAAAGTCTTTAAACACCTCAACGAGCAAACAATTGAAAAAATAGAAGCTTTAACGCCTACTGCTGCCGACACAAATTTGGCAAAATTGATTGAGTTTTTTGAGCTAGACAAGTATATTCATAACTAGCATTCATCAGTCAAATATCTTACTTGTTAACCTATGGAATGGTTTCAGCAACTGGGACAAAATATTCTGGCATTTTTCCGGGATATATATAAAGCAGAACTTTTTAAGTTGGATGATGGTAAATCTTTTACTCTAGATTTATTTCTCCAACTCATTTTTTATGCTGTTATAGCTTATATTATCGGTAGTCTTATCAGTCGGTTAATCGGGAAGACTATATTAAGTCGATTTAAGATTGATAGAGGCACCAAGGAAGCTATATCTTCAGTGATTGGTTACTTGATTGCTGGAATAGGTTTTTTAATTGTTTTAAGAGGTGCTGGCATCGATCTCAGTTCCTTAACCGTGATTGCTGGGGTATTAGGGCTTGGTATTGGTTTTGGATTACAAAATATTTCCAGTAATTTTATTAGCGGTATTACGCTATTATTTGAACAACCTTTAAAAGTCGGAGATTTAGTAGAAGTTGATGATTTACGAGGAATTGTAGAGAAAATTTCGATTCGTTCTACAGTGGTTCGTACTTTAGATAATATATTTGTAATAGTTCCCAATCAAAAGTTTATCGAAAATAATATTATTAACTGGAGTTATCGAGATAAAAAATGTCGAGTTCACGTACCGGTAGGGGTTGCTTACGGTAGCGATACAACTTTAGTCACCGAAGCACTTTTAGCAGCAGCAAGAAGACATCCTCGTGTTTTAAAGCAGCCAACTCCCAAAGTTTGGTTTAATGAATTTGGTGATAGTTCCTTGAACTTTGAACTATTAGTTTGGGTAGATGAACCACCGAGTATTCCTCAATTTAAAAGTGACTTAAATTTCTCAATTGAAAATGAATTAAATCTCCGAGATATTAATATTCCTTTCCCTCAAAGAGATTTACACATCAAAAATCCTCAAGATTTAATTCAACTATTTCAAGGTGCAGGTAATTTAAAAGTCTCAGATAGTAATATTTCCACCGATAATTCTACAGCACAAACTTCCGATACTGCTTCTAATTCATCGGGAACTCAAAGTTTGCGGGATTTACTACGTCAAATTAGTTATTTCCAAAACTGTACTCCCCGACAAATTCGAGAATTAATCGAGCAGGGTTTTAGGCAGATGCT
This sequence comes from Rivularia sp. MS3, assembly GCA_019192545.1. Taxonomy (GTDB): domain Bacteria; phylum Cyanobacteriota; class Cyanobacteriia; order Cyanobacteriales; family Nostocaceae; genus Rivularia. The sequence continues at coordinate 64,108 of JAHCMI010000030.1, read as the reverse complement.
GCCACCAGAGCAAGTGATTTGTCGTGAAGGAGATCCAGGTAACTCGTTTTACGTTATTCTCTCTGGCTCTGTAGAAATATATTCCGAGAAACTAAATAAGCATATTGTCAACCGTCATGCGGGAGAATTCATCGGCGAAATGGCACTGTTGATGGGAATTCCTCGTTCAGCCAGCATACGTACAAACGAGCAAACAACCTTATTTGTAGTAGACCATACAAATCTGCAAAGATTACTATCAAATCATCCGCAATTAGCAGACCAAATTTCCGCAGAACTTGCAACCCGTAGCGAATCTTTAGCAAGTATGGGAATTCTACCAGAGAAAATTGATTCCGAACAAGGTATGTTTAAGTGGATTCGTAACCGCATAAACACTTTGTTTGAAATTTAGTTTATCCTTCACTATTTAATCATACCGTCACGTACTATTAATTAAATCTTTTATTATTCTTCGGGTATGTGACGGTCACTATAAATTGTAAAACACAACAATAAAATCTAATCATACCTTCACGCATTATTAATTATATAAAGCATAAATCACATTGACTCGACTTCGTACAACATATGTTGGCGCGGCCATCGCTACTACAAGCCTTAATCGTCAAGCAGAAATTCTGTTGTACTCTACATATAATAAAGCTGCAAAAATTATTTATCTAATTGTAATTCACTTTACAATAAGTGCTATAAAATCAACAAATTTATTGCAAATTGTATTCTAGTATCATTTTCAGCGAGTTTTTTTTTGCTATAAATATATTCATTCACAAACGGTTATATGTTGATTGGAGATTTTTCCTTTCAACTTATTGACTTCTCCTTAACTTATTATCTTGATAATGTCTGCTGGATTTCCAAGCCCCGCGCAAGATTATTTAGATGGAAAACTAGATTTAAACAGCTACTTAATCAAGCATCCAGCAGCTACTTTTTTTATGAGGATGACGGGAGATGCAATGGTTAGTGCTGGTATTTTTGATAATGATTTATTAATTGTCGATCGCAGCATCCAACCTGAGAATAATTCGATTGTTATTGCTGTTTTGAACGGAGAACTAACAGTTAAAAAAATTATCAAGAATCAGCAAGGAACATATATTAAATCCAGTTTACCAAACAACAAAGAAAATAATCTCGAAATTACAGAAGATATTGATTTTAGTATTTGGGGTGTAGTAACTAAAGTAATTCATGAACTGCATCGGTAATGTCTCAAATCATCGCTTTAGTTGACTGTAATAACTTTTATTGCTCTTGCGAACGTGTATTTAATCCTAAATTAGAAAACCGTCCGGTTGTAGTTTTATCTAATAATGACGGTTGTGTAGTTGCGCGCTCAAATGAAGCCAAAGCATTGGGTATTAAAATGGGCGAACCTGCTTTTAAATTGCGGGAATTTCGCGATAAATATAATTTGGCAATCCTCTCTTCAAATTACACTTTGTACGGTGATATGTCACAAAGAGTAATGCAGTGTTTGGCTGAATATACACCGGAGTTAGAAATTTATTCGATTGACGAAGCTTTTCTTGATTTTACGGGTTTTAAGAATCGAGATTTAACAGCTTATAGTAGAGAAATTAAACAGAAAGTTCAGCAATATACAGGTATTCCTATATCTATCGGAATTGGGACTACTAAAACTTTAGCAAAAGTTGCCAATCGCATTGCGAAAAAATCGAATAAAGCCAAAGGTGTTTTAGATTTAGTTGATTCCCCCTATCTAGACTTGGCTTTACAAAGAACTGAAGTTGGAGACGTTTGGGGAGTAGGAACTTCTTATACAAAACTGTTGGAAAAGCATCATATTAATAATGCTTTGGAATTAAAAAAAGCCGACCAAAAATGGATTAGAAAAGAGCGCGGAATAGTGGGTTTACGGACGGTTTTAGAATTAAATGGTATTAACTGCATTCCTTTAGCAGAAATGCCAAACTCGAAAAAATCAACCGCAGTAACTCGTAGTTTTGGTAAAGCTGTGGAAACCTTAGCAGAATTACAGGAAGCACTTTCTGCTTACGCTTATCGTGCTGGCGAAAAGTTGCGTCAAAGTAAGTTAGAAGCAGCTAATATGACGGTATTTTTCCGCACCGGAAGTTACGATAAAAACCAACCTTACCGCAGTTGGGGTACAACAGTTAGCTTTTTCTCTTCTACCAACGACAGCCGAGAATTAGTTAATAACGCCAGAAAAATCGCAGAAAATCTATTTGAGCCAGGATATAAAATCAAAAAAGCCGGAGTAATTTTATTAGGATTAACATCAGAAGCTGAAAAGCAATTATCTTTATTTGAAAAAAGTAAAGAAGATAAAGCTCGTTCCCAAGAATTAATGCAGCTAATGGACTCAATTAATAACCGTTATGGACGCGAAACAATCCAGCTAGCAGCTTCGGGAATACACAAAAAATGGCAGATGAAAGCCGACTATAAATCGCCGAAATATACTACTAGTTGGGATGATTTACCAAAAGTTGGATAATTCAATTTCAGATTTTGCGGAAAGTTTGGGGTGTAGATTCTCTTCCCCCAAAACGCATCCTCGACAGATTTAAGATTTTGGAAAAAATTACCGTCACGCACCAATGAAAAGTTTAATTAATTGTAGGGTGCTGTGACGGTTAAAATAACCTATCAACTAAAACAAGCAATTTGAAACTACCGTCACGCACCAATTAAATATAAAAGCAATATTAGAGTCTCAGATAAAAAGTTAATGTATTGTAGGGTGCTGTGACGATTGAAATAACCTATCAACTAAAACAAGCAGTTTGAAATTATCGTCACGCACCAATCGAATATAAAAATAATATTAGAGTCTCAGATAAAAAGTTAATGTATTGTAGGGTGCTGTGACGATTGAAATAACCTATCAACTAAAACAAGCAGTTTGAAATTATCGTCACGCACCAATCGAATATAAAAATAATATTAGAGTCTCAGATAAAAAGTTAATTTATTGTAGGGTGCTGTGACGGTTAAAATAACCTATAAACTAAAACAAGCAATTTGAAACTACCGTCACGCACCAATGAAAAGTTTAATTAATTGTAGGGTGCTGTGACGGTTAAAATAACCTATAAACTAAAACAAGCAATTTGAAACTACCGTCACGCACCAATAAAAAAACCACACTATTACTAAATATGCACAAGAAAAAATTAGGAATTATAAGAAATACAAAAAAATTACCCAACACCCAAACTAATCGCTAGTATAAATAAAATCCTTTAATCTTCCCTTCCCATAAAAGAAAATGCTTGACAAGCTTATCGGTGAAATCGGCGACTTCGCCAAAGCTAAATTACAACGCAACGAGAAAGTAATTATACTACTGAAACAATTTAATCTCGATCCAGAGCATCCACCAGCAGAGTTTTCGGGTGTTTATAGTTATGCTTTGGTTGAGTATGGGGTAGGTAAACCATTCGCTATTTTACAACTTTTTCGAGAAGAGCAAATCCACAAGGCTTTTCACAAAGCTTTCGATGCTGATAATCCTAATATAGTTATCGAAAAAATTGAAAAAATACTTCAACCCGATGAGTGGAATATTTTAGAGGAAGGAATTCGGGAAGAGGGAATTAATGTATTGCACGAATTAGCCGAATTTAGCGCGGTTTTTCTTAAAGTTGTAGAATTAACTCGCACTCCCGCAGAAGTTCAAAGGGATAAAAATATTGCTAGCTTGCAGCAGGAATTATCAACAATTAAACAAGAGTTGCAGAAGTTAGGAACTCTCAAAGAAATTAGCACCGAATTAGCGAAATTAACTAATTTGGAGAAACCTCACCCTAACCCTCTCCTTATTAAGGAGAGGGGAATGGCTAAACAACAAAAATGCAAAGCCGAAAATTTAGCGCTACAGTTACAAGGTTGGTTTAAAACCCTCGGTTATCAATTTGAAAAATATCAAGTTTGGCAAGCAGATTATTTTGAATTTATCATCAAAATCCAAGGCAGAAGACGCTTCGATAGAATTTTGGTTAGAGGAATCGATGGGGAAGCAGAAATCGGCGATTTATTAGCATTACGTCAATCTGTAGAATCACAAAAAACTGATGAAGGCTGGTTAATTGCTGCTCGTAGAATCTCCCGTGCTGCTCGGGATGAAGTCAAAAAAGACGAAAACGAAAACTTGTTTTGCTATACCCTCGACGAACTCATCGACGAAACCGCCGATTTTACCAACTATATCAACTGGTTGGAAGCAGAAGTTAAGAAACGTAAAGTTAATGAAATGTACGTTCCCTTAGCCTGTAGCAAAGAAGAAATTCACCCCATAACCAAACAAAAAGTCGGTTTGAGTCGCTACGACGAACAAGACGGATGGATAGATGGTTACGTCGATACGTGGATAGATGACCCTGCAAAGGAGCATCTCTCTATTTTAGGGGAATTTGGTACGGGAAAAACATGGTTTTCATTTAATTATGCTTGGAATGCACTTTTAAAGTATAAGGAAGCCAAACGAAAAGGGTTGTCACGCCCTCGTTTACCGTTGGTTATCTTGCTGCGAGATTACGCCAAAGCCTTGGATGTAGAAAACGTCATGGCTGGATTTTTCTATTCCCAACACGAAATCAGCTTGAATAGTTCCGTCTTTGAACAACTCAACCGCATGGGAAAACTGTTGCTAATCTTCGACGGTTTCGACGAGATGGCAGCCAGAGTTGATAAACAGCAGATGGTAAACAACTTTTGGGAATTAGCCAAAGTAGTAGTTCCTGGAGCAAAAGTTATACTTACCTGCCGTACCGAACATTTCCCCGAAGCCAAGCAGGGAAGGAGTTTGTTAAATGCAGAGTTGCGTGCATCAGTCGCTAATTTAACCGCCGAATCTCCGCAATTTGAAGTGTTGGAATTAGAAAAATTCAGCGACGAACAAATAAGACAGGTATTTTCTCACGTCGCCAATACCAGCACCGTAGACAAAGTAATGCACAATCCCCAACTTCTAGATTTAGCACGTCGTCCGGTAATGAGCGACTTAATTTTAGAAGCACTACCAGATATCGAATCCGGTAAACCAGTTGATATGTCGCGGGTTTATTTATATGCCGTGCGCCGGAAAATGGAAAGGGATATCAAATCCGAAAGAACATTTACATCGTTAGCAGATAAAATGTATTTCCTGTGTGAAATCGCTTGGGAAATGCTTTCCAACGACCAAATGAGCTTGAATTATCGGTTATTCCCCGATAGGATTCGGCGGTTATTTGGTTCCGCAGTTGAGGAACAAAAAGACTTAGATCATTGGCATTATGACATGATGGGGCAAACAATGCTCGTCAGAAATGCCGACGGTGATTATACTCCAGCCCATCGTTCGTTGTTAGAGTTTTTTGTCGCTTATAAATTCGCTGGGGAATTGGGAGTTTTAGCGGATGATTTTCTCGAAGTTGTTAGAAAAGACGTTGGTGAGAAGCGAGATATAGCGTTAGGGTTTTCGGAAACTAAATCGCGATCGCAACAGTTTTCTTGGGGAGAATATTTTCAAAAACATAGCGATAGGGAAAGAGAAACCCTAGTGCTAGAGAAATTTGAATTCAAAAGCGAATCATTGGAGAAACTAAGGGAGACAGTTGGGAAAGCAGTTTTAACAAAAGCGGTTTTGGATTTGTTGGTGGGGATGGTTGATAAAGGTAGTGTTGGGGAGAAGTTGTTGGAAGTTATTGAAAGTACGAAGGGGAAGAGTGAAGCCGAAGTTGGTTATGTTGGGGGGAATGCCGCTACGGTGTTGGTGAAGGTTGATAAAGCGGGTTTGGAAGGGAAAGATTTGTCGAGTGTGGTGGTTAAAGGTGCTGATTTTACAAATGTTAGCTTACGTTGTGTTAATTTCCAAAAAACGAATTTAGCTAATTGCGAATTTACAAAACCTTTTGGCTTGATTTTATCTTTAGCATTCAGTCCAGATGATAAATTACTGTTAAGTGGTGGTGCTGATGGTGAAATTCGTATATGGGAAGTAGATTCAGGTAAACAAATTCTTAATTTTAGGGGACATAATCACTGGGCAAGTTCGGTAGCTTTTAGCCCCGATGGTAATACAATTGCCAGTTGCAGTTATTCCGGTGCAGTTAAATTATGGGATTCTAAAACAGGAGAATTCTTAAGAGTTTTACGCAGTCAGAATGATAAATTACGCGCAATATCTTTTAACTCAAATGGTTCTCTTCTGGTAAGTTGTGGTGATGAACAAACCATAAGAATATGGGATGTTAATACAGGAAATTGTCTTCAAACCTTACAAGGACATACCAGTGCAGTTTGGGGCTTAACTATAGCTCCTAATAATCAAATACTAGCTAGTGTTAGTCTAGACCATTCAATAAAAATATGGGATATTTCCACAGGAAATTGTCTTAAAACATTACGAGGACATAGAGATGGTGTTATTTCAGTAACATTTAATTATGACAGTACAATACTTGCTACTGGGGCTGGTAATAAAGATAAAACAATAAAAATTTGGGATATAAGTACTGGTAAATGTGTCAAAAATTTAACTGGACACACTCTTGCAGTTCGATATCTAGTTTTCAGTAAAGATAGTAAAACTATTTTTAGTGCAAGCAACGACCATACAATTAAAATTTGGTCTGTCAGCGATGGAAAATGTTTAAAAACAATTCAAGAGCATAATGCAAAAATAAGACAACTTGCTCAAAACTCCGAGAATACATTAATTGCCAGCAGTAGCGACGACCAAACTATTAAAATTTGGAATATAAATACTGGTGAATGCGAACAAACTTTGCAGGGTTATAGTAATTGGGTACAATCAGTTCGTGTTACCCCTGATGGTAAAACAATTATTAGTGGTAACAATAACCAAACAATAAGATATTGGGATATCAGTACAGGAAATTGTTTGAGAACCCTCAAAGGACATACTAAATATGTAGATTCAGTCATAATCAGCCGTGATGGTAAAACAATTGCAAGTAGTAGTGGCGATAGTATCATAAAAATTTGGAATCTTGATAGTGGTAAATGTGTAAATAATTTACATGGACATACAGGAGTAGTCTCAGGATTAGCATTTAATTACGATGGTTTAACTCTTGCTAGCGCTGGTTTTGATAGTACTGTCAAATTATGGGATATATCTAATGGGATGTGTTTACAAACTTTTCAAGGACATACTCGTTCGGTCAACTCAGTCGCATTTAGCCTTGATGGGAAAATCATCATTAGTGGTAGTCGCGATCGCACGATTAAATTGTGGGATATTAGCTCTGGAGAATGCATTACAACATTACATGGTCATAACCATAGCGTCAAATCAATAGCTGTATCTCTTGATGGAATAACTATAGCAAGTGCTAGTCAAGATAGCACCATCAAAATATGGGATATCCGCAATGGTGAATGCTTAAAAACTTTAGAACATGATAACTGTGGAATCGAATCAATAAAACTTAGCTTTGATAATTCATTGCTTGCAAGTGGTGGTCTTGACCATACTATAAAAATATGGGATTTTTGCACTGGTGAATGTATCAGAACTTTAAAAGGTCATACAAATAAAGTAATGTCAGTTGCTTTTACTCCTGATGATAAATTTTTAGTCAGTGGTAGCTTTGACGAAACCATAAAAATCTGGAACATCCAAACAGGTGAATGCATAAAAACCCTCAGCAACAAACCCTATGCAAACATGAACATCACCAACGCTATAGGATTAACCCCAGAACAAAAATCCTCACTCAAAGCATTAGGAGCTATTGACAGTGAACAGTGAACAGTGAACAGTGAACAGTGAACAGTGAACAATTAGGAATTAAAAACCTTTGACCTTTAACCTATAACCTTTAACCTTTGACCTGATTTCTATGACCGACTTAAATATCAACGAACCAGTTAATACTCAATTAGTCGAATCTTTAGTACAAGTTATTCGTTCGCTTTCTCCAGCAGAACAAGCTCTACTACAATCAAAATTACTCAGCGATATTCCGTACCCATGCACGAACGAACTTACACAACTTATTGAAAGTGGTGGTGCATTAGATTTTCTTAAAGATGAACCTGATATTTACACCTTATCAGATGGAGAACCAATTGAATGACTTTAAGCAAGGGTGATATTGTTCTGGTTCAATTTCCATTTACTGATTTAAGTCAAACCAAATTACGTCCGGCTTTAATTTTATACTCAAACTCTACAACTAATGACGTAACTTTATGCTTTATTTCATCTCAAAATGTCAATAATTTAACTTTAGAAGAATTTGCAATCAAAGATTCAGACGCGGAATTTTCTGATACTGGTTTACGGGTTTCATCTAAAGTCAGGGTAACTAGAATCGTCACATTAAACAATTCACTTGTTCTTAGACGTTTAGGAAAACTGGGAAATGAATATATGGATATGTTAAATAAAACTCTTAAACAAGCTTTTCAATTGTCTTGAAGGCAAATCGGTTAATTACTAGTAAACTACCGTTCTCAAGGTGCTAGTGATGCTGATATTTGAGAAGCGACTACCTCAACTTAATGCCACCGATTTAGTAAATGTTTGGGTTTACGCTCAAGCATATCCAGATGAAATTCAAACAGCTATTGAACAGCAAGAAGAAGAGTACAGCAATTTTAGATAAAATTTAGAATTCTGATACGTCAGTATAAAAGCATCTTACAAAATTAGGATAAAAGCCTCTCCCTAAGTCAGGAAGAGGTTTGGAAAGGAATTTATGATGATATTACCGATTAAACAGTTAACCTCCTACTTGCTACAAGCAGATTCTCATCGTACCCTTTTAAACCGATGGATTTAATTCCACATAAAGGAATATCTAACTCTGTTTCCCCATCTGTGAAGTCCAGAGAACCTTGTGGTCTTTGATTAACAAATACATCTAAGCGATTTATTCCTCGGGTGTGTAAAAGTAATTTGACACCCCTATTGGTGACATGTTTAATTGCTGCTTCTAGTTGACGAACTTCCATTTGCTGGAGAATTTCTGCGGCACGATTAATTAAGTCTGTATTTTGATTTAATAAATCCTGCTTGGTCATATTGTGTAGAAAATCGGGAACTACTCCTAAATCTTCAACTGGTGTTCCTGCTTGTTTTCCAACTCTTAGAGTACGTCGAATAGAAACCCGCATTCCTACATCTTGAGGTAAATCAGTATAGGGTGAATTTTCTGCCGGTGAAGGAGCGTTAAATAAGAGTTTGAGTAAATCGTGAGTCCATACATTTGCCCCACCAGCACCGGTATTATTATCAATACCAAGTATTTTACCGATTTCATGGTCTTGGAATCCCGCAGCAAATATATCTGTGGTGCTATAGCATAAAGCATCTGTTATCAAAACTACCGGGCCATGATATTTCTGACCGATTGCGTTTGCTGCTATGGGAGAAGTGATAGGGAAACCTTTGGAATAGATTGCTGCGGTTTGTACGGATTGTTTGATGGAATCTACCCAAGGGGAAAGGTCAAAGTTCGGGTCAAGTTCGCTGGGAGCATGACGTTCGCATAATTCGAGATTTAAGGGAGTATTGATAAACTGTGTTTTTTCAGGTTCAATTTCTCTGGGAGTAAATATCTGTAACAGTTGTTCCCCAGCGGTAATCAATCCTCCACCATTGCCCCGAACGTCGATAATTAAACCATTTTGGGGTAGTTGTTCGACTAAGCGAATTACTTCGTTTACGAAATCTTCAGCATTCTCCACACTAAAAGTGCGAATCCGCAAATAACCAAAGGTTCCACTATTTGTCTTGACTCTTCTTGCTTGCAGTACACCGGGCAAAATACTGTCTAACCCGAGATTCATTTCATCAAATGCTGTTGTCATTTGACTTAATGGTTTTTTCATCTGAGCCAGCTTATTCTCAGCATCAATCACATCTGGTGCAAATAGCAGTTTTTTGGTCTGACTTAGGCGATCGAGTCCAATATCAATACCTTGAGCGGTTGCTTCTACAGTTAGGCTACCTGCTGAAATATTATTTTCAAATCTGATTCCCTCATCTGTAACCAACCATTGGACTTTTAGTTCCTTTTCTTGTCCGTCTGAAGTTTTATAACCAACTACAACCCAATCTTCATCTGGTGGTAAGGCAATAATTAGAGGACGTATTGTTAAGGCAGCAATTCCTCGCGCTCTTTGTGCATCTGGATTACTTCCAGCAAATCGTTCGGCATTCAATTCAACAGCACGTTCGATGGGAATACCATTCCAGTAAATTACCTCTACACCAGGTTTAAAGAAATCAGGTTTAAATCCTGCAACTAAACGAGAAACTAAATATTTTCTTTGACCATTTTCATAAAAAGCTTCTACCTCAAACGGAACAAAAGCAGCAAAACTATTGTAGGGACTTGGTAATAAATAGTTTGTATGTAAATCCCTGATAGAGTTAAAGATGCGGCTCATCTGACGATGAAAATCTAAATCGGATGTTAATTCATCTTCGGGAGTATTACGAATTTGGTGGTCTAATAATTTTAGTTTCTGAATTGGCTCAATTGCGTGCATAGACTCTTTGAGCTTGAGATGAACGTAGTTCTCTTCGAGCAACACAAGAGCTTGGTCTATAATTTGGAGTCGTTCTGAAGAGGATAGGGAACCGGTATTTTGACGAAATGTCGGTAAATCAACTAGCCGTGATAAAGCTGTTTGCAAAGTTGAATTATTTACATGTAAAAGTTTGGATAAATTTGTCGAGTCATTGTTTTCATCAGTATCGATTTTTTTGGCACTGAGTAGAGTTTCTAGTGTCTTGCTATTTGTTTGATTCATATTTCTCTAGCCCTAGATTTTTGTATATAATTTTGTAGTTCTCATAATCCACTAACCCCATAGCCAAGTTTGTTTACACTGACTAAAAAAAGAAGTGGTATTACAGACTCAGTTGGGTAAGAAAAAAACTTTTTTGAGTCTCAATCCGGTCAATTTTATTTACCTGACTACTATTGGTATACAAGTTAACTTTACAGATTCCGCAGATTTTCTAATCAATTTCTGTTTTTTGCTTATTTCTTTCATCCGGTAATTTTGAATTATTTACCAGATAAATTTGAACTGAAATCAATTAACTAAAAACCTCTTTAACATTAATAATTATTCAATTACTTTTCTACCTTAAACCCTCTCTCCCTCCAACCATACATATCACCTTCTAGGTGCAAAACTTTAGTAAAACCAGCTTTTATTAAAGTCTCTTCAGCAATATTTGCTCTTACTCCTCTCTCGCAGTAAACAACTATTTTCTGATTACTTAAAGAATTAATTTCATTAATCCGAGATGGCAATTCTCCATACTCAATATTAATTGCTCCGGGAATATGCCCTCGCGAATATTCTTCACGTGTACGTACATCTAAAATTACCGGTGCTTTATCTACTTGAATTTGCTCTATTAATTTTGTTGCAGAAATTTGTTGATTTCCAGCAATGCTACTGTTGCAGGCAGAAATATTGATACATAACGCCAATAATACAGACAGCAATACAAAACGCTTACAAAAACTTTTAGTTTTTTTCATTATTATTAACCATTTTCTAATTAAAAACTCAGACAAATTTAATTCTGCTTCCATATCATTAAATCACTTATCTAAACATAGAATCTCTTAAATTTTGTGTTGCTGATAACTGCATTTATATAAATTTCAATGCTATTGTTTTCAAACTCAATTTAAACAGCTATTAGCCTCAAGGAATATAATAAAAATTATGTTATTTCGCCAACTTTTTGATGCTGAATCAAGTACCTATACTTATTTAATTGCCGATATTCATACTAAGGAAGCTGTAATTGTAGACTCGGTACTAGAACAATTTCAAAGAGATACAGATTTATTAAACGAACTTGGATTAAATTTACGCTATTGCTTGGATACTCACATTCATGCAGACCACATTACTGCTGCTGGCAAACTCCGTCAAGCTACTGGATGTCTGAGTATTTTACCAAAGAATTCTCAAGTGAAATGTGCCGATAGCTATATGCAGCACGGGCAAGTATTGCAGATTGGAGCAGTTACCATCGAAGGGATTTCAACTCCTGGACATACTAACAGCCATATGGCTTATTTAATCAACAATACTCACTTGTTAACTGGCGATGCTTTATTTATTCGCGGTTGCGGAAGAACTGATTTTCAAGATGGTGATGCAGGAACTTTATACGACTGCGTTACCAAAAGACTGTTTACCCTCCCCGATGACACTTTAGTTTATCCAGGGCACGATTACAAAGGATGTACAGTTTCCACAATTGCGGAAGAAAAACAATTGAATCCCCGATTTGCTGGTAAAAACCGAGATGATTTTATTAAGTTGATGGAAAATCTCAACCTCCCTTTCCCTAAAAAGATTAAACAAGCAGTACCAGCTAATCGCAATTGTGGAATGTGAACAGGTTAAAGGTTAAAGGTCAAAGGTGTAAGGTGTGAATAGGTAATTGGTAATTTTTATTCCCCCTCTCCCTCTCTTCCCCCTCGCCACTCTTCTACAAGCAGTCATATATTAAGAAATTTGAAATGTAGTCGCACTTCCGGGGATTTACTGCTTACCTAGTGAGTGGCAAAGCTGACATCTAACTGGTGAAAGCAGGTAAGAGGGGCTATTTTTATATTCATGGAAATTTTATCTAATACTGTGGCGCTGTCACGAATGCAATTTGCGTTGACGGCGATTTTTCATATGCTATGGCCTGTTTTAACTACGGGTTTGGGTATTTACTTAGTTGTGGTCGAAGGTTTGTGGTTAAAGACACGCAATAAGGATTATTATTACCATGCTCGTTTTTGGTCGAAGCTTTACGTGCTTAACTTTGGTATTGGTGTAGCTAGCGGGATTCCGATGGAGTTTCAGTTTGGTACTAATTGGGCACCGCTTTCGGAAGCTATTGGTAATTTTTTTGGCAGCATCATCGGTTTTGAAGCTTCTTGGGCTTTTATGCTGGAGGCTGCTTTTTTAGGAATTATGGTGTTTGGTTGGGAGAGAGTTAACCCGATAATTCACTTCGTAGCCACTATTTTGGTTGCTTTTGGCGCAAATCTTTCCACTTTCTGGATTTTGACTGCAAATTCTTGGTTACAAACTCCTGCTGGTGGAAGTTTTGTGAATGGGGAGTTTATAGTTAGCGATTATTTCCAAGCTGTTTTAAATCCTTTTATGGCTGTGAGCGTTTCTCATATGTTCCTTGCGACTTTGGAAACTTCGCTGTTTGTGATTGGGGGAATCAGTGCTTGGTATATTCTTAATAAACGCAACCCGGAATTCTTTTCTATTGCTTTGAAGATTGCGATCGCGGTGGCAATTATTGTCGCTCCTCTACAGATTTGGGTGGGACATTTAAGCGGCGAGCAGGTTTATCACTATCAACCTTCTAAGTTAGCGGCGATGGAAGCGCAATGGGAAACTACACCGGCAGGGGAAAGTGCTGATTGGAGTATGTTAGCGATTCCCAATGAAAAAGCTGAAAAAAATAGTTGGGAAATTACTGTTCCTAATGCTTTAGGATATATTTTGGAATTCAAGCAAAAACTTTCGGAGCCAGTACAGGGTTTAAAGACATGGAAACCGGAAGATAGACCGCACATGGTAGGGTTAATTTACTATGCTTTCCGTACCATGATTGCTATTGGTTTCTTTTTTGCGGGATTAATGTTGTTAAGTGTAGTTCAGTGGTTGCGCGGAAAGCTATCGGCAGAAAATATTACTCAGCAAAATTGGTTGATGATTGGTTGGATTTTCGCGGCTCCGTTGGGTTATATAGCTGTAGAATCTGGTTGGATAGTGCGTTGTGTCGGCAGACAACCCTGGACTGTATACAACGAAATTCGTACAGTTGACGCGGTATCTAATTTACCACCGGGAAATGTTTTAACAACTCTTTTAGGCTTTGCAACCGTTTACAGCATTTTGTTTGTAGCTGCTTTGTATTTTGGTAGTCGCATTATTCGTAGAGGCCCTAACTTTAATTTACCAATACCTGGAGTAGAAGAAAAACCCGCAGTAGAAACCAAGCCAGCGCAATTTATTCCCGACGAGCGCCCAATGGAAGCACAGCAATAGCAGGTTAAAGGTAAGAGGTAATAGGTAATGGGTAATAAAAGCTATCAACTAACAACTAACAACTAACAACTAATTCATGGAAACACTCAATTACTTACTGCCGCAGATATGGTTTGGAATTTTAGCTTTGTTTTTGTTTCTCTATGTAATGCTCGATGGCTTTGACTTGGGAGTCGGTATTTTATCGCTGACTTCTTCAAGTGAGGAGCGTCGGGGTATTTTAATGACTAGTTTGAGCAATATTTGGGATGCTAACGAAACCTGGCTGGTGCTGATGGGAGGTAGTTTATTCGGTGCTTTTCCTTTGGCATACGGTACTATTCTTAATGCTCTTTATATCCCAATTTTTATTATGATTTTTGGGTTTATTTTCCGTGCTGTGGCTTTTGAATTCCGAGAAGAAGCAAAACAAAAATTTGTGTGGAATCTTGCTTTTGCAACGGGAAGTTTTTTAGCAGCTTTGGGACAAGGATTTGCTTTAGGTGCCGTACTTGCGGGAATCAAAGTTGACGAGCAAGGACATTTTATCGGTACAACTTGGGATTGGTTGAATGTTCCGTCGGTACTGGTTGCTTTAACTTTGATTCAAGGTTACGTATTAATTGGTTCTACTTATTTAGTATGGAAAACAGAAGGAGAATTGCAGGAAACTCATCGGAAAACAGCTAGACTTGCAGCTACAACAACATTAATAGGAGCAACATTAATTACAATCGTTACTCCTTTTATCTATGAAACCGCTCGAATTCGGTTATTTTCTAAACCCCTGGTTTATATTTTTGCATTAATACCTTTAATCGCAATTTTCTTAATTTGGCAATTGCTCAGAAGCTTAAATAAAAAAGCAGACAGAATGCCGTTTATTTGGACAATAATGCTTTTTCTGCTTACATTTATCGGACTAGGTTTAATCGTATTTCCTTACATCATCCCAACTCAGATTACCATTTATCAAGCAGCAGCAGACCCTAGTTCAATGGTAATAATGATTATATTTATCGGTGCTTTAATCCCGATTATGTTGTTCTACAATCTTTATTCATATATAGTCTTCCGGGGTAAAGTTACCGGCGAAAGCTATCACGGATAAATCGTTCGTAGTTGCGCTTTAGCGCCAAAAATTACTCATTATTTATAGCGAATTTCACTTGAGTAGAATACAAATTCGACCTCACCCCTTCCCCTCTCCGCATATTAGGAGAGGGGTGCCCGTAGGGCAGGGTGAGGTTTCGAGTGTGTTGGATTCGACTGAAAACCGCTATATTATTAACTGTGTTACGGCTCTAATAATATTGAATTCTAAATTACCATATTGAAAATGCCGTTACGCACCATTAAATTAGGATAAGACTTACCCTATAGTCATAATACTTCGGTGATGCGTGACACTACAAAATTGATTACTACGTTGATAATTAGTTGAAGTGTCACAGCACCCTACAATAAAAATTTTCCAGCAGCATTAAATTGGGATATTAAATTAGGATAAAAACTAATTATTTTCTTATTTAGTCACAGCCATCCAACCACCAACCCATAAACCCGTATAAAACCGAATCACTTTACCAAAACCAGCTTCCTTTAATAACTCCAAAACCCTATATTCCGAAATTGGATAAACAGCCTTTTCCATAGTTTCTAAAATTTCTGCTTTTTTCGCTTGGGATATTCCCATTTTCTGCCAAAATTGCTTTACTAAAGAAATCATTTCCTGAAAATCATCAGTACCTTTCTCACCAAAGACATCAGCTAAAATAAAAACACCAGACGATTTCATCCTGTTAACAATATTTTGTAAAAAAGCTAATTTACTTCCATCATCTGGGATAAAATGCATGACTAAAATGCTTGTTGCTGCATCATAAACTTGAGTATCCGGTAAATCGTTGGTATATCCTTGAAATAATTTAACTCGTTCGGATAATCCATATTGCTGTATTTTATTCTTAGCAACATTAAGCATATTCTCAGAAGGATCGACACCTAAAACTTGCCATTTAGAACTACCCTTCCCAAACCCGATTAATTCCTTTCCCGTGCCAGCACCCACAACTAATAAATTAGCTTCATCGGATAAATTAGCTTGCAAACAAGCCAAAACCATTTGATGCATAGCTTCATAACCGGGCAAAACCAGCAAAGCCATATCATCATATTCAGTACCCGCAATCGGTGCATTGCTATCAAAATCAATATTTTGTTGTGTCATAATTTTGAATAACTTCTAACTGTTCGCTGTTAACTGTTAACTGTTAACTGCTCGCTGTTAACTTCTTCTCGCAACCGATTAATCCACTCACTCATGCCATCTTTATTAAGACGGTAACTTAAAGGATTAGCGATTAACATTGCGGTACTTTCATATAAAGTTGCAATTTCAATCAAGCCGTTTTCCTTTAAAGTTTTTCCCGTCGCAACTATATCAACAATTGCTTCCGACATTCCGGTAATTGGCCCGAGTTCCACAGAACCATAAAGCGGTATAATTTCTACGGGTAAATCTAAGCTTTGAAAATAATCGCGGGCTGAATTGACAAATTTAGATGCAACTCTGCAATCGGTAGGTAAATCTAAAGGAGATTTATAAGCACTCGAAGCTTTTACAGCTACCGACATCCGACAACCACCGAAGCCCAAATCAACTAAACGTGCTACTTTCGGCTTTTTCTCTCGCAGTACATCATCACCAACAATACCTAACTGTGCTTGTCCGTATTCTACATAAACAGGTACATCAGAAACTCTTACCTTGATTCCCCTAGCTTTTCCGCTAGCATCCAATATTTGTAATTGACGATTTCCCGAATCTAAAAAAGCACTAAAATCTAAACCTACAGATTTTAGTAAACGAATACTGTTTTTCAGAAGTTCGCCTTTTGGTAGTGCAACAGTTAACATGATTTTAGATTTTAGATTTTGGATTTTAGATTGGAAAGTTAGAAGTTAAAAGTTAGGAGTTAGAAGTTAGGAGTTAAGAGTTATGAGTTGATTAGGAAGTTTGATAGTTAAATTTTTTCTTATCCCCTTGTCTCCTCCTCTCCCCATTTCCCCATCTCTCTTTAACCTACCATTTATTTAGAATCTGAATATATTTATTAATCCAAAATCAGAAAAATGCGAATTTTGATAGTTGATGACGAAACCGAACTTACCAACCCTTTGGCTCGCTTGTTAACCAGCGAAGGTTATAGCGTCGATGCTGCCTTTGATGGTACAACCGGAAGCGAACTTGTAAAAAAAGGTAATTATGATTTATTTATATTAGACTGGATGCTGCCGGGAAAAACTGGTTTAGAAATTTGTCGGCAATTACGACAGCAAGGTATAACAACGCCAGTATTATTTCTAACTGCAAAGGATACTTTAGATGATAGAGTAGAAGGTTTAGATGCTGGTGCCGATGATTACTTAGTAAAACCTTTTGAATTACGGGAATTATTAGCAAGAGTTAGAGCTTTATTGCGCCGTGCGGGCGTGGAAGAATATACAAATACTAATAAAAAAATTGTTGTAGAAGATTTAGAGTTGGATTATCAAAATCAAATAGCTTATCGTCAAGGCAGAGTTATTGAATTATCAGAAAAAGAAAGTAAATTGTTACAGTATTTGATGGAAAATCCTGGTTTACTGCTAACTCATGGGCAGATTATGCAGCATTTATGGGAAGAAGACGAACAACCTAGCTCTAATGTCATTGCTGCTTTAGTTCGTCTTTTAAGAAGAAAAATCGAAGTTAAAGGAGAAATACAATTAATTCATAGCGTTTATGGAAAAGGTTATCGATTTGGGGTTAGTGAAATCTAATATTTAATTAATTTAACCGACATTTGCAACTTATTTTACTAAAATGGTTTCTTTTTAGTTGTTGAAAATAGTGCAAGATATCAGATTTATTTGACGGGAGCATATGAGCCTGGGAATTTATTCTAAGGCATTTTAGAACTCCTTCAAAATCCGATTTATTTCCTCCTGCATTTTCTCTCTTAATTGCTGCGCTTTCTGATAACAATCTCTGCGACTATCACAACCATCAACTTCCATTAAAGGTTGAATAAAATAACTTAATTTATTTCTCCCAGCCCAAATTCCCATACTAGGAAAAATCGCAAACCAAGGAATTAAAGGTGATGCCGGTAAAAAAGGTAAACCAAATAATTTTCGCAACCAATTAATATTTAAAGTATAGGGATGCAGTTTTTCACTACCAATACAAATAACTGGTAAAATTGGAACTTGATATTTATGACTTAACTGCACAAAGCTGATATCAAATTTTTCTAACTGATAGCGTTTAAACCAACCTTTTCCAGGTCCCCTTAAACCTTCCGGTGCATACAATAAAATCTTTTTTTGTTTAACTGCGGTCTCAAAATCATCATACTCTGCTTTGACACCACCTAAAACTTTTGACCATCCCGGTGGTAGCCACCAAGTTATCCAAGGATGTTCAAATAAATCAACACCTGCTAAAGGATATACCTTCCATTGATGGTTTTTACTTAATAAATATCCTAAAGTTAAAATATCCCAAGGAAAACTCATTCCCGCATGATTCATTGCCACAATCATCGGTTGATTTGGCGGTAAGTTTTCCAGTTGTTTTAATTCTCCACGATAATAATATTCGATAATTGGCTGTAAGATTTCTTCTCGAAAAGCTATTTGATAACTCGGATTAAATTCAGTAACTTGCTTGCGGGGAAAACGACAACCCAAACGCAACCAGCGAATTAACAACGCTAAATAAAATCCCAAAGGAATTAAGAATAATATATATTCCAACCAGTTCCAACCATCTGGATCGTCGTGATAGTGTTGCCAGTGACGGTTGAATAAAATTAGCCAGCCCGGAGGATACCACAGGCAAAACCAATCAAACCAGCCAAATTTAAATTCCTCTACTGATTTGTGTTTGAGTTGCGGTTTAAAAAGGTTTTGTGAATTTTGCTGAATCACAGGCAATAGTATTTTTCTACAACTGGATTAATAAAATCCTAGCTTTATTGGGTGCTAATTAACCTCATGCTGCGGAGAGAAATTTCTTAAAAAAAAAACCCATCCCATTTTAAAAGCAGTAACGAGGGAATTAAACACCTTTAACCTTTAACCTTTGACCTCAAATTTCTGATATATTACAGATGTAGAATTTGGTTTCGGTTATCTAAAGAAGACGAGATAGACCAACTTTTTCCGCGATCGCCAATTCTTACGAGCCAAAATACTGGATGGGATGGAGTTTCTTTCAGATATACAGCACTTTGCAGTTAAGTGAGGTACAAATCTATATACTGAAACTCTTGTGGGGTGGAGAGAAGTTGCGGTGCGGAGGTTCCCTCAATGGTTTATCGAAACTTCAGCTAAATCAAATTATTGAATACATTAATTAGAATTTAATTAAAGATTTAGGCTTAAATGAATTAGCAAAATTATTACATATGAGTCCGCATTACTTCTGCTACCTATTTAAAAAGTCAATGAAAATAATGCCCCATCAATATGTTATAAAAACTCGCGTTCATCAGGCTAAAGAATTATTGCTAACAGGAAAATTCAGTATTGCTCAAGTTGCTTTTATGGTGGGTTTTGCCAATCAAAGCCATTTAAATAGGCATTTCAAGAAATTGATTGGTGTAACTCCTGGAAAAATCGGTAAATAGTCATTAATTGAATTGCAACAGGAATGGCTGCAACTGTCACAAAACGTCAGATGGTACGTGACGCTATAAGCCTTATTCTTACATTCGCAATTAGTCAAAGTGTCACAGCACCCTACAAAATACAAATTACGTAATTAAGTGTAAATAATTAATATTCTTCAACTACCAAAAATTCTCGTATTCATCTAAAATTAATCCGGTCTATCAAATAATTTTCACACTTTACTAAACCGCATTCTGCGGATGAACAAGATTTAAATAAGGCAATTAGTTGTATGCTCAATTTTAATTCAGAAGAGTCTAATGTTTTGATAGCTCAGGATATCGGAAGTGCATTATTGGGACTAACCTCCAATCCAGCCAATAATAGTTTATTACCACAATCAAATTTAGGAAGCAACCCGCAATTATCCCCTCAATCAGATGAGACGCAGGTTTTCAGAGGTACTAAAGATTTTGATTTTCTCAGGGGTAAAGATTCTGACGATACGCTCTATGGATTAGCTGGAAATGATATTCTTAATGGTGGAAAAGGAAACGATATTCTTAATGGCGGAACTGATAAAGACTGGTTGCTAGGTGCAAAAGGAAATGATGTTTTAATTGACGGGGATGGAGGAGATTTAATAACTGGTGGGGAAGGTGCCGATATATTTTGGATTAATAATTGGGACACTCCAGATACACCAACCACAATCTTGGACTTCAAGACTGGTGAAGATACTATCAAAATTGGTCGTTTGGGTGTCACTTTTGATTCATTAACCTTCGAGGATGATTTTTTATCAACTACTATTCTCGACAATGGAAAGCCTCTCGCAAAATTAATTGGTATTGATAAAAAAAGTTTGACACCCGAAAGTTTTATTTTTGGGGATGCAGCTTTAGTAAACCAATATCAAACAAAACTCGAACAAAGCGTCACTGACTTTGAAATTCCCGGTGCTACTCAAGCAATAGTGACTCCCGATGGTTTTACTTGGAAAGGCGCTGCTGGATTTTCCAATTTAGAAGCCCAAACTCCCATGCAGCCTGACAATATTTTTAGTATTGCCAGCATTACCAAAGCTTTTACGGGAGCAACAGTTTTAAAAGTAGTTGAATCAGGAAAGATAAGCTTAGATGATACTTTAGGGCAACGCTTACCCGAAATTGCCAAAAATTTTCCCAATGGTGAAAGTATTACCCTACGTCAATTACTTAACGGTAGCAGCGGTATTCCTAGCTTTAATTTTGTTGATGAATTTATAGAAGATTTAGGAAACGATACTTTTGCAAATAAAAGCCCTGAAGAAATAGTCGCTTATGTCTACGGAGAACCGCTTTTTACTGGATTTCAATCAACGCCAACTTGGGCTTATACCAATACTGCTGATATTATCGCTAGTTTGATGGTAGAACAAGCAACTGGCAGAGCCTTTTCTGAATTAATGGAGCAGAATATCATCGAGCCGCTAGGATTAGATGACACCTTCTACGGCATACCAGAACAAATCCCAGACAATCTTGCAAGTAGCTATACAGATTTATTTGATACATCTGGTAAATTTTCTGAATTTGATGGAGTTGTAGAAGATGTTACTCAATTTGATGTAAAAAATATATCTGCATTTGCCGCATCGGCTGCCGTTTTCTCGGATGCGGATGATGTCGCTAGGTTTACTCAAGCTTTATTCAGAGGCGAATTACTCAGCAAAGCTAGTGCAAACGAATTAGTTAACTTTGTAGATACCGGCTCTACGAATGGAAATCGTTACGGATTAGGAGTACTCGAAGCACCTAATGTCGAAATCTTACCTTGGGGAAGAGAGTGGCTGTTAATCGGTGACGCTTTCGGATACAGTTCTCGAACCTTGTATTTACCCGATGACGGTGGTTATAGTAATACGGTACTAGTAAATAGTGTGAATCGCTCGGCATTAAAAGTACAAAGCTTCGCAGATGCCATTATTGCTTCGAGTTTAGAAGTTGCGTTCGATGACTTTTCAATCGATAAATTGGTAATGCAAGCAGCAATATAGCTGTTCCAATTCATTGTCAAAACGGGAGCATTCCGCTCCCTTTTAAAATAGCGATCGCCTGCTTTTTATTTAAAATAAGTATAAATATATTAGCTTCAGCTAATTACTTATCATTAGTTAAAGATTCAACAATTTTTATAACCAATTACCCATTACCATTTATGAAAAAAGATAAAGCAGTAATTATCGGTGGTAGCATTGCTGGATTATTAACGGCTCGCGTACTTGCCGAAAACTTTGAATCGGTAACGATTATAGAATCCGACAAACTACCATTAGAAGCCGCCAAACGTAAAGGAGTACCGCAATCGGTTCAACCCCATGTCTTATTTACCAAGGGATACCGGATTTTAGAAGAACTTTTTCCCGATATTGGTAACGATTTAACAGCAGCTGGTGCGCTTTCTATTGATTGGGTAAGAGAGTTTCATGTTTACATTCAGGGAAAATGGAATTTCAATTCTAGTCAACATTCCGATATCATTTCATTTACCTGTTCCCGCCCCTTATTAGAATGGGTAATACGCAAAAGGCTGCAAGAATTTTCTCAAGTAGAGTTTCTTGAACAGCATCGGGTTATTGGGCTGTTAGCAGACAAGAATAACAAACAAGTTACCGGATTGCGACTCAAACCTTTAGTCAAAAATGGCTATCAAAAGTTTACAGCATCTTTAGTCGTAGATGCTGGCGGCCGTCGCTCTAATGCTCCCGAGTGGTTAAAAAATTTAGGATTTAAAGCTCCACCGGAAACTGTAATCAATCCCCATTTAGGATATGCTACCAAAAGGTACAAAAAACCATCGGGTTTTAATGATGATTGGAAAGTGATGTTAATTTCTCAAGAGCCTCCAGATAATAAGCGTTTGGGATATCTAGCATCAATTGAAGGTGACGAATTGATTGCCACATTAGGAGGTTATGGAGGCGATTTTCCTCCACTCGATCATCAAGGTTTTATTGAATTTGCCCGCAGCTTACCTAGTGACAAGTTTTACGAAACTATTAAAAATGCAGAACCAGTATCGCCGATTTACGCTCATCGTGCGACATCAAACCGTCAACGTCATTACGAGCAGATTGATTTGCCCGATGGCTTCGTCACGCTAGGTGATGCAGTTTGTGCATTGTGCCCAGTTTACGGACAGGGAATGACTGTTAGCGCTTTATCCGCAATGGTACTCAAAGATTGCCTCAAAGAAGATAAATTAATACCTCATCAGTTTCAAAAAAAATTAGCCAAAAGCAATAATTACCATTGGATGTTAGCTACAGGGAGTGACTCTCGCTTTCCCACGACAGCAGGTAGAAGCAATCCTAGTCCAATAAGTAAGATATTAGGCTGGTACAATCAGCGACTCATGGAAACCATTAATCAAGATGCAGATTTATATAGTTTATTTATAGAAATTAGTCATCTGCTTAAATCCCCTTTAGCACTTTACCATCCACGAGTTTTCCTCAAAGTACTTTCTTCGTAATCTTCTAACAATACAAAAGCAATTCAACAATCCCATAAACCTACAATTGCTATCCTGCAAGCACTTGAAGCTGTTTTATCCTAGCATGAACCAAAAATCTTGTAGTACCCCCTTGACATACTTGTAGTACGCAATGTAGCATAAGACTACAAGGGTAATACAGCAGCCGCAAAAAGCTGATGTTAATCCATCAGAACCATGAAAATTAAATCGCCATATATAGCCATATATAAAGGTGTAACGGGCGTTGTAAAAAGCGCCTGCCTGTCGAACAAGAAGGCGCGGGTTTGAATGCCGTCATCCCCGTGTTGCCCTTTAAGAATGGGTCGGCTCGCCTATTGGCGCGGGCAGCTGTCTGTAAAACAGTCCATTCAGGTTGTGAGTTCAATTCTCACCCGACCCATTATCGAAAGGTTGCGATTGCGAAGGTAAGCTGTTTGCGATCGCAATGGTGGATATATGTCCACAGTAGATACTTGTCAGAAACTTAGGGAACAACTCCCTCTCTCTTTGCTTGAGAACGTAGTGTAACTGGATAACATTTCAGACTACGAATCTGAAGATTGTAGGTTCAATTCCTACCGTTCTCGTTGCATGGGAAAGATGTTGAAATGTCTGGCCCCTCGATGCTGAATTAAACCAGTTCATTTGATAGTATCCATCTTTCCTTCTTTATCCCCCGGTAGCTCTGTTTGTAGTAGTGCCTGTTTGTTAGCGCAGCGTGTCCGCTAGGACATAGCACAGGAGGTCGTCGGTTCAATTCTGACCTAGGGGACTTATTGCCCTATAGCTCAACTGGCAGAGCAAGCAACTGTTAACCGCGAGGTTGTAGGTACCCTTCAAGAACACCTTTGGTGAACAAGTCCTACTAGGGCATTCATTGGGAAGTAGGCAAACAGGCAAAGCCGTCGCACTTTGAATGCGAAGTTTGGGGGTTCGATCCCCTCCTTCCCAGCTTACGCTGCTGTAGCCCAACAGGAAGAAGCGCTGGTCTTAAAAGCCTTCTGGTTGTGGGGTTCTCCCTGAGCCGCACGCCGAAGGCGTGAACGGGAGACGCTAACGCGAACGACTCCCACCAGCAGTATTATCCGGATGTATTAAGATTTCAAATTTTGTCATTCGGATTCATGGGTCGTTAGCTCAATTGGCAGAGCATCCGGCTTTTAACCGGAAAGTTCAGAGTTCGAGTCTCTGACGACCCATATTATTTAAGGATTGTTAGCTCAGTAGGTAGAGCATCCTCCTTTAAGGGGAAGGTCGCGGGTTCGAGTCCCGTACAATCCATCAGTTCCCGTTTTTAGAGTTTTACCACTAAGAACAAATTATTTCTAACTTAAGATACTGGTAATTTATGTCAAAGTTAGACGATGCTGTTTAAATATTACTTTGAATAAAGTAAACTCATTTAAATAAGATAAAAATTCACTTCAGTTCATGGCAGAAGAATCCATAAATAGAGAAGCATTTATTCCTTACCGTCGTAGCGATATTATTAAGCTATGTTTAGATGATGGGCGGTTAAATGCTACTGAGGCTAAAAAGTTTCAAGATTTTTGCGAAATTTTATCGTCATATTACCATTTTCGCTTCCACAAAACGCTGGAGACTATAAAAGATAATTACGTACCTTTTAATCCTAATGCGGATGTTGAAGCTTTAGTTTCACCAAGTTTCCAGGAATACGATGAAATGGAATCCACTGTAGTTGATGGATTCAAGCATATTTTAGAAAGAGCTAATTATATTAAATTGCCGGAATATGCGATAAAACAAGCTTTAGGGCAAACATCTTTAATCGATTTAAAGACGGAAGTCGATTTTGATGATTTTGATAGAGTTGTCTGCTATTACCGAGGAGATTCTTATAAAACGGTTACGCAGAAAAAGTTTTTTTTCTGGAAGAAGGAAAAGAGAATTGATATTTTTGAAAGAATTGTTTTACTAATTAAGTTTAAAGAAGCGGCTCACTTTGGAGCAAATAAAAACAAAAAACAAAAAAAGCAAGAGCTTAAATTTATTCCTGGCAAGATGTATCTCTATTTTTATAAAAATATTCCAAAATTAGATATTGATTTGCTCTTTCCTAACGTTACAACCAGCATGAATTGGAAAGATAGATTATTGTTTGGGGTTCCAGCTATCGGTGCAGCAATACCTTTGATTTTAAGAGCATTACCAAATCTATTGTTGCTGATTGCTGCAATTTTGTTAGCAATAAATGCAGAACCTTTGGTAGAAGAATTAGAAGTGGAACAGTCTCAAGCTAGGAATATCATGCCGGTTCTAGTGGCTACTCTATCGTTAGGCATGGCTTTAGGTGGATTCGCTTTTAAACAGTACAGTAATTATAAAAGTAAGAGAATAAAATTTCAAAAAGATGTGACGGAAACTTTGTTCTTTAAAAATTTAGGTAATAATGATAGCGTATTTCAGACATTTATAGATTTAGCAGAAGAAGAAGAATGTAAAGAAATTATTCTTGTTTATTACCATCTACTGACTAGTGAAAATAAGTTAACGCCAGAACAATTAGATGCTCAAATTGAAGCTTGGATGCAGAAAAAACTCGGCGCTACAATTAATTTTGATATTCATGGTCCTTTAGATAATTTAGCAAATATCTTTGGTAAAGTCATTACAAATGGTTTGTCTGAGGAGAATGTACCAGAAATTCCTTTACTAAAATATGACAAGGAAGGGTTTTGCAATGTTCTTCCCCTTGATGATGCGAAGAAAGTTATCGATTATGTTTGGGATAATGCTTTCAACTACAACGGGATTGCTTTGTAAATTTACACATTCGCTACGATACAAGCATTGTTTGGGATAGTCCATACCGTTTAGTGAGTATAATTCGTAATTCGTAATTATCCTCACTCCGCTCTCCGGGCACTACTCTCCTTATCAAGATAGAGGGAAAGGTTTTTTAAGTTAGGAATGGCCGCAACCGGCACATTTCCTCGTAGGGTGCTGTGACACTTTGATTAACTTTGAACGTAGTTTTCAGGTATTCAGTGTCACGCACCAACCAGATATTATGACAATTGGGTAAGTCCTATAAGTAAAGCGTATAATAGACGCTGTTATAAGCCTAACATCAATAAAAGTTGATTTTCAGTTTTTATACGGGAAATAAAAATTAACAATATGAACTGAAGCTAGTTGTCAGTATAAATCCCGAACTCATTCAGTAACAGTATAGGCTATATGTAGTATGTTATATCGCATCTACTACGTAACGGTGTACTTATTCTTCGATCGTGCTGATGTTTTGTTAATTCAAGATTACTGGTTGAGACTACAGCAACTTTGCATTTCGTTAAGATTTGTAAGCTATTTTGATTCTAAGTTGCTCATTGTTTTGCTGCTAGCAACAATCGCGATCGCAATCACAATTTTCTTTTTTAACAAAAAATTA
The DNA here is from genome assembly GCA_019192545.1 of Rivularia sp. MS3. GTDB lineage: Bacteria > Cyanobacteriota > Cyanobacteriia > Cyanobacteriales > Nostocaceae > Rivularia. The sequence goes on along the minus strand of JAHCMI010000030.1, from coordinate 37,482 downwards.
TTAGAAGCGAAGCAGGAATTAGAGAAAGAGATAATTGGGCGTGAAGAAGCTGAGGAAGTGCTGGTTTTAAGTCAAAATCGTTTAAAACTGCTCAACACTATTTTGACTGGTGTACCTTTAGGAACTTCTGTAGAGCAGATAATTAAAAATACAGTTGAGCAACTTAATAAACATTTTCCCGAGCTAAAAGTTTGTTTTTCAGATATAGATAATAACGGGATATTAACGGTTACTCATGCTGTTGAAACAGATAGTTCTAAACTTTTAGAAGGCTTTACCGTTGACTTGACTGCGGCTCCCGATTATTTTTTTACTTTAGTAAATGGTCAGAAATTTATAGTTGAAGATGTAGCGAAAAATCAATGCTTGATATCTTTAGCATCTGATATTTTAAAAGTAAAAAACCAAGCTATTTTAGAAATACCCTTACGAGATTCGAGTGGATTAATTGGTGTAATTGGTTTATATTCTTCACAACCGCGACAGTGGAGCGAATATGAAATTAATACAGTTACCGAAGTTGCTAATTATTTAATTGTGGCAATTAGAGATATTCAAACTCAGATAGAACATAGACGAATTGAAGTAGAACTTAGAGAAAGCGAAGCATTCTTACGAACTCTTTACGAAGTAGCGGTTGCACGTAATTTTGATTTCGAGCAACGCATTCAATATTTATTAGCAATGGGATGTCAAACATTTGGTGTGGAGTTTGGCATCTTGGCACGCATTGAAGACAATCGCTATCACGTTATTGTGGCACAGGCTCCCAACAATTTGATATATCCTGGATACAGCGTAGAGTTGCAGAAAACGTTGTCTGGTGAAGTACTAGAAAATGACGAACCTTTGATAATTGCCCATAGTCAGAAATCACCTTGGTGCAATCATCCCGGCTATCTAAAATTTGGCATGGAATCTTATATGGGAGCGCGGGTATTAGTTGCCGGAAAAGTTCATAGTACTCTTTCATTTTCTAGTCTTAAACCACGACAGCAAAAATTTCAAAATACCTATAGAGAATTATTAAAATTAATGGCTCAATGGGTTGGCAGTCAGATTGAGCGCGAACAAGCCGAACAAGCTTTAAAACAGCAATTTAATCGTGCTTTACTGCTTAAACAAATTACCCATGAAATTCGCCGTAGTTTAGATATAAAACAAATTTTTGACACAACAGCAATTCAAATTGCCAATGCTTTTAAAGTAGATCGCTGCTTAATTCATCAGTATATAACCGGTTCAGCCATAAAACTTCCTACTGTAGTGGAATATTTAGAACCTGGTTTACCATCAATGCGACATTATCAAATACCCATTGCTGGCAATCCTCATGCTGAAAAAATGTTATCTCAAGATAGCGCGATCGCAACTCCGAATGTTTTTGCAGAACCCTTGCTGCAATCAGAATTAGACATTTGTGAAAGAATGAAAATCAAGTCGATGCTGTCAATTCGCACTTCTTATCAGGGGGAAGCAAATGGCAGTATTTGGTTGCATCAGTGCGATCGTTATCGTCAATGGACTAGGGATGAAATAGAATTCTTAGAATCTGTAGCCGCACAAGTAGGAATTGCTGTAGCCCAAGCTCGACTTTTGCAGCAAGAAACTCAGCAAAAACAAGAACTTACAATCAAAAATAGCCAACTCGAACAAGCAAAACAAGGTGCAGAAGCTGCCAACCGGGCTAAAAGTGAATTTTTAGCAATGATGAGTCATGAAATTCGCACTCCTATGAATGCAGTAATTGGTATGAGCGGGTTGCTGCTCGATATGGATTTGACTCCCCGACAACTAGATTTTGTGGAAACTATCCGTAGCAGTGGTGATGCATTGCTAGCTATTATTAACGATATTTTGGACTTTTCTAAAATTGAATCGGGAAGATTGGATTTAGAAAAACTTCCGTTTAATTTGCGTAACTGTATAGAAGAGTCATTAGATTTATTAACTTCTCAAGCTGCCGCGAAAAATTTAAATTTAGCCTATATGATTGATGCTCAAACTCCAACTTTAATTATTGGAGATGTAACCAGAGTCAGGCAAATCATAGTTAATTTACTGAGCAATGCAGTTAAGTTTACTCACGCTGGCGAGGTATGCGTTTCTGTTAGCGCCAAACAATTAAGCAGTAGCTCAACGCCTAATTATCAAATAAAATTTTCTGTTAGCGATACAGGAATTGGTATTCCTCAAGAGAAAATACAAAGATTATTTCAACCTTTTAGCCAGGTTGATGCTTCAATGACTCGTCAATACGGGGGTACTGGATTGGGGTTAGCCATCAGCAAACGCTTAAGCGAAATCATGGATGGTACGATGTGGGTAGAAAGTACCGTAGGAGTCGGTTCTACCTTTCATTTCACAATTGCAGCACAATCGGTACCAAATTGCGGAATTAGCAATCTGGAAAATATTCAACCACATTTATCTGGAAAACGGCTTTTAGTAGTAGATAGCAATGCCACCAATCGCAATATTCTAACTTTACAAATGCGGAAATGGGGAATAATTGTTTTCGCGGCTTCAACAGCTTCGCAAGCTTTGGAAGTGATTAATTCCTCAGAGCAGTTCGATATGGCGATTATAGATATGCAAATACCGCAAGTGGACGGTTTGAATTTAGCCGCACAGATTCATCGCGTATCTGGTTGCGAACAGTTGCCGATAGTAATGCTAAGCTCTGTTGACAGGCTAACCCAACAGCAGCTTGCAGCAAAATCGGAATTTGTAGCTTTACTCAACAAACCAATAAAACAGTCGCAGCTATACGATACATGCGTTCGCATTTTATGCGGAAAACAAATATCTAATTTATCTTCCATATCTAAAAAAGATACGCAATTAAGCGAACAACTACCGTTACGCATTCTTTTAGTGGAAGACATGCCTCTAAATCAAAAAGTGGCTTTGCATATGCTACAAAAATTGGGCTATAGCGCCGATGTTGCCGCCAATGGTTTAGAAGCCCTTACCAGTCTGCGTCGCCAAGAATACGATATTGTTTTCATGGACGTACAGATGCCGGAAATGGATGGATTGCAGGCAACTCGCTGTATTTGTAAAGAATGGTTGCCTCCGTCTCGCCCTTGGATTATTGCCATGACTGCTAATGCAATGCAAGGGGATAGGGAAGAATGTTTGAATGCCGGAATGAATGATTATGTAAGTAAACCCGTTCGTATTGATGCTTTAGTACAAACTTTTCACAATTACAAAAGCCTACAGCATTCTTTAAATCCAGATTCTGATTCTACTGCTGTTTTTAATCGGGAGAAATCACAATTGAACCTTGACTCAGTTATTGATACTCAAATATTGCAAGACTTAAAAGATATGGCTGGTGATGATGCTGATGAAATTGTCGCGGAATTAATCGATAGCTACTTTGAAGACGCACCTCCAAAACTACAAGAAATTTCCATTTCCCTCGAACGAGAAGATGCAGAAGCTCTGCGTAATTCCGCTCACGCATTAAAGTCTTTAAGCGTCACAATTGGTGCAGTTTTACTTGCTCGGGTATGTACTGAATTAGAAGCTATAGGTCGTTCTGGAACGACATCCAACGCTTTTAATTTAGTTAAAAAACTCGATTTAGAGTACCAGCGGGTAGAAACAGCTTTGAAACAACATTATCCTCACAGGAGAGCATCATGATTAATCCCGATTTTCAGCAAAATCCACCGCAAATTCTTGTAGTCGATGACCAAAAGACTTTACGATTAGTGCTACATAAAGCAATGGAAAAGCAGGGTTATCAAATAATAGAAGCCTGTAACGGACAACATTGTTTGGACATTTGTCAGAAAATTACACCGGACATGATTTTACTAGATGCCAGAATGCCCGGAATGGATGGATTTGCCTGCTGTAGCAAATTACAAACACTTATGGGTGATAACTGTCCGCCAATTTTGATGATAACAGTTCTCGATGACCAAGAATCCATAGAACGAGCTTTCCAGGTGGGAGCAAGCGATTACATTACAAAACCCATTGATTGGGGGCTACTCGCCCAAAGGGTAAATCGCTTATTAACATCTCGATGGGCAATATTAGAAACTCGTCGTCAAATTGAAAGAGAATGCCGATTAACAGTAAGTTTAGAAACAGCAAATCGAGAATTACAAAATCTTGCTTCTACCGATTCATTGACTCAAGTAGCCAGTCGTTCTTATTTTAACGAGTATTTACAGCGCGAATGGAAACGGTTGCAAAAGTATCAACTACCTTTATCCTTAATCATGTGTAAAACTGATTTTGCCCAAATAGATACTCAAGGTAAAGATAAATACTTATGCCACATTGCCGATACCATGCGTAAATGCAAACAGCGCTCAACTGACTTTATTGCTCGCTACGGCGATGAAACATTCGTGATGATTTTAGCGAATACTGAAGCAAAAGAAGCAGAAGAAGTAGTAAAAATAATTCAAAATTCTATCGAATCATTAGATATACAAAACGAATATTTAAAAATTAGTTTCGGCACAGCCACCATGATTCCCATTGAAGAATCATCTCCATATCAATTAGTTAAAAATGTACAACAACAGTTAGCAATTAGCGATGAAAAATTGAGAATTATTAATTATTAATTATTAATTATTACTCCCATTCCGCTCTAAGATTTCCTATGAAAATTTCTCCCTCACTCCCTCCCTCTCTCACTCACTCACTCAACCCCAAACGGTAATCTTCTGCCGGGAAGGGAGTAATTATTTGTTGAGTGTCCGTTCACCGTAAGGTTAGGACATATCACAACGCACCACTGTAAATTGGTTTTGGTGCGTTAGGCTGAAGCCATAACGCACCCTACAATAGCCTTTTACAGCAAGTGAGGGCAATATTTATTTACTTGTTATGAAAAGATGATTTTTACATATCCCTTCTAATTAATACATTTTTAAACCCTTGCCCAATAAGGATTTGAAATTTACAGGAATGGCCGCAATTGTCACAATACCCGGTTGGTGCGTGACACTAAAAACATTATTACTACGTGCAAAGTGAATCGAAGTGTCACAGCACCCTACAATAAAATATGCCGTTTGCGTAAGTGCTAATTTAATCAAACGTGTTAGTTTCATTCGTTGCGTCGGAAGGTTTAATACCTTTGACTTTTAACCTTTAACCTTTAACCTTGCCCTCCTCGGGCGCTCGCATCCTACAAATACTACCCCAGATAGATAATATACATACCGCCAATATATAAAACAATTAACCCTAAAACATCATAAGTAAGATATAACCTCGATGGACGTGTTGCACGGTAAATTAAACCTACAATCGCTACCGAAGTCATCATCATTGCGATTACCGCAGTAAAAATATGTACGTTACCAATTTTTGTCCACAAATCACCTTTGGTATAAGCAACGTCATAAACTCCCAAAATTGCCATATTGAAAATATTTGAACCAAAAACATTGGAAATAGCTAAATCAACAGCATCTAATCGTACAGCAGCGATGCCAGCAGCAACTTCAGGAAGCGATGTAGTAATAGCGAGTAACAGCGAGCCAACAAAGCTTTCTCCTAACCCGGTTTGTTGAACAACTTTGTCTCCCAACCAAGCTAACCAAACACCTAGTATGACTATTGCTAATGAAGATAAAGCAAACATTAAATACGCTTTTCGCGGTTTGACATGTTCGTATTCATAAGCTTCACTTTCTTGCTCTAATACTTCGCTACGTCGCCTCCTTTCAAACTTAGCAATCAAACGAGCGCTAATTAAATAAAACAGTATTAGTACAAAACTTGGAATACCAATCCAACCAATCATCGGGTGTATATTCCTCTGAGCTAAAAATATTCCACTAGCAGCAACGCCTAATAGCAGAGAACCTAAACCAGCCGCCAAACCGTGGCTTACCTGGGCTTGCTGAAAAAGGGGACCACCCCCAGTATAAATATCTAATATTGCCAGAATCATTAAATTAAATAAACAACTGCCGAAAATACCTCCTGCGGCTAAATCTGGTGCATCCAAATTCACAGCACTTATACCAGTAGCCAATTCCGGTAAAGAAGTACTTCCTGCCAGTAAAATAGCACCTACCCAATTACGTCCCAAACCACTCTTCTCAGCCACCATATCGGCGCTTTGCGAAAGTTTTGAACTCACTACTATCACCAGCGCGATACATATAATGACTTGAATCCAAAGCATTTAGGACTATCTCCGTTTAAGCTGTTTATCAGATGATATGTTATTACTTCACGACCCAATTTGTAAGGTATTTATTCGTAATAGTTAACAGTTAGAAGTTAGGAACTAGAAATTAGGAGTTAGGAATTATCAATTAATCTCTCCTTGTCTTCCCTATTTCCCTATTTCCCCATTACTTCATTACCCATCTTCCATATTGATTAATCGAGGGTAAGGCAAATTATACTTAGAAAACACTCGTTTTGCTCTTTTTGTCAAGTCGGTTTTGTAAATAAACTCGTCTCGCGCATCCAGAGGATAACTTTTTAGTTTGAATAAGGTTCCCCAGTTTTTTTCTTCCACAACTACTAAAATAGGAAGTTTTAAATAAGTATATTTACTCGTATATGCTACTCTATATAGTATTTTGGTAATTAAATCTGTATCTATTTCATGAGCAAAGTAAAACTCCGTAATTACTTGGGCTTCTAACTCGCCCATGTTGGCATTTGATACGGCATTTGTCCAGATTTTGTTGTGAGGTATGGTAATAATATTGTCTTCTGGAGTTTGCAAACGAATTCCTCTGAGTCCGTAGCTTCTTACCTCACCGTAAAAATCTTCAATTTGAACGCGATCGCCAACTCGATAAGGTGCTTCAAATAAGCCGATGATTCCGGCTATGATAGAACTTGCGTAGTCTTTGAAGGCAAAGCCCAAAGCAACTGCAACCGTACCGGTAACTGCAACTAAATTGTCGCGGGATAAGTTTAAAAATAAGTTCATCAAGAAGACGATGGTGATTGTTAAAACCATCATTCTCGCAAAAGGCAGAAACTGTTTAATTCGCAGTCGCCATTCTTTCGCCGCTTGCTCGGACAGCCAAATAACTAATTTGTCAACTACCTTAATAGTGATATAAGAAATAGCAACAACAATCAGCCCTTGACTAATTTTCCAAGTTGTAATTTCTGTAATAATCTGTTTGGTTTGTTCTGCGGTTTCTTTCGCAGCGTTATCGGCTGATTGAGCAAAAATTAGGTTAATAAAATTAAACAAGATAACGTTCATATCATGTTAGTAAAAATCGGTAATGATTCACTGGTAATAGGCACAAAAAAAACATAACTTGCTACTTGCTACTTACTACTTGCTACTTTTAAATAAATCCAGTACCCAATGCCACATTACCAATTACCAATTAATCAGACTCATAAATAATAAAATTGTTATTAGATAATTCATTTTTGATTCGAGGATAATGAATTGGATTAATAGTTATTATGCCATTTTTCTGCTCAATTAAACCTTTACGACGCAGCATTTGTACTCTACCTTTAACAAAAGACTGTTCGTCTCCCAAACTTTCACTGAGTGCTGCTAAAGTTAAATCGCCGTGCAGCAAAACCGAATATAAAAGATAATGTTCGTCAGCATTTAATCGCGGTAAAGTTGGTAAGTCTGGATTTTGTGCTTCCAAAATTCCTTGATTTTCTTTGTTTTCCTGATTTTCTTTATCGTCTTCTTCTGTAAATTCATAGCGCATCGAACGTAGAAAAATCTGCGCGGCTACAGTATTAACTCCTTCACTAACAGAAGCCAATCTATCGAAATATCTATTTTGATAGCTTTCGTTTTCTTCTGTATTCGGAAACTCTATAGCTGGTTTCGCAAAAGTAATCTGAAATTGAGAAACAATCGTATCGAACCATGCATTTAGTTGTTCTCCTGTAAGCTTGGGTAATTCTAAAGATTCACCGCAATAAGCTTTAAAATGGGATACATGATTGAGATATTCCCAACCAACTTCACCAGCACCAATTACCCAAAAACGAGAATCATCTTGCAGTAAAACATCTTGTAAATAATCAATTCCTTCCAAACCATCAACGCTACGCAAAAAACACCAGCTTAAATTAGGTATTACTACAATTTCTGGTTCTTTAGAGTTCGCTGTCAGAGTTCCTCTACCAAGCTGCTGTCGTAACCTGATTGCAATACTTTCGACTTTTTGAGGTCTACCTATCCACTGCAAAGGTCGTAATTTGATTTCCCTTTCCGAGGCCCAATCTTGCAAGCTTTCAGTCAAAATTCGCGATACAGTTGTTACCGGAGAGCTTAAAATCACCAAAGAATTATCAGCTACTTCGGGATTTTTGCGCCATTTTTCAAAAGCTTTATCTAAAGTTGACTGAATCGCTTCTAAATCTGGATTATCCGTAGGTAGCTCATCAACAGCATTGATTAACTTAGATGCAAGAGAAGATGGTAATTCAGTTAAAGAGCGTTCCGGTTCTTGGGTTTCTCGTTCATCAGTTGAAAATCTAGACAGTAAAGAATTACGATTTTTATCCAACCAGCTTTGAAATCGACTAAAAATTGTACCCATTCGAGCTATTTTGCAGCGTGGTTACGAGTATATTACCGTAAAGAGCGAGTAGCGAGTAATGTATTGCATTTGATTAACTTTGATGGGTTAATTTTTACTTAAAATGATTTTCTTCCCCCACTTTCCCCTCTCCCTCAAAGCTGAGAATTATTTAACCACTTTGAATATTCCTCCAGACTCATTTCCTGTGATTCTTCAAGGTTTTCTCTTTCCAATCTCTCGCTTTCGGTTTCGTAGTAGCGCATTTCTCCTTTAGCGCTACGAGTTTGAATAATTTTTAAGCGGGGAATGCGACGCTGTTCGTAATTGGCAAAAGCTTCACTAATACTAGATGCATTTGATAAGCAGTCTGCTAGTACCCAAGCATCTTCAAAACTGCTGTTTGCTCCTTGCCCTGCTGCTGGAGCCATTGGGTGGGCGGCATCACCTAATAAAACTACTCTTCCTTTACTCCAAGAATCTATGGGTAATCTGTCGCAAATTCCTCCTTCCAAAATCCTTTCGGAGGGAGTTTCTTCTACTAAGGAGCGTAAAGGTTTTCCCCAATCGGCAATTTTATCCAAAACCCGAAATTTGGCTTCATGTTTATTTGCTGAAAGGGAATAATCTGAAGACTTGTGACGATAAAGCCAAGCTATCTCCCCGTTACCAACATTCAGCAAGTACATAAATTCCCTGTGCCCCCTAACAAAACCCATCTGCTCGGGATTTAATAATTCTTGGTTACTTTTAATTACAGCCCGCCAAGACATACTATTTAAAAAACGAGGTTCGCCATCTGCAATTAAATTTGCTCTCACCGTAGATTTTATGCCATCAGCACCAATTAATAAATCGGCGCGAATTGTTTTTTTACCAACTTCTTGATTATCAAAATATATATCTACACCTTCATCATCCTGGGAAAAACCAGTACAGCGATGATTGAGATGAATTATATTTTCAGGTAATTTTGATGCTAAAGTTTGTTGCAATCGCCACCACCAAACTGTTATTAAAGGATAGCCGTAATTATCTTCAAATCTATTCGCCGGACGAGTACGAATTGTTTCACCTTGAGTGTTTATTAAAACAGTTTCTTTTACGTGACAGCTTAAGTTTTTAATTTCTGCAACTATACCTGGATAGATTTTATCCAAAATTTTGGAACCATTGGGTAGCAAACCCAAACCACCACCAACGGGACGAAAATCTTGGGCTTTTTCGTAAACTTCTACATTAAAACCTTTTTTGTGCAGCGCCACAGCAGAAGCCAAACCTCCCAAACCAGCACCAATGATAGCTATTTTATCCAGCAATTTCGTTTTGGAATTCATAACAAACAATAAATAATATCTTTTCCGTTTACATCGGAATTATTTAAATTCCCTCTTCTTCCTCTTTTCTCTGTGTCCTCTGCGTCTCTGCGGTTTTTTTAATCATTCCGAATTATCTGTTAACAATTATTAATTATCAGTTAACTATTCACAACTAACAATTGGCATAAAAAAAACGGGAGCATCCCAATGAAGGCAAAATTAAGATTGTGATTGTCATCTGAAGGGGTGAAGCAATTTCAAAGTGTTGCGATGATCCACACCTTCGGTGAATGCGTCGTTCCACTCGCAATGACAAATAATATTTTTACACATTTGGGATGCTCCCAAAAAAACCGACTTCTAACAGAAGCCGGTTAGGGGAACTTTAATCAAAATTAAATACTACAATGCAACGGTTTTAGACTGTAACTACGCGGTAAAGTTATTAACTGTGATAACGATATCGTTGAAGTCTCGGTCTCCACCGTTGGGTAAATCTTCAAAGCCGAAGGTGTTATCATCTAACATCTTGATATGGTCAAAGCCATCACCATTTGCTCCAGCAAAGGAGAAGTAAACAGATGCATCACCGTCTTGTGCAGTTTCTAAATTGCTATCGGCAATAATTAAAGGTGCAATCAAGGAACCAGCATCAAATTCAAGGGTTCCGTTTTCTGTATTGTCATCGCTTGTAGATAATACAGAAGAAACCAAGTTATTCAAAGCCGCTTGTAGATAGCCTTCGTCTCCAACAGCTACACCATCAACAGCACCAGTAATATCATCAACTGCATAAAAGTAAACTTCGTTATTGAAGTCAGCTTCTCTGCTGATGGTGTAATCTACTGTTACTTTAGAACCATCTGCAAAATTAGTGAGGTCAATCATTTCAACTTCTGTACCGTCAGCAGCTACAGTAGTTGTGATGGGTTTTGCGTTTAAGACTTCTTCAGCAGGTGATTGAATTGGTGTGTCAACATTTAAGAATGCTAATTGACCACCTTGAACCAAGTTTTGCTCTTCAATTACACCGTCGCGGATGCTGTGAGCTTGAACGTCAAAGATAAATAACTCACCAGGTTCTTCACCAAACAAGCTAGAAACATCAGTGATACCGGAAGTTTCCCAATCACCGATATCATCGGGATCGCCGTCGGTTTGACCTTCAGGAACTGCGCTGCGGTCAATTTGAGATACGCGAGCCAATTCGCCAGAAAGAGGATTTAAACGCCAGATAGAAGCTTCTTCTCCAGAAGTTTGACCAAAGTTACTAGTGGAACGGTCTTCTTGAAGATAAATAAAGCCATCATCAGCCCACTCTAGGTTATCAGGGCTACGCAAACCAAAGTCAGGACCTTCAAATTGTCCAGCACCTGCATCATCCCCATCGTAAAGGATGTCTAGTTTAGCAGTAATATCACCAGTAGCGATGTTGTTGAAATCAACATCAATTTTGTAGGTAGTACCCCAGTCATCTGAAGGGAACAAACGACCGCGACCGGTGGAAGCCATTACTGCAACAGTTCCATCTTCAGGTGAAGTTGCTACGTCTTCAGGACGAGAGAATTTGAATGCTCCTGCATCTTCAGCTAACTTATCTTGTTGAGCCTGAGTTGCAAAGCCATCAGCATCATAGCCTAATTCGTCTTGGCTGCTAGCAGTACCTGCTTGGCTGGGGTCGTAAATATCAATTTCAACCCAGCTACCATTACGGCTTGTAAAGGTTCCGTTGAATTCTTCAGGTGAAGTTTCACCGCTATCAGCTTTCCAAGCGTAAAGCTTACCATCTGCAAGACCGTTACGCTCTAAGAAACTAGCATTAGCACTTCTGTCCTTGGTGCCAACGTACATTAATAAAGGCGCACCACCGCGATCGTCACCGATAAGGATTGCTACATTTTCGGTATTACCGGTATCTAACTCAGTAACACTTTCCCAACCAGCACGACCCATCCAAGGTACAGCGTGCATGGTGTTGGTTGCAGTATCAACTACAAACTCAGTACCACCGTAGCTTTCTTCACCGGTAAAGAACATACCATCTTCTAACCCAATACCTTCACCGAATTGGTGAGCTTCCATGTATTGAGCGGAGCATAGACGGTTCAAAGCCCCGAAGTCCAAGTCAGATGCTTCGTCTACAACTTCACCTTGACGATTAATGATTGTATCGTAAGCTAAACCAACATCTTCTAGTTCGCGAGTGGTTTTGTTGATGTCGAAGTAGCTAATTCTTGAACCAGTTAAGAAGGTTCCGTTTTCTAATTGGTAAGCATAACCTTGAGATGCTCTTAACTCGTGGTTAGCTAAGACGCGAACGGTATCATCATCCAAAGCATAAGCACCTAGCCCATCCAAGATACCGGGAGGTGTGTAAACTTGTGTTCCAGTGTTAAAGCTTTCACCCACTGTGAAGATGGGGTCAACGCTATAACCTGCACCTTCAACACCCTTCATCTGAGCGGGAGAACTAGTATCGAAGCTGTTCTCTGGTGAGAGTTCGTTAACGTTTTCAAGGGAATTCTCTAAGAACGCTAATTGACCGCCTTGAACCAAGTTTGCGTCTTCTATTATACCGTCGCGAATGCTGTGAGCTTGAACGTCAAACAAGAATAGATCGCCGGGTTCTTCGCCAAACAAGCTAGAAACATCCATGATACCGGAAGTTTCCCAATCACCGATATCATCAGGGTCACCGTCGGTTTGACCTTCGGGAACAGCGTCGCGGTTGATTTGAGATACACGCAACAACTCGCCAGAAGCAGGGTCTAAACGCCAGATGGAAGCTTCTTCTCCAGAAGTTTGACCAAAGTTACTAGTGGAACGGTCTTCTTGGAGGTATATGAAACCATCTTTAGCCCATTCTAAGTTGTCGGGGCTACGCAAACCAAAATCAGGGTCTGCAAATTGTCCCGCACCTGCATCATCACCGTCATACAGGATGTTTAATTCAGCAGTAATATCACCAGCAGCAACGTCGTTGAAATCAACATCGATTTCATAAGTAGTACCCCAAACATCGGAAGGGAACAAGCTACTACGACCAGTGGAAGCCATGACTGCAACTGTTCCGTCATCGGGACTAGTTGCTAAGTCTTCAGGACGAGAGAAGGTGAATGCACCAGCAGTTTCAGCTAATTCGTCTTGCTTATCTTGAGTCGCAAAACCATCAGCATCATAGCCCTCAGTACCTGCAAGATCGGGACGATAGAAATCAATTTCTACCCAAGTACCGGCGCGGTTTTCAAAAGTACCGTTGAATTCTTCGGGTGAAGTTTCACCGCTATCAGCAGTCCAAACATAGAGCTTACCATCTGTAAGACCGTTACGCTCTAAGAAGCCAGCATCAGCACTTCTATCCTTAGTTCCAACGTACATTAATAAAGGCGCACCACCACGGTCATCACCGATAAGGATGGCAACGTTTTCGGTGTTTCCAGTATCTAGTTCGGTAACGCTTTCCCAAGCAGCACGACCCATCCAGGGCACTGCGTACAAGGTGTTAGTTGCAGTATCAACTACAAATTCGGTACCACCACCAGTTTCTTCACCAGTGAAGAACATAGCATTTTCTAAACCGACACCGTTTCCGAATTGGTGAGCGTTAATGTACTGAGCGGAACATAAACGGTTTAAGGCACCAAATTCTAAGTCAGATGCTTCATCTACAACTTCACCTTGACGGTTGATGATTGTATCGTAAGCTAAACCAACATCTTCGATTTCGCGGGTTTCTTTGTTGATGTCAAAGTAACTAATTCTTGCACCAGTTAAGAAAGTTCCATTTTCTAATTGGTAAGCATAACCTTGAGATGCTCTTAACTCGTGGTTAGCTAAGACGCGAACGGTATCATCATCTAAAGCGTAAGCACCTAGCCCATCTAAAATTCCGGGAGGTGTATAAACCTGTGTACCGGTGTTGAAGCTTTCACCTACAGTAAAAACAGGGTCAACATTATAACCGTTGAGACCCTCCATTTGAGCGGGAGAATCTGTATCAAAGGTTTGATCGACCGAAACTTCATTGATTGCTTCGAGGGGGTTAGTCAAAAATGCCAGTTGACCGCCTTGAACCAAGTTTGCATCAGCAATTACACCGTCTCTAAGACTGTGAGCTTGAACATCAAAGATGAACAAATTACCAGGCTCTTCACCGAACAAACTGGAAACGTCAGTAATACCAGAAGTTTCCCAATCACCCAAATCGGTCGGGTCACTGTCAGTCTGACCTTCAGGAACTGCATTACGGTCAACTTGACCAATGCGAGTTAATTTTCCAGACTCAGGGTCTAAACGCCAAATAGAAGCTTCTTCTCCAGAAGTCTGACCAAAATCACCAATTGAGCGGTCTTCTTGGAGATAGATAGAACCATCTTTAGCCCATTCCAAATTGTCGGGGCTACGCAAACCAAAGTCAGGCCCTGCAAATTGTCCATCACCTGCATCATCCCCATCGTAAAGGATGTCAAGTTTAGCTGTCATATCACCTGAATCGATGTCATTAAAATCAACATCAATTTTGTAAGTAGTACCCCAGGCATCAGAAGGGAACAACTTACTACGACCAGTAGAAGCCATTACTGCAACAGTTCCATCTTCAGGACTTGTTGCTACGTCTTCAGGACGAGAGAAGGTGAATGCTCCTGCATCTTCAGCCAACTTATCTTGTTGAGCTTGAGTAGCAAAACCATCTGCATCGTAACCAAGTTCGTCTTGGATGCTACCGTCAGCATCGGAATCTACAGCACTACCTGCTTGGCTGGGGTCGTAAATTTCAATCTCAACCCAGCTACCAGTACGACTTTCAAAAGTTCCATTGAACTCTTCTGGTGAGGTTTCGCCACTATCAGCAACCCAAGCGTAAACCTTACCATTTACAAGACCGTTACGCTCTAAGAAGCCAGCACCTTCAGTTCTATCTTTGGTACCAACGTACATTAATAAAGGCGCACCACCACGGTCATCACCGATAAGAATTGCGACTTTTTCAGCGTCACCTGTATCTAGTTCGGTAACGCTTTCCCAAGCAGCACGACCCATCCAGGGCACCGCGTACATGGTGTTAGTTGCAGTATCAACTACAAACTCAGTACCGCCACCAGTTTCTTCACCGGTGAAGAACATACCATCTTCTAACCCAATACCTTCACCGAATTGGTGCATACTAATGTATTGAGCCGAACATAGACGGTTCAAACCACCAAATTCTAGGTCAGAAGCTTCGTCTACAATTTCACCTTGACGATTGATAATTGTGTCGTAGGCTAAACCAGAACCAACTACTTGACGACTTTCCTTATCGATATCAAAGTAGCTGACACGAGCGCCAGTTAAGGAGGTTCCGTTTTTCAGATTATAAGCGTAACCAACATTAGCAACTAACTCGTGGTTAGCCAAAATCCGAACTGTATCTTCAGAAAGTTGGTAAGCGCCCAAACCGTCGAGAATACCTGGTGGGGTGTAAGTATTAATAGTTTCACCGACGGTAAATATTGGGTCAACCCCATAACCATTAAGACCTTTCAGTTGAGCCTGTTCGTTAGTGTCGAATGGAGTATTAGCCATACAATAAACTCGATTCTCCTCTCTTGTAAAATTTGCTATAGCTGTTAACTGAAGCAATAGGAGTAACTAAAAAAATTTATTTTCAGCTACTCCCGAATTATTAACAGGTCACGCAAACAGTTGCGATTGCAGCATATCAGGAAGAATTAACAAGCTTAAATATACTAAATCACTATTTAGGTTTATTTAACTTTTAAGTTAACAAGTAATTAATTCATATTAAAAATATTTATTTTAAAGAACAAATTTCATTTGGTAAATAAGAATATTTCTTAATAGTAAAAGCAATAAAAATGATGAAAAAATAGTAAACAAAATAAAATTAGTTAGCAATGGCCGCAACTGGCATATTTCTGCTGTAGGGTGCTGTGACACTTAATTAAATTTTTAAGGTAGTAATAATGTTTTCAGTGTCACGCACCAACCTGATATTGTTAGAAATGGCCGCAACTTAACATTAAGAAAAATGTCAAGTTGCGACCATACCTAAGCTTATTCCTCAAATATCTCTAAATAGCAAACACTTAACAGTTAAATATTTACTGTTAACTGCTAACTGATTAAGCAATATTATCAATCTTAATGACGATATCGTTGAAGTCTTTGTCGCCACCTTCGGGTAAATCTTCAAAACCAAAGGTGTTGCTATTCAACATTTTGATGTGGTCAAAGTTGTCGCTATTGGTGTTAGCTCCGATATAAGGGAAGTACACTTCTGCTTCACCGCTTAGCGCTTCAGTTAAAGTACCATCAGCAATAATTACGGGAACGACTATAGAACCTGCGTCAAATTCTACGCTTCCACTTTCTGTATTATTGTCGCTGGTGGAAAATACTGGAGAAACTAATTTGTTTAAAGCGGCTTCCATATAACCTTCATCACCAACTTGTTTACCATCAACAGCACCAGTAATATCATCAACTGCATAAAAGTAGACTTCGTTATTGAAGTCAGCTTCTCTGCTGATGGTGTAATCTACTGTTACTGTTGCTTGATTATCAAAACCACGTAAATCAATTAGCTCTACTGTAGTTCCATTCACATCTGTAGTAAAGATTCCTTTATCACCAGATGCTTTAAGAGAAGCAATTTCGTAAAGTGTAGTAGTTTTGCTGACTTCATTAACGACGGCTAACATTGGTTCACCGTTGGGACTATCTGCCGCAGCGATAAACTGCAAACCTTCGGGAGCAACATCTCCTTCGGTACGGATATATTGATTAAATTTTGGTGCGGTTGGGTCGCTAAGGTCGTAAACTAATACACCACCACCAGCACGCTCTAAACCAACGAATGCGTAGGGTTTTCCATCTATCATTCCAACGGTGACAGATTCAGGTTCCGCACCCTTGTCATCGGAGCGGTCATCTTTACCAAAACTTGGACTTGTATCGCTGAAGTCAAAGTTTCCATCTACGTCTTTGAATTCATCATCGTCATCAAAATCAGCATTGAAAAGTTCGGGAGTTTGAGATTCTAGAATTCTGGCAATTTGGTCTCCACTGTCAAAGACTTGGTTACCGAATTCATCCCAAATAGAGAAGGAACGACCACCATAACTGAAAATTTGGTCAACGTCGCCATCTCCATCAGTATCGCCCATTTCTGTAGTAGTTTTGAGACGACCGAGATTTTCGTCTGCTTGTAAAGTTGCAGCATCTGGGTAAGCAGTGGGGTCAAGTTGTAAATCTTTGACTCTTACTTCTTCGCTGAAACCATCGTAATCGCGAGCATCTCCTTCGTTAGCGGTGATGTAGTAGGTCTTACCATCTACTGCAAAGCTATCGATTGCATCTGGCTGATACATTCCCAAAATGGGATGATTCTTGATATTAATTCCTTCGTCTTTGTTACTAGCATCGAGTTGATTCCCTCCATCAAACTCGATAATTCCCAATACGACGGGTGTGGGATTGGGATTTACAGGAACTGTTCCATCAACGGGAATATCTTCGTCAAGTAAACCAAAGTCATTGTCGTTAAGAACAGCCAAACGACCGTCATCTAACAAAGCCAAACCTTCGGGTTTATCACCGGCTTGATAACCAATAGAAGGTAGATTAGTAACTTTAGTCTTGTTAACAGCATTAACACCAAGCGCTGCTAACTCGTCAGCACTAAACTGTTCTAATGTCGCACGAGAAACAGTTACACCATCTAAAATATTCTCGATGAAAGTATTTTCAGATAAATCCTCTGAAAAGAAATTAGACAACAGAAATTCTAAACCAGAAGTATCGATTGTTTCTCCTGGCTCTGTAGCCATCAAAGTAGCAATTGCTTGAGTCAATTCTGGGCTATTGTCTAAAGATACACTACCACTGATAGAGCCATCTTCATTAACAGAAGTAAAAATATCTTCTGGAAGAGAACTAGTAATTAAACCCAAAACTAATTGCGATTCGCTGGAAAAACCGAAATTGAGGAGGTTGTTTCCATCATCGTTAACTTGTAACTGTAAATTTAAGTCAAATTCTACTCCCGACGCAGAACTATTAACATTGACCAAATAAGAATTCAATAGGTTAGTCGCACCTAGCAAATTTGTATCAAAAATGAATTTGTTTGCATCTGCACCAACTTCTGAATCGCGCTCGATAACGTAAAATTTACCGTCTCCGGCATAAATTGCGTCACCAATCTTATCAACTCGACCACCAGGACGAACTCCCTTGGCTGTGTCTTCGAGTAAGTACGCATACTCGGCAACTGGTTCACCCGTGGTAGGGTCAATACCTAAAACGCGAATGATATCAGAACCATTAGAAGTTGCTCTGTCTGGGTTCGCTAAAGGAGTTTGAATAAATGCGTAAAGAATACTTTCATCAGTATCCAGAGCTACAGCTTCAAAACCACGGTTAGGACGACGGCTAGAATATTCTGCTGGTAAAGTTTCTGTTCCGAATGTTCCTGCTGGTTGATCGGCTAAATCACCCGTACCTTCTGCTACAAAGCGGTTAATTAATTTACCAGTCGAATCAAAATTGTAAATAGCCGGACGATACTCATCGACCATCCAGAAGCTACCGTCATCAGCGATAACTACACCTTCTAGATCGGCCCCAAACTCATCATATCCAAGTTCGTTACCAAACAAATCAACTGGTACTTCATCTACACCGGGAATATTGGGACGACCGGTAATCGGAGTTGTACCGTCTTCTCTGGTTAGTAAAACTTCCGAGAGATTTTCAATTACACCAGTAGTTTCGTTAAGTTCAAACTTGACAACTCGTGCTTGATATTCTGGTAAAGCAAAAGGTCTTTCCTTAGCACCATCACCGTCTACATCAGCAGAATTACCATTTGGTCCTCTATCGGGAACAGTAACAAATTTTAAATTCCCGTTATCAGCTTTCCCTTCATAAAAAAGACCGGACAAACCACCAAGTAAGATATCTTGTCCTGCTGTTGTTTGAGTAGAATCTTCAGGATTTTCAGTTGCAGTTGTACCGAGTACGGGTAAACTGGGAAATTCGTATTGTGTAAGAGTTGGTTGACCTTTGCTGTGGTCTTTATAACCGAGGGGTAAAACTTCTGTAACAGTTGCAGTTTCAATATCAACAACAGCAACAGCATTGTTTTCCTGAAGAGTCACAAATGCTGTTGAACCGTCGGGAGAAACCGCGATATATTCTGGTTCTAAATCTTGAGCAACAGTTGCATCTGGTCCATAAATACGGACTCCCTTTTCAATTAACTCTTGCTTGCGGTCGTTAAAACCTGTAAAACCAGCCGTCGTGACAGTAGCGCTAGCAACACCAGCAGAAATATCAATTATGCTGATAGAACCATTCGGATCTACGTCGTAATCGTCATTTGGTTCACCTTCATTAGCTACGATTACTTTGTTACCATCGGGGGTAAAGGTAAGCATATCAGGAAGCGCACCAACTGTAACCGAAGCCTGTAAAATACCCTCAGCGTTATAAAATTCAACAACACCGTTATCTTGCTTGGTGTCAGCTTCAACGGCTACAGCAACAATACCATTATTAACTGCAACGCTATTAGAACCACCGCCACCTATTTCAATATCTTTAACTTTGGTAGGGTTAGCTGGGTCGCTAATGTCAATAATTTCAACAGTATCACCAGTAGTTACAAATAACCGCTGAGTAGCTGAGTCATGTGCAACAATTTCAGCACCATCTTCACTTGTAAAAGTACCGATTTGATTCAGATTTATTTTGTCCATATTTAGCTATTACTTAAAAAAGAAATCAAGTCAATATACTGTGTTAAAGAAATTACCATCATCAATCAAGTTAACCAAGGTATAGAAGTTACCGGAATTAAAAAATTACAATTAATTTATTTAACTTACTGAAAGCTGATAGGTTTGTAGTTGAACAGTTTTCATCTTAGAAAAGCTAAATGTTTGGCGCTGAAGCGCAACTACGAACGAACCTAATATATAAAAAACACCCGAAAATCAATTGATTTTCAGGTGCAAAAATGAATTAGTTGTTAACTGTTAACTGTTAACTGATTTAAGCAATGCTATTAATGGTGATTTTGATATCGTTGAAGTCTTCATCACCACCGTTGGGTAAGTCTTCAAAACCAAAGGTGTTATCATCAAGCAACTTGATGTGGTCGAAGCCACCGTCATCTGTGTTAGCACCCAAGTATGGGAAGTAAATGTCAGCTTCACCGCTGAGTGCTTCAGCTAAAGTACCATCAGCAATAATTAACGGAACTACTACAGAACCAGCATCAAATTCAGCGCTTGCGGTTTCTGTATTGTCGTCGCTAGTGGAGAATACTGGAGAAATTATGTTAGCTAAAGCAGCTTCCATGTAGCCTTCTTCGCCAACTGCTATTCCGTCAACAGTACCATTAACACTATCGACTTCGTAGAAGTAAACTTCGTTATCAAAATCAGCTTCTCTGCTGATAGTGTAATTGATTGTTGCTTGTCCGGTAAAAGCAGTTAGATCGATTGATTCGACTGTAGTTCCGTCAACTTCCGCAGTGTTGATTTCTGTAACGATGCCTTCTAAGACAGTATCTTCGCGGAAATCAAGATTTTGAATCCGCATATCTTGTGCGACTGGAACATCTTCTTCGCTGAAGGGGTTTTCTTCGGAGAAGTTTGTAGCTAAGAATTCAGCTAAAGCGTCTTGTTCGGAACCGTCGGGAGCAAAAGTTGCTTCACCAGTACGCTCTGCTTCTTCAGCTTGAGCTAATTCTACTACATCGCGGTCGGGGAATGGATAACCGTCACCACCGCCAGCAAGGAATCCCAAGGTTACAAGACGGAAGGTACGGTCAGCATCTCCCTGTAATTCACCGTCTTGAACAACTACATCAATAATTTCGCCGTCTTCATCGACAACTGCTAAGGATTCTACTCTGTCTCCTGCGGGTGAATCATCATCGAAGCTGAATTTCAAACCACTGACTTGCGGGAAGCGTCCGGGTGTCGCACCATCAGCGCTTTCGGATACACCATGCTCGATAATAGCAAGTAGTTCTTCAGCAGTTGCGGTTAATAAAGTTAAACCGTTGTTGAAGCGGAGAGAATCTTGGATATCAACCTGAGAAATTCCACCTTCGGGTTTACCTGCTAATTCGTTTCCTTCTGGTGGTAAAAATTCGGGTTCGGTTTCTCCGGGAGGTGTCACAACTCTACCGATGTTGTCGCGGATACCACCACCGTTTTTGATTGAGATTACAACATCGGGGTCAGTTTGCTTGGCGATCGCTAAATTAGCATCAGCAGTTAAGTTACCCAAGTTGGTTTCTTGGGTACGCACGTCACCTCTAGTTCCGTTGAGGAATGTATCGGTTACACCGAAGAAGTTGCTTTCTAAGTCGGTAATTACATCACGCAGAGCATCGGTAATTGCCACAATCTCGGGGTCTGGTGTACCGTTAACTGCTTCAACACCGGCTTCATCTGTAGCGTAAGCACCGCTAACTTCGGGGTCAATGCTATCGGCGATAATTTCACCGTTCTCATCAAAGTCAACTACCAAACGACCTACATATCTGTAGTTTCCTCCAGTATTTACGACTGCAACTGGCTTACCGTCAGCATCGGTTTTAAGGATGGGATAAGCACCTTGAGAAGAATCTCCATCTCTCAAACGGTCGGTATCATCACTTAAAAGTGTGTTAGAACCACCAGCCATGATAATATCTACATTTTTGAGCAAACCAGCCAATTCTTCTTCGATGGCTATTTGCTGCATGTGAGATATCAAGACCACTTTGTTGAGGTCTGGATTATCTGCTAGTAGCGCATCAACGCTATTTTGAATTTCAGCCGCTAATGCTGCAATATCTTCTGGATTTTCTGGTGAAATTGTCACATCACCAGGAGAAGAAATACTAGCTAAATTAGGAGTGGTTGCACCAACTACACCAATTTTTTCACCGTTAACTGTGACAATAGCGCTTTTAGCAATTTGACCGGGAATTGTACTAGCTTCTTGTCCGTCTTCAGCTACTAAAGGTGCTAAATTCTCATCGGTGCTGACATCAAGGTTGGCACTGAGGTATGGGAAATTCGCACCGGGATACTCACCGTCTTGGGCAATTACGCTAGCAATAAACTCGGTACCCAAGTCAAATTCGTGGTTTCCTAAAGCGATTGCTTGGAATCCCAGTTCGTTTTGAATAATGATATCGGAGCGACCTCTACCTTCTTCACCCAATAAAGGAGCTAAGGATTCGTCAGCAGAAGCATCTAGGAAAATACCGGGAATATAAGCATCACCCGAAGATAGCAGCAAAGTATTTTCGTAATCTGCATTTCCATCGCTATCTGCATCTTCATTCTTCAAAGCATTCAGAACTGCTGAGAAGTTAGGAGCGTCTTCTAGTGCGGGGATACCAGCTTCTTGATCTGCTGCGTGAAGAAGTTGCAGCGTGTAAGGTTCTGTACTTTCGCTACCAGCATTGTAGATACTTAATGTTTCGCTTTCTTCATTTGTCACAGCTAATAAAGAGTTACCATTGGGGCTGTCTTCTGCATTAATGAAAGTCAAACCTTCTGGACCTATATCTTCTTCGCGGTTAAGGTACTGCACGAAGCTAGCTGCGGTAGGATTGCTGACATCAAACACCATCACGCCGCCGGTTCTTTCCAAACCAACATAAGCATAGGTTTTGTCGCCAACCATACCAACGGTTACACCTTCGGGTTCGGCACCTTTATCATCGCTACGGTCATCAAATTCATCAGTATCACCGTCTTGGGAGTTAAATAATTCGGGAACTAATTCGGCAGTAAGTTTACCGATTAAGTCGCCGCTGTCGTAAACTAAGTTACCGCTATCATCCCAGATAGAGAAGGAACGACCGCCGTAAGCATAAAGTTCTTCAAATGCATCGTCGTCATCTGTATTACCAAGGGTATTGGTAACTTTTAAACGACCGAGATTTTCGTCTTCTTGTAGTTCGCTAGCATTGGGGAAAGCAGTTTCGTCAAGTTCAAGTTTTCCAACTCGTGTTTCTTCGTTGAAATCAGCCCCTTCTTCAACTAAGACGTTACCGTCGTCATCCTCAATATCACCATCGGGACGAATGCGTGCATCCCCTTCGTTAGCGGTGATATAGTAGGTTTCGCCGTTAACTTCATAGCTGGCGATCGCATCGGGTTGGTACATTCCCTGGAGGTTCGGATAGTTGGCAAAATTAATTGCACCGTCTCCGTCACCGTCCCCGTCACCGTCTTCACCGTCTCTGTTACTAGCGTCAAGTTCTACAGATGCACCCATAACTTGACCGCGAATTTCACCACTCGGGAATTCCTCGGTGTGGATGTTGAAGTAAAGATTGGTGTCTTGGTCGTTATTTGTAGCTTGTAAATCAGCAACAAAAGTACTTAAACTTTCACTAGCTTCGGTATCTGTAGTTTCCCAAACCCCAGAAATTGTAGTGGAACCGTCATCGTTAACAGTAACAGTGCGGTCATCTGTATCCTGTGCTGGGCCAAAAATACCAAATACAACCGGACCACCTTCTCCCCGTGCGGCGTTGTGGAAGTGTATCCCTGTTACATCATCACCTGTATCGTCAGTTTGAGCTTCTCCACCGGCTAATGTGCCAAAATCCAGACCTTCAACGGTCATGGTATAAGTTAAAGCATCTCCAGCTTGATTGAGTTGTAAGAAAGCGCTGCCTGTAGCAGTAGAACTATTAGCTGTTACTTCTTGAGAACCTTCCAATGTTGCTTTGAATGGCTTTAATGTGGGATTATTACCGCTCCAGTCTTTGTATCCTAAAGGTTTAACATCTGTAACTGTAGCGCTAGCAATATCGACAATCGCGATCGCATTGTTTTCCTGTAAAGTTACAAATGCTTTACTACCGTCAGGGGAAACCGCAATATATTCTGGTTCAAAATCTTCGGCTGCTGTAGCTGGGGTTTTAGAACCATCGGGATTGGTTCTCTCACCAAAAATTCTCACTCCCTCACTTCTTAAGGTGTCTTCTTCACCGTTAAATGCAGAGAAATCAGCAGTGGTAACGGTAGGATTAGAAGTATCGGAAACATCAATAATGCTAATCGAACCTTCTGGATCGACTGTGTATCTATCGTTGGGTTCGCCTTCGTTAGCAACTAATACCTTCATACCGTCGGGGGTAAAGGTAAGCATATCAGGTAAAGCGCCTACAGTTACCTGAGATAATTCAGAATAATCAGAAGCGTTGAAGAAAACAACTTTACCGGGGTCAGTTACAGTTTCAGCAGAAACAGCTACGGCAACAACACCATTCTTAACTGCAACGCTTTGAACGCCATCACCGTAACTAGAAAGGTCAATTTGATTAACTACTGTAGGATTACTAGGGTCGGAAACATCAACTACTTGCAGAATAGGAGAATCTTCCGCAATACTATTTGCATTATCTTCTCCAGCTTCTCCAGTTACGAAAATGCGCTGATTTTCAGGATCGTAAGCAGAAATTTCTGCACCTTCTAATTCAACAGTTCCAGCAAAGTTAATCATATTTTGATTTTGCGTATTTTGATTTCTTATCGACAAACTCGCAACTAACGGATCGTGGTCGCTAGCTTTTTGCGTAGTTTCCGCGAATTCAGAGTTTAAGTGTACAATATCGAACTCTGCTTCCGTAGTTAAGTTATCACTAATCAGAATATGATCCAAGGATTGCGAATTACCTTGGAAAATAAAACTGTAGCGTTCGTTTTCTGCTACAGTTTCTGTTAAATTTGTCAAGCTCTCAGATAATGTTTCTACAGGAGAGACAAATTCAAACTCGTTTAAATCTCCTAATACAACGACATTTGCGTTACTGTTTTCCTCTAAAATTCCATCAACGTATTCTTTAACAGCATTAGCTTGTGCTTGTCGTTCATCAAGACTGCCGTTAACCGCAACTTCTTCTTGTCTGGCTTCAAAAGGTTGCTCTACGCCTAAAATTGGAGCGCTACCACCTTTAGAAGAAAAATGATTGTTAACAACGGTAACTTGTTCGCCGTTGAAGGTAAATTTTGCAACTATTGGTAAGCGAGCATCAAAGAAGGGGTTTTCAGAGTTAGTTTGTTGATCGCCCTCTTGAATCGACTCAACCGAACCTTCTACTAAACCTACACGCTCGGGATTGTAAAGAAACGCGGTACGAATATTTCCACCAGGTTGACCACCGCTAGTTTCATCACCGATAAAAGTATTATCGATAAACTCGTATTCGGGACCACCTGCTGTTTTAATTTCATCAACCAGCTTTTGTAAAGTATCGCTAGCAGATGTTACATCATCTGTAATTTCAGCCCCGGTATTATCTTGAATTTCCTGCAAACCAATGATGTCAGGAGTTTTCAAATTATCAACTATGTGGGAAGCAATTTTAGTAAAGCGTCCGTTTCCTTCATCATCGTCTACATCTCTGTTGCCGCTATTAGTGTTGGCAGAGTCTTCAACTACAGGATCGAGATTTAAAACGTTATAGCTAGCAACTGTCAGCTTATCTGCACCACCTTCGATAGTTGTAGTTTCTGGTTGGAGAGTAGATTCAACTACATTTGCGGTAAAGTCTTCAGTTGGATAAATCTCGAAATTACCGAAACCATAACCAACTACCCCCGTAACATCTCCTAACTTTGCTCCGACATCAACTTCAGGAATTTCAAATCCCGGTAAAATATCCGAATCTTCATCAATTTGGACTTTTTCGGGGTTAAAGTCATCCGGGCTGATATTCAAAGTACCGCGATCGCTAATTCCAGTTGCATTTTCACCGTTATCTACAACAGTGAAAATTTCTCCAAATCTGTTAGTAGGAGCAATAGCTACTGCATCTTGAGCAGTTACCCGCATTGCTTCCAAAGATTCAAAGAAGTCTATGCCGTCAGTATCTGGATCGAAACTGGTGAAAGCATCATCGTCAATATTTTCGGTAGGGGGAACTCTACCACCCGTACCGATAATTGTTGCTTCGGGAAGGTTGTTACCGCTAGAATTTACAGTTACGGTTGGACTTCCACTAATTTGAGTTGTAGAAAGATTTCCTGTGTCTTGCCCACCAGGGAAGAATTCGCTCACCGTACCGCTAACTTCTACATCATCACCTACGTTAACTGTAGGAGCGTCAGAAGTGAACACAAAAATCGCGTCGGAGGTTGCAGTGTTATCGTCTCCCGTAGCGTCTTGGAGATAAAAACCATTGCTATCGACTGCGGTAACAATACCGGTTGTAGTTACAGATTCACCTAGAAGTGGTGAAGTATGAGCAGTACCTTGGATATCGTAAATAGGTGTTAAACTTGCTATGCTTTCGTCATCAGTAGTGGTAACGCTAACAGTTTTATCTGCAATCTCATCGAAACTATCATCACTACTATCATCATCTACACTCAAAGTTAAAGTAGTAGTTTGAGAATCGTCAGTTTCATCATCATCTACACCAGTTACCGTAACGGTTTGAGCAGTATCCCAGTTACTATTGGTAAAAGTTAAACTAGTTGGAGCAAATGTAGCTTCATCCGCATCGTCACTAGTTATATTAATTACAACATCAGAGTTTGGTTGAGTGGTGAGAGCAACATCAAAAGTATCGGTAGTACCACTTTCGTCTACCTCAGTGTTACCGTCGGTTTCGGTAATAGTAAAATTAGCACCTGGGGTAGAGCCAAAACTTCTAATTGGAAATGCATTAGCTGCACTAGAATTACTTGTTTCACCATCAAGCGCATTCGCACCGCTAAAACTCCAGTTCCCAGAAACAAAAGTAGTATCTGGGCCTCCAGCAGTTCTGTAAGCCCAACCGTCTAAATATTCCCAAGGTTGTCCGGTACCATCTGTATTTATTTCTCCAAATACGTCAACTACTGTTCCATTCTGGAATAGTTCAATCGCATCATCTCCATTAATAGAAGCAGCACTACTTTCGTAGTTGGGAGCAAATCCAAAGAAGTCGTTGAACCCAGTATCTTCACTGGCAACGTAAATAAATTCACCTGCATTTAGGGAATCAGGAGGAAAAGTAAATTCTTCTCCATCAGAACCACCACCATTATTTGCCGAACCTAATCCGTAAATACTTAAATCGGGAATGTCATTTAAAGCATATAATTCAATAGCTTTCGGTACTCCACCAGAAAGAGGACCATCAATAACACCAGTAATAATCAGGTCTGACATTAATATCTCCTAACACTTGCTTTCATATTGCAATACAAAACATTTCTAAACCCATCGCTAAAGAGGTTTAGTTGACAATCATCGAAAAACCGTCCGTCAAAAATTGACTAACCGAGTAGAATGATTTTGATTCCAACAGTTAATCTCAATTTTTAATAGAAGTGATTTTTATTTAACTTCTCAGAAAATTCTCTTGCAAGCAAAATTAATTAAATGCACCCATTTGTTTTATAGCCATCAGCATCTCAGAATTAATCAAAACAGGTATCTATCTTTTGGTCAAAATTCACTTAATTATTACTGCTTTTGCACATCTAAAGTATTAAAGGTAGTATTTTCTTTGACATTTTTATGTAATTTATTCGGGTCTATAAAAACTTTATTTATAACAAGTCCGCCACGAACTAATCCGGTTGTATGAGCCATATTTATTTGCTAGTTAACGATTTAAAGCATTTATTTGTAATTCAATATTACCAAACTAAGTCTATAACTAAATTATTTATTTTTTAATGATAATTTATTGATATCACTTTCAAATGCTAGAAAATTAATATTAACAAATCAATCAAATACGATTAAGCTTTGTTTAAGACTAATATAAATTTAATCTCTCCACAGTTTAATGCTTGAGTTCAGAAATAGTTCAGCTTGAATATTTTTTGCCATGATGATTATATAAACTTTATTTAATTTTGATTACCGTAGCATGTCAAGCAGAACATAAAGGCGATCGCCGCAACATAAATGATAAACGTTAATACTCTAGAAAAGTAGGACTAACCAAACAAAGCATATCTGCTTCTGGCTAGTTTATTGCATATTTTTATCAATACGTAGTATAAGATTACTCTGCATATTTGTATGCTTGACTTGTAAAGCCTGCGGTTATGTCTAGCGATAAGAATACCTCCGTACTAACTGTTTTGAAAGGGAGTTGCTACGGCTCCTAAATTTCTAATTGTCTGGGCAATAACTTGATAAACATAAGCCTAAACTGTATTTTTAATTATTTGACTATAGCAATCCGAATTTAAATTTGAAAAATTACATAATTGAAAAATTGGCGTTGCTGATTGCAAGTATGAATTTGTCTAAACTAGAAGCGCAAAACCAACCTTCATTGGTTATTTCATAAAGTCCACCTCCGTGGACTTCTGTTTGTGTAGTAGCATTAGCGCAGCGTCTCCCGGAGGGAGATATTATATTCGCCGTATTCTACACAAAATTCTGATAAATTATTCAGGATTGCTATATATCGATACAATTCATATTAAAAGCAAGCATATTAATCAAAAAAATTTACTTATATGTCTTTTTAAGGCAATATAAAAAATAGATAACAAACAAATAAATATAGAATATATCTATGCCTAATATTGCCACAAATAATGAAGTAACTACTATCATTATTATTTTCAACGTTGAATCAGAAAAGCAGCAAGAATTAATAGATACCATTACAACATTTTTGGATACGGTAAAGCAACAGCCCGGTTTTGTTTCTGCGAATATACACAAAAGTCTAGATGGAGTAAAAGTTGCTAATTATGCACAATGGAAAACGAAGCAAGATTTTGAAAATTTTCTTAACAATCCCGAAGTACAACAGCAAGCAGCCAAAATTAGAGAATATAGTTCAGATATGCATGTTTATGAAGTAGTTATTTCTGAATCTATAGAAGGAATACCAGAAATTGATAAAAAGTATATTTACCATTTTGCTGAATTCCGGATGAAGCCTGAAAATCAACCTCGGATGATTGAATTAGCAAAAGAAAACGTTGGTAAAGCAATGAAATTGCCGGGATTAGTTTCGGCTAACTTTCACCGCAGCCTTGACGGAACCCGCGTAATCAATTACGGGCAATGGAGCAATCAAGAAGCTATCGAAAACTTGAAAAAACAGCCGGGATTTGGTGGCGAATCTCCTTACTGGGAAGGAATTGCTGAAAACGAACATCATCTTTACAAACTTGTTTTCTCTGCAACAGGTAACTAACACTATTCGTTTGAAAAATTTTGTTATGACAACTAAAAATCTTGCTCCAGAATCATAGTGAAAATAAATAGCTCTAAGGACTAGATTGCAAATTTTAACTGATAATAAATACGACAAATGCCTAAAATTAATTTATCTCAAGACACAAATTACGTTACCATGATTAATTATTTCAGCGTTGCTCCTAAAGACCAACGAGAATTTGCTGAGATAGAAGTGAAAGAAATTAATAAATATGGCGATAACATGGATGGGGCTTTAGCTGCTAGTTTTCATCGCAGCTTAGAAGGAAGTCGCGTTTTCAATTATGCTCATTGGAAAAGTAAAGAAGCATTAGAAGCATCGCAACAAACTGAAGAATTTAAGCAGCACATTCAACGGATGAGTTATTTAGATTTTACTCCCGATGCTAGAGTTTTTGCAGTAATTAGTATTGATAGTTTAGAAACACCAGAAATTAGTCAAAAAGATGCTTATGTACCAACTTTGACTATGATATATACTGATGAAAATAAACAGTCAGAAATTATCAAAAAACTTCAAAATCAAAATATACTTAAGCAAAACGAACATATAATTTCATCTCATATTTTGCGTAGCCTTGATGGTGACAGGGTAGCTGTCTATGTGCAAAATCCTAATTTATCAGTTGCTAAATCAATTGAAGGCTCTTTTGAATATCTGACAGAATTAGCTGACAAAATCGAAACCCTACCTTATGAAATTTTAGGTTCATACAATTAGAAATTAAATATAAATCAAATTTATTTCAGGCTAAGATATGAAGATAGATAATTGATAATCTCAATCTGTAAGTAAAGCTGCAAAATATATGGCAACTTATTTAGTAACGGGTGCAAATCGAGGTATAGGTTTAGAATACTGTCGTCAACTCAAACAGCGAGGCGATAATGTTATTGCTGTATGTCGTTCGATGTCGGATGAATTAAAAGATTTAGATGTACAAGTTGAAACAGATGTTGATATCACTTCTGATTCTTCAGTAAGTAAATTAGTTACAAAACTTGACGGTCAAACTCTTGATGTTTTAATTAATAATGCCGGTATTATAGAGCGAGTTAGCCTCGATAACTTAGATTTTGATAGTATTCGCAAGCAATTTGAAGTTAATGCAGTTGGGCCATTAAGATTAACTCGGGCATTATTAAATAACCTCAAATCCGGTTCTAAAGTTATTATGATGACCAGCCGTATGGGTTCGATTGATGACAATACTTCTGGCGGCTCTTACGGCTATCGGATGTCGAAAGTTGCTTTATCAATGGCTGGTAAATCATTATCCGAAGACTTAAAATCAAAAAAGATTCCCGTTGCTATTTTACATCCAGGATTGGTACAAACTCGCATGACAGGTTTTTCTGGAATTACTACTGAAGAATCGGTGAAAGGATTGTTAGCTCGTATTGATGAGTTAAATATGGAAAACACCGGCACCTTTTGGCATTCTAACGGTGAAGTATTGCCTTGGTGATGGGTTAATAGTTGCGCTTGGGCGCTTTTCTGGAAGAGATTATTAGCATCTAACTAAAAGCAATAACTGACAAATCCGAGCAAGAATGTGGAAGACAATTGCGTTATGTGAGCTTAAATTTTTCTATGGAATAACCCGTACATAGATTAAATAATTATTTTCTGGGAATTTAAAACCATGAAATTAAAAGAAAAAGTTGCAATTGTAACAGGTGGTAGCGGTGGAATAGGAGAAGCTATTTGCGAACGTTTGGCGCGAGAAGGTGCGAAAATTATCATTAACTACCGTTCCCACCCTGATGAAGCGAAAGAAACTAAAGAAAAAGTTGAAAAAGCGGGAGCATCCCAATTTTGCAAAAAGCCCTCAGACTAGAAGTCTGGGGCTACAATTACAAAGCCCACCTTCGTGGGCTTCGAGATTCTTAGCCCACGAAGGTGGGCTTTGTTTGTATAGCCGCACCCTTACAGGGTGTAGGGTAAAATATTTGTTCAAAATTGGGATGCTCCCGAAAAAGCTGGTGGTGAAGGTTATGTTATTAAAGCCGATTTAAGTAAAGTTGATGAGATTAATAATTTAGTTCAAGAAAGCATCAATCATTTCGGTAAGGTCGATATTTTAATAAATAATGCAGGTTTAGAAAAACGTGCCGATTTTTGGGATATCACTGAAGATGATTACGATTTGGTATTAAATGTCAACCTGAAAGCGGTCTTTTTTGCAACTCAAGCAGTAGTCAAACATTTCAGGGAAACTAACAGTAAAGGCAGAATTATTAATATTAGTTCCGTACATGAAGAATTGCCTTTTCCACATTTTACTTCCTACTGCGCTAGTAAAGGCGGCGTGAAAATGATAATGCGGAATTTAGCAGTTGAATTGGGGCCACTAGGAATTACTATTAATAATGTTGCACCTGGAGCAATCAAAACTCCCATTAACCAAGATTTACTCAACAATCCCGAACAGTTAAAGAAAGTTACACAGAATATCCCCTTGGGGCGCATGGGGGAACCGGAAGACGTTTCGGGGATAGTTGCATTTCTTGCCTCCGATGAAGCTAAATATATTACTGGCTCAACTTTCTACGTTGATGGTGGGTTGTTGTGGAATTATAGCGAGCAGTAAGTAATGAAAATTTCAGTTTTTCAGTTAGAAACAACCGGGATAATCAAATGGAAAACGCTTTTGGTTTAGAAATACCTCAAAATTTATCAGAAATTTGTCATCCAAATCGTATGGCTGTTTTGATTTATGATATGCAAGTTGGCATCATGAATCAATTGCCAAAAGAAAAAACTCAAAAAATTACGAATAATATTCTTAAAGTTCTCGATGCTGCTCGCAAAGGAGGGTTTAGAGTCTTTTTCTGTCGTCATTTATCATTACCAAAGGAAGTTGCCGGAGTATTTCAACTGCGGCAAGCAATGGTTTGGCAGGGAACTGATAAGGTTAGTGAAATTAATCCTTGGTTTTTACGAGATTCCGATGATTTTCAATTAATTCCCGAATTATCACCTCTTCCCTCAGAAGTCATTTTTGACAAAATTACCATGTCTGCTTTTGAAGGTACTTTTTTAGATATCGCTTTAAAAGACTGCGGTATTAATGCCTTTGCTGTTATGGGGATAGCAACAGAAATTGGCATTGAGCCGACAATACGTCATGGAGCAGATAGAGGTTATATTCCCGTTATCGTTACCGATGCCTGTGGAGCCGGAAATGATGAAGCCGGAAAGCGCTCCTTAGAAAGTATTAAGTTTACTGCCGATGCTGTTATGACTGAGGTTGATACTATTTGCAGTCTTTTAAATCGCTCGTAACCGCAAGAATATATAGTAATCCTAATACAGCATATTTCAGGTTGGTGAAGTAGATTTGGACGGGCAGGGATGCCCATCCCACAAGAGTTTGATTTTTTTCTGTGTACCTCATTTAGTTGCAAACTGCTGTATGTGAGAAATACAGGTGTCAGCAACCCGGTTTTTCCGACAAACCGGGTTTCTCAAATATCAAGAGTGATTTAGGAATCCTATATATTGTGGTTTTTGAATTACCGATAAAAAAACCACAAACGCAGAATAAACTACTGACTTATTTATTAGAAATCAAAATAATGACAAATTTAAATAATAAAGTTGCAATTATTACTGGTTCATCTCGCGGTATAGGTAAAGCGATCGCGATAAAATTAGCTGCCGATGGTGCAACGGTAGTTATCAATTATTCCCACAGTGCTGATAAAGCGGATGAAACAGTTGCACAAATCAAGCAGCAGGGAGGAAAGGCAATTTCTTTACAGGCTGATGTGGGTAAAGTTGCTCAAATAGAAAATTTATTCAATCAAACTATTGACAAATTAGGTCAGGTAGATATTTTAGTTAACTGTGCCGGTATTGTTATCTATAAACCTTTAGTTGAATTTACAGAAGAAGAATTTGACAAAATAGTTGCTGTTAACATCAAAGGCACTTATTTTGCCTGTCAGCAAGCAGTTAAAAAGATGAATGAAGGCGGACGCATTATCAATATTTCCAGCAGCACCACGGCGATGATGCTACCAACTTACAGCGCTTATGTCGCTACTAAGGGAGCAGTAGAACAAATTACCAGAGTACTCGCAAAGGAAGTCGGGAACCGTGGTATTACAGTTAACGCTGTATCTCCCGGCCCTACGGATACGCCTTTATTTCGTGAAGGCAAAACCAAAGCACAAATCCAGAAATTTGGTGACATGGCAGCATTAGGAAGAATTGCCGAAGTAGAAGACATTGCCGACATTGTGACTTTTTTAGCTAGCCACGATGCCCGCTGGATTACCGGACAAAATATTCGTGCAAACGGTGGCTTGGCATAAGCGATTATTCTTCAATAAAAAAAGTCATAGCCATTCATCATAAAATTCTTGTGGGATGGGCAATTCATCATAAAATTTTTGTGGGATGGGCATCCCTGCCCGTCCAAATGTACCAAGCATATTCAATGAAAAAAACTGTATTATCAAATATCAAAACCAAAAATCAAAATGAAAATAATAATTTCTCTTGTATTAGTTCTATCCGTATCTTTTAGTGCCGCAATCTATCCAAATTTAGATGCCGCTGCCTTAACCTCGCAAAATATATTAGTTTTTCATCCCAACTATAGTAAAACTGTAGCAGTAGGAAAAGAAATATTTACCTATAGAACTTTTAATACTTATAAACCTTTTAATAGCAATACCTCTCAAGTTATCTCTCGAACTGAAATAACTCAGCCATCTAAATATGAAGGGTTGCTGTTAAGAAAACACGTTCTTCAGGCTCCAGAAGAAATATACATTATTAAAGGAAACTTTGAGTTTTATTTCTCCGAGCCAGAGCAAAATACTCAAGTAGCCGAAGGTGAGATTGTTTCCATTCCTTCGGGTGTTCCTTTTGGCTTTAAACATATTGGCACCGGAGAAGGAAAAGTTTTAATAGTAAGTAAAAGCGATGCTTTACCCAGGATGTTATCGGAAGTAGGTACTCTCTTAACAGACAAATCACAGATTACTTCTTTGACTAGCGAAGTGGACATTAATAAAATTTTCTCGGCTGCTAAGAAAAATGGCATTGAGTTTTTGAACTAATCAAGCCGAATTAAAATTGATTGAAAGGAGAAAATAGTGACATCAGACAAATTAATTGCAGTCAACTTTAGCCAGGAAGCTGCAACATCAGAGGTACTTCCCTACCCCGCCCGATCTCCTTTGTTCTCATCAAGCAGGTTGGAATGGAATCTATCTCGAATATCATGATTTTTCGTCTGAAGAAACCTCGAAAAGATTTTGAACTTCGAGAAATTCGCTATTTAATAAATTGTACATAAGCCTATAGAGCTAAAGACGAAATAACTACCAACTACTAACTATCAAATATCAACTACCCTTCGGGTACTCTATGTCCTATCGGACACGCTCCGCTTACAACACGAAGGCTTATGCCGGGGAATCCTTATCTCCTATGTCCTTCGGACACGCTACGCTAACGGAGACGCTTAGTCTGACGACTCACTCCGTGAAAGCTAACGGCAGTCGCTACAACGGAGGGAACCACCGCAAGTGTTTCACCAATTACCTATTCCAACTTAAAAGGCAATTGCCAAATTTTAATAATATTCTCCGCACTACCGCCGCTAGCAATTATGTTTCTATCCGGACTAATAGCAATAGAATACACATAGCCGGGGTCTTTTTTTAAAGTATGAATAATTTCACCTTGAGGATTCCATAATTTAATCGTATTATCATTACTCCCGCTGACAATTATTGTATTGTCCAAACTTTTATTACCTTCACTCTTAGGTATAAAAGCCACCGAATTAACTTTATCAAAATGTCCTTTTAAAGTACGAATTTCTTTCCCTGTATCTACATCCCACAGTTTAATCGTATTATCCTTACTAGCCGAAGCAATAGTTTTACCGTCGGGGCTAAAAGCAATAGAAATTATTAACTTTGAATGTCCCTGCAAAGTATTAATTATTTTTCCACTAGCTAAATCCCAAAGTTTAATAGTCTTATCCCAACTTCCAGAAGCAAGCATTTTTCCGTCGGGAGAATAAGCAACCGAAGCCACTGTTTGCAAATGTCCTTTCAAAGTGCGGATTTCTTTACCAGTTAACGGATTCCATAATTTAATAGATTTATCCCAACTCCCCGAAGCAAGCGTCTTACCATCTGGGCTAAAATCCACAGAAGTGACTCCCCCTAAATGCCCTCTCAAAGTGTCAATTTCTTTACCAGTCGAGGAATTCCAAAGTTTAATCGTATTATCTGCACTCCCAGAAGCCAGCATTTTATTTTCTGAAGAATTAGCGATCGCCCATATCCAACCGGAATGTCCACTTAAAGTAAACATTTCTTGCTTGCCGCTCAAATCCCAGGCTTTAATGGTTTTATCATCGCTACCAGTAAACAGCTTTTGTCCGTTTGCTGAAAAGACAACCGCATTTACATCACTTGAATGACCTTTTAAAGTAATAGGAAAATCAGTATTTTTCCAAATTTTACTTACAGGCTGATTCTGCTTAGATTCTGTATTTGCAATACGTCTTGTCTGTAAATACCATGCACTTGCTAAAGCTAAAAGTACAATAGCACTAGTTATTAATAAATGTCGTTTCTGCTTCTGAGTTAATGGTATAAATCCTGCCGAAGGTATTGCGGTAACTCCAATTTCGGTTACAGGTACTTGCGGCAATAAAGATGATTCGTTTTTTAAATCCTTAATAACTTCATCCGCAGATTGGTAACGCTTGCGGACATCTACCTTTAATAAATTATCAAATATTTGACTTAGTTTTAGCCTCGATTTTAACTTAATGCCATTTGTTTTTGTTAAATGCTTTCGCCACACCTTTACCCAAGCATAGCCGTGTTCCATCCAAAGCCTAGATGGAGAAATGCCACTGAGCAAATGAAAACAAGTAGCTCCCAAACTAAATAAATCGCTGGCAGGGGTTGCCTTGCCCTGCTGCATTTGTTCCATTGCAACGTAGCCGTGAGAACCAATTGCCGTACCGATTTTAGTATGTATGGTTGTAGTTAACTGCTTAGAAGCTCCGAAATCAATTAATACTAATTGCCCATTATCTTGACGGCGAATAATATTTTGCGGCTTAATATCTCGATGAATCACCCCATGTTGATGAATAAAAGTCAGAACAGGCAATATATCTAGTAAAAATTCTTTTATTTTACTTTCGCTATATTCTCCTTTTTGCTGCAATTCTTCCAGTAAATTTGGTCCTTCAATAAACTGCTGTACTAAAAATAAATATTTTTCTTGTTCAAAGTAAGCTAAAAGTGTCGGAATTTGTTGATGCTCTCCTAATTTTTGCAATCTTTGAGCTTCGAGTTTAAATAATTCCATTGCTTTATTCAAGCTAGAACTTTCTTTGACTTTTGGCGCAAATTGTTTGACAACACACCGCTCATTTAATTTATCTATATCTTCTGCTAAATATGTAATACTAAATCCACCTTCACTACTAAGTCTTTCTATTACGCGATAGTGATTTCTTAATAGTGGGATTAATTTGCTATGGCAGTTTTGACAATAAACATTGCCATCAGCATTTAAAGGACTTTCACAATTGGGGTTAAGGCAGCAAATAATATTTACAAATATTTGCTTTCTAATTGCTAATTTTTTATTATAAACATTTGCAATATTTTCGTTTCAATTGAATTTATTAAAATATAAATTTTTATCTATCTTTTAAGCTATTCGCTTAACTTATATATTTACTTAAATAAACTAACTAAGGTAATATTTAATAGCTAAAAATTTCAAATAAAATTATATATAAATTGTGTTAGAGAATTTAGCTATTTCTATTTACCCGATTATTTATAAATGTAGTCTAAATCACTTTTTTCAACTATTTAGACAAAAATAGAATAACTTCAATTTTCATCTAATTAAATTAAAGTCTAAAGATAAATATGATGGTTTTCGCTTGTAGAAAGATGTGGCATATTATCCTCCCATTACAGTATATTACCTATGTATAATCAAATAGATATAACTATCTGTCTATATTTAAACACTAAAAACAAGATTTGAATTCCTTGCAGCCATATCTGTCATAAAAAATACCATTATACAAGTAGCGCAATCATGGTAAAGAAAAGTAACAGAAAACATCAAAACAATTTCAAATTAAATTTTTTAATTTCTATTAGTAGTAGTCTGCTAATAACAGGTTACTGCTCACCTGCCAATGCAGTATTAAATTCAACATCAACTGTTCAATATAGAATAGCTAAAACGCCAGACGAGAGAATACCGGAAGCTGTTCAAGATGGGATTGAAAATATCCCAGCAATTCCAACGCCAACTCAAACACCAAGCCCAGCACCAACTCAAACACCAACCCCAACACCAACTCAAACACCAACCCCAACACCAACTCAAACACCAACCCAACAGACAAAAA
>JAHCMI010000029.1 GCA_019192545.1 Rivularia sp. MS3 | reverse complement strand
CTCCCCACCCTAAATTCCCCCCATTTTCCCATTCCCGTGGGACAATCAATATACAAATAATTGTAGAGAGGAAAACCCAGTAAATATGCACCTGAGTGAAATTACTCATCCAAATCAGTTGCACGGGTTATCGATTCGGCAACTAGAGCAGATTGCCCGTCAAATTCGAGACAAGCATTTACAAACGGTTGCAGCTACCGGCGGACACCTTGGACCTGGGTTGGGTGTTGTAGAGTTAACATTGGGGCTTTACCAAACCCTGGATTTAGATAGAGATAAAGTTATTTGGGATGTGGGGCACCAAGCATATCCTCATAAATTGATTACTGGACGCTATAATCATTTCCACACCTTACGACAGAAGGATGGAGTTGCAGGATATCTGAAGCGCTGCGAAAATAAATTTGACCATTTCGGTGCCGGACATGCTTCTACGAGCATTTCGGCGGGGCTGGGAATGGCGATCGCCCGAGATCGAAAGGGTGAAAATTTTAAAGTTGCTGCTATTATCGGCGATGGCGCATTAACTGGTGGTATGGCTTTGGAAGCTATCAACCATGCCGGACATTTACCCAATACGAATTTATTAGTTGTCCTCAATGACAACGAAATGTCAATATCTCCTAACGTTGGTGCTATTCCCCGCTATTTAAATAAAATGCGGTTGTCTCCACCGATGCAGTTCATCAAGGATAATTTTGAGGAACAGGTAAAGCAACTTCCCTTTGTGGGAGGAGATTCGATACCACCGGAACTCGAACGCATCAAAGAAGGAATGAAGCGGTTAGCGGTTCCCAAGGTGGGGGCGGTGTTTGAAGAACTCGGTTTTACCTATATGGGGCCTATTGACGGTCATAATTTGGAAGATTTGATTGCGACTTTCAAGCAAGCTCATAAAATTCCGGGGCCGGTTTTAGTTCATGTTGCCACTACCAAGGGCAAGGGCTATGATATCGCTGAAAAAGATAAAGTAGGCTATCACGCCCAAAGCCCATTTAATTTAACAACTGGTAAGGCGATCCCTTCGAGCAAACCAAAGCCACCAAAGTACTCGAAAGTTTTTGCTCATACTTTAGTCAAACTTGCCGAGCAAAACCCGAAAATAATTGGTATTACCGCTGCAATGGCTACGGGTACTTGTTTGGATAAGCTGCAAGCCAAATTACCCGATCAATATATAGATGTCGGAATTGCCGAGCAACATGCTGTTACTTTAGCTGCTGGATTGGCAACTCAAGGAATGCGTCCGGTTGCCGATATCTATTCAACATTTTTACAACGCGGTTACGACCAAATTGTTCACGATGTTTGCATCCAAAATTTACCCGTTTTCTTCTGTTTAGATAGAGCCGGAATCGTAGGTAATGATGGCCCTACTCACCAGGGAATGTACGATATTGCTTACATGCGCTGCATTCCTAACATTGTGATGATGGCACCCAAAGATGAAGCCGAATTACAGCGAATGACAGTAACCGGAGTTAACTATACCAAAGGACCAATTGCCATGCGTTTCCCTCGCGGTAACGGTTATGGTGTGCCTTTAATGGAAGAAGGTTGGGAGCCTTTAGAAATTGGCAAAGGCGAAATTCTTCGTAACGGAGATGACGTATTAATGATAGGCTACGGCTCTATGGTTAATTCGACGTTGCAAGCAGCCGAAATTCTCAGCGAACACGGTATCGAAGCCACTGTCATTAATGCTCGTTTCTGCAAACCTTTGGATACGGAACTGATGTTGCCCTTAGCCAAGAGAATAGGACGAGTAGTAACCGTAGAAGAAGGTTGCGTCATGGGTGGTTTTGGTTCGGCTGTTGCAGAAGCTTTACTTGATGCTGATATTTTGGTACCAATTAAGCGTTTTGGCGTACCGGATATTTTGGTGGATCATGCTAAACCTGACGAAAGCAAAGCCGAATTAGGTTTAACTAGTCCTCAAATTGCCCAAAGAATTTTAAAGACTTTCTTCAGCAATCAACCATCTGCTGTAGTTTAATTACAATTAGTTGCAAGTGATTGGGGATTGGGAATAGTTAGGAGTTAGGAGTTAGGAGTTAGGAGTTAAGAGTTAAAAATTCCCTCCCTCACTCTCTCCCTCTCTCCTTCTTCCCCTTCCCATCACAAGGTAATTAAATTCATTAATTAACAAGATATGTTGCAAAACAATCCCGTATACCCTGTAATTTGGCGTAACAACTTCGTTTCTTTGATTGACCAAACTCGTTTACCCTATGAGTATTCTTATGTAGAAATTCACCGCAGTGAAGATATGGCACAGGCAATTAAAACAATGATTGTTCGCGGTGCCCCTGCAATTGGTGTTGCTGCTGCATACGGCATGTATCTGGGAGCGCGGGAAATTGAAACAAGCGATCGCCATAAGTTCTTAAAAGCTTTGGAGCAAGTGGCTCAAATGTTGCGCGAAACTCGACCTACAGCAGTCAATTTGTTTTGGGCAATTTCACGTATGCTAAAAACAGCTTACGAATCAATTGGTACTGTCGAAGAAATCAGAAAAACTCTTTTAGAAACTGCTAAAACTATTAACGCTGAAGATTTACAAACTTGTCATAAAATTGGCGACAATGGCTTAAAAGCATTACCAGAAACACCAGAAAAATTAACTTTACTTACTCACTGTAATGCTGGTGCTTTAGCAACTGCGGGTTATGGTACCGCTTTGGGTATAGTGCGTTCGGCTTTTCGTGAAGGACGTTTAGAAAAAGTTTTTGCTGACGAAACCCGCCCTAGATTACAAGGTGCTAAATTAACTACTTGGGAATGCGTGCAAGAAGGTATTCCGGTAACTTTAATCACTGATAGCATGGCTGCACACTGCATGAAACAGAATATGATTGATGCTGTTGTTGTTGGTGCTGACAGAATTGCTGCAAATGGTGATGCTGCTAATAAAATTGGTACTTATAGTTTGGCGCTAGTGGCTAAAGCTCATAACGTACCTTTCTTTGTTGCTGCACCTTTATCTACAGTTGATTTTTCTTTGGCTGATGGCAGTGAAATTCCGATTGAGGAACGCAATCCAAAGGAAATTTATCAAGTAGGAGAAACTATTATTGCTCCAGAAGGTATTGATTATTATAATCCTTCTTTTGATGTCACCCCAGCAGAATTAATTGCAGCCATTATTACGGAAGAAGGTGTGTTTGCACCCGGCGATTTAAAGAAGTATCAAAATAAGCAAATGGCTTAGCGATTTAGTTAGGTTTTAACTGCATCTACTAGCTATCTGTTGGCATCGAAATTGCATTTTAAACGCAGAGGAAGAATGAGGTAAGCGCAAAGGTACGCAGAGTTTTTTGAGTAATATATTTAATATTTTTCTGTAAAGGTAAAAGGTTCAAATTGTAAAATGAGAATATAATTTCAGGTAGAAAAATGACTATTAA
Source organism: Rivularia sp. MS3 (assembly GCA_019192545.1). Taxonomy (GTDB): domain Bacteria; phylum Cyanobacteriota; class Cyanobacteriia; order Cyanobacteriales; family Nostocaceae; genus Rivularia. The sequence continues at coordinate 89,791 of JAHCMI010000029.1, read as the reverse complement.
AGAACAAATTATTCAAGAATTAGAGCAAATACCAGAATCACAATTAAGCGAATTGTTAGAAGTTGTACGTATTTTTAGAGAAAAATATCAACAGAATTCTCATGACAGCGAAGTCTGGAAAGCTTATTTAGAATCAAAACGAGAAAGAGAAGAGGTGTACCGTCGTCTTGCAGATTCATAAATTTATTTCGCTATCCGAAGCAATTGAAATTCACTTAGATCAAGTTGCAAGCTTTGGCGGCACTTCTGGTGTAAGAGATGAAGGTTTATTAGAGTCAGCTTTAGCTCAACCACAAGCAACATTTTCCGGAAAGTATTTACACGCAACAATTTACGAACAAGCTGCTGCTTATCTATACCATATTGCCAATAATCATCCTTTTATTGACGGTAATAAACGGACTGCTTTTGCGGTAATGGATACTTTTTTGAGGATAAATGGCTATATTTTAAATACGGATAATCAAGAAACTTATATTCTAGTTTTAAAAGTTGCTGACGGAAGCTTTGATAAAAAAGAAATTGCTCAATATCTTGAGCAAAATGTAATTAAATATATATGATGTCTGAAAATATCTTATCGGAGTTACAGGTTGAATTTAAAGCAATTTATAATTAAAGCAATTTATAGACTATAGCTCCTGAATCGGGAAGATTAGTAATTTCTATCAAACCATCTTTACACATTTGATCGAGAGTCTGCTTTACCCGTGCAGTTTCTTTACCAGTTGCCAGCACACAATCTGAAAGATTTATCATTCCTCTATTATTCTTAGCTGCTTGCAATATTTTTATCGTATCCGAGACTTTTTTGTTATTAGCAGTTTTGTATGTATGACTTTTCCTACCGTCAACATTTATGGTAACTTGAGGATTGCCGTTAATATTTATATTTTGATAACCGTATAGTGCCTGGTATTTTAAGTTTTCTTCATCCACCATATTAGGGATGGTAAATAAATCGATAAATTGTCCTATTCCGAAAAAACCAAAAGTGAATAGATAGATAAAGCCGCTGATATATCTTTTACAATAAAAACGTTGAGCGCCAAATATACTAAAAGCACATAAAAACCATAAAATATACGCTAACCCTTTACTTTTCATATTACAAATACCGATTGATGTTATATGCTCTTTTTACTTAAGTTTTATCGGTATATGCTTGGGTGTTTACCCTTAAATTTTGCTGTATCAGTAGGGTTTACAGCATTTATATAATAATTTAATTCATCTTTGACGCTACTTGACGCAAATAAAATAACTTACAGTAATTTGTATATATATAAGCTAAAAGTTTATATCATCAAACTCTCGTATACTAGGCATGATTGCCCGTCAAAATATATCCGATAAAAAATGTGCTGTATATTTTTACCTACATATAAATTGTTAAATTAAATCAAACTGTTACAGGATGAATTCGCAATGTTATCAGTAAACGAAGCAGAAAATATTATCTTTAATTTGGTTAAACCTTTAAATAATCAAACAGATATAGAAACCGTCGATTTATTAACAGCTACCGGAAGAGTTTTAGCTTCAGCAGTTACCAGTAAACTCGATTTTCCTCACTGGGATAACTCAGCTATGGATGGTTATGCTGTAATTTATCAAGATGTTCGAGAAGCAAGTGAGGAAAAGCCAGCGGTTTTAAAACTTGTTGAGGATATTCCCGCAGGCTATCAACCTCAATCTAACATTCAATCGGGACAAGCTGCGCGAATTTTTACGGGTGCGGTAATGCCCAAAGGTGCCGATACAGTAGTCATGCAAGAAAATACCCGTCGCGAAGACGATAAAGTATTTATTCTTAAAGCACCGGAATCTCAAGAATTTGTCAGACATCGTGCTGCTTATTACCAAGCGGGAACGAAATTATTATCAGCAGGAATTCAGCTTAATGCTACGGAAATAGCCGTTTTAGCTGCCGCTCAATGTACAAAGTTAAATGTTTTTCGTCGTCCCCGTGTAGCTATTTTATCTACTGGTGATGAATTGATAACCCCCGAACAAACTTTACAGTCTGGGCAAATTGTAGATTCAAATCAGTACGCTTTATTTTCTTTAGTTAAACAGTGCGGCGGTGAGCCTTTGATGTTGGGAATTATCAAAGATGAACCCGAGGCACTCAAAGAAGCCATTGAAGAAGCGATCGCTAAAGCTGATATAGTACTTTCTTCCGGTGGTGTGTCTGTAGGAGACTACGATTATGTTGAAAAAATTCTCGAATCTCTCGGTGGGGAGATTAAAGTCAGAGCCGTGGCAATGAAACCCGGTAAACCTCTGACGGTAGCAACTTTCAACATTCCGAATGCTCCGATATATTTTGGTTTACCGGGGAATCCAGTTTCAGCTTTGGTGAGTTATTGGCGTTTTGTACAGCCAGTTATCAAAAAATGTTCCAGCATTATGGAAGGTTGGCAGCCTAGATTTATCAAAGCCCAAACTCGCGATGATTTAAATTCCAACGGTAAACGGGAAACTTATATTTGGGGAAAGTTGGATTTGGTTGACGGGGTTTATCAATTTAATGCTGCTAGTGGTAGTAAAAGCTCTGGAAATTTGATTAATTTAGCTCAGACTAATGCTTTAGCTGTTTTGGAGATTGGGAAGAAGTCGGTTACTGCTGGGGAAGAAATTAAGGTTTTGCAGGTTTGATTTATTTATATAAGCTAAATTTTGTCCTCCAAATAGTTGATTTAGCCAACCACGAAATCTGAGATTTTCTGGTAGTTTTTGTATTCCTATATGCTTAAAACCAATACTAAATATATAACTTTGCTTCTTTTTTTTGTACATGCTACATATATAGGCTGTACTGATTTATTCAGGAATGGCCGCAATTGTCACAATGCCGGTTGGTGCGTGACACAGCCTGCATGTTATTACTACGTTCAGAATTAGTCAAAGTGTCACAGCATCCTACGAGAAAAACATGCCAGTTGCGCCCATTCCTATTATTAATAATGTGTCGAATAAACAAAGCAATTAATTCTTCTTTTAACCTATTAGGAAGGTATAGGTGATTCAGTGCAAAATATTCGCGATTTTTAACAAACTTTGCATAGCCGATTATTTTATTATCATTTTCAAGCAATATAAACTGTGAATAATTTTGTAATCCAAAATATTTATAACGCTCAAATATAGCGTTTCCCAGTCTCCACTCGGTATAACTCAAAACCTATCTCCCCTCTCCTTAATAAGGAGAGGGGTTGGGGGTGAAGTAAAGCTGTACCTCAGTTGCTGTAGGAACGCTATATAAAAGATGGAAATTTCAGCATTCCACATGAAAATACATTAAAAAAAATAATGTTTATCGATAAATCTAGTGATGAATTGAAAACTATTAATTTATTTGATTCATAATTCAATATTAAATTAAAAACAAGAATAATAAATAGTAATTTAGTACAACTATATGACCATTTAAAGTTTAAACCGAATGGCAAAAAGTAATCTCTTGTTTTGTTTCGTAAATGCAGTTTAGTAATATGATTAATATCTTCCTTCTTTGCATCACGAACATAATAGTCAGAAAGCATAATATAACGTATTCAAACAACTAAGAGCTTTCTTTTAGCTTTCCCTTTTTCTCTAAATCAATATCATTCAGTTCAGTCTGAAAATGAAAATTGGCTTCACCTACTTTTATTACCAATGGCGCAAAATGTGAATTGCATTTAACTAAAAACCGCTATACCTAACCAATTAAGTGATACACCCTACTATTTACCTTAAAGATATAAAGAAAAGATAAAACTTTGTTAAACTACCATGACTTTACGGAAAAAGTGTTACAGTAGTTACAGAAATGTAATTAAACGTTCATCTTTGTTCGCAACTAACAATAACTAGATAGTTAAATAGCTTATAAAGACGGAAGTAGGATATAGAGCCGAAGGAACGCGCCTCGCTTTTACCTTAGATATACAAAGAGGCAAGGAATATTATGAAACTTATTTATCGCGGAATTAAATACGAACACGCTCCCGTGACGGTTGAAGTAACTACCGCCGGAGTTTGCGGGAAATATCGGGGTGCAGAGTGGAAGTGTCATTATTCTCAATACACTCCCGTAACTGATAATGCAGTTGAACTAAAGTATCGTGGCGCTAGTTATTATTCCGGGAATCGGAAAAAGGTAGAAGAATTAAAAAAGCGTAAAAAGTTAAACTTTATCTTCGGTAACAGTGAGAAAATATCATTTAGGAATCAAGTAAGTAAAGATCGCTTAAGTACAACTCATCAACAAAATTTACTTCGTGACGTAAAGCGTCGTTTAGAAGTTGCCAAGCAAAAAGGGGATGAAAATCTGATTCGTATATTGCAAGACGAAGTCAATCAGCTATGTAGTTAATAGTTAAGAATTTAAAAACCCGGCTTTTTGATGAAACCGGGTTTTATGCTAAAGATTATTATTAACTTATAACTATTTACCGTTCACTGTTCGCTGTTCACTGATTCCGATTTAACCAAATACCTCTAATCCCAGCAGCTTTGGCTCCTTCGTAATCTTCCTTGATACTATCGCCAACGTGCCATGCAGCTTCTGGTAAACAGTTGTGTTTTTCCAACGCGATCGCAAATATTTTTTGGTTGGGTTTAGCAGTACCAGATTGAGTTGAAATAGTTATCGAGCCGAAGTAATCCCTTAGCTCTAAAGCTTGTAAAACTGAATAAATTCGGGAATCGAAATTGGATAATATTCCTAATTCGATTCCTTTATTTTGCCAATTATTTAAAGCTTTGAGGACATCGGGATAAACAAACCAAGGATCTCCCGTGCCAAAGTGGATATAGACTTCGCTAAAGAAAGCCGAAAAGTCATCAAATTTATGTAAAACACCAGCTTGCTCGAAAGTGGTTTGAGTTATGCGATGCCACCATGCAAACTCGCGTTGCGGGATATCTTGTGATTGTACTTGAGGAAAAACTGGGGGTGGTGAAGCTTTAAAACTTTGAAAAAAGGTTTGATTCAAAGTTGCCGGTGATACTTCTACGTCAAATTCTTGTGCAATTTGACTGTAAACATCGCCAACACTACCTTTAACACCGAAGAGTGTTCCAACGGCATCTAAAAAAATTACTTTCGGCTGTTTCATCCACCTGTGATAATTTTGGATTTTAAATTTGAGATTGTAGATTAAATAGTTAGGAGTTAGGAGGAACGGAGTTAGGAATTGGTAGCTAAGAATTAATTTATTTTTTCCATCTCCCCTTATCCCCTCATCCCGTTATCTCCTTGTCTCCCTATCCCCTGACTTTAAGAAAGTGACTCTATAATAGGACGAGTTAACCAATTAAAACCAACTTTTAATTTATGTTCTAAAGTTGGTAGACGGTAAAGATAAGCAAGACGACGGGCAACAAATCCGAATGTTCCTTCCATTTTTAAACCCAAGCCGGTGAGCGTGGCATTATCAACTCCTAATGACATAAATTCACCTAGATGTTGATAGCGGAAGGGAAGTAAAGGACGATTTGTTAGACTAGCCCAAATATTCCAACCGACATAATCGGCTTGTTGAAAAGCAGCTTGTGCGGTTGTCGGTATTTGTTTCCCTTCTGCATCAAAAGTTTCTGCTAAGTCTCCTAAAGCGAAGATATGGGGATTATCTACTACCTGTAAAGTCGATGTAGTCGTAATTTTTCCTTGTTTGTTGTGTTTAACAGGAAGTTGCTCAATTAAAGGAGTAACTCGGGTACCTACAGTCCAAATTACCAAATCTACGGGAATTTCATCCACAACACCTTTGTATTCCAAAGAAATACTATCGGCAGCAATAGATTCTACCTTTGTTTCCAAATCAACCCAAACGCCGCGCTCATCCAAAGCTTTTTTCGCAGCTTCACGATTGAACTCTGGAGAATTGCGGAGAATACCATCAGCCATTTCCACTAATCGAAAACGTCCTCTTTCCCCAAGTCTGTCAGATAACTTGCAGGCTAATTCAACACCGCTATAGCCACCACCAACAATTGCAATTCTAATTTTATCTTTATCGGATTCTTCGAGTATCCGCAATTGTTCTTCTAAAGCGTAAGCATCATCAAGGGTGCGGAAAGGATGAGCATAAGATGTTGCACCCGGTACCATATCCAAAGGTGTTTCTCCACCCATAGCTAATACTAAACGATCGTAGGGAATTTCTGGCCCATTTAGTAACTCTACTCGTTTTCCTTCGGTATCAATTCCAGACACCGTTGCTTGATAAAAGCGTATACCAGTATTTTGCAGAAGCTCTTGATAGGTTGGGGCTATTTCCCAACTTTGCATTTCCCCAGTCAGCAACTCGTAAAGAAGGGGGGAAAACAAAAAGCGGTCATTTTTGTCAACCAGCACAATCTCCGGTTTTTGGGACTCTTCCCAATTCAGTTTAACTAAACGTAAAGCAGTGTAAAGCCCACCAAAGCCACCACCAAGAATGCAGATTCGAGATTTTTGTTCGGTCATTTTTATAGTGAAGCAAGAAGTAAGGGAGTACTTTAAGTGTAATTAGTTGTGCCTATGTTGTGCCATTCACTAAGGATTTTGATATTTGATTGTAAATAAGCATAAATGAAGCTCAAACCCTATTTACCTCTGCCTCCTGCCTTTTCTCAACAATTATTTTTATTACCTAGATACTTAGTTTAATTAATCACCAGCAAATTTAGATTGAAATTCTCTCTAAACAACTAGGTAAGCAGAAAATAGATCCTAAATGGGTGAAGAGTGCTGAATTAGCAACCGAAGAAAAACTTAGAAAATTGGCTGGAAGTCTGATAGTTCGTAGGTTGGGTTGAGGAACGTTAGCGAAGCGTGCCCAGAGAGCATAACCCAACATAACCTGAAAAACTCAACGAAATAATGAAATAATTCAAATCAAAATTAATATTAAACACCCAAGGAAACAACTCGCTTCATTTAAAAATATACGTTGAGTAATTGGATTTAAAATCAAAATACTGGTGTTGGGTTACGACGCAATCCTAATCAATTGGTTAAAATTCAATATTTTTATGCGTCTAAACCAACCTACAAATTCTAAATAAACCTCCGCGTACCTTTGCGCTTCCCTCCGCGCTCCTCTGCGTTTAAAAACTCACCCTCCCCTCCAACTTCACTCGCATCTTCTTCCCAATCCCCTTAACTCTCTCCAAATCCTGCAAAGAATCAAACCGCTTCTCCCGACGCGCTATAACAATCCGTTGCGCTAACTTCTTCCCCACCCCAGGAAGCGTTACCAATTCCTCAACGGTAGCTGTATTAATATCAACAATTCCTTTGTCAACAAATGTCGATGGAACTCTAATTTCTCCACATTCCTCTTCTTGCTGCTTAACCTTCTTTTCAATCCTTCGGGGAATACCAAATTCAGCATTACTATAAAGTCTTTCAAACTCCCTCGCATAATGAGCGGCGACTTTGGGACTTTCAATTACCAAAACCGCTTCGTCGTTTGCCTTATTTGCTGCTTCCGTCCAATTATGAGAACCTGTAATTACGATTTTTTTATCAACAACAGCATATTTGTGATGTAATAAATCACCGCTGGTTAATAAAGGTACTCCTGTAGTGCTAACTGGATTTTGCCAAGGTTGATTATTTAGCTCATATTTACATTTATTGCTCAAAGCAATACCCATCATATCCAAACCTTCGCTGTAAAAACGATAAGCGAAATCTGGTTCTAACAAAGTTCTAATTTTCACGTTTTGTTGATAACGTGTTTCGAGAATATTGCTCAAACGCTGGGCTGAAAATACAAATAATGCCGAATCAATAGAATTAGCTGCTGATTTTAATGTTTCCCCGATTAATCCATTGCTGCTGTCAATCCAAAGTTTTGTAGGAGAAGTAGGAGAAAAATGTACCGTAACCTTATTATTACCAAAAGAAACTTGCTGAAAATCTCTTGTAGGTTTTTGTAAACCGAATTTACTATCAAATTTACCCCCGACTCCATCACCCCACATGATGTTAAATTCTTCTGTAAAAATATCGGCTAATTCAACGCTATCGATTTTAATTAAATTATTAACGTTGCCCAAACTATCATAATTATCATAATCGCCATGAATACCGGATAGAGTAAAATTCGCCGAAGTTACAATTACAAACCGGTTATCTACAACAATAAATTTATGATGCATTAAACCGCTACCTTTTGAACCGTCGGCGGTATCATCTATTAAAGATATTTTGGCATTTTGGATTATTTTTAAAGCATCTCTTTGATTAATTTCTTCTTGAGATAGTTTACCATCTTCATTAGTATCTGCAAATTTGACAAAGTCTTGATATTTATCTATTTCGCGTTTGCTTAACTTAGTTAATTCCTGTTGCGTAAAATCACTCCAAGCACGACTATAGTTATTTTCTAGAATTACTCTTACCTTGATTCCCGCTTGCTGTTTTTTAACTAATGCTTGAGCAACTAAAGGTAAACGTAATTCTTGTACAGCAACGTCAATTGTGGAGTTAGCTTGAGAAATTGCATCAATAATTATTTGTTCTAAATCATCTCCCTTACGAATTTTTTCGCGGTAAGGTTCTCGATATTCAGAAGTTTGAGAATGATTAAAATAAACTTGTATTGATGAATCTTGTGGAAGTGGTTTTATTTGGTTATCTGATTTTGATTGCTGACAAGCAGTTAATGGAAAAATCAGTAAAAATAGATATAGTAATTTTATATAGTCTTTTAAAATTCGAGATGTTGAAAAATCCGGTTTTTTCAAATAACCGGGTTTCTTTATTTTTATCAATACTTTGAGAGCTTTAAAAAAAAATTGCACGGTAATTTGTTCGGAGATACTAAACGAACAAATTTATTTTTCCCAAAATTGATCAAAATAATTAGATTGACTTCTTGACACCCCTCTCCTTAACAAGGAGAGGGGAAGGGGTGAGGTTCAGACTGTATTGCACTCAACTGAGAACTGCTATATTTCTTAACTACTAATCAACCTTCACCCGAAACCGAATAAAACCAAAATTAGTACCTAAAGTATGGTTGATTGTACCGAGATTACCAATCACTGCACCCGTGGGATTATCTTGATTGGGACAGAAATTATCGGCGGGAAGTTGAGTGCCTGGGGCAAAAAAGCTACCGTTGTCACCATCACTATCATTAGTATTTGCCGTTACCGTATTTGATAAATTAACAGAAATACCGCTACCGGAACCAAAACTATCGGTAACAAAAGTAGTTCCTTGAGGAATCGGATCGCAAAATCTCACATTTTCAACAGGTCGATTTCCATCAGCAAGGAAATACATCGTGTATTCAACTTCATCACCACTTTGTAAGGGTAATTGCGGACTAACATCGAATACTCCTACTGGTGAAAGCTGAAACCAACCGGGCAAATTATCAATGGGGTCATTGGGATTATCAATAAAGGAATCAAAATCAATTCCGCTGATAGGAAGCCCGTTTCTAAATACATTAGTAATTCTTTTTAACCCCCGTAAACGTTCTGGATCTGTAGGTACATCGCTTCCTACCTGTACGTCTTCATCGGGGTTTGCCGGGTCGTAGCTTACACTTTTTGTCGTATTGGTGGCATCTGTATAAGTAGCGGTAGCTGGGTTATTATAAACACCATTAGGGGCATTTTCATCAATGTTAGCTGTGAATGTTATCGCAACACTTCCGCCGCCAGGAATATTAAAACTACCGAAATTTAGGACATTTTCACCGTCCGATGGATTGCTGTCGTTAGTGCGAGTTGCGCCTCCGTTTAAAGTAACTGTAGGATTCGTGGAAGCATCAAAAGTAAAACCGCTTGGCAAAGGATCGGAAATATTAACATTGGTTGCTGCGGTTAAGTTGGCACCGTTGGCAACTGTAATAGTATAGGTAGCTTGTCCGGGTTTGATAATTGGGCCTGGTGTAGAAGTAGTTTTAGTAATAGTTAGTTGTGGTAGCAAACATTGTGCACCGGAACTAGCGCCATTAATATTAGTGATATTAGAAGTAGTACCGCTAGAGCCAGCAGTTGCTCCAAAAGGTTCTAAAGGATCGCTTGTCTGACCAGATGCACCACCAGCAGCACTAACATTTGCGCCGGGGCTAGTGAAGATAACTCCACCACCACCACCACCACCAGGCCCATGAGGATCGTTGGCTAATGCGTTACCACCACTACCACCGTTAGCGGTAACTGTAAGACCTGTAAGGTTATTATTGATAGCGGATACCACTACACTACCACCAGCACCACCGCCACCACCACCATCAGTTCTGGCATCTAGAGCGCTACTACCATTGGCATTGATAACACCGCTACCGCTGACACTACCAGTACGAATCAATGCGATACCGCCACCCGCAGCACCACTACTTGATAAACCATTGGGAAGGTCGCTTCTGTCGTCGTTAGTTGTTCCTGCACCACCACCTCCTCCTAATACCAGGCGATCGCTGTTAGAAGGAAAGGCTGCACCACCAAAACCACCAATATACTCTTCCGAGCTAAAACTTCTGCCACCTAAACCACCGGCACCACCGTTTCCACCACCACCACCACCGGTGTTTTCACCATTAGGGAATTTAAAATCTCCGAGAGGATCGCCGTCTGTACCTCCGCCTCCAGCGTTTCCAGGAGCGCCACGGCCTGATGCACCGTTGGGATAACCTTCAACTCCAGAGTTTTCCAGACTATTATTCGTAGAATTAAACATAAATCTTGGCGTACCGGCAATACCTTCACCTTTAGAACCGTTAGTACCTTCGAGTGGAGGTTCATTAACTTGAAATTGTGATAAACTTCTGAAGTCGGTTTCCAGTAAATCAGGAGCTATATTCCTGTCTGCTCCTGTAAGCCGTCGTCCACCACCACCACGGAAACCTCTGCCGCTAATATCTATGGTGGCACTAGATAAATTTAAATTTTCCGCAACATCATAAACTAGAACACCTCCAGTTGAACCATTCCAAGGACTTGCACTCAGCCCTGAAGTAATAGTGGCATTAGTGTATTGCGGTACGCGAATAACTTGATAAGTTCTTTGTCCTTGAGTACTGAAGGGAGCATTGCTATAAGAATTAATTAATCCTCCTCCATTTGCTCCTTGAATTGTTACCGAACCACCAGTCGCTGCTGAGCTAGCAACAACGTATTCATAATTTCCGGCGGTAAAATTAGTATTGAGATTGCCGCTAGCACCAGTTGCTGGTGGAGCTACAAAGGATTTAAGAGGAGTTGAACCACCAGGTACACCATCTCCATAAGCATCGGTATTACTCGAATCAATATCGGCTCCCTGCATTTGGATAACTAAGAGCAAATCACCAGCTTGAATTGGTGTTGTTGCACCAGTAGGAGTTCCTACAGGAATTGAAGTTGCACCTGCATTTACATTACCCGTACCGGGATAATAAGTATTAATAACGCCAGTTAAATTAATTCCGGCTCCGTCTGTACCGGGAGCAGCACATAATAGCGGTGTGGTTTGGGCTGCAACATGAGAAAAGTTTGCTTCACCTATTAACAGCAAACCTTGATAGCTACAGGTTGTCATTAATAAAGTTAAGCTACGGATAAGATTAGATTTAAATGATTTCATAATTGAAAGTTGGGAATTGGGCATAGGGCATTGGTAATGGATAATTGGGGAAGAGGTAAAATATAGCTAATAACTATCGATGATTAATTCCTTACTCTTCACCTTTGACCTTTAACCTCTTACCTTTGACCTTTTAAAGATTCTTGCTGCTGTGGTGGTGCTACTTTCTGTCTGCCGAAACCGCCGAAGAGTTCGTTTACTTTGAAGCTGACGTTAAGATAGGGACCACCGGCAGAACGATAACCTGTAAAATCACGGTCATCTGCACTACCAAAGGCATAACCGACACCAACTCGAAAATCGGGTGTGAGATAATATCCAGCTTCTACAGCTACGCCAAATTCGCTGTAATCTTGAGTAAGTTGACCAATCCAACGTCCTTCTATGGCTAAATCGGTACGGTAGCCTAATTGATAATTAGCTCTTAGTTGAGCCAGGTTTAAGCTGCTGTTGCTGGTAAAATTATTGGCTAAGTAACTATTACTATTACGGAAAGCATATTTTCCATAGAATTCCCATCTCCAATTTGGTGCGTAGATTGCTTCTGCTGAGAAAAGATGATCGATAGAACCGTTGCCGCTACCGAATAATAAGGTATCGGGTGTTGTGGAAGGATTTTGACGATATTCGTATTTGAGTAAAGCGTTAAATTTATCGCTCTTAGGATCGCGATATGCTAAACCGACGCGAAGATTTGCTGTATCTGCTAATCCATCTAATAGCTGGTTGGCTCCACCAGCTTGTTTGTACCTTACTGCTGCGGTTAATGCGCTTGAAATTTTACCGGCTGCGGCTGCGGTAATTACTGTGTTGTTTCCCTGGTTGCCATCGCGATATTCAAAGCGAGCGTTGGCGTTGAAGTTGGGATTATCTGTATATGACATGCCTACACTGTATGTACTTCCCTCGAATAAACCTAAAGAAGAAGCACTTTGTCCCACAGCATAGGGTTGAGCAAATCTCACGCCTGCGGCGGTGCTGCCGAAAATATCGTTTAATACTCTTTCGTAACCTAAATCTATTCTTAATCCAGGTGCGACACGAATCCGCTGATTTAATCCTATCGAACCTTGGTCGTTCATACCGTCGATACCTGAGAGAATCGAGTAGCGTCCGCTGATGCTGGTATCTTGAGTAAATTTGTGTTCGACGAGGGTATCTAAGCTGGTGATGTTATTACCTCTTAATAAGCCACCATCAAAAAATTGATGGGCTAACCGCATTGTCACGCCGGGATAAAGTCTCCAATCTAAACCTAGGGTTGTCCGGTTGGGATAAAGAGGATCGCTATCTTCGAGATTTAATTCGTTTCGAGCGCGAAAATTTACAGATTCTGTTAAAGGTACGTTGAGGCTGGATACTAATTGACTGGCGGTTCCTTCAAATACGTTGTTAACTCTATCTTCGCGGGAACGATTGACGTATTCAAATTTCACATCAGATTCGCCGATTTGTTGCTGAATTCCGGCTCTAACTGTAGTCAGCGAGTTATCAACTTGACTTCCCGGTGTCGGTAGAGGTTGGGGATTGAATAAATCGAATAATTGGGTTCGTTCTGCGGGGGCAATACCAAAATTTTCTTCATGGTCATAACCAAGCACAAAACTAGTTAAGTTACCAATCTTAGCGGCAATATCGGCACCGTAACGAGTTTGTCCGGGAGCAAAACTCCAGGTAGCATTATTAGCAAAATTTTCTGTGACAGAACGGTAATAAGCTTTTGATTTAAAACCACTACCAATGTTCGCATTTGCCTCTATTCGGTAAGCAGAACCACTGACATCCCCAAAGTTGAGCGTATTGTGCTGCGATCGCGCATATTCACCCAGAATAAAACCGGATGCGAGGGGAGCATAAAAATCAATTCCGTAAAGTTCAAAGTCTTGCGATCCTTGTTCTTCTTTTAAATAACTACCTCCTAAAAATGCGGTTTTATCTAAATTTGCCTTTCCATTCCTCAAGTTATATTGCAGCCTACCGCCATAAAGTTGGCTATCCTCACCGGCTTCATTTTGATAGGTAACTACAATTCGATTTACTAAAGTTGCCTGTAAAGGATTTAATTCGGTAGCAAAAATCGGACGACGGAATAAAATTGTTCCCCTGTCGTAATCTATTTCATAATCCGCACCGCGATATAAAGCTTTGCGTCTAACTACCGTACCGGGGCGATTTATTTCTTCAGTTTCGATGAAAATACTTTCACTACCGGGAATTACAAACCTACGAGAAACGAAATAATAACCGCTAGTTCCATCGGGGGTAATAGTATCTCGTTGAAAACCCTCGATATTATTGGCAAATAATCCCGTAACCTGTAAATTACCTAAATTAAAATTTCCTTTAAAACCGTGCAGTTGTCTGGTTGTGGCAGAATAAAGTTGAGATTGTCTGGCAAATTCTTGGGTATTGTAATCACCCCACATGAAATAATCTGCTTCCGCTCCTGTAATATCGGGAGTACGTTCGATGCGAGCATAAACGCTATCTATAGAAGGAGCAGTATTCGTAACCGTGGAATCATCCCCATACACGGGATATTGTTTTTCACAAGATTGCACTCCACCGAAAAGACGATTGTCACCATTACAATCTTGATTCAAAGGGCGATCGCTATTATATGCCCCGGTAAATAGCCATTCTCCAACTTTACCAGTAGCAAAAACGGCTGCATCTAAATCTACAACAGTATCTTTATCGATTTCTTCGGGATTAAGAAAGTCCCGGAAACTACCATAATAGTCAGTACCACCTGCTCCAATTCTGAGATTTACAACCCCTGTTGCTAAGGAAGGGCGTAGATTAGTTACAAATTCGACATAGCTAACGGCTTCTGAATCAAATTTTTTACCATAAATATTAGCGGAAAGTTGGCGTGTAGATGTTCTTCGTGCCGAACTTTCCAAGACAGCGCGAACTTTAACACCTTGAGCTTGATTGCCCGCCTGCAAACTAGCACTAAACTCACCGTTTCTAGCCAAAACCTGAAAGCCAGGTGCATCAGGTTTGTAATCTGCACCAATGAATTTACCGGCGCTACTATCCAAAGTAACTATGGCATCTTTCTTGATTAATTCACCGTTTTCATCAGTAATATTGCCTCGAAAATCTATACTGGAACGTCCGTCGGCAGGAATTCTAGATTCCCCAACTGCATTGATAGAAATTTTAGTTTTTTGTTCTTGAAAAATAACTGTAACGCTAACAGCATTACCACCTTGAGCTTTAGCGGTAATCGTGTTTTCTCCCTTAGATAAAGGAACTTTGTACCAAATTGTAGTATTAAGCTCCTGCGATTCATCTTTATGAACGTAACTACTAAGACTTTTATCTATAGGCTTTCCATTTATTTCTATATTAATGTCGGCGCTAGGGTGATGCTGAATTGATATATTAGTAGTTGCTTTGTTGGTAATACCAGCTTGCGGAGTGATGATACTAACTTGATTATTAACAGATAAGGGAGCCGAAGAGTTTTGTTTTTGTTGCTTTTTTTCTTTTAATTTGATATCGCTTGGTTTATTACCGCTATCAGATATATTATTTATTGCAATAGCTGGAACGTCTTCTTTTACAACAGAAAAATCCTGAATAATGATTTTTTCTAAACTTGTTTTTTCAGCTTGACTTTCGGGTGATGAAAATAATATGTTTTTATCATTCTCTACTAAATTTAATTGCGGTAAATCAGAATCATTTGCTGCTTTATTATTAATAACTATACTTTGTGCCGAGACGCTAATTGTAGGTAATACTATCATCGCGCTACAAGCAGTAAATATAAAATGTCTTTTGTTTAAACTAAAATTTTTCATTTTACAAACGTCCCCCCTTTGAAGACTTTGGTGCAAATCTTTTCTTCGCACCAACTTTTCCCTCCCCAAAAGCTGGAGTCACAGCAAAATTTATTCTCGCCATACTTCCAGGTGCTAAACGTACCAAGCGAGATTGACTATTATTTTTGATTTTGTAAAGATTAGGAGCTTGAATATAACCTGGCAAACTAGTGTAATCCAAAGTTGCAGTCCGATTACCTGAAATTACATTAGCAACCGAATACATTCCATTAGCATCAGTAATAATACGGTTGCCGTCATCCATGAAAATTACCGCATTTGGTACTCCTGGCTCTCCTCGTTGCTGCTCGCCATCAAAATTTTTATCAACAAAAACACGTCCAATCAAAGTCGCACAATCAGAAAGAATACCTGGACGAATTCTTAATAAATGGCTCGCAGTATTACTTGTGAGAGTTTCAGTAGTAGCCACAGCTAAATTTCTTCCACTGCCTCTCATCCCATCGGGTGTAACCGTTACAGCATAAACCACACTCAAAGTTCCTTGAGGTGGAATGCTACCGGCATAATTAATTGCAACAGTGCGATTTTGGGCTGGAGTAGTTGAGACTTCAACCTCGGATGTCGTACTTCCATCAGTCAAAGAACCTTGTACTGATTTTTCGGCTAACCTCAAACCTAAAGGAAGGGTATCGTTAAGAGTTAAGTTACTAGCCGATACTGCACCAGTATTGCGAATTACAACCCGATAAATTACTGTATCTCCAGGCTCGGCAGCACTTTTATTAGCAGTTTTAGTAATTTGTAAATCTGCTTCTCCCGCTCTAAAAGTTGTATTATTAGTGTTAAAAGAACCGATATTATCACCCCCAAACACTGCTGTATTATTAATCTCATCAGCAGTAACGGGCATAGCTTCCAAGACGATAATTCCAGGAAGTAATAATGACAGCAGAAGTTGACTACACTTCCACGGCTTTATCTTTAATCTCATATTTAATTAGAAATTATTAAGTTGGGAAGGTTTTTTGGTTTACAAACTATTGCCAAATTATTTAAAAAATTCCCTGAAATAAAAAAGATGCTTATCTGTGGAAATCACACAAATGCCGCAATTACAGCTTTCAGTTTCCGGCTTAAGTATGGCAATAAAGCCGCATTCATGATGTTTTTCACTTAATTACAATACACTGTAGTAAATCTTCTTCTCGTCTCTAACAAACTTTGGCAATACTACCTCAGACAGAAGAAAAATCAGATTTACCTATATTGCATTTAATTAAAAACCCGATATTATTTTTCTACGGTAAATGCTTTATCATTTTTTTAGGTAGATGCAGAGATTACCTAAATATTCACTAACCCTTTTCGTTTGAAACTAAATATAACAAGTTATAAATATAGCGGAAACAGGTTTTATACGGAGATACAGATTAAAATAAATTGTTTGGACGATATTAATTCAGTAATAAAGCGTAAACTAAGCAATCAGGACTTTCAGATTTTAAATATTTTATAGATTAACATTTTTGTCATATGAATAAAAATAGATAATCAGAAATAAAGAACAAATAGATTAACTCACTTATCAAACATCAAACTGCTTGAGTAGGTAAGCTAGAATAAACCAAACTATGTAACGGAATGTAAAACTCCCAAAGTGCTTACGATTAGCCGCACCAAGGGGTGAACGCTTAATGCTTAGCTTAACTTCGTTCCCTATGTTCTATCGGACACGCTACGTTAACGCAATAACATAGTTATAAATTTTTCTACCTTAATACCACTCGATTGCGCCCCTTTCCCTTCACTTGATAAAGCGCTTGCTCGGCAAGATTAATTAAACTTGTTGATTCGACTTTCGCATTAGCTAACATATTGCCAACTCCTAAGCTAACCGTAATTAGTTCAGACGGCAAACCACATATACCTAGTACTCGAACAAGCCAACATTGCTGGGTGAAAGAAAGAAGTAGTAAGTAGTAAGTAGCAAAAACAATTACCGGGCAAAGTTGGCTTGGTGGACTACTAGACATTGACTACTAGTTGTCAAATCCTCTGTAGTTTCTCTAGTATTGCGTGCGATATTACATGCTAACGTCTCCTTTACAGACGTAAATCCGGCAAATCTTTCTCCTACATAACGAGTATTTATTTTTGCAAGCAATTTAAGCTGCCTGAAACAAAATATTCTATCAATATAATTAATTCATTTACAGCCATAGGATTATTAGATATACGCTATTATCTATTTTTCAATCGCAGGTACTTAAATTATTATCGACCTTGAAAAAAATATTCCGACATCACAATATAATTTGATGTTAAAAGCAAAAACTTATAGTTGTAGAATCTACTGTTATAGAAGTAATTAGACATACTTTAATACTGAGGATATGTAAAAATTATTTCTTAAGTATAAATTCGGTTTTTGAAGTACAGGCATTATCATGAATATTGTTTCAAATCATTTTCAATTGCCGATACAGAGATTGCAACTGCGTGAAAATACATGTTACATTATTAAAATAATAACAAATTTACCCTTAGCTATTTAATTAAAATAAGTTTCAAATTAATAAGTAGCAATAACTGAGCAACTAGAGAAACAAAAAAAACTTAATATTATTAGGGGTCAAGCCCCCTGACATCAATTCCTATATTGTAATTTATAAATAATTAAGAGCAGATGCTATTTGTCTTAAGGAAATACTCAACTAAGAAATCGATGAAATTACATGTTTATCTTATTTAAGAAGTCGTCAATCTATAAAAATTTGCTTGAAGACTATCAAAAATTAACATACTCTTAAACTCTAAGTATTTAAATAAAACAAGTATCGAATTAACTTATCATCATTTATCACATACGCTCAGTGATTTTACAAAAAACGCAGTATAAATTGAAAATAATCTTATTTTTCGTCTCAGTTTGAAATTTGTAAATAGTTATAATAACTTTGATTGCTACCCTATCTCTAACTATTTAATTTAAGTATAGTATTTGTATAAAATGAAAATCAAATTAAAATAATGTTTTAATTTCTTGATTATTACTTTCTCCAATATAAAACAGTAAAAAAATTATGAATTTTGTATAAAGATTGTGGAAAATGATGAATTGATATCGCAATACAAATATAGACTTTATAGTAGAAAGAATTTTTTTTAGTGTTCCCTCTGACTTAATAAAGCATCTTTTATTAACTGTGAGCAAAATCGAAGACAATGGATAAGAA
Source organism: Rivularia sp. MS3 (assembly GCA_019192545.1). GTDB lineage: Bacteria > Cyanobacteriota > Cyanobacteriia > Cyanobacteriales > Nostocaceae > Rivularia. Next base: position 71,189 of record JAHCMI010000029.1, on the reverse strand, counting down.
ACAAGTTGAAGAAGTGATTAAAGCAATTTTAGCTCGAAAATATTCGTGGGCTTGTGTTTTAATACTGCGTTTTCATGGGTACGATCCTGTAGATTATATACCTTATCGTACTTACATACGACTACTTAAAGAGAATTATTTAGTAGAGACTAAAGATACAAAAGATACTGCTAATAAAACAGTAGATATTCGCTCTTTTCAAGCTAACGAAATGCAGTTTATGCAGCAAAAGAAGGGTTAATAACCGCTTGGTTAATAACTGCTCTTAAAAGCAACAATAACTTAGTTTAAACTTTTGCTAATATAGGTCAATTTGTTTATCAACCAAATTTGTTGGTTATCAGTTGATGTGAGTGGCGATGGTGTAAGAATAAATTCTCAATGATTTTACTGGGGAGAGCGAGGCGCTACAGTGAATTTAGTTAGGAATATCGTTTTCCGCAATCACTCTTGTGGCTTTGCGTTCCCTAAAACTAGCCTATTCATAGAGACTCCCGCAGGGGAGAACCCCCTGCTGTAACAATTGCGGATTGTTCAGTTGCCCGTGTCCGATATCTAAGTTAAACGGGCAACATCTGAGCGAGAAAATTGATTTATTTTACTAACTCTTTATAGAAATTCCAAGAAAGCTATTCTCTATATAGGAGTTTGTTATTATACAAAGTAAGTTGTGTAATAAATTAGCAGCAAGCTAGTATTTAACTCAGAGAAAGTACATCTACAAATGTTTTTTCCATCTTGGGTATTTAACCTGTTTTTTTTTGCAAACTTATCAATAGTTACACCATCTGATACTATTAATTCAATTCCGGTTTAATTTGCTCGTCTAAACTCATTCCTTATATGACTTCCACTTCTGATACTTCAAAAAGGAAGTTTCCGACTCAATCTGTAGCAGCCAAGGTTTTTCACTGGACTAATATTATAAGTTTGTTCGTCATGCTTACTAGCGGATTGCAAATTTATAACGCCAACCCAGTTTTCGGTGGACGCTCATCTTTACATATTCCACCTATATTTACATTAGGGGGCTGGCTGGCAGGAGGTAGACACTGGCATTTTGCAGCAATGTGGCTGTTTTCGCTGAATCTTTTGTGCTATGGAATTTACGTTTTGATTAGTCGTAGGTGGCTGCACCGTTTTGCCAGTAGTAAAGATTTGCAAGCGCTCCGTAAGACTAATAATTCTAAACGTTTGGTTTACGCTTGGCATCGTATTGTATACACAAGTATTATTCCTATTTTGCTACTAGCTTTATTTTCTGGGATAGGAATGTACAAACCGGCTCAATTTTCTTGGATAGTGAGCTTATTTGGTAGTTGGCAAGCATTACGGATTGTTCACTTTTCCTCAGTACCATTAGTAATTTCCTTCGCAACCCTTCACTCTTGGTTGGGAATGAAAGCGGGTGGCTCGGAACTTACTGAATCAATGTTTTGGTAACTCGTCAACAGTTAAGATCGCAATTTTAATTATTTGCTTCCCCAATCCCCGGATTTATTTTAATACGAAGATAAATTGGATTGTCTATGCCTACAAAAAGGAAAAAGGCATTTTTTTTGCCTGATTCCTGATTAATTCCTAGCTTTTAACTTAGGATAAGCAATTCGCTTGTGATGGAATTGTTGCCAAACTGTAACGAATATTTCAGCTATTTTTGACATTTCTTGACGTGTTAAGCCCGAATCCAAGAGTTGATTATCTTTCCATCTAGCCCGTAGAATATTATTAACCATATTCAAGGCTTTTTCTGGTGTTGCATCTCTAAGAGAACGTAGTGCGGCCTCACAAGAATCAGCTAACATCACAATTGCAGTTTCCCGTGATTGAGGGGTTGGTCCTTCATAACGGAAGTCTTCTTCTTTAATCTGTAATGTGGGATTTTCCTTCGCCAATTCCTGGGCTTGGTGATAGAAATAGGCAATTTGCATTGTGCCTTGATGTTCTGGGATGAATGCCTGTATCGCAGTAGGTAAACTATGCTTTCTCGCCATAGCCAATCCAGCGCTCACATGCTTCTTGATAATATCGGCGCTTATCCAGGGATCGTTAATTTCAGTTTCATGTTTATTGGGACCCCCCATTTGATTTTCAATGAATCCCATTGGATCGTGCATTTTCCCGACATCATGGTATAACGTTCCCGCTCTTACCAATTCAACATTACATTTAAGTTCTTTGGCCGCGGCTTCAGCAAGAGTAGCAACAAACAATGTATGCTGAAATGTACCGGGAGCTTCTGTAGCCAAACGCTTGAGCAACGGACGATTCGGAGAAGCCAGTTCTGCTAATCTGATAGGAGTTACCAAATCGAACAGTTTTTCTAAGTAGGGACTTAATCCCAAAGCAACAATGCTCCAACCCAAGCCCGACAGTGCCAAGAGTCCTGCTTCCTGAAATACTAAATAGGAAGTTGAAGTGAATGCAGTGCCTAATAATACTTTTAATAATAAGTAAGTACCGCCTTCTGTTAAAGAAATTCCAAATCCTAATACAGCTAATTCTTCGCGAGAACGCAGCCGTTGTGCCATACAAGTGCCGAGTATCCCTCCAGCAGCACCAGCTATAATTGCTGTTTTGCCTACCTCTAAACTCATGGGTAAGAGTAATGTTACCAGCAACCCGATAACAGTCATCCCTAAAGTCGGGCCGTAAAAACTGCCTAAAAGTAAACCTACTGCACTCCAAGTAGTAAAAGGTACACCTAAAACCAGCAAAGATGGACAAGATAAAGTCAGGAGTAATACTAATAATCTGTCACTTTGGCGCAATCGATTTCTTAAACGTTTTTCTACTAGAGCATAAATACCTATAGCTGCTGCAACGGCACTGCCTAAGTAAGTTAAACCCAGCCAATTAATTTCCCGGCGAATTAAATGATAGTTTTCTAATACTGCTAAATTCCATTCTGTGATATTTTGCCCTTTTCTAACGATTAGCTCGCCTTTTTCTACCGTTATCATTACAGGCTTGATTTTAGCCGCTTCTTCGGAAGCTTGTAATTCTGTTTGCTGCTTATCCTTTTTTAAGTTTGGTTCTAAAACGCTTGCCAACAACTTATTTGCCCAAACTCTAGTATCTTTAGGTACCAACGATTCTGATTTCTGTAGATGTAAATTGATTACATATTTTAAATTCTCAGTAGGTAATCCAGGATGAATACCTTGAGCAAGAATTAGTTGAGCGCTTTGGGCTATACCCATTTGAATTCTTGACCATTCTTCATCGCTGAAATTAAGTATGCTGGTATCGTCATATACTTTTCCGGCTAACTCTGAGAAATTCAGTTCTGCAAGTTTTTCTTTTGCTAGAGCATAAGATTCTCTTTTCTGTTCGATCTTTTCGATCAGCGATCGCAGGTTGGCGGTTGAAGTTCGATCGCGATATAGCCGTAATTGATTTAATGCCTGCTTGAAATCAGGGTTTTGAGTGATTGTATCAATAGTCTGAGTATCGACAGCAGAAGTATCAGTGGTATTAGCTACCACAACAGGTAATGGTTTTTGACTTCTAGCAATATTTTGACTGGGATTTTCCAAAGAAATCTTTAATTGTTCCCATTCTTTTTCGGAAATCGAACGTACATAAGCTTGTGTAGAAGTATGTAATATGTCGGTGTCATAAAATGGGAAATCACCAGCAGTTTTGCGAATTTCATTTCCTTGCCGCAGCAATTGTTCTAAATTCTGCTCAACTGTTTCGTTAATTTGCTTATCTACCATTAACCATTGCCGAGAATTGTCTCTAGCAGATTCGCGAAGTAATTCGGTTTTTTGTTTATCTTCTACAGTCGCAGTATAGGGGGCAACAATTGTTTCGCGAGCAGTAGCTCCTTCTTGCAACTGGGGCTGACTGTATAATTTGTGCCCCATTACTCCTGTAATGGTAATTAAAGCGATCGCAAACATAACGGAAGAATGCTGAGGAATCAATCCCCAACAAGTTGCGTAAATACCACATTTACCTTTAGCCGACTTTACCATTGGACTGGAGCAGAAAGGTTTTTGATATCGATTTGTCTCGCCTGTTTTAGATACATACAAGCGACGTAATGCTTTGTATCTTCGACCCCAGGTCGTTTTTACTTGAGTCAAGGACTTAAAAAATGGTTGCGTTTTCATTGCCTATGACCGCAGTTGCCTATAAGAATGGTTGAATTCCAGACAATTCGGAACAGAAGTTTTAAGCTTCAAAGCTGCCATCATAGTTACTTACCATTAGTGAAAATCCTGGGTTTACTCAGTACTAAGTATAGTTTTTAGCAAAAAAGCGACTACTATCTTAATTCTGTAAACTTACAGGGAGTGAGCGCAGAGTAGACCGATAATAAATACAGTTAACGTAAACGAATAATATGCGGGGCTGCAATCGCCTCCAAAGGGGGAATTAAATTAGATTTATCAACCTCCTGTAATTCCAAAAATTGTGGTAGAACCTCATATGCCCCCGACCATACGGATACAAATGCATCAGCTAATTTTACCACTTGAGAAAAGCTAGTTAATCCCCATTGTGCTAATTTTGCCTCATCTAACCCTAAGTGCCAAGTTACAGGTATACCAGTCATGCTGTTATGAGAGCCGGAAATTATACCAGCGATAGCACCACAAAGCCTAGAATATTGTGGGTTTTCAACCGCACGCAAACAGGTAAGGCGAAAATCTTCTTTAGTAGTTACAAAGCAATAAAAAGCTATAGCAATGGCATTACTTGCATTATTTTCTTTATTTAAGCAATTTTGTAATTCAGAATATCCAGCATTTGTAATTATTATATTATTGACTTGTTGAAGTAATTTTGGTATCCCAGTTTTAGTTTCACCGATGAATGAAGTAATTTCTGAGAGTAATGTATCGGTGTTGATTTTATCGTTTAAAGATTGAGCTATTAGGTAACATACTGTCAATATTCCATCTCTAAGCAAGGGATCGGCATGATTTGTGATAGTTAATAGTAAATTTTTTCGCAAACTAGAATGATTTTCATGAAAAAACAATGCTATTGGTAGAGTCGCCCAAACCAAGGACAGCAACATCAAATCTGCTGCAATTTCTTTATTAGAGAGCGAGGGTTCAAGACGATTCCATTCTTCCAAATCAAAGCCACCTCGTGCAATCAAGCTTTGCATACCTCTTAGAGCTAAGTCACAGTCAAATGGTTCTGCAAGCCCTACAGTACCTAAATTTTGCCCGATTATACCTCCTATAAAAGTACCCCGAATTCTATTTGTAAGTGAATAGCGCATACAGTTAATTAAAACCGATATAGATATCCCATAATGTTATAGCTACCAATTGCACTAATAGGAATTCTGGATAAGATAATTTTTTTTTGGTAAATTCTACCTTTGGAGAGATAACCTCCACAAAAAACCAATACTATTAGCTGTAAATTAATTAAATAAATTATCTCTTATTGTATAACTCAAGATTTTTTGAGGTGATACACTAAAGCTTGCAATCCTAAAAGATAGCTTTTCGCGCCAAAGCCGCTAATTTGACCAATCGCTACTGGTGCGATATATGAATGATGTCTAAAATCTTCTCTACGATATATATTGCTCAAATGTACTTCTACCGTAGGTAAATTTACGCTCTTGAGAGCATCTCGTAATGCTACGCTCGTATGAGTATAAGCTCCGGCATTGATAATAATGCCTTGGTAATTGAAAAATGCGTCATGAATAGCATCTATTAAGATGCCTTCATGATTAGACTGCACGGCAGATACTTTGACTGATAGAGAACGACCTTCTTCTACTAACAGACGATTGATATCATTCAATTTTAGGGAACCATAAATTTCTGGTTCTCGCTGTCCCAGTAAATTCAGATTCGGTCCGTGCAGTACTAAAATGCTTAAAGAAGGTTCGGCTCCTTCCTTAGCATCCCAACTATCTACCACGGCGAGAACGCCCATCTACGGGAATAGGAATTAATTCAGCTTCTGGCTCAGCTTCTGGCCCTAAAAGGGCATCAATCAGCTCGCGTGCTAATTCCTTAAGCTTTTCGAGCACCTTTTCGATATAATCCATTTAACTGAACGCTCCTGAGATAATAACTCGATCGTCAACTATCGACTACGGAGAAAATAAATAAAAAACAGCACCGCTGGTTGATAAATGGGTCAAACCTAACTCACCTTTTATGGGGAGCAAGTCATTACCGATAACTGCGATTTCTCCCTTTATTATTTTAGGTTATCACATTCGCCACGGGTAGGTTGACATTGCTGTTCTTAAGAAGTATTTTACTTTGGCAATAATCAACCAGTAGTCGATCAATGAATAGTCCGGAAGAATGAAAGTATCCGGACTATGAGTGTAGTATGCTTCCAGTCGGTACTTATCAGCTTGTTTCTGTTTTCTTCTTTGATTTAGCAGTAGAAGTTTTGCTCTTAGCTTTAGATTTACTACCAGAAGATTTTTTAGTACTTGAAGTTTTTGCCTTGGTTGTTTTGCGAGTAGATTTGCCCTTTGGTGCTTTGTTCGCCAATAATTCCAATGCTTTCTCTAGAGTAATGCTTTCTACAGTTTCACCTTCTGGAATGCCGACATTGGTTTTACCATGCTTGATGTAAACTCCATAAGGTCCTTCATAGACGTTTACCGGTTCTTCATTGTCTGGGTGAGAACCTAATTCACGCAATGGCTTTTTAGCATTACTTCTGCTACCCCGTCCTTTTTTAGGCTGAGCCAATAATTCTAATGCTCTTTCTAAGGTAACCGTAAGTACATCATCACCAGCTTTCAACGAACGGTAATCTTTTCCCTCTTTAGCATTATGAACTACGTAAGGTCCAAAACGACCTAAGTTAGCTTGGATACTAGCACCAGTCTCTGGATGTTCTCCTAATTTTCTGGGCAAAGATAAAAGACCAACAGCCATTTCCACAGTTACGTCTTCTGGCTTGACATTTTTAGGTAAGGAAGCTTGTTTGGGTTTGGGATTTTCTTCGGACTTTTCACCTAATTGTACGTAAGGGCCGTAAGGACCAATCAGCATGAAAATCGGCTGAGCGGTTTCTGGATGAATTCCGACTTGGTCGGGACCTTCGGTTTTCTGCTTGAGTATTTTTTCTACTTTTTGCGGATCGAGGTCGGCCGGAGTTAAATCTCGGGGAATCGAAGCTGTAACAACTTCTTCACCATTTTCAGCTTCTAAATAAGCGCCAAATTTACCGATGCGGATTGTCACATCTGGAATGTTTAAGTCAACGGTTCTAGATGTATTTATATCAATTTGGCTTTCTCGCTCCTTAACTAAGGTATCGAGACCTTTTTCTCCTAAATAGAATTTTTCTAAGTAAGGTAACCATTCAGCTTCTCCAGTGGAAATATCATCGAGGGTTTGCTCCATTTTGGAAGTGAAACTGGGGTCAACAATTTCGGAGAAGTGAGTTTCTAGCAATTTAGTCACGGCGAAGGCTGTGAATGTGGGGATTAAAGCATTATTAGTTAATTGGGCATAACCTTTATCAACGATAGTACCGATAATGCTGGCATAGGTACTAGGACGACCAATCCCTTCACTTTCTAAGGTTTTCACTAAAGTTGCTTCTGTAAATCGGGCTGGAGGCTGAGTTTCATGACCTACAGTTTGCAGTTCTTTGCAATTGGGATTATCGCCAACTTTTAAGTTAGGTAAAATCACTTCTTTGTCTTCAAGTGCAGCTTCGGGATCGTCAGAACCTTCTACATAAGCACGTAAAAAACCTGGAAAATCAATTCGCTTACCTGAAGAACGAAAACCCGCATCTTCCACTAGTAAATGCATGGTGATTTGAGTTTGTTTTGCATCTGCCATTTGACAGGCAACAGTGCGCTTCCAGATTAAATCGTATAATTGCAGTTCTCTTCCGCTTAAACCTGTTTCTTGAGGAGTGCGGAAACTGCTACCGGCCGGACGAATAGCTTCGTGGGCTTCTTGAGCGCTTTTAGATTTCGTCGTGTATTTTCGCGCCTGGGGGGACAAAAATTCTTTACCGTAAAGTTTTTGCACGCATTCTCTGGCTGCTGTTACTGCTTGTTCCGACAAATGTACCGAGTCGGTACGCATGTAGGTAATGTAGCCTTGTTCGTAAAGGTTTTGAGCAACTCGCATCGTATCGCGGGCTGATAAACGTAGCTTACGGTTAGATTCCTGCTGCAAGGTTGAAGTCGTAAACGGAGGTGCTGGTTTGCGCGTTACCGGACGTTCTTCAAGATTGGTAACTTTCCAAGTTTTATCGGTTATCCGTGCTTTAAGAGCTTCGGCTTCTTGTTGGTTGAGTAGTACAACTTTACGACCTGCGGCAATTTGTCCGGTTGCTGGATCGAAATCACTACCTGTTGCGAGCTTGGTTCCTGCCAAACTAACTAATACGGAATTAAAAGATTGTTCTTTACTTCCTTTATTTGCACTCTGACTCAAAACCGCTTTTAAATCCCAGTAAGAACCTTGATTAAAAGCACGACGTTCCCTTTCCCGCTGCACTAACAATCGCACCGCTACAGACTGTACTCTTCCAGCAGACAAACCCCAGGCAATTTTTTTCCACAGCAAAGGTGAAAGGGTATAGCCTACGAGTCGGTCTAAAATTCGTCGCGTTTCTTGAGCGCGAACCAACTGTTCGTCAACTGTACGGGTATTTTTCAGGGCTTTTTTTATTGCTTCAGAAGTAATTTCATGAAACACCATCCGTTTTGTAGGAACTTTAGGTTTTAACAGTTGGTATAAATGCCAGCTGATACTTTCACCTTCGCGGTCTTCGTCAGTTGCCAAAATCAGTTCTGATGCTTCTTTAAGCGCTTGTTTCAACTGGCTGACAACCTGTTTCTTAGTTTTGGGAACTACGTACAACGGTTCAAAATTTGATTCTACGTTTACTCCCAACTTCGCCCATTCTTCTCCTTTGACAGCGGCGGGAATTTCACTAGCAGACTGTGGCAAGTCACGTACATGACCCATCGAAGCTTCTACCCGGTAATCTGATGGTAAGTAGTTACGAATAGTTTTAGCTTTGGTCGGAGATTCGACAATAACGAGAGTTGACATGGAAATTTCAAGAAAAATATAGCTGCTGGGCTAAAAAGTCAAAGTGGTACAATCGATTGTTAATGTCAAGATAAAATTTCACTGCCGAGCAAGACAATAACTGTTATATAAAATGCCCAGCTTTATTTAAAACCCTTTTTTATCGGGGTTTCAATCCCCGGACACTTCTTTAAAGGCAGTTTAAATACCTCTCAAAGATAAGATAGTGGGAATCGGGCGATTGAGAAAGGCAGTTATTTCAATCTTTAACTTATATTGGACGTAATTGGCGACTACCATTTTTATTTATTGCTGTTTAAAGTTGTTAAAATCAACCTCAGATAACCAATCAAATGCTTACCAGTTAAGATAATTCGGGAATTTTAATCAGTTGGCTTACTTGTTTTTCATTTTTTGTTTTTTTTGCCAATATTGAGAATTGTGCCAAAATTGAATTTAAATAAGTACCATATTTCAAACAAATTATTTAACTGCGATCGCGAGGAAAACTGATGAAACCGATTCGTCAAGGCGATGTAATTTTACTTCCCGTAAAGCCAACTGAAGGCAAAAAACCAGATGACCGCCACGAAGTCCTTCATCACCTTGTTTTAGCTGAAGGAGAAGTTACCGGACACAAACATCGTATATCGGATGGGATTGCACAATTATATACAGAGGATAGCAGCTTACACCTACGTGTTTTTTCTGGGAATGCTTTACTAGTTCACGAAGAACACGGTTGCATCAATGTACCTCAAGGCGATTGGATGGTGAGAATTCAGCGCGAATATGAACCAGAGGGATGGCGCTATGTTGCCGACTAAATTTTTAACTTAGATGGTAATTTTTGCAATAGCAGTAGCAGTTACAGTTAAAATTTTTTTCGGTTTATTGTTATTTATATAACCTTACTTATAAATTGAAATATCCAAAGATTGCTCTCAAGTAACTAGCAATTATGCGCTTAAAACCTCAATTTAAATTTATCGAAATAGGAAAGTGTAATTCCTACAAGTTAAGCCGATAACAAGTAAGCAATAACATCGAGTACCAAGTCAAAGCAATTTAGCTATTTGATTTGTGCATATCGCCAGGGGTTGATTTTAATATCGATCAAATTCAGCAGTCTCTTGACAAATAATTAATTTAATTAAACTATCAAAATGATAGTAAAAACTGATACTTATCTGACCTTCGGATAGCTAATAGCAGCAATTTTGTATTTTCCCTATAGATAATAAGTAAAGAGAGCAAAAAAGTTGTGGTAGGATAATCCAGGAGAAGTACGTTCGGTAATTGTGTTCTTGTTATTAAGTAAAAGTCGCAAGCAGCTTTCCGGATGTCCCCTCTGCACGGTTGGATTCTGGAGAGTCTCATGTCTATCTACGTTGGAAATTTATCATACGATGTTACTCAAGAAGACCTTAGTAAGGTTTTTGCCGAGTATGGCAGCGTAAAGCGGGTTCAGTTACCCACTGACAGGGAAACTGGCAGATCGAGAGGTTTCGGTTTTGTCGAAATGCAATCAGAAGACGAAGAAAGCTCAGCTATTCAGGCTTTAGATGGTGCTGAATGGATGGGTCGCGTAATGAAGGTTAATAAAGCAAGACCGCGAGAAGACCGAGGTAACAGACGCTCCGGTGGTGGTGGAAGTTGGGGCTAATAATGGTCGCCTCACACTTTGGCAATGGTAATACAGTATTGGTAAATATGGTTCGCTCGTTCCAACGAAATTTATTCTATATTTTATGAAAGTAACGTTGGTAAAAAGTCTTAAGTTTAAATCGTAACACCAAGATAAACTGCTTCACCGCAGTCAATTCTGTCACACCACTTCACTGAAGTACTTTAGCAAAGCATAATGCAGTAGAGTCATTGAAAATCAAAAGATATCACTGGTTTTGCAATGCAATGTATTAAGGTAATTCATATGTATTTTTTTAATATTAAACGATATCTGGTCTAGTACTGACTATTTCTCAATCGAGAAAGTTTTGAAATCGTTCAGATTAATTAACGTGTGAATTCAACAATATTTATCCTAAATTAGGAGCGATCTATTAATTGGTTGCTCCTAATTTATTATCTAAAATTATTCTTGAAAATGAATACTGAGTATTAGGTTAGATTTAAATACTCAAGAAAATACAGACAGGAACATATTAAGGTCATAAATATTTAATTAAAATTTTTATAATTAAATATTATTGACTATGACTAAACTGAAGATAAAAGCAGGTTAACCAGTATTTTTACTCAATCATTACAGTGATTTTAAGTAGAGCTAATCGCTTTTTATCTAAGTAAGCATCTAAAATTTATACTTTTTTCCGAAATAAAGGATATCGTTGATTAAATAAACAAGTTCTTCGATATTAGTTGATAAAAATTTATGTCATACCCAAAAGTAACTCTTGTAGTCGTGCCCCACGAATGCTTTCAATACACCGAAGAATCATTAGAAAGTATTTACAAGTACACAAATATTCCTTTTAAATTAATTTATATAGATGGTTATTCTCCAAAAAAGGTTAGGCAGTATATTGAGACAAAATCCCAGGAAAAAGGATTTCGTTTAATACGTACAGATAAATATGTATCTTCAAATCAAGCACGTAACATTGCTTTGAAATATGTAGATACCGAATACGTTGTTTTTCTCAATAATGATGTTTTAGTAACTGCTGGCTGGTTAAATAAATTAATGCATTGCAGCCAAGAAACTAATGCTTCAGTTGTTAGCCCTGTTTGTCTTCAGCTAACATCAGAAAAGCCTAGAGTTCACTCGGCTGGAGGTACTTTAGAGTTTCAATATAAAGATGGAAGCTTAGATTTATTTGATAGAAGGTTATTTATCAAGAAGTCTTTCGAGCAAGTGCAGCCTTTGTTAAAGCGCCATCCAACACAGATAGTAGATTTGGGTTGTGTTTTAGTACGTACAGCTATTTTCTCTCAAATAGGTAATTTTGATGAAAGTTTAATGAATTTTGCTCAAGATATTGATTTTTCTTTATCGGTGTTTGCGGCAGGTGGGACTATTTATTTGGAGCCAGAAAGCATTGTTAATTATCTCAAAACTACAGAATTAAGATTATCAGATATTCCTTACTATTTATTAATCTGGAATTATGTTTGGAAATGTAAAAGCATACATCATTTTCAAGATAAATGGGGCTTAGCAAAAAATGCGAAATTTATAGCTGATGCCCTGCAAGAATTAAATTACAGCATAAGTTTGCCATTCCAACCATTGAAAGAGCTTATTAAACCTTTTTACGACAATCAAGATTCCGGTATTAATCCCAGAGTTTTCAAAGGCTCCTGAAAAATGATTATTAGATGATTATTAGAATAGTACTTGATTAATTAGATAAATTAGGTTATGGGCACGACTAAAACAGAAAAATTACATTAAGTAGAATATCAAATTTTAATCTTATTAATTACCCGTTAAGATAATTTTATTTCTGCAAAAGCTACCACTTTAAAAAAGCCGCTTCTACTCCTTCATCTCTTCTAATTTTGCCATCCTTCTCAAACCAAGCGATGATTTGCGGCGCAGTTAATTCTTCAATAGCAATATTGTTTTCCTTTGCTATCTGCTGCAACACTCTCAATGAAGAAATTGTCAATCGAGTCAAAAACTTTTCTGGAGAGGAAAGTAAAGCAGCATCAACCTTTGCTGATTCTTCGGAAGATAAAAATTGTGTTGTTGGTTGCTGTTGAAATTCCATAGCCTAGATTTATATTTTTATTAATAATGGTAATTGGTAGTTAGTAATTGCTAACTGCTAACTACTAACTATTTACTAGCTTCTATTAAATACCCACACCTATGTTCGCCATTGATAATCCAATGAGTACGTTCTACCGTACAATCGGGTAAAACAGCAGCAAACATTTCTAACTCATGTCCGCAGACGCTAGGAAATGATTCTACAACGTTGGAAATTGCACAATTATGTTCTAGAAAAATAAATTTGTCTTTTGTTTGCGAGCCTGAAGTTTCTACAGAATGGTACTCAGCCATGAAACCTTCGGCTTTCCTGAGTTCCACTAAAGTCGCCACTCTGGTATGTAAGGAACCTTTTCCTAAATGTTGCCGATATTCTTGGGCTTTACGCTCCCATTGTTTCTGTAAAATCGAACTTACTTGGTCTCTTCCTACTGTTTCTGTTAAAGTGTCAAGTAAAGAAACAGTAAATTTGCTATAACTATCCCCAACTTCTCGACGCAAGCGTTCTTTGCCTTTACCGCTCAATTGATAAATATGTTGCGGACGACCCATTCCCGTCTGTTCGGAGGAATAAACTATTAACTCTTCACCCTCTAAATCCTTTAAATGACGGCGAATCGCTTGAGGACTCACTTTTAAGGCTTCTGCAAGCTGCAAAGCAGTAGCATGCACCTCTTTAAGCAGATATTTCAATATATCTTGTTTGGTTGAGGACTGGTGGCTAGTTTCCATCGTCGTCCTAAAAATATTAAAGAAAATTTCACTTTGACAACATCATTGTTGTTAATCTAGCGTAAAATGAAGATACATTAAAACAACTTGGCTGTTGTTTTAGTCTTCATCATTATTGTAACAGTCGCGTGACTAACAGTCACGCAATATGGGAATAAGCAATCAAGCCCGTCTCCCATCCTTAAAGAGAGAAAAAGCTAAGCGAACGAAGCGAGAATATAGCGATGAGTGCCACCGTAAAAACCTTAGTCAACCAGCCTTACAAGTACGGTTTCGTTACCGACATCGAAACGGATAGCATACCTCGGGGACTAAACGAGGATGTGATTCGTTTAATTAGTGCCAAGAAAAACGAGCCGGAATTTATGCTGGAGTTTCGCCTCAAAGCTTACCGTCAATGGCAAAAGATGACCGAACCAGATTGGGCTAGCGTTGGTTATCCTGCAATTGATTACCAAAATATCATTTATTATTCTGCACCCAAGCAAAGTGCTAAGAAGAAAAGTTTAGATGAAGTAGATCCAACTTTGTTGGAAACCTTTGAGAAGTTGGGTATTCCACTATCGGAACAGAAACGTTTAGCGAACGTTGCTGTAGACGCTATTTTTGATAGTGTATCGGTAGCAACTACTTTTAAAGAAAAGTTGGCAGAAGAGGGAGTTATTTTTTGCTCAATTTCTGAAGCTTTGCAGGAACACCCAGAATTAGTCCAAAAGTATCTTGGAAGTGTAGTTCCGGTTGCCGACAATTATTTTGCAGCCTTGAATTCTGCTGTTTTTAGCGATGGTTCTTTCGTATTTATTCCCAAAGGCGTAAAATGCCCGATGGAACTATCTACTTATTTTCGGATTAATAATGGCGATACCGGGCAATTTGAACGTACTTTAATTGTTGCCGAAGAAGATAGTTACGTTTCTTACCTCGAAGGTTGTACGGCTCCGATGTACGATAGCAACCAGCTACATGCGGCAGTTGTGGAACTTGTGACGTTGGATAATGCCGAAATTAAATATTCTACCGTACAAAATTGGTACGCCGGAGATGAAAATGGTAAAGGCGGTATTTACAACTTTGTCACTAAACGTGGTTTGTGTAAGGGAAAGAATTCTAAAATATCTTGGACTCAGGTAGAAACTGGTTCGGCAATTACTTGGAAATATCCCAGTTGCGTTTTAGTAGGGGATAATTCTGTAGGTGAATTTTATTCGGTAGCGCTGACTAATAATATGCAGCAAGCCGACACCGGAACCAAAATGGTTCATGTAGGTAAGAATACTCGTTCTACAATTATTTCTAAAGGAATTTCAGCGGGTAAATCCAGCAATAGCTATCGGGGTTTAGTAAAAGTTAACAAGAAAGCTGATGGTGCGCGAAATTATTCTCAATGCGACTCAATGTTAATTGGGGATAACGCTCATGCGAATACTTTTCCTTATATTCAAGTACAGAATAATTCTGGAAAAGTAGAACACGAAGCCTCTACTTCCAAGATTGGGGAAGATCAATTATTTTACTTTTCTCAACGCGGTATTTCTACAGAAGATGCGATCGCGATGATGATAAGCGGTTTTTGTAAGGATGTGTTTAATCAGCTACCGATGGAGTTTGCTGTGGAAGCTGATAAATTATTGAGTTTAAAGTTAGAAGGAAGTGTCGGTTAATTTATTTGTAGTTGCGCTTTAGCGCTATTAATTAAGATTTTGGATTTTGCGAAAAGTTGAGCCAGTTGATTGCGGTGGTTTTCTCCATTGTAGGAACTGGCGTTAGGAGTGTAGATTTTCTTCCCCAAAACTTTTCAAACTAGATTTTGGATTTTGAATTTTAATTTCAATAGAAATTTCATCCAAAATCAAACAAGGGTTGAAGCGTTGAATTTTTGTTTAGAGCTTGACTGAAATTTTCTCTAACTAAACTGAATGATTAACTTACGATAGTTTATCTAGAAAATTCTAAAATCCGATAATTAACCCGCTAAAGCGCTACTACAATTTTTTAGAAATAGAAAGTAGCTAAAAATGATTAACGAAAATAGCAAAGTAGTGCTGTCAGTCAAAGATTTGACGGCAAATGTTGATGGAAATCAAATCCTCAAAGGTGTAAATCTTGAGGTGCGTGCGGGTGAAATACACGCAATTATGGGGCCAAACGGTTCTGGGAAAAGTACATTTTCTAAGGTTTTAGCGGGACATCCTAGTTACGAAGTGACTGGTGGTGAAGTGTTTTTTCAACAAGAAAACCTTTTGCAAATGGAGCCAGAAGAGCGTGCTAGAAATGGTGTATTTTTAGCATTTCAATATCCTTTAGAAATACCGGGTGTTAGCAATTTAGATTTTTTGCGGGTAGCTTACAATTCTCGGCGCAAAGCTCAGGGTTTAGAAGAAATCGATGCTTTTGATTTCGATGATGTGGTAGAAGAAAAGTTGGAAGTTGTAAAAATGGATTCTGCTTTTCTGAGTCGTAGTTTAAATGAAGGGTTTTCTGGTGGGGAGAAAAAGCGCAATGAAATTTTGCAAATGGCGCTTTTAGAACCAGATTTGGCAATTTTAGATGAAACCGATTCCGGTTTGGATATTGATGCTTTAAAAATCGTGGCAAGTGGGGTAAATCAATTAACTAGCCCGGAAAATGCCACAATTATGATTACTCACTACCAACGATTGCTTAATTATATTGTTCCCGATTACGTTCACGTGATGGCAAAAGGCAAAATTATAAAATCTGGTGGCAAAGATTTAGCCTTAGAGTTGGAATCTCGAGGTTACGACTGGATTTTAGAAGAAGCAGGTGTTGAGGTTGGAGTGTAATGAATATAGAAGTAACTCCAAATCAAATGTCTACTACTACGGAAGCAAATTTATCAAAGAAGCTGTCTGGAGATGCTTATTTAAATGAGTTGTTAGATAAAGTTAGCGCCGATGAAACTAAAGGGTGGTTGCGAGAGTTAAAAGATAGCGCTGCTTCTCAAGTGCGTAATTCTTCCTTACCGAATAAAAAAAATGAAGAATGGCGGTTTACAGATTTATCCGCTTTACTTAAAGTCGATTTTAATCTAGAAACGAGAAATTTTTTATCTCTAGATAATACCCCCTTTACAGCTATTAGCGAAACCCGTTTGGTATTCGTTAACGGTATATTTAAATCGGAATTATCGGCGATCGCTAATTTACCAGATGGGGTTGTAGTTAGCAATCTTGCGAGTTTACCTGATTTAGATGGGGATTTTGTCAAAGAGTATTTAGGGCAGGCACAAGGAAATCAAGAAGTATTTACGGCTTTAAATACAGCCGGAATCAACGATTTAGCATTGATTTGGCTATCTAGAAATGTAGTGGTAGAAACGCCGATACACTTAGTATTTATTAGTGCTGGAGATAAAATAATTTCTCAACCGCGCTGTTTGGTAGTAGCAAAAACAGGTTCCGAAGTTACTTTAGTAGAAGAATTTATTCACTTTGGAGATATAGAAAAGAAGCAGGAAAAAGCAGTTTATCTAAATAACGCTGTTACAGAAATATGGGTTGATGAAAATGCAGGTGTGAATCATACCAGAGTTGAGCGCGATGGCTTAGAAGCGTTTCATATTGGCAAAACAGCAGTCACTCAAGCAGGCAACAGTCGGTATACCTGTAACGCCATAAATTTGGGCGGAAAATTATCGCGACATAATTTAGAAATCTTTCAAACTGGGGAGCAAACTGAAACGACGCTTAACGGTTTGACGATAATCTCAGGCAATCAATTATCGGATACTCACAGCGCGCTTGCTTTAAATTATCCTTACAGTAACAGCAAGCAACTGCAAAAAAACATCATAGCTGATAAAGCACATGGGGTATTCAACGGTAAGATATTCGTTCCCAAACCCGCCCAATTAACAGACGCATCCCAATTAAATCGAAACTTATTACTATCTCCTCAAGCGAGAGTAGATACCAAACCGCAATTAGAAATTACCGCAGATAATGTAAAATGCGCTCACGGTGCTACGGTTAGTCAATTAGAAGATGATGAAATTTTCTATTTACAAAGTCGGGGCATTAATGAAAACAGCGCTCGCCACTTATTAATTAATGCTTTTGCAGCAGAGATAATTAATCGCATCCCCGTTTCTTCCTTACGTAAAAACCTAACTAAAACAGTAAACGAATTTTACTAAAAGTTAGGAGTTAGGAATTATAGAAACCGGGTTTTATCAATAAAGTCAGATTGTCTTTAATACTTTAGCAAGATAAACCTGGTTTCTCAAATTTAATAGTTAAGCCTATAAATAGGTAATCTAGAAGCGGGATAACGGGATTAGAATAATATACTTAGGAAAAAAAATAATTTTTAATCCAAATCAAGAACATCTTTGTCAAAATCTATAATCGTATGACTTTTACTCAAGAAAAAACCCTTGCAGATAGAGTTCGCCAAGACTTTCCAATATTACATCAGGAAATTAACGGCAAACCTCTAATTTATTTAGATAACGCTGCAACTTCTCAAAAACCTTTATTTGTACTTGATAAAATCCGTAACTATTACGAACACTATAACGCTAACGTACATCGCGGCGCGCATTCTCTGAGTGCTAAAGCTACCGATGCATATGAAGCAGCAAGAGATAAAGTGACTCAATTTGTTAATGCTTCATCTCGTCAAGAAATAGTGTTTACTCGTAACGCCACCGAAGCCATAAATTTGGTTGCTTATAGCTGGGGAATGAATAATTTACAGCCTGAAGATGAAATTATTCTTTCGGTGATGGAACACCACAGCAATATCATACCTTGGCAGTTGATCGCTCAAAAAACTGGCGCAGTATTAAAATATGTTGAACTAACATCAGAAGAAACTTTTGATTTAGAGCAGTTTCAAAAATTACTTAGCGATAAAACAAAATTAGTATCGGTAGTTCATGTTTCTAATACTTTAGGTTGTATTAATCCGGTAACAGAAATTTGCCAATTAGCTCATAAAAAAGGTGCAAAAGTATTAATTGATGCCTGTCAAAGCGTGCCGCACATGCCTGTTGACGTGCAGGAAATTGACTGCGATTGGCTGGTAGCCTCAGGGCATAAAATGTGCGCTCCCACCGGTATCGGTTTCTTGTATGGAAAATTAGCAAACCTCCAAGCAATGCCGCCATTTATGGGTGGAGGAGAAATGATTGCCGATGTATTTTTAGAATATTCTACTTATGCTGAGTTGCCAGCTAAGTTTGAGGCTGGTACTCCTGCAATAGCTGAAGCAATAGCTTTAGGTGCGGCAGTAGACTACCTTAGTAACATTGGTATGGATAAAATTTATGCTTACGAATCAGAATTAACTGGTTATTTATTTAAGCAATTAGAAAAAATACCAGAACTGAAAATCTACGGTCCTAAACCTAATATAAATGGTTATGGTAGAGCCGCATTAGCTTCTTTTACCACAGGAGAAGTTCATCCGAATGACTTATCCACTTTATTAGACAACGAAGGTGTAGCAATTCGTTCTGGACATCATTGTACTCAACCATTACATCGTATTTTAGATGCTCCCGGTACTGCCCGAGCCAGTTTATCTTTTTATAATACTCGCGAAGAAATCGATATTTTTATTCAAGCTTTGATAGACACTTTGGATTTCTTTAGCAGTATGGTTAGTTAATTCGATGGTACTGAGTTACCAATTTGAATAATTGCTGAAAAAGATATTTTATAATTAAAGTGACTTGTCTAAAAATGTCTGACTTGAGATTATTTTAGATGAGTCTTTTAGTTATTCAGTTTTAATTTTCCTAAAAAAATAATCAAAAAAAGCAAAATAATATAAGAGTTAGTTCTGAATATATTGCAGGGTTTATTAGCGTGTCATATAGCGACTTTACCTTATCCAAAGTTACAAAATCTTTTAATTTAACTATTTCTGACAAAATAGATATATTTGCATCCATACCAGAAATCGAAATCCCATCATTACTTGCGGATACTCTTGAGGAAAATGTTCCATTAGCCCTAGCAAGTAATACGGAAAAATCGCGTTCCGAAATGATTATTTCGCCTATTTTGATAGCTGTCAGAAAATTTTTACAAAATCAAATCAGTTTGTTTTCTGGAATTGATTTTACAGTGGACTCAAGTCAAGGCTTGAATGGAAATTGTGACTTTATCATTAGCAACTCTCCAGAATTATTAATTTTAAATGCTCCGATAATTACGATTGTAGAAGCTAAAAAAGAAAATATTAACGGAGGTTTGGGGCAATGCGTAGCGGAAATGATTGCAGCCAAAATTTTTAACGAAAAAGAAGGTAATAATATTCCTATAATTTATGGAACCGTTACCACTGGAACTAACTGGAAGTTTTTAAAACTTATTGAAAATAGAGTCGAAATTGACCTCAAGGAATACTATATTAATAACGTAAGCAAAATATTTGGAATATTGTGTTATATCCTTTTTAAGTCATAAGCTATTGAAGAGGAACAATGGTTGCAACTTATACTCTCTCAGAACCGCGAACCGTACTGCATACCATTAGTTGGGAAACTTTTGAAACTTTGCTTAAATAAACAGGTGAAGATAGAGGTTCTCAATTTGCAGACGACGGTTCTACTTTAGAAATTATCATCTAGTTGCTATAAAAGATACAGGCGAATTTATTCAGAAAAGTAAAACTATTGGCGAAATAGCTTTGCTTAAGTCATTTCGGAATTGGGTGAAAAACAAAGTAGGATAATTGATAATGGGAATAGAAGCATATTTTAAGCAAGTTTCTCCTTCTTTATTAAACAAATTTCAAAAATATCCCGATTTCTTTGAATTATTTGATGATGCTCAGTATTTACCCGATTCACCTTTTTGGCAAGATTTCAATCTCGATTTAAACGATCCAGAAGATGCTAAATGGTTTGACGAAGCTACTAACTACGTACCGCAAACCTTAGAAAAATTGAAATTCGAGCAGCCACAAGAGTTTGCAAAGCTGAAGTCAGACATTCCTGCAATGCTAGCAGAAGGTAAAAATGTAGAGTTCGATATCGGCAAACAATGGAAGAATATCCACTTCATTTTAACTGGAATTAACGATCCAACTCCCTTACCATTTCTCACAGGTAAAAATAAGCAAGATAAACTACCTGCTATCAATGCCATTTTAGGAGGTAAGACTATAGATTATGAAACGGATTATGGATTATTAAGATATCTTACAGTTGAGGAAGTAAAACAAGTAAGTCAAGCCCTATCAAAGTTTTCTCAAACTCATTTTCAGCAGCGATTCAAGCTCAAAGGTTTAGAAAGCGGATTCGACAATATCTACGATGTTTACAAACAGCTTCTCAACTACTACCAAAATGTAGCTGATGCTCAAAATGCTATGTTCTTATATTTAGGATAGATAAGAAATCGCAAACTGTATAATATTTATTCTAAGTAGGTAGGCTTAAATAAAACCATCTCAAAATTAAAATATCCTATGCTTTTGGGGTAAATATGTTCGAGACAGACGTTTTATTGCGATAATTCCCAGAAGAAGCTTGTGAACTGAGAGGATATAGATGACGCTTAAACGGATTGTTTTATTTTTTCTTACCTTGGTAGCAATTTTATTTTCTGGCTCGTCTCTACTTGGGAGTTTGAAAGAGCCTCAATTCCAAAGCGAGTTGGAATTATACCAAACTAATATCGTATTGTTAGCCACACAATGGCAACCCTCTGATGAAGAGGAAAATTTGCAAAACCTCAAAGAAGCCATATTGGGTGTAAAACCTTTGGAAGGCGCACTCAAACAATATCAAGAAGCACGTACCTCAACCGAAACCAATTTAGAAAAAGCTCAAAATCAATTAGCTAAATTACGCTCGCAATCAACTGATAGCATTACCTCACCGCAATCGGAATCGGAAATATCTCCTACTATCAATGTTTCTTCCCTGGTGGAGCAAAGAAAATTACAGCAAACTTCTAATCAATTACAAGAATCACTTGCCAAATTAGATTTACGGATAGGAATTTTGCAAGCACGTCAAGGTAACAGCAGTGCCGCTATTATGACTTGGCAAAAATTACAAGAAAATTTAAGTATAAATCCTCAGCTTCGCCAAACAAGTCAAACGTTAATTCAAATATGGAAAGAATCTCCTAGGCTTTCACAAGGAGCAGAATTATTAATCCAAGATAATTTAAAAGGTTGGTTCCGCTATAGCGCTTTAGAAAAAATATACCAAATTCAACAAAATTCAGAATATTTAAATAATCTTAAAGCAATTGAGCAAAAAGCAGCAGAAAGCGCCCTCCTAAAGTTGACTGGTATAGCCATTCTTCCGGCATTAGGGGGCTTTATTGGTGTAATATTGCTGATTTTCACTTTCGGACAGTGGATAATCAAAAGACAACAATCGTTATTAGGGCAAAATTCTGATACTCCTTGGAAAACACCTTGGGATGGTGAAACAATTTTACAGGTGTTTGTGGTGGGCTTTTTCTTAATGGGACAATTAATTGTACCCCTCGTATTACAGCTTCTTCCCATTCCTCGCCCAGCCCCAGACATCAGAATTCAAGCATTATACGTTTTAGTTAGCTATTTACTTGTAGCTTTTGGTTCGCTATCTGTTCTTTACTTCTCAATCAAACAATTTTTTCCTCTTCCACAAGATTGGTTTTGCTTCCGGTTGTACGATGGCTGGCTGCTGTGGGGAATTGGTGGCTATTGTGCCGTAATACCTATTTTCATTATTGTTTCTTTGATAAATCAACAGCTTTGGCAGGGGCAAGGTGGTAGCAATCCCCTTTTACAAATAGTCTTGGAAAGTCAGGATAATGTCGCTTTATTAATATTTTTCTCTACCGCCGCGATCGCTGCACCATTATTTGAAGAATTTTTATTTCGTGGATTTTTGCTCCCTTCTCTTACCCGATACTTTCCTGTATGGGGATCGATACTTATTTCTAGTTTTGTGTTTGCCGCAGTTCATTTGAGTTTATCAGAAGTTATACCTCTTACAGTACTGGGGATCGTCCTCGGCGTAGTTTATTCGCGATCGCGCAATCTTCTGGCTCCTATGCTTCTACATAGTTTGTGGAATAGCGGCACTCTTTTAAGCTTATTTCTCTTAGGTAGTAGTACTAATTGACACTTTGATGTACTGTTGTCAGAATAAAAATAATCTGCATTAATTATGTGTAACAATTTTTCAATTAGTATTCACTATAGTGAGTGTAGATAATTCTTCATTTATGAGCATAGATGCTCAAAATAATAGTAAGCTTAAATATATATGTTAGATATATAACAAAGCATTTAAGTGAGTCTATAGTTATTTGTTGATTGATTTCAACCTTTGTAGGGATGCAGAGTGTTTTAAATTATTTTATGATTAAAACTATCACGGGGCGTTTTCTACATAAATATAATAAAATTTCAGAGCGATAATGCACAATATACTTAGTTCTGCTTTTACAGAACCATTTTACTTGCGATTATGGACTGTAAAAGCCGTATTCTAATGGTACCTAAGTGATTGTAGCGCACTGAATTAGTCCGGAATTTTGCGTAAGGACTTGTACAACTGAATATTGCATCGTCCTTGAATGACGCTTATTGCGATTAATTATCATTCAGAGATTCTCTGTTACGAAATAACAGAATCCAGCAATATACAATTTGCTGAAATAAATATATACAGAAGAATAAGAGTATCTTTACTCAGAATAAAGCCAAACCTTTTTTAGGCTCGGCTTCAAAGGGGTTTATTTACTCTCAAAAACAGTAATTTCACTAGTTAGCGGTAGTATATTATTGAATATTGCTGCTAACAAAAATAAGCTAGTTAATTTGATATTTTTATTCTTAAGGAGCAGCAATATGGCAAAAATTACTCCCTCCCATGCGACTAAACAACTAATGGCAGGTTTCTGCGGGATTATTTTTGGAGCATTAGGTATTCATAAATTTGTTCTTGGGTATGCATCAGAAGGCTTAATTACCTTAATCATTTCTTTGGTGGGGGGTTATTTTACCTACGGTTTGAGTTTTTTGATTATGCAGCTAGTAGGTTTAATTGAAGGGATGATTTATCTAAATAAAAGTCATGACGATTTTGTTGGTACTTACTTTATGAATAGACAAGGCTGGTTTTAAGCAAACATTCAAATAGTAGCAAATCTTTTATTTTATTTAATATTTCGCGTGCGTAATGATCGCGATTGTAATATTAGCTCTGTTTGTTTTTTGGTGGGAATTGCAAACCAAGTCTCAAATTTGTTCCTAGCTGTCGTATAACTATAATCTGTATAGAAATAAATGTATGCAGCTAGGATTTCTGAGTTATTTTCTAATTCAACTAAATTTTTATTGCGAAATATCAACCGGCAGTAAATATATACTTTTTACCGGAATTTTGCTGTTAAAGTCTAAATATATCTACCGATAATATCTCAGATTCTAGATTTATCAAATTAAATAAAAAACACAATAAATAATCTCCGGCGAACTAATGTTAAAACGTAAACATCTGACATTAATAATGCTTAGCTGCTTTGGCATGGGTTACTTTTTGGCAATGTCTAGCTTGTCTATAAATCCATTTTTGAAAAGTCAAGCTGCTATGCTTCCAATACAGATAAGTATCCTCATCTACTTTATTTATCTGCGTTGGAATAAGCACAAAGAATTTAGCTAAATATCTAGTTTTTACAAAAATTCATACCTCAGACATTCTGTCATAAGTCCGGATTTAGCTTACCCTCGAAGTAGGAACCTTCATAATGCTATGTCGAAGAGCGGCAGCATTTTTATATTTCTAGCAAGTCCGAACATTTTTCATGCAACTGGTACCAAAAAAAAACAAAGCTGAAAGTCCACTACTCGCTAAAAACAAAATTACCCTTGATGTAGAGGGAATGAAATGTGCTGGCTGTGTCAGAGCAGTAGAAAAACAATTAACTCAATTTCCAGGAGTTGATAAAGCCTGCGTCAATTTAGCAACTGGGGTAGCAGTAGTAGACGCAGAAAAATTTGATCTAGACATTGATGCCTTAGCCAAGGAATTAACTACAGCAGGATTTCCCAGTAAACCCCGGAAAGCCCCTGGAGTGACAGATAGCGCTCAAGCTTTAAAGGAAGCTGAAGAGAAAAAGCGGCGAGAAATGCAATCTGCCCAAAGGCAACTAATAATTGCTGTATTGTTGCTGTTATTTTCTGGAATTGGACATTTAGGGCATATTGGTGGTTTAATGCTGCCGCCCTTGCAAAATATCTGGTTTCATTTTGGATTAGCTACAGTCGCAATAATCATACCAGGTCGTCCCATTTTGATAGATGGTTGGTTGGGCTTGCGTCGAAATGCGCCTAATATGAACACTTTAGTTGCTCTAGGAACTTTGAGTGCATATATTGCTAGCGTAGTTGCTTTATTATTTCCTCAATTAGGTTGGGAATGTTTTTTCGATGAACCCGTGATGATATTGGGTTTTATTCTGTT
The DNA here is from genome assembly GCA_019192545.1 of Rivularia sp. MS3. Lineage (GTDB taxonomy): Bacteria > Cyanobacteriota > Cyanobacteriia > Cyanobacteriales > Nostocaceae > Rivularia. Next base: position 46,252 of record JAHCMI010000029.1, on the reverse strand, counting down.
GGGACGTACTTTAGAAAAACGAGCCAGGAATCGCGCTTCTGCTGCCTTCCAAGAATTATTATCCCTCAAACCAAGTATCGCCCGATTAATAGCCAAACCTAATAGCGACAATAATACTCAAAAAGCCGAAATCATAGAAATACCAGCCGAGCAAGTCCATATTGGCGAATGGTTGCAAGTACTTCCAGGAGACAAAATTCCCGTTGATGGTGAAGTCATCGAAGGGAAAACATCTGTTGACGAATCCATGCTCACCGGAGAATCGGCAGCAGTTGCCAAAAAAGTAGGGGATAGTTTAAGTGCGGGAACTATTAACCAGTCAGGAACAGTAACTATTCAAGCAACCCGCACTGGAAACGATACAACAGTAGCGCAAATTGTTGGTTTGGTAGAAGCAGCGCAAGTTCGTAAAGCACCAGTTCAAAAATTAGCCGATACTGTCGCTGGTTACTTTACCTACGGCGTATTAACTACTGCTTTATTAACATTTCTATTTTGGTATTTTGTTGGCACCAATATTTGGCACGATACGGTTACATCAACCGTGCTGTTTGCTTCACCACATTCCCAGCACTTTAGTGGTTATCCAATACAGGAAACTTCAACCTATTATTCGCCGATTTTAATTAGTTTGAAACTAGCGATCGCCGTAATGGTTGTAGCTTGCCCTTGTGCTTTGGGCTTAGCGACTCCCACCGCAATTTTAGTCGGAACAGCAATTGGTGCTGAAAGAGGTTTATTAATCAAAGGTGGAGATGTTTTAGAAAAGGTACATCAGTTAAAAACAATAGTTTTTGATAAAACTGGAACTTTAACTACTGGTAGTCCTAGTGTCACCGACTGTATTACCATATCGGATAAAGCCACGGTAAATTCTTTAATTCAGCTAGCAGCAGCAGTAGAAAGCGGTAGCCAACATCCCTTAGCAAAAGCAATTTTAGACTCGGCAGCAGAACGAAAATTACCTATTCAAGCAGCCACTGATTTTCATACTGAGCCAGGATTTGGTGTATCGGCTGTAGTGGAAGGGACTCGAATATTTTTAGGTAGTTGGGAATGGTTGAATTTAAATAATATTCGTATCAATCAAACCATTCAAAAACAGCTTACCGCTTTAGCTCAATCAGGGAAAACTGTAGTTGGAGTAGCGAATGAAAGCGAAATTCTTGGATTGATTGCCGTTCAAGATACTATACGAGAAGACGCTTTATCAACTGTAGAAAAACTTCATTCTTTGGGCTTACGAGTTATGTTGCTTAGTGGCGATACTCAAGAAGCAGCTTTAGCTACAGCAGAAAAATTAGGATTGGATACTAAGGATGCTATAGCAGGTATTCCTCCAGCCAAAAAAGCAGCAGTTATTCAATCGTTACAAAATTCTCATTCTCAATCCCTTGTAGCAATGGTAGGAGACGGGATCAACGATGCACCAGCTTTATCGCAAGCAGATGTTGGTATTTCTCTGCATTCTGGAACGGATGTGGCAATGGAAGCAGCAGAAATTGTACTGATGCGAGATCGATTAATAGATGTAGTCGAAGCTATTGAACTTAGTCGCGCCACATTCAATAAAATCCGTCAAAATTTATTCTGGGCATTCGCCTACAATATAGTAGGGATTCCTTTAGCTGCTGGTGTCTTATTACCGAGCCTCGGTTTTATTCTGAATCCCGGAGGAGCCGCTGCTTTGATGGCTTTTAGTTCCGTTAGCGTAGTTACAAACTCCCTTCTTTTAAGAAGATTTGCCTCCGATTCCTAAAATCCTCCTTTAGAGGTATTATTGGTAAGCAAAAATATTCGTTTGGCTCATCTCAAGTTAAACTAGGTCAGTAGAATTGTGTTAGGTTTCTCACATATACATGCTAAGAAACGCTACCTCAAGCTGCATAAATCTTATAGAGTAAAACATTACGGTTCTACTCTTGTAATCAAAATTAACTGTAAAGATAACAGCTTTTGACCACTGAGTAATGGTTCGACAATGGGAACAAATTATACCAAACGAATCTTGATTGCTGACAGTTCAACCGATTGTAGCAACGATAAGTCTATGGCAGTACAATCGAATGAAACTCATATCTTGATTATAGAAGACGACCAGGGACGTAAAGAATTTACTTTAGAAAACTCCCTCTATTCTATTGGTAGAGACCGTGAATGTGATATTCATCTAGTATCGCAGTTTGTCTCGCGTCGTCATGCAACATTAGTTAAATTACCCAAAGACAATGATGATGATAAGCGATTTTATTACCGCATTGTAGATGGCGATGTCAAAGGCAAACCTAGTTCCAATGGTTTGATGATTAACGGGCGTAGTAAAATACCTGCCCATGACCTTAAAAATGAAGATGAGGTCGTATTCGGTCCGCAGGTACGTGCCATATATTACCTACTCCAAAGAGATGCTACCCAAACTGGGCAGACAGATGCTAGCGAATATGATATTACCTTAATTAATCCTAGTATGACTGAAGATACAGAAGAAGATTAGCTGTTTGGAATATGGTTGGATGGGGGAAATTACAAGGCATTGCTAGGTCTCTATTCCCCTCCGTCTTCAGTAATCCGTTAATTTTGACAAATATAAGCTCAAATTAACTACTCGCCAAAATTAATCTATCAAAATATTTTCGACTATTTCTAGAATTATTTTGAGGTTATCGAGATGATGGCGATTTGTTGCGGTGAACGAGCTTTTGTATCCAGCCGCAACTAATGCCTTCAAAAGCAGCAAAACTAACTATCCGGCAAGAGTTTCGGTTAGATGCCAGTGACGGCAATCTTCAATTACTTGCTTGATAAACTCAAACACTTGTCGGCAGTGATTATCAACTTGGAGTGGTAGTTCCTCATTTTTAAACACTAGGCTCATTTTGGTTTCGGTTTCAGTTGCCGTACTTTTATCAATCAATACCTCTATGGTGACAAATTTAGAAAAAGGTACGCTACCAGGTATCTCTCGGGCCAAAATGTAATCTGACGTATAGTATTGCACATCTAGGTTACATTCTTGCAAAAGTTCTATGAGTAGCGGTTGCAGGTGATTTATGGGAAGAGAAACAATATATGAACAGGTATAGCGAGCCATATTAGCCCCACGCCTTATAACACTCCGTACATCCTATAATATCTAACTACATAAAATCCAAGAAATTAGAATTCATTAATCAAGAAAACAGTTATTTTTTTCGGAATAATGCTCGATATCGGTTGATTACTTCTATCCTGCTCTAAAATGGACGAAGCATATTTTTTCTTCTTGTAATTGTACAAAACTGCAAGTCCGACTGCATGTAAGCGTTATGCTTTTTTGCAATATATAGTTTCGAGTTATCAAACCAAGTAAAATGATGGTTTGGTGCAGGAAAAAAAAGATGAAAGTCGCAATTACTGGAGCAACAGGATTCGTCGGTAGTCGTTTGGTAGAAAGACTGCTGGCTGAGGGTATGAACATAATAGTTTTAACCCGCAATACCGAAAATGCTCGAAAGGTTTTCCCGAGTAACGCTTATCCTAATGTAGAAATTATTGCTTACACACCCACTGCTTCAGGTAGCTGGCAAAATGAAATAGCAAATTGTGAAGCTGTAGTCAATCTTGCGGGAACGCCTATCAGCGAAGGGCGGTGGACGAGCGAACGCAAACAATCAATTCTAAATAGCCGCAAGCTAACCACACAGAAAATTGTTGAAGCCATTGCCCAGAGTGCAACAAAACCAAAAGTATTAGTTAATGCTTCTGCGGTTGGCTATTACGGCACCAGTGGCAACGCCACTTTTGATGAAAATAGTCCTTCCGGTAGCGATTTTCTGGCTCAGGTTTGCCAAGATTGGGAGGCAGAAGCCCAAAAAGTTACGGATAGCGGTGTGAGATTGGTAATCTTAAGATTTGGAATTGTGTTGGGGATGGGTGGTGCCCTTGGTAAAATGATTACCCCATTCAAACTATTTGCAGGAGGACCTATTGGTAGCGGCGAACAATGGTTTTCATGGATTCATATAGACGATATTGTTAATTTAATATTGCGGGCTATAACCACATCAGAAATGTCAGGAGTTTTTAATGCTACTGCTCCCCATCCAGTGCGTATGGCAGAATTATCTACAGCTATGGGTGAAGTAATGAATCGTCCTTCTTGGCTGCCGGTTCCAGCCTTTGCAATTGAAGCAATGTTAGGAGATGGGGCTGTAGTTGTTTTAGAAGGTCAAAAAGTTTTACCCCAACGTACTTTAAACAGTGGTTTTACATACAAGTATTCTGATTTGAAGCCTGCCTTAGAAGACATCCTTAAATAAGGATAATTAATTAACGATACAGAATCACTGGCGAACTTCTAGCTTACGAGAAACCCAACTAATAATACCGCTTAAAATTGCCCCAGCCATTAATATACCTATCGCTGGGGTAAATAAAGGTTCCCATAATCCATACCATAAATCTAAACCTAAAGGTATTCCCGTACTGCGTCCAATGACTGCGATGACAAACCAGCCAAAGCTAATTAAGACCAGAAAAACGTCAGCGACTAAAACTGTATTAAGTAGATTCAATAATTTATCTTTCATTTGGAACTCCTATTGTGGGATACTGCGCGTCTTCAAACCGCAGGGGAACACAGATGGAACGCCACTTCTCTCGTATTGGGGGATGACAGAAAACTCAACAGAGTTGACTTCTTTCTCAGAAATTGAATGGCTAATAGGGAAAAATCTGTGGATTGATTACCACAGATGAATTTGATATGACTTAATTTTTTTAATTTCAATTAACTGAATAGCCAGCTTTTTACTTTTGCCAAACTTTTCCAGTCTGGCTTTCTGCTCAAACCGTCTTCAATGCTATTCTTAATCTCCTCTTGCCATTCGTCATTAACCATCATTAACTGCGAAGCAACCTCCACATGATCTCGCAAACCTTTTTGCCCTGTTTCTAACATCGCTGTTGCCAAGTTAACCCTTGCTTGTGGATCTTGGGGATTTAGTTTTACAGCTTTCTGTGCTGCCTTAGAGGCTAGCTTTGGTTTGCTATCAAGCATATACAACCAAGACAAACAAGTCCATGCTGCGCTATTTTGAGGAGCGCGATCGCAAATTTCTTTGAAAACAGGAACCAATTCGGCTGCTTCTGTTCCAGCTTTATAACGTTCTAGAGCTTCATCAAATAGTGATTCAACTGTTTGAGTCATAGTAAAACAACTATTATTCGTCTTCTCAAAAGTCCTTTGTAATTAAATAACTATTTAGGAAAAAACACAAAGGACTTTAACAATTTACTTTAAACACCAAATGATTTACCGCAACCGCAGGTGGTACTCGCATTAGGATTAGTAAACTGAAAACCTCCACCAATCAGCGAATCGCTATAATCAAGCATTAAACCATAAAGATATAATAAACTTTTACGGTCGCAAACAATTTTGAAACCATCGTAATCAAAGGTATCATCATTATCGCCGATCTTACTGGGGTCTTCAAAATCCATCATGTAAGACATTCCAGAACAGCCGCCTTGGCGTACTCCTACCCTTAAGCAAAGTTCTTTCCCTTGTTTTTCCTGTAATAATTTGACTTGTCGCAATGCGGCTTCGCTCAATAAAATGCCTTGCTTCTGAGACTCAGTTGCTTGTGTCATCTGTTTAATATCTCCAATAATATGGTTTAACCATCGTCAAGAAAGCTGTAGCGATTAATTCTGAGACAGAACTAAAAGATAATAGTAGTTCTATATTGGTTCACCACAGCAGTTATTGTTCCTTTACTTATTTTAGCGATATTAATGCAGCTCTCGTTTTTCTCAATTGCGATCAAAAATGCTTGTTCGCACTTAGATTATCCGCCAGTTTTATTCTTTCCTATATTTCTCTACATAACGTTTTTTTGCGTCAACTTGTTTAGTATCTGATACATTATTTATCCACTTAGAGCTAGTTTTATCCGAAGGGAATATCGCTAATGAATCGAAATCAAGGATTTAAGCCAATAGCACCATCACAGCAGGTTTTTATTTTAAAATTGAAAAACTCGACATGCTGTATATAAATATTTTTGGAATTAGGCTTTTCTCAAACGGCAACGTAACGCCGCTCTTTAATACAGGAACAAAAATAATGATAAATTTTTATCAAATTTTCTTTCTCCTGGAAATCAAAATTTCACAGAATGCTAAAAGTTACAAATATACTCTATGACAAGTTTAAGTCGCTCTACCATTCGTCGTTTGAAGAAATTACCTCAAATTCCTTCTGTATGGGAAGGCGATCGCCGTCCGTTTTCATCATCACCAACGACGGGTGAGGAAGATTCACAATCCCAAAGCGAATGCATTCTTTGGGTTGATGCTTCCGAAGGAATTGTACGAGGAATGGATGTTGTTAATCCTCAAGTGGGACCAGAAGCAGTCGTTCGTACTTTAATGCGAGCAATAGAAAGCCCCCACAGCCCAGCAAAACCCGCCCGCCCGCAGAAAATTGTAGTCCAAGATCGAGAAATTCAATTTTATTTGCGCGGAGTATTGCAAGATATAGATATTGTTATAGATCGAATACCCGAATTACCGATAATTGATGAATTGTTTCGCGGGTTTTCCGAAGTAATTGATAATCAAATTCCAGATTTACCTCCGCAATACGCAAATTTATTACGAAATAAAGCTTTTGCTATTTGGGAATTAGCACCTTGGGAATTTTTAGAAGAACAGCAGATTCTATCAATAGAAATTAATAAATGGGACATTGGTACTCTATATGCTTCAGTAATGGGTATGTTAGGTATGGAGTACGGAATTTTACTTTATCGTTCCGAAGATTCTTTGAGATACTTCCGGGCTACTGTTTTAAAAGAAGATTCTTCGCAAGAATATTTAGAAGAAGCTTTTCTCAAGCAAGATTGCTTGTTTTTAACTTTTGAGCGCGCTTCACAAACAGACGCACAAGAAGATATATTTACCGATTTAGCAGATTATCCCCTATCGGAAATCAATCCGACTTTCGGTAATATTCATCCCCTTGAAGGAGTACGTTCTATCTTGTACGAAGAAGAAGCTAAAGTTTCGTTAATAGCTTTAGAAGCTTTGTATCGTTTTATTCGCGATCGTCGCGTGCATTTAAGCAATGGCTTGTTTCCGCCTTTAAGTCATCGTTATCGTATATCTTTACCATCTTCTCTAAAATCAACGACTAAATCGCTATCAGTTACTGTAACCACTCAAACGCAGTTAGCTTCGGAATTAGAAGCAATGTCGAATTTTGACGACGACGAAGTGACAGCTTTAAATCCAACTTACGCTAGTCTTTCCCTAAGAGATGATTTAATACCACAAGAGTCATTCCTAAGCTTGGGGATGATTTCTTGGGAAATGTTGGAATATTTACAAGAAAAATCTAAATATCATAAGGTTGGAGAAGTCGCACAAGTAGGTGAAGGTTTACCAGTTATTTTGGTTCAAACCTCTCGCCCAAAAGCGAAAATTATTATTGAATCTATTCAAAAGGATGGCGGGCTGAGTGGAATTTGTTTTAATCCCGGTACAAACCCCTTCGATGGCACATATTACGATTTAGGATTACTGCAAACGCGAAATCAAGAATTATTCCTTTTCGGTGAATTTGAAAATGACGATCCAGATCATTTAGAAGCTAGGCAAAAGTGGAATCAACGCTGCAAAAACACTAAGGGATATTGCGGTTTAATTATTGCTAGAGGATTAACTGGAGCTTCTCGTGGAAATCCCCAGCTACGAGACATGATGGCTTTATTTGAAGCACGGTATTTATCACCAAAGGAATTGGGTGTTGGGACTCTTCAATTAATGCCTCAATAATAAATAATTGTTTTAGGCTTTAATTTAAATTCAACGCTATGAAAATATTTGTTTTGATTTATGATGAATATTTTTATACAGATATTTTTGACATCTAATCTAAATTGGGATGTTATTTTACAATTAATATTTCGTATAAAGTAATATATTTAAATTGAAGTAATTACTGATTTTCTTGTCACTTAAATTGCAAGAATAAGTCTAAATTGTAAAAATAAGTTTGTACTTTAAATATTGCTATCAATATATTGCAGTTCAATTAATCACCTACTATAAAAAGCTTTTCGCCGCCATTTGGATGCTCCTATTAGTCAGGACATGGTAATCTCCGCCAAACGCTGAGGAGAATATAGCTTAGGGACTTGCAAGTAATAAATTGTCATGCCGTCGGTATCGTTCGGTAGAGCAACACCGACGGCGGGACAATTTATTTTTTGGTTTTTCCTTAGAAGTGAATGTTTCCTAAAGGTAGCGACGACCGTCGCAATAAAATTTTCTGCTTGCGTAAGTCTTGGAAAAATTTAAATAAAGTATTAGCCTCTTTCTAAATATAGGAAGAGGTCTTTTAGTTATATTTATGTAATTTTGAGAATCATTTTATGCTTTTATAGATTAAGTAGTCTCAAAATATACTATATCTTTAAAGTTGATATTTATAAATAAATGTATGCTAATTATACGTAAAATATGATTGTATTTTTTCCTTATTTATTTCAAATAAAGTTTTTACAGAACCCATATAATGCCTTCATAAAGATAAAAAACATCAAATAAAATTGATATTCAATAAAGATTAAGTGAAGAGAAAATTTATTTAAAAAAAATAGATATACAATCGAGAAATCAGTAGCTTGATAGTTTTATAGAAAATATGTTTATAAATTTTTATTCATATGTACGAATACTTAGGGAATAATTCCAGCTTTTATAAAAAGCAAATAAAAAATGCCAGTATTGAATCTTTAGGAGTGCAATGGGCAAGAAAATATTTGCGAAATCTTGACGTTGATTCTATTGATTTTGGCGGTAGTAATCCTGCTGAGGAGCAAAATTTTCAGGTGGTAACGTCTCAAGCTCGGCGAGAAATAACAGCGCAAAAGCTTAAAGCATCCATGCGAAATATTAGTTTGCAAGCTTGGAAAAAAACTGAGAAACTGCTGACTAAACAGCCCAAAAGGCATCGTATCAAAGCAGAATTAATCGACCCGTGGGAAATTACAAGAGATTCTTTCACAATCTATGAAAAATCCTTAGATGTTTATATGCAAGCAGCACCACGGGAACCATCTATGTTAATTGAATTAGCAGCTAAAGATGAATCATTATCTTCTCCTGAAGAGCCAACATATGTCGAACAGCTTGCTCCCTATCAATTAACAAAGGCGATTAGTTCTTCCCTTGGAGACTTAAGACAAAAATACACGCAAAAAGATCCTAGAGTAATTGGCTTTGTAAGTATGCAGTTTCATTACACCGGTCAAATGCTTTTACAGTTACTTTCTGGCATTGAACAAAGCATACTTAGTACTTACTTCAAAGTAATTGACGATTGTTTATATATGCCGTTGCAACGTGCTTACACGGCAGCGGCAAAACTGGATTCCGATTCCTTAGCTGTAAGTGCCGTAAGAAATCTATTACCAGTTAGTACTCATATCGCCAAGAGAATTACTCGAAAAGTAATTGAGTTATATCCAGGTTATCGCTCTTATTCTGGCAACTTAAATAATCAAAAAGTTATTATTTCTAGTATCCGTGATGTGGAAATGTTTCAGGTGTACTTGTGGGTATGCGTTCTCGAAGGAAATATAGCTGCAATTACACATGAATTATTTCCTTTATGTGTGATGCTTTATCCAACTTTAAAAGTAAGTTGGGAAATAATTCGTCAGATGCTGCATCTATTAGGACAGGAAATTAGCGAACGCCTCAATACCGAACAAGCTAATACTTTGATGCCATATTTTCAGGTGCTTTGGCATATGTTTTCTCCGGAAGTATTTAGCGAAAATACATGTGAGATAGAATTAAATGCTTATGAAGAGAGAAAAACTTATAAACCGTTATTTGCTTAACAGTAAATCTCTCTAATAAATTTATAAAATTTATTTCTATCACCTGGTTGCACGATAAAATTTTGAGTTTATCTCCCGTGGGCAATCAATCTACCTTCAAGTGAACTAACATTCCTTAGTTGATAAATGTTGATAAATAATGATATCGACCCAAGCGTTGCTTTCACTTATATTGTGAGGAAACTAAACTTTACTTTTTGTGTTGATACAAATATTGTTTACTTCTAGCAACTTTGATAGGATTATCGCTCTCATTATTTATTTTGATTCCTTTCATGATGTCAATATACAGCAGATAACACTACACAATGACCAATAAGAAATGGGCTGTAAAACGTATAACAGTCAATCTCGCAGCACAAGAAGCGGAAAAACTGGAAAAATATTGCCAGCAAACTGGCAGACCTGCTACAGATGTAATTCGAGAATTAATCCGAGGTTTGTCTATATCGGGAGAAAGTAAAGATGTAGCAGGGTAAAACTCATAGGTAAAAGCAAATTTCACTTTTGCTAAACGGTTGAAAATTATTCAAATGTAGAGCTTTCAATCTGTATGTTCTACATTATTATTTTTTGCATGGCAAATTCTGACACCAACTCAGTTACAATCGTTTAAAGATGCTCAATCAAAAAAAACGGAATGCGAGTTGCAATCGTAGGTGCGGGACTAGCCGGTTTATCATGTGCTGTAGATTTAGCAGATGCCGGTTGTGAAATCCAAATTTTCGAGTCTCGCCCATTTATCGGTGGGAAAGTAGGTAGTTGGATTGATAGTGATGGCAATCACCTGGAAATGGGATTGCATGTCTTTTTTGGGTGCTACTATCAATTGTTTGATTTGATGAAAAAAGTGGGTGCATTTGAACACTTACGTCCGAAGGAACATATCCATAACTTCATAAATGAAGGTGGGCGAACCGGCGCTTTAGATTTTCGCTTCCTTACTGGCGCTCCCTTTAATGGATTAAAAGCTTTTTTTACCACTTCTCAATTGTCATTTGGGGATAAGCTGCAAAATTCTCTGGCATTAGGAACAAGCCCGGTTGTAAGAGGCTTAGTTGATTTTGAAGGTGCTATGAGAACTATCCGTGACTTGGATAAAGTTAGCTTTGCAGATTGGTTCCGCAGTCATGGTGGTAACAATGGAAGTATCGAGCGGATGTGGAATCCTATCGCTTATGCTTTAGGATTTATAGACTGCGAAAATATGTCAGCCCGTTGCATGTTGACAATATTTCAGTTGTTTGCAGCCAGAACTGAAGCTTCAAAGTTACGGATGCTCGAAGGTTCCCCTCAAGAGTATTTGCACAAACCAATTGTGAATTATCTACAACAGAGGGGAACAAAAATTCATACTCGCCGCCAAGTACGAAAAATAAATTTTAGCGAACAAGCAGGTGTAACTCAAGTTGATGGATTAGTAATTGCAAATGGCGATACAGAAGAACATATAACTGCTGATGCTTACATTGGTGCTTGTGACGTACCTGGAATTACTCGTTTAATTCCTTCAGAATGGCGTAAATGGTCAGAATTCGACAACATTTATAAATTGGATGCAGTACCCGTTGCCACAGTGCAATTGCGCTTTGATGGTTGGGTTACAGAAATGCAGGATGCTCAAAAACGCAAACAACTCGAACAAGCTGCGGGAATAGATAATTTACTCTATACTCCTGATGCTGACTTTTCTTGCTTTGCCGATTTAGCTTTAACCAGCCCATCTGATTATTATCGGCAAGGAAGTGGCTCTTTAATGCAACTGGTACTAACGCCGGGAGACCCTTTTATTAAGAAAAGTAATGAAGAGATAGCCAAACATGTCTTGGCTCAAGTACACAAGTTATTTCCTTCATCCCGAGAATTAAACATGACTTGGTACAGTGTCGTAAAGTTAGCTCAATCATTGTATCGAGAAGCGCCGGGAATGGATGTTTATCGTCCGCCACAAAAAACCCCTATAGAAAATTTCTTTCTGGCGGGTAGTTATACTCAGCAAGATTATATCGATAGTATGGAAGGAGCTACTATTTCAGGAAGACGTGCGGCTAAGGTTGTTTTGGAAAATATAAAAACCAATCGCAGCGCACTTGTTTCTTAAATGTTTCTTAAATGTTTCTTAAAAAATTATCGATTGATGCCTTCAAGAGTTCCAAATCAAAAATTAGGATATTAATAAGGAATGGCTAACTGGTTGGAGCATACCGTACAAGTCGAGGTAGAAGCTCCTATAGATAGAGTATGGGGTATGTGGTCGGATTTAGAACAGATGCCTCGCTGGATGAAATGGATTGATTCAGTCAAGATTCTTGAAGATAATCCGGAATTATCGCTGTGGAAATTAGATACCGGCGGCTTTAATTTTAGTTGGCGATCGCGGATTGTGAAAGTGATTCCCAATCAGATCATCCAATGGGAATCAGTTGATGGTTTACCTAACAGGGGTGCGATTAGATTTTACGACCGCCATAATAGTAGTATTGTCAAACTAACCGTTGGTTATGCAATACCGGGTATTATTGGCAAAATCATGGATAATTTATTTCTCGGACGGGTTGTAGAAACCACATTGCAAGAAAATTTGCAAAGGTTCAAAGAATACGCTCAAACTGGAATTAGTCCGCTTGAATAGCTAAAAATTAGCAAACTATCTTTTAACTTTTACCAGGTAGGGTCGCTAAATATATTAATTGTTAATTCTTCTTTACCTGCTGGTACAGAACTAATGCAAGCGCGGATAATATCTCCATCTTTAACCTCAACGGTACAAGCATGACAAGAACCCATTAAACAACCCGTAGGAATCAATACCCCTGCTCTATCAGCGACATCAAGTAAAGGTTCTCCGGCTTGGGCATCAACCGTAACATCATCCGGCAAAAAGTGGACTTTAACGCTCATGTTCAGAGATTAATAAAACTATGACAGAAGTAGTTAGTAGTTAGCTTCAATCGACTAACAACTAACTACTAACCATTAACTACGATAACAAAACGCTTAAATCCAAATAGCGTTCTACATTTACTGCCAAAGAATCTAATAATTTTTCCCTTTGCTCGCGGTAGTTAGGAACCCCAGTAGGTAGAGATTTCAAACCGCGCTGCTGCCGCAAGCGATTTAGCCAAGCGCGTCGCCAAGGTCCATTATCAAACATACCATGAAGATAAGTACCCCATACTGATTGACACTTATCTACTAAACCTAAATTAATATCGTCAAATAAAGGCTCAAAACCTTGAGCGGCAGGGCCTTGAGTTTCAATTCGCGAGCGTCCTTGGTGAATTTCAAACCCATGAACCGGCAAGCCAGTTTGAGGAAAATTAGAAGTAACTTGACGCTGTCTGGCGATTTTTTGCCCGGTAATTACGCTTTTTACAGGTAGTAATCCCAAGCCCCCAAATCTACCGGCTTGTCCTTCTATCCCTTCTGGATCGGCTATCATCTGTCCCAAAATTTGAAAACCACCACAGATTCCGAGTACGGTACCACCGGCTGCGGCATAATTTTGAATTTGTTCGGCCATTCCCGTTCTTTGCAGCATTAATAAGTCGGGTATAGTAGTTTTAGTTCCCGGAAGAATTACTGCATCTGGATGTCCTAACTCGTGTTTTGGACTCAGGTATTTTACGCCGACGCTGGGTTCTGATTCTAATGGGTCAAAATCGGTAAAATTGGCGATTCTTGGTAACTTAACCACCGAAATATTTAGTTCGCCGTTAAATTTACGAGGTTTTCTTTCCAATAAATCCAGCGAGTCTTCCGCAGGGAATACTTGCTCTAAATAAGGGATAACTCCTATTACTGGAATGCCCGTCTTTTCTTCGAGCCATTTAATTCCTGGTTCTAATATCGAACGCTGCCCCCGGAACTTATTAATTACAATACCTTTGATTAAAGCTCTTTCTTCTGGCTCCAATAATTCCAAAGTACCGACAACGTGAGCAAATGCTCCACCTCGTTCGATGTCAACTACTAATAGAGTCATAGCGTTTAAATGCTTGGCAACTCGCATATTAGTTAAATCGCGGTGCTTAAGATTTATTTCCGCTGGACTTCCGGCTCCTTCGCAAACTAGTAAATCAAATTCTGTTCCTAGATTATGTAGGGATTCCTCAATGGCTCTCCATCCCAAATCAAAATATTGCTCGTAATAATCGGTAGCGCTGACTTTTCCGACAGCTTTACCTTTGATAATTACTTGGGAAGTCATATCTCCCTGGGGCTTGAGTAAAACTGGGTTCATTTCGATCCAAGGAACTACTCCAGCAGCCCAAGCTTGTACCGCTTGTGCATAACCAATTTCTCCTCCATTGGCTGTAACATAAGCATTGTTTGCCATATTTTGACCTTTAAAGGGAGCCACTCGCCAACCACGTCGTGATAATATACGACATATTGCAGCGCATAAAAGTGATTTCCCTGCGTGGGATGTTGTACCCACTACCATAATTGATTTCATAGTTAGCTATTATTTTTTCTTTATCGGACTTCCAATCGTTAAAGTATGAAGCCAGGGAAAAACGGCATTAACGACTATGTGGTTAGTCCCACTTAGTCTTAGCCATAAAATCCCATTCAAAATGAAGACGAATTTATATTTAAGCTTGTATACACTTCATAAAGGGAGTAGAGGCTTCAGTACTTATTGTTCCCTTCTCAAGCTAACTCCTAACTTTTACTTACCTAATTAATTTAAAAAGGCAATCTAAATATACGTATTAATGCATTCAGCAGGCGATCGCCAATTGTTGGAGCATCCCAAGATTGGGGTGATGCATTTTCTACGAGTTGACGACCTAAAGGAGTTAAGCGAAAACTATCTGTAATTCCTTGTCCATCGACTTCACGCCGCAGTAAACCAACTTCAATTAACCATAACAAAGCGTTGTCAGCGGCTAATTCGGATAAAGAATTTTTTGTATAGTTATTTCTGAGACCATTTGACCCAGAAATTTCACTCATGGCTACACGCTCAGAAAGCATTTGTTGAAACAAGCTTAATTTAAAAGGCGAACATCTTAAGGCTCGGATAGCTCGTTTTTGGGTGAAATCAGTATAGGCAAATTTCTTTTGAGTTTGTGAATCCACAGCAGGCATTTTAGCTATATTGGCATTATTTTTACTTACTATATTAATAGTAATGTTTTTTTCATTTACTAAATTTTTATCTTGCAGTACTAAGAATAGAGAGCAAGGAACATGCACCGTTGTCGCAAATTGCATGGGTGTAGTTCTGCGGACAAGGTTTAATTCTCACGAATCAACTCGATGTGAATATGGTATTTAGTCATATTTAGTTATATTTAGTCATATTTAACTATCGAGTTGATAATTACGTTACTAATTCTGCTGTAAAACAACTACAGTCTATTCCTTCATTTTCCGAAGACATGTTCAAAAACTCTACTTATCTTTCGAGGGATAGGAAACAAGTAGAGAGTAGAGATTGATTCTGAGTGTAAATTGAAACTGACAAGTTTTTCGGAGATGTCTACTTAATATCCCTGAATCAGCAAAAAACTACGATATAACTTATACAGTATGGTTGCCGATAAAATTATTAACTATCAAATATTTATGATTAGATATTGTCTATTAAGGATTTTCGATTGAATATATATAGTAGCTTTCTTCAGCAACAATGCTATTAGTAAATTGACCGATTAAACTAATTTTTAAGTTTTGAGATTGAATGTAAAGAGGATAGCCTAATATCAAAAGATTTTCTCTAGAGTTATTTGCAACTAAATTTTCTACTTTCTGAATTAGCTCTGATTGGTTTTGAATAAACTTGGACTTAGGGTTGAAAAAGAAGCTTCCTAGTTTATCATATGCGATATAAAATATTTTTTTATCTAAATAAGCAGAAATAGGCGAAACGATTGTATCTCTATCTGCAAGAATAAATTTATCGCTGAGGTTTTGCTTTTGAATAAAATTTGCTGCTGCTTGACTTTTAGAAAAGGGGTGAATCAAATCCATGCTATAAGCATAGAAACCAGATAGCATTTGAATAAGTAAAATAGTTATAATAAACTTTTTCTGATATTTCTGCAAAAATTTAGTCGTTCGTCGAAAATGTTTCGAGATAATATCAGATTTATCGGATAATTTACTTATCCATAAACAAGCGATAAAAACAATGAATAAATTACCGTGATGCCTTAAACTGCCTTGCCATTTTAACCATGTAAACAGAATTATGGAAAACGTACCTGATAAATATAATAATAATACTTGTGGTGTTTCAATGAATATAAATATTGAGAAACATAGTATAACTAAAGAAAATAATGATGATAAGACTATCGTAAATCTGGAGTTAGACATAATATTATAATCCCAGAAATTATAGTCTAGCAAATTAGGAATAGGGACATAGCTATTAAAAACAGTCCTGAGAGCATAACTTAACCGCTTGATAATAATTACTATTAAATTTAGTTTGGGTGCGACTGTATCTTGGGCTGCATCTTGAGTTGCACTTTGAGTTGTACTTTGACTTATATTTTTATTGATGTCTTGTACGGTATCTAGTATAGCAACTGGAATTAACTGAAAAATTGAGAAGGATATACCTAAAATGACGATAAAAAAGCTTATTTGTAAACATTTTTTTTGTCGGCGATTTAATGGAATTTTTTGTCTGAAATGTTTTTGGATTAAATCAATTGCTAAAGTAGCAGTTAAGCACATACAAATTAGTAAAGAATAAACATTTGTATTTGCTAATAATGCTAACGTTAAAGAAATCGCAATGTAGTTTATATTCTTACGAGTAAATAAGTAGCAAAACAGTAGAACTAAGAATAAGCCTAAATTATAGTTTCTGCTAATTAGATTGTATTCAAAAAATGTAAAATAGCTAAAACTCAAAAAAGTTTTTTGTACAAGATTAAAAGGTGAATACTTAACAATTAGAAACACGGAAGCAGTAGCAATCAGTATGTGAAAAAACTGCATTGCAAAAGGATTGTGAGTAAATTTAGCAATCACAAACAAACATAAATGCCATAATCCTTGATGTCCTTCATATTTTAAATTTTCATATAAATCAATTAAAGTAGAAGAATCTCTGGCGATTAACCATGCTTGAGTTTCATCGCGCCACATTTCATGATTGATAATGCCAATTAAACTCAAAACAAAAAAAATTGCAATCAAGCAGTTGGAATAAGAAATATATTTTGATAAAAAAGTATTCTTATTCTTCTGAGTATTTTTTTTTAGAATAGTGGTCATTTATAATGTTTCCTACATAATTAATTCAAAGATACGCTTACGTTACTCTTTATGATTAATCAAATTGCTTCAATTGCTAGTTTGACGATTTCTTTCCCAGAAAAATCCCGTAACTCCAGCTACTTGGGAGATAAATAATAGTGCAGATAATAGTAATTTAGGTTGAGCGGTTGGCTGGGATAGGGGATACTTTAATAAATTTACGTAAAATGAAATAGGTTCGACTTTAATTTCTCTATGGGCACGTTTAGCACGAACTTGATGAAAGCAGAAAGCACCGCGCCCGTAAAAAAAATGTTGTTTCCAATAGCTTGATAGCGTTAATTTGTGGGCGTGATAAACTTCAACTTCTGGCGCGTAAATCATTTTGTTGCCATATTGCAGCCAGCGATCGCAAAATTCTCTGTCTTCTGCTGCGGCTCTAGGATAGGTTGTATCGAAGCCACCGATGTTGTGAAACAATTTTGTTGATACGGCAATATTATTAGAGGCAAAGAAGGTTGCTTTGTGAGGATTTTTGTTGTAGTAGCTGTAGAGGTAGTTAATTAATTCTTGAGATGCAGTAGAAAATGGATTGTCGGCAAGTATATTGATTGTTTTGCCTCCAATCAAGCAATCGGGGTGATTTTCAAAGTTAGCTGCTAATGTTTTTAACCATTCTGGTGCTGGTTTACAATCATCATCGGTAAAAGCAAGAAACTCTCCTTTTGCTTGCTTAGCGCCTGTATTGCGAGCAGTGGCAGGGCCAGCATTTTGTTGTTTGAGTAATGTTATTTCTAACTGATGGTTAAAAGCTTCTACGACTGATTCGAGTGAGGTTTTACTACCATCATCAACTACCACAACTTCAAAGCAATCGCGAGGATATTTTAATTTAGTCAACGATTCCAGGCATTCTGATAATCTTTCAGGACGATTGTAAGTCGGAATTACAATAGATATAAATGGTGTGTTAGTTTGAGAGCTATTCATGTTTTATTGATGTTTTATTTATGGTTAAGATTATGGTTAAGATTTCAGATTTAATCCGATTTTTGACGTAACTGTTTAATATTTAGTAAAACTTCTGCTGCTGCTTGTCTTCCTCCAGGAAATACTAGCCAAAAGCAAATATAAGCAATACAAAATATAGTTAAACTTACAAATAAACTAATTATTAAATTATCAAAACTAAAAATAAATTGTTTGCACAAATATAAGATAAATGCGGCGATAATAGAAGATAATGCCGGACAACTTACTGCGGCAAGAAAATCTTTTTTTGTCAAAGGTGATGTTTTTAAACAAAATGCCACCGATGGATAAGTCAATAAACAAATTGCACTAGTGTAACCAGCCCCAACCCCAAAAGCTCCCCACCGAGAACCAATTGCGACTGCTAATATTACTACTGGTGTATGAATTAGCCCCCAGCGAAACTGCTGCTGAGTTTGTCCTGATGATATATAAAGCCATTTAGTCACTCGGTACATACTGCCAACAAATACCGCAATGGACAATACTCGAAACAAGGGAACAGCTTCCAGCCACTGATTCCCTAAAAGTAATAGCAACACCTCGCGAGCTTCTACAAAGGAAAACGCTAAAGCTGGCATACACAAACCAAACAGTAACATTAATACTTTACGGCAGTAACTACGATATAAATTTTTATCGTGCAGAGTGCGGCTAAAGCTGGAAACAGCGACATCAAAAAGTGAGAAGTAAACCTGTTGAAAAGAGAAATAAGACCATTTATAAGCAACTTGATAAAATCCTAAAGCAGTAGCTCCACTCAAATAACCTATTAGTATTCGGTCTAATTGCATACCTATACGCATGAGAAACCGAAACCCTGTAAGGTGCGCTCCGTAAGACAAAATAGCTTGTAAGTTACTATCTTGCTGATTTTTTTGATTGCTTGTATGCTGTTTAATTTGTTTTTCTGGTAGCCAAGGGCAAACAATTAAATAAGCAATGCTCTGCACAAGCTGCATGACAACTAGTTGCAGCACTAGAGCCAAATATCCCCAACCTTTGTAAGCTGCCATAATGGCGATCGCTGCGCCTAAAGTTAGCGAAATAACTTCAATGGTTGTAAGTATGCCGAAACGCATCTGTCGTTTTAACAGCGACTTATGTACAAATGTTAAACAGACTGCTGCAAAGCCCAAAGTCATTAACAGAGTAATTGTAATTAATTCCTCTTCTCCATAAAACTGGGCAAGTATCCCAGCCATAATTACCATTAAGGCTACAACTATGGCATTAACTTTTAAAGATAACCAGAAGCTAGCGCTAAGTTGTTGATTATCGAGTTCTTCTCGCTGTACGGTAGCTGTCTCTAAACCAAAATTACTTAAACTGTCGGCTAAAGAAAGCAAAGGGGCAACCATCGCCACCAAACCGAAGTCTGCCGGTGTTAATATGCGAGCCAGTATGGCGGTTGAACCAATCCCCAAACCAAGTTTAATTGGTTGAGCCGCAAAGCTGATTAAACCAGATAAAAGCGAGCGACGTTTAAGATCGGATCTGAGGGTATCGGTATTTAAATGACGAGAATTTTTCAATATTCAAATCCCTTCGCTGCGGGCATTGTATGCTTTCGTAATTAGATTTAATTTATTAAGTAGGGTCTGCTGAATTAATTTAAAACACTTATATTGCAAGCTTTTGGGGCTATTTAGACTGGAAAAAGTGCAAGAAAATAGGGATATAAGCCTTAAAAACCTTGCATCTCGCATTTTTTGGACTCCAAAAATTAGAGGTAAAACTGTTCCCTGTTCCCTTTTCCCTATTCCCTACCCTGATTAAAAGACTTTTTCAACAAACCCTAAGTAGGTTAGCGTTGAAAATTGCAATCAGGGCAGGGCAATAGGCAGTCGGCAGTCGGCAGTCGGAGTAAGCATTTAAGGGGTATTTACATCTTGTTACATAGTGATGCTTTTTCTTGCTGGCTTACTTAATTGAACTTATTAACAAACTAACTTTTGAATTTTTTGAGCGCTAATTTCTTGATAAATATCTAGAAAACTTTGGGTACGTTGTTCTTCGCTGAACTCTTCCATTGCTCTTTTGCGCCCAGCTTTTCCCATTACTTCTGCTAATTCGCGGTTGCTAAGTAACTTTAATAAAGCATCTGCAAGAGCATCAACATCTCCCGGCGGCACTAAAAAACCCGTGTTATTGTTGCTAACAATTTCTGGTTGTGCCCCGGTAGCACTAGCAATAACTGCGGTACCCCGCATCATTGCTTCTGTGGTAACGTTGCCAAAAGGTTCCGCCCATAATGAAGGCACTACCTGTACCCAAGCCAAATCAAAATGCTGCTCTAATTCTTCACGGGATATATGCCCCAACCACTTAACGCTTGTATTTACTTTTAATTCTCCAGCTAATAGCTGTAAATTATTAAATTCAATTCCTTGCCCTGCAATAACTAATTCTGCTAGCGGTACTTGTTGCTTGACTCTAGCAAATGCCTTTAATAAAACGTCAATTCCTTTTTCTGAGACTAGTCTGCCAGCAAATGCAACAGTCGGTGGTTTATTTAAAAGCGGACGTTGCGGACGTTTTCGTACACCATTATGAACGACTTTAACCGGTGTAATTCCTTCTGCTTCTAAATTTGCTTTCATTGCATGACTCAGAGCCACAACTGCATCAAAAGCGTGTCGCCAGCGCAACCACAACTGTCGCTGCAACATATACATAACCCAAGATTGTGGTGTCAGACAACCACTATCAAAACAAGCTTTCCCAGCACTGTATTTACAAGGACTGCCATCAGGGAGTACCTTAGTTCCCATAGGACAAATAGCTTTATATACTGCTGTTTGATACAGACAAGGAACTTCTTCAAGTAGCGGTAAAATTAACGGCGAAAGTTGCCACATAAACATCCGCACGTGAACCACATCCGGTTGAAATTCATTTAAAACCCGGCGCAAATTTACATAGGCAGAAACATTAGCCGTTTGCGAAACTACTTGAAAAAGCGTATTTGTGCCAAAACAACTGTATTCAGATAGCAAAGGACTATCAGCTACTGGTTTAGCCTGACTAGAAAATAAACGCACGTCGTGAGATAAAGAACGCAAGTTATCCCGCAACGAAAGCATTTGTGTTTCTGCACCTCCGGTAGCCGTACCAACATCGTTAAGCAGAAGAATCTTCATCAGTATTTTTAAACTTCGGATAACTGTTGTTGGTTTATAGCTGGTATCGATTTAGGCTGAAGATGTTTTTTGGCATAAACACTTGTCAGGTAGCGATTGAGTAACTTTTCTACAGGTGCTAGCAAGCCGTACATAACAACTTTATGGAGAAACTGGTTTTGGATACCTAAACTCAAAACACGCACAATCGGCATCAAGATTGTATCTCTACGTCTCCAACCTAATGCTTTATATTTATGTTGAAAATATCCATCTTCAGCTAGATTCCATTTTTGCCGCAACCGTGAAAGACTTTCGAGTTCCCAAGCATTGCTCCAGCGCAACATGTAATAATGCAAATCGCTAAATTTCAAAGGCGATGTGGGAACGTAAGTTACCTTACTAGAAGGTTCAAAGTAGACTTTGCCTCCGTTTTTAACGACGTTCATACAAAAGTCGAGATGTTCTTTTGTATTCAGCATCTGTTCGTCAAACATTCCTAAGCGTTGGAATATTTCTGTACGAACCAGCATGACATGAAACTCGCACAGTTCGGTTTCTGTACGCTGTAATTTAACTCGCGGATCTGTAATGTGTTTACCTTGCTTGTACATTTTTTCCCGCAACCGCCGTCTACCTTTTTGATCGACGACGATATGGGATTCACCACCGGCAAAGTGTATTTCTTCGTGTAAAGGCAAATATTGAAACATTAATGGCCCAACAATAGTGGCTTCTGTATCTTCGCTACAGTCAATTAAAGCTTTTAACCATCCCGCAGCAGGGATAATATCGTTATCGACAAAAGCCACATATTTGGTATCTACTTGTGCTAAGCCAATGTTTCTCGCACGATTAGGAGTTAAATAATAATCAGTGCGAATCAACTGGAAATCTTTTTCTTGAGCTTGATTTTGCAAATATTCCCGTATATTCTTTGGAGAATTTCCATCTACATATATTAATTTGAATGGAACTTGAGTATTTTCGTAAATACTTTCTAAAGACTCGCGAGTATAGCTAAAGCGTTCGCGAGGTGAAACAATAATTGTTACTTGAGGTTCGCTCATAGCTAGTTTAATTCCAAAAGCTAAAGGTTAAACAAGTTTAATTTTTCTAGAAAATAGATATTACAAAAGTAAGTTAATGTAAATTAAGGTTATTTTATTAAAGCAAACTTACACTCAATTAATTTTTAACAACTTTTATTTACATCAAGCTACTCAATTATAGTAGGTTAATTATTCGAGACAAGAGTCGTCAAATCTTTATCGTCTTCCGATGAGGAAATTTTATTCCACTCTTCTTTAGTAAAGTTTTCGTGATAAGAACGCTCGGTGTTTACTTGCCACAAATCATGTTTTTCTCCTAACAAGTTTTTGGCAGCTAACAAAGCTGTAAGCATTGAATGGTCTTGATTATTATAACGATGCATTCCATTCCGACCGGTAGTTTGCAAATTTTCAAATGTCTGCAAATAATTTTGAATCACTTGCAAATGTTGACGATATTCGCGGTCATATACTGGATAGGCTTTAGGTTGACGAATCACAACTCCATCTTCTACGACTGCACCTTTAGCTAATCCTAAAGTTTCTAATTCTTTGGTTGCTAATTCGATTAACTCTTCATCTGTTTTCGACCATAAAGCATCGCCAATATTACTAAAGTATTCCATACCCAAGCAAGTTTTACTGGAGTCGGGAACCATTGCAGCGCTCCAATTCTTGAAATTCTGAATCCGACCAACTTTCACATCCGGAGAGTGAATATAAATCCAGTTATCGGGGAATAAATGGCGTGCATCTACAATCAACGACACAATCAGAAAATCGCGGTATTTCAAATTGTTTGCTGCTTGTACGACTTCGCTTGGTAACACCGGATCTATTTTCTGAACTAGCTTATTCAAAGGCATACTTGAAATAAAGTTCTCAGCCTCAAATTGAACTAAATTATTATCTCGTTCGGCAACTACTTTAGTAATACGACAACCTTCACGCTCCATACCCAGAACTTTTGTATTCATATGTACTTCACCCCCAGATGCTTCTATCTTTTGGGCGAAGCGTTCCCACATCATTCCCGGTCCTAATCTAGGATAATCAAATTCTTTAATTAAGGTTTTGGTATCGTTTTTACCAATCAATGCATTCAATACTGCTGTTTTTACAGACAAACCTTTGATTCTCTGAGCCGCCCATTCAGCTTGAATCTGATTGCAGGGAATACCCCAAACTTTCTCGGTATAAGTTTTGAAAAATGTTTTATACAAACGTTCTCCAAACCGGTTTGTTACCCACTGTTCCAAATTCTCTTCCACGGGAAGCGGTTGCCGCTTTGCTTGCAAGTAAGACCAAATTATCAGAAAACTTTCCGATATGCCTAACTTCCCAAGAGTATCAAACGCACTCAGGGGATATTGGAAAAATTTGCCTTGATAATAAATCCGCGACATGCGGGGAGTCTTAATAAAATCATCCTCTAAAACTTCGTACCAAAGGTCTTGAACTTCTTGTACTTTAGTAAAAAATCGATGACCGCCAATATCAAAATGATACCCTTTATACTTTTCTGTTCGAGAGATTCCACCTACTTTATCTGATTGTTCTAAGACTATAGGTTTGATACCATTTTTTACTAAATGGTAAGCTGCTGTCAGACCAGCAGGACCTGCTCCGATAACGACAACTTGATTATTATTCATAAATGAAATACCGGGTGTGTTTGTTTGCTGTGTTGCCTTCTCTCAAGTGGTGGAAGTATCTAATCTTGATAAAAACCACTCATTCCATAAATAATTGCTTGTACCAATTGCAAAAGCTAAACCGCCGTAAAAGTAATAAAACCAATGCCAAGGAATGACGCGCAAAGCAAATGTTAAGCCGCGTTTTTGATAGAAAAATTGGTAAACTTCAAAATTAAGCCACAGCAAAACCAGACTCAACAGAGCGGCTATAGCTAAAAATCCCACCCACCAAAAACTTAAAAATAAGCTTGTCAACATTCCATAGACACAGATAACGCTTAAACGACTAGATACCCCAAGATTAAGGTCGTTATTTAACTGACGTTGACGCAAAATTAACTCAGTCCAAGGTAAAGCACGGTAGAAAATCTCTGCTTTCAACAAAGAAACAAAACCCCAATTCTTCAAATGCTTAACATGCAAATCCTTGAAAAGCTTAATTTTATAACCAGCGTTGGCGATACGATATCCTAATTCAATGTCTTCTATACTCGGTCGTCGATAACTCTCATCAAATCCCCCTAAAGAGAGAAATATTTCACGACGAATAGCCCCACAAGCACCCCAAAATGTAAAGGCTTCTTCATTGCCTATCTGATGAGTATAGTGATGAAGTAAATTTTTATATTGAGATAAAAAGTTAGTTTCTCCAGGCTCATCGTCATAGGAGCCAATTAAAGCAGCTAGTGATGGTTCGTTTTCAAAAGCTATCTTTACTTGAGTAATAGCATCTGGGGAAATAACTACATCAGCATCGACAAAATATAGAATATCACTATTAGCAATACTTGCACCTAAATTTCGCGCTTTTGCCGGACCTTGATTTACTGGCATTCGGATTACTTTAGCACCAAATTCTGATGCTAATAACCAAGAACCATCTGTATCCGCATCCGATACTACGATTACCTCATCTGGGGCAATTTCTGATTCTTTTAGACTCGACAAACATTGACGAAAGCTGTCTCCTCCATTGTGTACCGGAATAATTACTGAAATACTCACCTTCTGGGGAGTAAACATTATTAGTTAATTCCTCGTTTTATTGCAAAATACATGAATATCTAATTAGTTAGCTGTTAAACTATTAAACATTAAAAGCAATGCGTGTATTTTAAATAACCTGCTTTTTTGCGTACAATTCATTTTAATTATTTAAAGACATTAAGAAGCTGTTCAAAAGACATTGAACAAAAATTCATAATAACTTTATAAACATAAATTTCTTATAAAAAACAATTTAGATGCATAGGTAAATATACTAAATAGATATATAAAAATATTTTATTCATAAGAATATTTAAGTTATGAATTTACATACAGTATATATTGTCACGAGAAAATAAAATTATCTTAAAAGACTGTAAAAGTTAGCAATTAAGTTAGACTAATATCAGATTATAAATATGCAATCTATCCCAAGAATGATATTACAAAAACATTTTTTATAGTTAAAAATTACCGAGGATAAAATATCTGTCAACTGAAATATAATGTTGTTTGAATTTAATTCAAATGTTTTATAGCCCGAATCTATTACTCTAATAAGCTTAAATTGCCTGGGAAGAAAAAGAAGTAGTGAGTAGCAAATACAATTACTCAGTCTTCATTGAATTGGTTAACTAATAATTTATCAAATCACATAATTACCGGATGCTAAACTCTACAATCGCATTATTTTTTTGTTTAATCTGATATCTTGCAGCAGTGTTAGAAACCCGGAATATTTCTATTTGAGAAGGAAATACTTGTGATTTTCACTACTATCAACCGGGTTACTTTGAGTTTATTGCGAATGGTACAAAAAATCAGTTTCATATAGCTAATGTTCCGTCAGATTAATTTTAATAAGTTAGAAAGTCTTTTTAAAAAAACCTTTTGAGGGCGCGGAGGGTGCAGAGGAAGAGAATATAGAGAATTAATTCGAGTAAATTTCAAAGTGAGTATAGTCTTGATAATTAGTGTGGTTGAATAGTAGCAGTCGCAGATAAGTATAATTAAAAACAATAATTAAACATTTATAAATGAGCAAGCATTTAAGATAAAATACTCATTGCAAAAGATATAACTAAATTTAACTAAAGTTATGCCTCTACCAGTTGGAACCGAAGCACCTAGTTTTACAGCAAAGGATACTAACGGTAATACAGTTTCTCTATCTGATTTCAAAGGTAAGACAGTAGTTTTGTACTTCTATCCCAAAGACGATACTCCTGGCTGCACCAAACAAGCCTGTAGTTTCCGAGATGCTCAATCTCAGTATCAAAGTAAAGATATCGCTGTTTTGGGTGTAAGTGCAGATGATGAAGCTTCTCACCAAGCGTTTACCCAGAAATACAATTTAAATTTTCCGTTACTAGTTGACACCGACAAAAGTTTGATTCAAGCTTACGATGTTGATGGTGGTGGATATGCGAAGCGCGTTACCTACGTCATTGATGGTGATGGGAAAATTAGTAAAGTTGACTCTAGCGTCAATACTACAACTCATGCTGAAGATGTTTTAAAATCTTTGGGATTATAATTTTTTTGACGTAAAAAACGTTGCTGCACAATATAAAATGATGCTGTCACATTGTTAGGACTTAGGCAACCGTCACAATTCTTGGTTGGTGCGTGACACTGAAAAGATTATAACTGCGTCCAAAATTGATCGAAGTGTCACGGCACCCTACATAGAAATGTACTTGTTGCGTAAGTTTTGATTGTTATATACAGCAAATTTTATCTTTGTGAGGTATATTTGGGCGGACAGGGATGTCCACCCCACAAGAGTTTTAGTATACAGATTTGTACCTCACTTAACTGCAAAGTGCTGTATGTAGCACTGCATTTCATAGAAATATGGATTTCATTTTGACTACAAAATGTAGGTAAATTTAATTCATAGTTTAATTGAGTTACGTCAAAAAAATGTAGAGACGCTATACACATAACGTCTCTACAATAATCAAAAGTTTGCTAATTGTCTCGGCTTCTAATTGCCAGAAGCAGGTGTAGTTTGCGCCGGTGTATAAACTGGGAATGCAAAATCAAACTGACTGTTTGCAGGTTGTTGCTGTTGAGGTTGTTGCAAAAGTCTTTGCTGCTTTTGACGAAATGAGTCTGCTGCGGAATTAATTTGCTGTCTATTTTGAGAAGAAAATCCTTGCCAGTCTAAAGTACCAAGTTGAGAGCGATGAATCAAACTCATGGGGTCAAAATTACCACTTTCAGTTCCGTATAAAGAACCTGTGTCGCCTCGTTTTGTATCTAAGACATCGTTTTGATAGCTCGATGGTACGCTAACATCTTGATTTTGTTGAGCCAAGCTTGCCGATGGTGCAATTATCAAAGCAATGCCAATTCCAGCAAAGCTTGTAGCTACTAATTTACTCAGTTGTGAAATCGAGATTTTCATCAGTTTTTCCCCTTTTGTGATTGCAATGAATGCTTCTATTTTACGCAAGAGTACGGCGTAAGCGGGATTGAATGCTTAATAATGCTACAAGGGCGAAGCCGGATAATACTAAGATTGCTCCACCAAAAGTTACATCACCCCAAAAAGCCTGCATAACTACACTATTAAATCCCCAGTTTTGGTGAGTATACAAATAACGAATAGGTTCGATTGCATAGCTCAAAGGATTGAGTGCCGCTACAACCTGCAACCACTTGGGCATGAATGATAGGGGAGCCAAAGCCGTACTAGCAAACAATAGTGGTAAATTAGTTACAAAAATTACCGCGATTAATTCTATATGTCCCGGTAAGGCAAAAGCTAAGCCTAATGAAAGAGCCGTTACGCCCAAAGCCAAAAGAAAAACTATTAAAGCGATCGCGCTCAAGCCTGCTGCATTCGGGATACCCGCACCTAAAAACGATGCAGCAATCACAATTATTGCTGCTTGCAACAAAGTTTGACTGACAATAAAGATTGCTGAAGCAAAAACAATAGAAAAACGCGAGGCTAAAGGAGCAACTAATAATCGATTTAAGAAGCCAAATTCTCTGTCAAACATTACTGGCAAACCAGCATTAAGCGCTCCAGCAAACGCAGTAAAAACTATGATTCCAGCAGTTAAAAACTGACCGTAATTTGTTGTATTGCCGAAAATTCCTTTGGGTGCATTTTGAAACAGCGCGCCAAATAATACCAGCCACATTACAGGTTGAATAATGCTAGCGACTAAAGTAGAAGGGCGACGCTGTAACTGGATAAATAGACGACGAGTCAATGCTAAAGTTTCTTGAACTAATTCGCCAAAAGCACTTTGGTTAGCATCGCTATATAGTTGTGGCGATGCAATTTGCTCTAATTTAATATCCGACTCGGAAGAAAAAACAGTACCACTCATGATAATTTTAGATTTTAGATTGTGGATTTTAGATTAAAGAGTTAGAAGTTGGGAGTTAACAGTTAACAGTGAGCAGTGAGCAGTGAGTAGCGAGTAGCGAGTAGCGAGTAGCAAGTAGCGAGTAGCAAGTAGCAATGCCCAATGCCCTATACCCTATTAACTATTACCAATTACCTCCAACCCTATTTCATACTTTGTTTCTTTTCAGCTTTCATATCTCTGGTACCTACGGCAGCTAATTCGGCATCCATCAAAGTACGCCCTGTTGCTGCTAAATATACGTCATCTAAACTGGGACGAGATTGAGCAATGCCGAAAGTTGGCAAACCTGCATCGTTTAAGGCTTTTTGGATGGTAATCAAAGCATCATTTTGCTGACTAACTACCAAATTTAATGAATTACCTTGAGCGCCATTGATAATTACTTCTTGAACAAAAGGCAAAGAAGTTAGCAAACTTTTGGCTTTTTGAGCTTCATCATCTGAAGTAAACTCGCGAATACGCAGGGTGACTCTATCTCCCCCTACTTTATCTTTTAATTGTGATGGTGTTCCTGTCGCAATTACCTCACCGCGATCTATAATTGCAACTCTATCGGCTAAAGCGTCAATTTCTTCCAAATAGTGGCTAGTAATTAATACTGTAGTACCTGCTTCTCGCAGCTTTCTTAAAAATTCCCAAACTACAAAACGACTCTCGATATCAAGCCCCGCAGTTGGTTCGTCTAACACTAGTACAGTCGGTGCGTGCAGCAATCCCGCAGCTAAATCCAAGCGTTTAAGTAAACCACCAGAATAGGTACCAGTTTTTTTATTTGCGTATTCTTGTAAACCAAGTAATTCTAAAACTGTATCAATACGTTCTTTCGTAACTTTTACAGGTATATGGTAAAGCGCTGCTTGAAGCTGTAATAATTCTCTTCCGGTAAGCACCTTATCTGGGGCTACCTCCTGAGCAACATAGCCAAGACGTTTTCTGGCTTCTCTTGGATTATCTATTGCTGAAATACCAGAAATTTCAATTTTACCTGCATCCGGTGTAATCAGAGTACACAAAGCACGCAAAGTAGTAGTTTTTCCAGCGCCATTGGGGCCTAGTAAACCAAAAATTTCTCCTTGTTCAACTTTGAAGGAGATATTTTTCACGGCTTCAGTTGTGCCGTAGCGCTTCTTTAAATTTTCGACTAAAACGGCAGGAGCCATTGGACATTAACTCTTAAATATACAAATCTCAACAAATTCTATCTTCATTTTAGAAGTGAAGCGGCAGTTTTGAATTCGGAATTTGGAATAGTTATGAGTTAATAATTATTTTCTCCTTGTCTCCTTGTCTCCTTGCCCCCATGTTTAATATCACTCCCATCTAGTTCATATCGTTATGTCATCTACATAAAGTAGCAACAAATGTATCAAAGGACTGAATTAAGGTATTTATATCGATTACTTTCGGGGTAGGAAGTGTAAAAATTAGCTTAAAAATTACGGAGATTCACCCTAATGGATGAACGCCGTCTGCAAGAGTATGTTGCTCTAATTAAAGAGCTTTTGGATTGTGCTAGTGGAGAGGAATTTGTAATCTTAAAAGCCAATGCAAAATTGGTTGATGAAGATTTAATTATGGTGATGGAACAAATAGCCATCAAAGCGGAAGAACAGGGTGCGGTTGAAACAGCTAAGTTTTTACGAAATTTAGCTAATGATTTAAAAGGTATGCTGGCACAGGCTGCTAAAACGTTTGATTCTGAAGAATCGGAGCGCCCTTGTGCTTATTTGGAATTGATTGAAACGTTAATGAGCTGCCCTAGTGGAGCCGAAGCAGAAATATTGCGTAAAAATCAAGATTTAATTGATACGCAATTCGTTTTGACTTTAGCCCAAGTTGCGGGAATAATGGCAGAAATCGGAGAGCAAAAAGCTTCAGAATTTCTACAAAGTATTGCTAAGCCTTTAGCCAAAGGAATCAAAAATTCTTTACCACCGGCTAAATCTTCCCAACATTATTTAGATTTTTTGGGTGAAGTATTGCGGACTATTTCCAAAACTAATGGCAACGCAAAAGTTGTATATCCTCTACTGGCTGCGAATTTAGATAAATTAAATACGCATTTTGCCCAAGTTATAGAAGATTGGGTAAAGGAGACTGTAGAGAAAGCTCAACCGTCAATAGTTCATAGTGTCTTAGTCGATATTGTAAATTTTAGTGTATTAATTCAACAGTTCTCCCTTGGTAATAAAGCGGATAACTTAGAAATAGCTATTAAAGGTTATCAGGTTGCATTGAGCTATTTTAATCGGGATAAGTATCCTGAAGAATGGGCTGGAACTCAAAATAATCTCGGAAATGCCTTGGTTGAGAGGATTACAGGGGATGAAGCGGATAACTTGGATGAAGGCATTAAGTGTTATGAAGATGCATTAGAAGTTTATCAACGCGATATCTTTCCTGAAGATTGGGCAATGACTCAAAATAATTTGGGTACGGCTTATAAAACTCGTCAAAGAGGAGATGTAGCAGAAAACTTGGAAATCGCAATTCAACACTATTTCGCCGCACTTGAAGTATATCAACGTTCGGTATTTCCGTATCAATGGGCGACAATCCAATATAATTTGGGCAATGTCTATTGCGATCGCGTTGCTGGTGACAAGTCAGAAAACATTGAAATAGCGATACTATCTTACAATTGTGCCTTAGAAGTGTATCAGGCAAATCTAGTTCCCCAACAATGGGCAATGACTCAATATAATTTGGGTAATGCTTACAAGCAGCGTATTAAAGGGGAGCATAATGAAAATTTGCAAAAAGCCGATGAATGTTATCTAGCTGCAATGGAAGTATACAAGCGATATCAGAATCCTGAAGAATAAGTGAATCTCTTACTCTCTTACACACACATCCAAGAAACCCGACTTTTTATGTCTTAAAGTCGGGTTTCTGTTTCTTAGTTAATTGTAATATTTGGTTGGATTATATAGCTCTACGTAATATATAGGATCACTATTTGATTATTGAAAAACACGTAGGGTGTGTTGTCGCGTAGCGCAACGCACCATCATGTATAGGTTACGATGCGTTAGGCTAAAGCCATAACGCACCCTACAGATACTTAATTTAATTCAAAAATCAAAACGGATTCCTATAGTTAGGACATTTTAGGAAATTAATAAAGGTTAAAAATTATGATTATTAAACCTTTAACCTTTGCCCTTTGCCCTTTAACCTTTAACCTTACCTTAGCGCTATATAGTTAATTTTACTAAACAAATTTATAGTTTATTAAATATCAAATTTTGATATTCCTGCTCGGTTGCAATATCTAAAGTGCTTTCAACTCGATCTAAAAATACCAAACCTTCAAAATGGTCGTATTCGTGCTGGAAAATACGAGCAACAAATTCCGTTAGTTCTTGATGAATTAAATTACCATATCTATCGGTGTATTCAACTTTAATACTTCGATATCTCGGAACTAAGCCTCTAATTCCTGGAATACTCAAACAACCTTCCCAGCCTTTAACCATTTCATCGGAACAATCAATAATTCGAGGATTAATCATTGCTGTAGGTTCCATTAAAGGAGCATTAGGATATCTAAGATTCGGACGAGAAGCAACAATAAAAACTCGATAGCTTTGAGCTACTTGTGGTGCTGCAATACCAACTCCATTAGCATCCATAACTGTTATCAGTAAATCATCAATCAGCTTTTGAATGCTTTGTTCTTGAATATTGGCTACGGATTCGGCTTTTTGCCGCAAAATAGGATTACCTAGCTCAATGATTGAAAGTTTTTTAGGCATATATATTAAATAGGTTAAAGGTCAAAGGTCAAAGGTTGAAATTATCATAACTCATAACTATTTCTCCCCATCTCTCCATCTCTTTACATCTCAATTACGGTTAGCTGCTGGTAAAGGTGCAGGTCTAACTGTTAAGTTTACTGTACGTCCGTTACGCTCTACCTTTAACTTTAAGGGCTGACCAATTTTACTATTTTCAACTATTTTCTGTACGTCTTCGTTACGTGTAACAGATTGGTTATTAATACTGACAATAACATCCCCTGCTTTTAATCCACCTTGAGATGCTGGGGAACCGCGCATAATCCGGATTAATAAAACTCCTTTATCGCCAGAAATATTCGGATTTCCGATTTCGCTGTTTAACTTTTCTTTTACATCAGGTGTGAGCGTTACCATCTGAATTCCTAAATAAGGGTGATCTACCCTACCTTTAGATATTAATTGCTCAGAAATTCTTTTAACCGTATTTACAGGAATGGCAAATCCTAAACCTTGAGCGCCTCGAATAATAGCGGTATTCATTCCTATAACTCTTCCCCGAGCGCTTAATAAAGGGCCGCCAGAATTACCGGGGTTGATTGCAGCATCGGTTTGAATGTAATCAACTCGCTTATCTGAAGCTCCAATATCGCTGCTGGAACGACCTGTAGCGCTGATAATTCCGGAAGTTACGGTGTAGTTTAAACCCAAAGGATTGCCGATGGCAATCACTGCTTCTCCTGGCTGTAGACTTTCTGAGTCTCCTAAAGGAACGGTTGGTAAATTATCAGCATCAATTTTAATCACGGCAACATCTGTTACCGGGTCTTCACCTAATACTTGACCGTTAAATTTACGACCATCCTTTAATTCAACTGTTACTCGGTCGGCACCGTCTACTACGTGAGCATTGGTTAATATTTCACCATTAGAACTGATAATGAACCCAGAACCATTTCCTCGTTGCTGCCTTTCTCTAGGTTCTACTGGGATTCTACTGCCAAAAAATCTCCGAAAAAACGGGTCGTTAAATTGGTCTGGAACGCGAGAACTTACTGTTTTAGATGTATCAATACGGACTACTGCCGGGCCTACTTCTTGGACGACAGAAACCACAAAATTAGGGTCTCTTGAATTTTTAAAGATGGGAGGCGGAGCAATTTTAGCAACATTATCGTCTTTTCTTTGGGCCTGAGCCGCTTCCCGATTGTTTCTACCACCTATAATCTGACCGGGTAAAGAGCAACTGCTAATTAAACCGGCGCTCGTGGTAACAAAAAAAGCTAAGACCAAATTCTTTGCCCAAAGGCTTTTTATCAAGTTTTTTGTATAAATTTTACTCGAAATTAATAATATATCTTCCTTGTTCATGTGATTTTATTTCTCCGTGTGATTGCGTGAATGGTAGGATATTGCCTACTGGATGAATTCTGCGTGCCCAATTACAACATAAAACTTGTGTGGGTTAGAAAGGCCGGTAATTTCATATTTTCGGCATAGCTACTTATTTTTAATATCTTTTCCAAACGACGATTACCTACTGGCGGTGGTTAATAATGTCTGACAAGATAGAAAATTTATGGTCTCAAGTACTGGAACGCTTACAGTTAGAACTTTCGCGTCCCACCTTTGAAACTTGGATAAAAACAGCGATCGCCGAAAAATTGGAAAATAACTGTTTGGTAATTCGTACTCCGAATCCCTTTGCTCGCAATTGGTTACAAAAGTATTACATAAAAACTATTGCGTCGGTAGTCCAGGATATTCTTGGTCATCCAGTAGGTATTTATTTTACGGTGGCAAGCGGTGATAATGCAGTTAATAAAGAAGGTGAAGCGAAGGTTGAATTGCCTCCAGTAACAAACATTCCGAGTAATATCGGTAAAAACGGACAAAAAACATCGATATTGAATTTAAAATATGTATTTTCCCGTTTTGTAGTTGGTGCAAACAATCGCTTAGCTCATGCTGCTTCTTTAGCGGTAGCGGAATCTCCTGGCAAGGAATTTAATCCTCTGTTTTTGTATGGTGGTGTAGGATTGGGAAAAACCCACTTAATGCAGGCTATAGGTAATTATCGCTTAGAAATTTTCCCTTCAGCAAAAATCTTTTATGTTTCTACCGAACAGTTTACTAATGACGTAATCAGTGCCATTCGGAATGATAGCAGACAAAGCCTTCAAGAACATTACAGAGCAGCAGATGTATTATTAGTAGATGATATTCAGTTTATTGAAGGTAAAGAATCGACTCAGGAGGAATTTTTCCATACTTTCAACACCTTATACCAAGAAGGTAAACAAGTAGTTATCGCATCAGATCGTCCTCCGAATCAAATACCTCGTCTTCAAGAAAGATTGTCTTCACGTTTCTCTATGGGTTTAATTGCCGATATCCAGGCACCAGATTTAGAAACTAGAATGGCTATTTTGCAAAAAAAGGCAGAATATGAAAATCTAAATTTGCCTAAAGATGTCATAGAGTATATTGCTTCTAACTACACTTCTAATATTCGGGAATTAGAAGGAGCCTTAATTAGAGCAATGGCATATATTTCTATTTGGGGTTTGCCGATGACGGTAGAAAATATTAGTTCGGTTTTAGAACCGCAAGCCGAAAAGGTAGAAGCAACTCCGGTAGCAATTTTAAGCATAGTAGCCGATACATTTAATGTTTCTATTGAAGACCTCAAAAGTAATTCGCGACGACGAGAAATTAGCTGGGCGCGACAAATAGGCATGTTTCTGATGAGACAACATACAGATTTAAGTTTGCCTAGAATCGGTGAAGAATTTGGTGGCAAAGACCATACTACTGTGATATACAGTTGTGAAAAAATTGCCCAATTAAAGCAAACCGACCATAGCTTAGGGCAAACCCTGCGTCAATTAGGCGATCGCATCGGTATGAGCAATTCTAAATAGAAGTTAATCCTATACCCGTGAAAGCTCGAACATTCTCTTGTGGAAAACTTTTAATTCAGTTGTGGAAAAAGTTATAAAATATGAGAAACCTGTGGAAAAAGTAGTAGTTTTTCCACAGGTTTTTCCACAAATATAACTTTGTAAGACCTTTTTGCGACAGGCTGCCGTGATTTTTCCACAGTTTCCACAAGGATAGCTGCTTGAATAGGAATAATATTTATTTGACTATAAATGTACAATTTCGGGCTTAATCCATAGGTCATTTTTGTTGCATGTACTATGTTCGCTTATATTTATTCATATAAAGCAGCATCTCAAAAAATTATGAAAATAGTTTGCAATCAAAGCGATTTAAACACCCATCTGTCACTGACTTCTCGTGCTGTTCCTCCTCGTCCAACTCATCCTATACTTGCCAACGTGCTTCTACAGGCAGATGCTGCAAATGGTCAAGTTAGCTTAACAGCTTTTGATTTAAGCTTGGGAATCCGCACTACATTCAAAGCTGAGGTTTTAGAAGCAGGAACCATCACGCTTCCAGCAAAGCTACTTAACGATATAGTTTCTCGTTTACCAGAAGGAGAAATTACCCTTGATGATGAATCTACAGATAAAGACAACCAACATGTAGGAGAAGGCTTGACTGTTACCTTAAAGCCAAAAAGCGGACGCTATGAAGTACGAGCAATGGGTGCCGAAGAATTTCCGGAGCTACCCGTAACTGAAAATGATAAAGCAATTCACCTGCCTGCGAGTGCATTAATCGAGGGCTTAGGAGGTTCTTTATTTGCTACGAGTGCCGATGAAACCAAACAGGTGCTTACAGGAGTTCATTTAACGGTTAAACAAGACGCTTTAGAATTTGCAGCTACTGACGGACATCGTTTAGCAGTGGTAGAAACTACAAACGAGAATTTAAATGATGATGACGAGCAACCCGATTCGGTACAGGTAACTTTACCAAGCAAGGCTCTACGAGAATTAGAAAGAATGTTAGCTCATAGTTCAACAGAAGATGAGCCGGTAGCAATGTATTTCGATGGAGGGCAAGTAGTATTTGAATGGCAAAATCAGCGTTTAACCAGCAGAACTTTAGAAGGGCAATATCCAGCTTACCGTCAATTAATACCGTCGGGCTTTGAACGAGAATTAACTTTGGATCGAAAACAACTTATCGGCGCATTAGAAAGAATAGCCGTACTTGCCGATCAAAAAAACAATATTGCCAAACTTAGTATTGACAGTGAATCTCAAGAAATTACTTTGTCAGTAGAAACTCAAGAAATTGGTAGTGGAATGGAATCCATGCCAGCCCAAATATTAGGAGATGATATTGATATTGCTTTTAATATTAAATATTTGATGGAAGGATTAAAAGCATTGCCTTCAGCAGAAATTATGATGCAGTTAAATAATAATTTAGCTCCTGTAATCTTTTCTCCCGTTGGAGGAATAAAAATGACTTATTTAGCAATGCCGGTGCAGTTGAGGAATTAGTATAGGGCATGGTGAATAGGGCATAGGGCATGGTGAATTCATCAGGTAGCAGGTTAAAAACAAAGTGTGAGAGCATAATCATCAATTACCAATGCCCAATGCCCAATGCCCAATTCCCATTCCATTTATTTACTTTGCTTAACTGGAATTTCAATAGAAAACTCGGTGCCTTTTCTAGGTAAAGATTTGCAGTTAAAAATGCCACCATGTTTATCAACTATTATCTGATAGCTAATTGACAATCCCAAACCAGTACCTTTACCTACTGGTTTCGTAGTAAAAAATGGGTCAAACATTCGGTTCATCACTGTTTCAGTCATTCCTAGCCCGTTGTCAGCAATACGAATAACAATTCTATTTTTGTCTTCACTAATATGAGTACAAATCCTAATTTTAGGGATTCCCGATTGATTATTGTCTGCTTCTACTTCCCAAAAGCCGGTACTTACTCCTTCTTCTAATGCATCAATTGCATTGCTAAAAACATTCATTAATACTTGATTTAACTGTCCGGCATAACATTCCACTTCTGGCAATTCGCCGTATTCTTTGATTAATTCAACACCAAGACTATTTGGTTTTGCTTTTAAACGGTATTGCAAAATTAATAACGTACTCTCAATACCTTCGTGAATGTCAGCAGCTTTTAAATCTGCTTCGTCAAGTCGGGAAAAATTGCGTAATGATAAAACAATTTCGCGAATCCGCGAAGCTCCGATTTTCATTGAAGACAGCATCTTCGGTAAATCATCAACTAAAAATTCTAAATCAATTTCTTCTGCTCGTTCTTCAATTTCGCAATTATTTCCGTCACAGCTTTGTTGATAAAGTTCTAAAATGCCGAGTAAATCTTCTGCATATTGATGAATATGATTGATATTGCCATAAATAAAATTAACTGGGTTATTGATTTCGTGTGCGATTCCCGCTACTAACTGCCCCAGAGATGACATTTTTTCGCTTTGAACTAATTGTGCTTGTGCTTTTCTTAAATTAACTAATGTTGTTTTTATTTCTTCGGTTTGCGATCTACTTTGAGCGAGCAAATCTGCTTGTTCTAATGCGATAGAAAGTTGAATTGCAACTTGAGTTACAAATTGAATTTCTGAAGTTTTCCATTCACGAGGTTTGTCACATTGATGAATGCATAATAACCCCCAAAGTTCTTCACCTTTCATGACTGGAGCTATTATATTTGCTGTAACTTGAAATTCTTCTAAGATTGCAATATGACAATCCTTTAAACCTGCATTGCGAACATCAGTAACTACACTAATTCTTCCATAACGATACTTATTAACGTAATTTTCTGCAAAACACTTATCTTTTATTTTGACTGCTAAAGCCGAATCAATACCTTTAGCAATATCTTCAGCAATAAACACACCATAGTTATATTCTGAATCTGTATCGAAACGATATACACCGACTCGATGGGTATTTAGAATCCGACGCAGTTCTTTTGTTGTGATTTGAAAAATTGTATTCAAATCCAGAGATTTCCGCATCTTAGCAACAAGGTTAAACAATAAACGTTGTTGTTCGCTTGCTTTTTCTAAGCTAATTGCTTGCTGTTTTGTTTGAGTCAGTAATTCTGATTGCTGAATTGCTACGCCGAACTGAGTAGCAGTTTCACATAACAATTTTATCTCTAACGCTTTCCAATGCCGTGGTGCAGAATTTTGATAAGCTGCCAGCAAACCCCAAAGTTGTTCTCCTCTAAAAATTGGTGCGACAGCGTATGCTCTTGCTTGAAATTGTTCTAAAATTTCTATATGGCAATCGGCGTAACCAGCTTGATAAATATCGTCTATTACAGTGCTTTTATTAAAGCGATAGCTTCCACCTTGAGTTTCTTGTAAATAAGTGTCTCGCCAAATTGTTTTAATATCTGAACTTACTAACTTTACCCAGCCTTCATTGACAAACTCGGCAATAAATTCACCACTCCAATCGGAATTAAAACGATATACTGCAACTCTATCAGCTTGTAAAGCTTGACATAATTGTTGAGTTGTAGTTTTAAACACAACTTCTAAATCTAAAGATTCGCGAATTTTCGTAACTATTTCAAATAATATTTTGCGTTGTTTGGCTGATTGCTGCAATGCGTCTGTACGCTGTTTTACTTGTGTTTCTAAATTAGTATTAAAGGCTTGTAGTTGCTGGTGTAAGTCGTATTGATGAATAGCTGTAGAAAATTGGGTTGCTAATTTTTCTGCTAATTCTATCTCTTCTTTTGTCCACTGACGTACTTGTGCGGTTTTTGATTCTCGCCATAGCTCAAAGGATTTTCGGGGATAGGTTTGCCTTTTATCTGCATCAAATTGTCCAGCCCAAAAGGTTTCTGTATCTGTTTCTTCTCGAAAAATGCTTAAGTAACCGAGTAATTGCTGATGATGTTCGAGGGGAATCATCAAAATGCTGCGAATTTTTGTGTTTTGAAAAGCAGGTTGTAAATTTCGCAAGCTAGGGATTTGATAAATATCGGAAATTGCCCAAACGTTGTAAGTATTATATTTATAGTATTCATACCATACGCTGTACTCCTCCATTAACGTACATTGTGCTGAGTCTGGTACTGTTGGTTGCTGACCATTAGTATAAATTTGGATGGAATTACTCTTAGATTCCAGGCACTCATTTAAACTTTTAAAAGCTTGATTTTTAAGACAAAGCCTGCCACCACAGCCTTGAAACGCAGCAACCGTTTTTTCTAAAGCGATTTGTAATGGAATGTCTTTAGATGAATGTAGTAAATTCGAGATATTACTAACAATACTTTCTCTTTTAATTTGTTCGCGTGCTTGAGTAAGAAGAATGTCTTGAGCAATGGCTACTGATAGTTGATTTACAATCATTTGCATTGCTGCTAACTGTTGTTCGGACACCGAATATGGTTGAGCATAATGGGATACTAATAATCCCCAAAGCTGCTGTTGATGAAAAATTGGTGTTACAACAGAAGACTTTACCCCCATTGCAGTTAGATACTCTAGATGACATTCGTCTGCACTGCGATAAGAAATATTTTCTAAAATAGTTTCTCCGGTTTCTGTTTCATAAACCGGACTTTTACCAATTTGTCCAGTTTCGACATTAACAATAGAATGTACCCGCGATTTAACAAGCATTTCCCGAACATGAGCGGGAATATCATCTGCTGGAAAATTTAGTCCCCATAAAGATGGTAATATATCATTGTTAATTGATTCAGCAACAACTTGACCGCTACCATCAGCATGAAACTTATAAATCATTACCCGATCTGTAGCGAGAAACAAGCGTACTTCTTTTGCTATTGTTGTCAATTTTTCTGTTAATTCTGATGAACCACAGATACAGTTTGTAATACGTAATAGTAAATTGTCTGATTCAATCTTTATAGAAAATTCCTTTCCCTGAGATAAATTCATTTAAAAAAAGCTAGCTAGTGTTATTCCTAAATCTAAAAATATTGTGAATTATTACAAAACATAATGTCTTCAGTAGGAATACTGGCTTATTTTTTTCAAAGTTTAATTTATTCGGGATACTATTAACTTCTTTATATGAAAAATAGAATCTATTTAGATATATATAAAAATTAAAGGTGGGTATAATCCCACCTCGTAGATTCATAATTATGCGTTTACAACTTCCGAAAAGCGAATTTTCAAATAATCGTCTTCCATCTTGGCCCCAGATGGTTGAAGTGCCGCTAAGGCTTGTGGAAGTACTAGATTGCGGCGATGGTTGCCAATGGTAATATTCAATTCATCTCCACTCTTGCTTAAATTCACCTGGTCTTTTGGAATGCCAGGCAAGTAAAGTTCCAGACTATATTGATTTTTGTTTTGAACGACTCGAATTGTATTTTCTTTGTAGTAAACCTGAGTTGGGTCTTCGTCTTTGTAAAGTGTTTCTTTTAGTCTTTCTAAAGCTTCTAAACCACACATTTCTTCAGAGTAAAGTGGAACTTCTTTGACTGGTAAAGGGTGAAAATTTTCATGAAGTTCTTGACGATATTGCTCTTGATTATCCTTCCATCTTTTGAAAAATGGGTCTTGAACTTCTT
This sequence comes from Rivularia sp. MS3, assembly GCA_019192545.1. Classification (GTDB taxonomy): domain Bacteria; phylum Cyanobacteriota; class Cyanobacteriia; order Cyanobacteriales; family Nostocaceae; genus Rivularia. The sequence continues at coordinate 5,632 of JAHCMI010000029.1, read as the reverse complement.
GTGGAATAATCCGATTTGCTACTACTAAATCTGTGGCGACATTGTACAAACTTAAGTAAGCATGAGCGCGGAGAGATTCTTTAATTACCATTTTCTCTGGATTGGCAATCAAACGAACCGAGGTTTGAGTATTGTCAGTTAATACCCTTTCTAAGGCTTCAATTTGCTCGTAAAATTCATAAGGTGCGTCCATTACCTCTTTATCCGGTAATGAAAAGCCAGCTATGGGTTTAAAAATCGGTTCTACCAAAGGACGTAACGCCACCGAAATATTCTGAAAAGGCTTATAGAAACGCCGCATATACCAGCCGCTAACCTCTGGTAAACTCAATAACCGTAACGCCGTACCGGTAGGTGCGGAGTCAATAATTAAAACATCATATATACCTTCGTCATAGTGACGCTTCATTCTTACCAAACCGAAAATTTCATCCATTCCCGGTAAAATTGCTAATTCTTCGGCTTGTACTCCTTCTAATCCTCTAGCCTGTAAAACTTGAGTGATGTAGCGTTTAACAGCACCCCAATTCCCTTCAAGCTCCAAGAGCGCATCCAATTCTGCACCCCACAAATTTGGACGAACCTCTTGTGGCTCATGCCCAAGTTCCATATCAAAACTATCAGCTAAAGAATGGGCTGGATCTGTACTTAAAACTAAAGTGCGATAACCTAATTCAGCACAACGAAGTCCCGTAGCAGCAGCAACCGAAGTTTTGCCTACACCACCTTTACCCGTCATTAAAATTACGCGCATGAATAATCTCTGTTTCCTGAGAAGCTTTTACATTTATTTACATATATTCATTATGTACTTTTTAAGGGGAAGAAATGCTGTTTGAGTACATCAAATCGGGAACATTTCCAATAATCTACGTGAGAAACTATCAAATCATCAGAATTAAGCCCTAATTGGCTCCATCCCGGAATAGAAATTCGCGGCTTCCAGGGTAGAGGTGTATTCCAATTAAGCGTCCACTCAGTTTTAATAGTGTCCCCTTCCCTACGGATATCATGTAGATCCATTTGGGTTTTCATGAAAAAAGTTTCAATAAACTTAATCATCAACTTATAGCGCTTAACCCCATTAAATTCATTCATGGGATCTTTAAAATAAACGTCTTCAGCATAGACGCTATAGGTTTGATTTTCGGGAAAACGTTGATAATCTTCTTTTAAAATTTCGACAATATCCATAATCAGTTATCAGTTGTTCACCGCTCGGGTGTGGATCATCAGTTACCAATTATCGTAAAACACTAAGGTTTATTAATTACATAGCTGCTTACTGCTAACTTGTTCACTGCTCACTGTTAACTGTTCACTGCTCACTGTTAACTGCTCACTGTTCACTGTTAACTGCTCACTGTTCACTGCTCACTGTTCGTTCCAAAGTCTTTCTAACTGTCTTCGCCAAGCAGTCAAAACTTTTTCTCGCGATTCGGGGCTTTCTTCCATTTCACCCATTAAACCTTCAGCATAAAACCGCTCAAGATTTTGCATAGTGGCTTCTAAAGACTTTCCTTGCTGTTTAGAAGCTAGAATAATTTCCTTAATCTTGGTTTCAGTTAAACGGCTGAAAGCATCATTCACGCCGACTTCGTAAAGAGAAATTAATCTCGCAATCGCATCGCGCAAATCTTCCACAACTAAGCTCGCGCAACTGTGCTGAAATACTCCCCATAATACATCTTGGTGCATGGCATAGCGTACTTGTTGAGTATCATCAAAATTAGCTTCAAAAAACTGTTGTAAAAACGGTTGTGCTTGTTGTGCTGGCATAATCGGTAACAACACTCGCAACCAAGTTTGGTCTTCGCTGAGCAGTATCAATAGTCGAAAACTAGAAGTTTCAACTTGCCAAGAACCAGGTGCCAAGGCTTTTACCGCAGATGTACCAAATAAATCCGCAAGAGTATCCGCAATTTCGTTAGGTGTCATATTGTAGAATTTAAGCTATTACTCCAGCCTACCGTTTGCTGGTATCGTGCTTATCTTCCCAAAGACTTATAAGGAGTTAGGAGTTAGGAGTTAGGAGTTATGAGTTAGGAGTTAGGAGTTAGGAGTTAGGAGTTATGAGTTATGAGTTAGGAGTTATGAGTTAGGAGTTATGAGTTATGAGTTAGGAGTTAGGAGTTAGGAGTTATGAGTTAGGAGTTAGCTATTACCAATGCCCAATGCCCCATGCCCAATTCGCTACTTCTTATAAATTAAAAATACCGAACCAATTGCGCCAAAATTTTCGACATAGGTTTTACCGTCGTAAAATAATCCGGGGGATTCTCCTCCATCAAACAGTATTCCTTCTTGTATTTTTCCCAAACAGTTATTTCGAGCAATTCCTTCTAAGACATCATCAAACTTATCTGGTAAAAGCTCTCTATTAACTTCAGAAATTCTAATATTAGAATTAGCTCTACTATCATTTACTAATAAAATTACATAACCTTTACTTGTTGTTGCAGCCATCGAGCGATTAATAGCTCGCTTGCAAGCAAATTCCCCTAAAGCATTACAAATATCTATAAACTTTCCGTTACGATAAAATCTACCGTTACCTCCAACTATATTGTAGTTAAGAATATCTCTATTTCTTCTACCTTTGGCAATAGTAGCTTGACGCTGACTCGGTTTTCCTCCTGATATACCGAAAGAAGAACGTCTATTTTTAAAGTCTCCCGAATATTCAATTCCTCTAGAAATATTTAAGCCCTGCGGCTTATCCTCAGTATCTATATAATCGGCATTAATAGCAGCTATCGGCTGTTTGCCATTCAATAAAGCATTGTCATCACCGATTATTTCGCCGAATAATTTAGGAACGTATTGTTTACGTAATTTACCACTCTCGGTTTTAGCGTAGATGTTATGAGCTAAACCAACATTTACCTTAAAGTCTAATTTTGGTGATTTCGGATTAAAAATAATTACGTGGTTAATTCCTTTATCAAATTTTTCACCTAAATTATTCGTTTTGAAGAAATCAATGCTGAAATTATTATCTCTTCCGGGACAATTAACTGAAGCTTGTTTTCCTACTCGATCGGGTATCTTCTTTTGCAAGCTATTCTCTTCTGAAATATTATCATCTTGCGTAACTATTGATGGTTTTTGAGTTAATTCTGGTAGATTAGTATTATTCCGCCCATAAGAACGGAAGAAAAATACACCTGCAATTATTAATAATAATCCGATTAAATTTTTGTTAAACATATCTATAGAATTAACTAATAAAGTTTTACCTGAGCCTCTTTCTCTTTCTTTAGTAAGCAAGGGATGTCCGGAGCAGATAGGGTGGCTTTGGGATATCTGGCTCGAATAGCAAGCTGCTATAAACTTATCTAGGATAACTGTGTATTGTTATTAGTCGCTGCATTTTATCTCACATAAAAAAATCTCCTCGAAATAATTTTACGAGGAGATAACTGATATGAATTCGAGTTAATTCAAAACTTCATCGTTCAAGAATCTCAAGTTTAGGAAAACCATTCTAAAACAGCTTCATCCTTGGTATTAGTATTCCGTGATGGAGTTTCACGAGTGAACTTCATCTGAATCGAACGGGTTTGTTCGCCGTCAACTGCAACTGCTTTAATTGGATAATCAATCAAACCATCTTGGAAGGACATTTGGAAGCGGAATGTACCATCCGGATTCAATTTGATTTCGCGATCGCCGATTGTAACAGTAGCATCGGGTTCGGTAGCACCGTAAACAATCAACTCAGCATCAGCAATCAACCAGAATTTGCGAGGACGTTCTGGAGGTTGAGATGCACCCATGCCAACACCAGACATGTTGACACCGGATGCTGTAGGCAGCGCCCACATACCAACGCCAGATGGGAAAATGTAAGAACTGATTGCTTGTTCTGGAGCCATTGAACCAGGTACGTGGTGCTGGGAACCGAAGATAGAACCCGCTACCCGCATTGCTTCAGCGGATTCAGCCATACCAAAAATTTGCTCGTAAATGGCATTTCCGTTACCATTTGCTGCGGTTTCTGGGGTTTTCTTCGCAGGTGGTACTAATTCGTACTTAGTTACACCGCGTAAATCTTCTTCAAAGTCAACAGTAATGAAGACATCTTCAATCCAATCAGAAGGATACACGGGAGGAACGTGTACTCTAGCGCTGCGAGCTAATACCAACCAACGACCGTCAGCACAACGATAACCGATGTCGATTATATAATCGCGATCGCTAACCGGAATTGGTAAATACCATTCCCGCGCCATTTCATCAGAAGGATATTCTTGAAGACTATGGGCACTTTGGTTATTTAAGTCGATGTCGGTAACATCATAAATTCTTAACGCCAGCTGCTGTCCGCCTTGTCTGCGTAACTCTTCTTTATGCTCGTTGGAAACATCCCAGTAAGCATAAGCCCATTGTGGATCGCGAGGCATTAATACGATACGGCTTTCACCATAACCATTAGGCAAATCAGCAAGTCCCTCATCAACTGAAGCAAGGGTACCACCAGTCTTATCTTCTTGCCCTAACTCGAATTTTGCTGCTTCCACTGTTTCCTGTGCCTCCAATGAACGTTCTGACTGTCTGGATAATTTGTTACTCTGTGCTTCTTGAACTGCTGCGAGTAATTGAGATTTACGCATCCGGCTATAACGAGATATGCCGTAAACGCTTGCAACTTTACGCAGTTGCCGCAATGTCATTTCTTCTAACGGTGGGCGTTCTTTTGCCATGAATCAAGACCTCCTAAAGTAAAATTGAAGAAATTTCTTTTGATTAAGGTGAGGTCGGTCTAAACTACATCTATCCCAAATCTTTTTCTATGGAATTGTTAGGTTTATGCCAAATTTTCAATTTTATTTGGCTTTATTCCCAGTCGGAATATCGCCGGATAAATATGGGGTTCAAGACTAAACAATCTTTTTTGTAGTAAAACTAAGATTTTTCACCTTGACCTTTTATAACTTCTTCTCTAACAACTTTTATGCCTATATAAAAGTTTTACTAATACTATTCATAAGTATTAATGCGAGAAGTGAATTACTTGTTAATCATATTAACTACAACCCCTTGGTTGGGATCAAGGGGGTAAAGATGACTTTTTTGTCTCAACTACGAATTATCAAGCCATCTGGGGATCTAAATGTCATAATATCTTGACTTTTGGGTCTCAAAATAGTCTTCCAGGACTTTATAGCCACCTAAAATGTCATGAAAGACTAACAAATAAGCATTAATGCTCAGAGAAGTAGTACCTAATGTTTGTCCAAAGTTGATGAAATTATTAATTATTCAAGATTTAAACAGCGGAGATTCGCTATGCCTCGTAATAGGTGATTACATAGCGTTTGCATAAGTCTTATTAAGTAACTAAACAAAAATATTTACCGTCATTATTCGCTGCGGTTGCTTAGTTTTAACCGCTTCGGGCAATTTTCATCTTGTTTTCTCCCTGCTCCATGCCCTTGTCAAAAAAACTTTCTCAGCAAGCCCTATTTATGGCGAGGGTAATGCTTTGTTGCAAATTAAACTGCACCTCGCGGTTAATACTGCAAGGTATGGTTAATAAGGCATCTTTACCCGTCCGAATTTACCGAAAATTTGAGGTTTAAAGCCTCGTCCTTATAGGGCGAATTTTTATTCTATCGGTTTGTTTATA
>JAHCMI010000028.1 GCA_019192545.1 Rivularia sp. MS3 | reverse complement strand
TAAATAGCTCTAAACAGAGAATATAGTTCTTTTGTTCGCGTTGAAAGGTCTGGGGCTTTAGCCCCTAGTCAGAGGACTGAAGTCCCTACTACAAACCTTCTATTTCCACTCACCCTGAATGGTAAAAGCAGCCCAGTAATATGGATTTCGCCATTTTTGGGTTTGCCACATTTTTATCTGTGCTTCTCTTAATGCGCTAGATGGTGATTTTCCTTGCTGCAACATTTCTTGATAAAACTGACGCATTAACAACGAAGTTGAATCATCTTTAACATTCCATAACGACAACACAACTCTTTCAGCACCTGCATACATTAGTCCTCTTGTCAATCCGACCAATCCTTCACCTTTGACTTCTTTACCTAATCCGGTTTGACAGGCGCTTAACACTACTAACTCGGCGGGAAAGTCGAGGTTAAATAATTCGTGTAACCTTAGAAAACCTTCTTTCTGCGAATTACCTTGTTTATCGAATAATGACAGCACGATTCCTGATAACTCAGGGTTTTCGGTATCAACAAAACCGTGGGTTGCGAAATGCAGATAACGATAATTGCTAAGCTGTTTTTGAGTAGCCCAATTGTAGTTAGCATTGAAGTCAAAGGCTTTTAGGCTATTTGCTGGAGATACTAGTTTGAGAATTTCTTTGGCTTCTTTACGGGTATGTGGAAGTGAATCGATTTTCTCAAAGTCGATGCTTCTGGACGAACTTTGAGGAGCTTCTATATCAATGTCAATGTTTGTGTCATTACAGGGTTTACCAGTAGCTGGTTGATAATCTTTGCAAAAAACTGGATCTGCAAGTACTGCTAAAGTTTTAGATGCAGTTGGACGTTGTGCGGTTTCTTTTCGGAGAATGTCGATGGTTGATGCTGATGGTAGATGAACTATTTCGTGGTTAATTAATAATGGTTGGTAGTTTGAATTATCTTGCGGGGATTTGGATTTTGAACTTTTCGCGAGCATCTTACCCGCCTGGGGTTGCAAACCCCAGTCTAATAGCTGAAGTCCGTTGAAACGGACTGAAGACAACAGTAGTTTTGATGTATTCTCTTTTGAAACAAGTAAATTCTTAGTCCTCTTGAGAGGACTTTCGCTATTAGCCAGGGATTTTGAATCCCTGGCAGGTTGTAAATTTAAATCGGCAAGTGCAGCAAACGGAATATATTGCAAAGCATCATCACCAACAATTACCAAGCGTTTTTTACCAAGTTTATTCGCGACTGGTGCGAGGATAAGTTTACTAAGTTCGGTAGCAGCTTTATTAGTTTCTTCTATCGAACGACTTAGAGTAGATGGATCTTGTAGAAGATTTCTTAACTTTTTGGCTGCTGTTTCTATTTGTTCGCTTTTTGGTAATTCGTAACTATCGAGAGAATCGGGAGTTACTTTCCATAGATAGCTGCGTTTTTCACCCAAGGAATATTGCAACAGTACGGTGTCTTTATCTAATTGCTGTTGAATTTTGCCTAAGTTGAGAGGCTGGGGATATTTAAGTTGAGCGTATTTAGGGCTGGTGGTTTTGATTTTGGCTTTTAATTGATTGAGTTCGTTGATGTGGTTTTGAACTTGATTTTTGAATCTTTGTGCAGCAGCCTTTGAAATTAAATCATCACTTTTATTTTTATTGCTGAGTGTTTTAAGCCGTAGTTTCTCTTTAGAATTTATTAATTGCTGCAACCGCTTTTCCTGGGCTACTAGTTCTGGATTTACACCTTTACGGATATCGGCATTTGCTTCGGTTAATAGTTCTAAAAGTCCCCTAGCGCGAGATTTTTCGCTGGCATGGAGTGCTTGAGCGTCGTATGCTTTTGATGGATTTTGTTTATGTAGCTGCATCAAAATATCGATGTAGAGTTTGTAGATATCCTGTACGGTGGCGAAGTAGGATGTACGTAATTCGTTGCTATCTACTTTGGTGCGGAGATTTTCGATGATATCTACTGCCGCTTTGCTGTTGGTGAGGGCTTGTTGGAGATTGCCGTTATCTCGGTGTGTTTTAGCAATGTTGTGAAGGGTTTTTGCTTCTCCATTTTTATCCTCAACTAAGCGGTTTAAAGGTAATGCTTGCTTATAGAATTCAAGAGCTTGCTTGTTGTCTCCTAAAAGAAAGTAGACGGTACCAAGATTATTACGAGTTATTGCTTCTCCGCTTTTATCCCCTATTTCTTTTCTTAGACGTAATGCTTGATTTAGTTTTTCAAGTGCTTTCTGAAAATCTCCTAAATCTTTGTAAACAAAACCAATATTATTAAGAGTTGCTGCTTCAGCATTCTTATCTTTAACTTCTTGGCTTAAAGATAACGCTTGATTGTAAAATTCAAGCGCTTTTTGCTTATCCTCTAGTGAATGGTGAGCGCCACCAATATTATTAAGAGTTTTTGCTTCCCCACTTTTATCTTTAACTATCTGCATTAGAGGTAATGCTTGATTATAGAATTTGAGTGCTTGCTGAAAATCTCCTAAATCCTTGTAAACAAAACCAATATTACTTAGAGTTGTTGCTTTTTGAGCTTCATCTTCAATTGAGCCATTTAAAGGTAAGATTTGTAAAACTTGATTATAGGATTTAAGTGCCTCTTTTCTGTTTCCTAAATCGTTGTGGACTTTACCAAGATTATTTAAAATTGTTGCTCGTTCACTTTTATCGCCAGTTAAGCGATTTATTTGTAATGCTTGTTCGTACAACTTCCGTGATTGCTGCTTATCTCCTAAATCGTCGTAAATACGACCAATACCAAGCATAATGCTGCTCTGCCATTTTTTATCCTCTACCTTCTGCCATAAAGAAAGTGCTTTCTCCCATTTATTGATAGCTTGCTTAAGCGATTGCAATGTTCCCTGTTTAAGTAATTGCATCCCCTCAATAGACAACCTTTGTGCCTCTACACGAAGTACCTCTTTATTGTCAGTAATACCCTGTTGCGCTATCTCTACTCCTACGCTTTTCGGTACAGCACTTATTGATTCACCCACCAAGACAATACCAAGCAATGCACTCAAACCGAAACGCGCTAAACTGCGTATGACAAACTGCCAATAATTGTTTTTTCTAAGTTGTTTCATATTTTTATACAGATAAGTCAACATATCTGAAATCTATTAAAGTTAGACCAGCATCAAATTTTAATCAAATATAATTTATGCACCTTTGAATATTGCTGTATACATATATCTTTGTTTGTAAGCGATTTTACGCAAATGCGCTTATTATTTTATATGTTTTTTAAATATTATGATTGCCCAAAGCGGTATTGACTTTTATGTATAAAGATGCATATGAGTGTTAAATTATTTTTAAAAACCGGAAGATTGCTGATTAAAAAAAACCGCAGAGACGCGGAGAGCGCAGAGGCAAGAAATGAAGAGAAGAAGCGGAAATGGGGAGACAATTATCAATGCCCAATGCCCAATTCCTAATCCTAATTTTTTCGTCACAATATAAAGAAGTATGTAAACCCCAAGTAATCATGACATCAACTTACAATCTACCACCAGCGGTTGAAATGCCTATATTCCTACGGCGGATGAAGTTTATTTTTCAACCTTTTCAATACCTCGAACAAAACGCTCAACTTTATGGGGATACTTTTAGTCTTCCTCAAAAAGATGGTAGTAGTACGGTTTATTTTGGTCAACCTGAAGCGCTGCAACAGATTTTTACTGCCGATACTAATTCTTTAGAAACTGGTAGGGGAAGCCGGATTTTGAGGTTTTTGGTTGGGGATAATTCTGTGTTGCTATTACATGGCGATCGCCACCAGCGACAGCGTAAGTTATTGACTCCTCCTTTTCATGGTGATAGGATGCGGGCTTATGGTATGACTATCTGCGAAATCGCGCAGCAGGTAAGCGATCAATGGCAGACGGGGAAGCCTTTCAATATCCGCGAGTCGATGCAGGAAATTACCTTAAGCGTAATTTTACGAGCGGTTTTTGGTTTGGATGAAGGAAACCGCTTGGAGGAAATTCGTGTAAAAATTTCTTCGCTATTGGATTATTTGAGTTCTCCTTTGTTGTCTGCCGGTATGTTTTTCCCGGTTTTACAAAAGGATTGGGGTAAATGGAGTCCCTGGGGTAGAGTTTTACACTTACGCAAGCAAATTGATGATTTAATTTACGATCTAATTGAGCAGCGTCGTGCTGAATCCAACCAAAATCGTGAAGATATTTTAAGTTTAATGATGTCTGCGCGTTATGAAGATGGTGGAGCAATGTCTAATCAAGAATTACGCGATGAGTTAATGACGCTGCTATTTGCTGGACATGAAACTACTGCTTCTGCTTTGACTTGGGCTTTTTATTGGGTTGATTATTTCCCAGAAGTACGCGAAAAACTACTTCAGGAATTAAATGATTTAGGCGAAAATCCAGAACCCAACGCAGTTGCTAAGTTGCCTTATTTGACAGCAGTTTGTCAAGAAACTTTGCGTATTTATCCTATTGTTCCGAGTGCTACTCCTAGAATTACATCGACGAACATGCAAATTGCTGGCTATAAATTACCACAAGGAACTTGGATAATTCCTAGTATTTATTTAGCACATTACCGCGAAGAAGTTTACCCACAACCAAAACAGTTTAAACCAGAAAGATTTTTAGAAAGACAATTTTCACCATATGAATTCTTCCCCTTTGGTGGCGGAAATCGTCGCTGTATCGGCTTAGCGTTTGCAATGCATGAAATGAAGCTAGTTTTAGCAACGATTTTATCGCAATATGAAGTATCGAGAATCGATAAACGTCCGTTAAAACCCGTGCGTCGCGGCTTAACTTTAGCCACACCCGCAGGAATGAAGATGGTAGCAAAGCCGATTAAGAAAGTAGCGAATATTCCTATGATTGTTTAATTGTAAGGTGCTGTCATGGCTCAAATAACTTTGAGAGAAACTTGAGAATTAAATGTTGCCGTGACGCACCAATAACTTTATGCTTTACATTCCTGAAATTTTTAAAGGGATAATATCATTTTGGCGCAGATGAAATAGATATTAATAGATGCGTGACGGTAATATCACTTTTATCGTTATGATGTGATGATTGTTCGTCACCGTCACAGCATCCTACAATTGAGAATTAAATATTGCCGTGACGCACTATTAGTAAAAAGAAACTTGGTTTCTACTCGTGAAAGCATAATTATCTCATTATGTTGCAAGCAAGAAACCGGGTTTATGACACGATTACTAAATTAGACTTAAAAAGTACATAAAACTGAAATTTATCAATAATTTCGAGTTAATCCAGAAAAAAAGTGATAAAAGATACTCTTTTTTTCGTAAAATACCCCTAACAGAACTGATGTATAAATAGGAGATGATTATTCCATTAAAATCATCACATTCATATTGTTATTGAAATCATAAAACCAATGAAAATTGTAGCTTTTTTTGATAGGGTGAACAATTTAGATTTCGAGATTGTTGCCAAAAAAGTGATGTTTAAACATGGATGGACAATCGAAAGGACGCAAGTAGCAATTAATCGCTACAAATTGTTCTTGTATCTCAAGTCGGTTTATCCTGCTACGGGATTAGTTCCTACCCCAGAAATTGATACAGTTTGGCACGCTCATATGGAAGTAAATTTAATCCAATATATCAAAGATTGCTACTACCTTTTCGGTTATATTTTAAACCACTGCTCTGCTATTTATGACGAACAAAATCGAGCAAGTTCTTTAATTCACCAGCGAGCTTTTAGTACAACTCAAGCTTTATTTGAAGAGTTTTTCGGATTTAATATTTTGGATAATATATCTCTTCATGCCGCTGCTTGTGCCGATATTCCTATAGATACTAATCCTGCTGGTTGTGCTGATTTACCAATCATTCCCAGCACTATATTAGGTAATTGGTAATTGATGATCCACACCCTCCGGGTGAAAATAGGTAATGGGTAATTGGCATGGAGCTATTAATCATAAATGATAATTAAAATATCCAATGCCTAATTTCCAATTCCTTATTTCGCCAGCAAGGCATACATGTCTTTTGCTTCGGTACTCATTTTTAAGCTTTCAAAACTTTCAATTGCTTCTTTTGCTAAACGATGAGCTTGAAACTGATTACCACATGTTTTTTCAAGTTTGGCAAATGTTGCTTTATGAAAAGCAATAATTCGCTTATCTTTATGTCTTTGCGCCATTGGTAAGCTATATTCTAGTAATCTTCGTGCTTCTGCCAAATCACCATTTATTATTGCAATATCTGCCAACCAGTTATCAATAGCTGCAATTGCTTTGTGCCATTCAATTTCCTCTGCTTTAAATAATGCTTCCTCAAAAATTATTTGTGCTTGCTGATAATCTCCTTTGCGATAAAAAATTTGTCCTTGGTAGTACAAATTTTGGACTTGCTGCCCCTGATATTCTGACTCATCTAAACTGGCTTTTTCTAAAAGCTGTTTTTTGACTTCTAACCATTCTTGGGCTTGCTGCAACTCTTTGAGATGCACGTGCAAAATCACCATATTTGCAGCTAACTTTAATTCAAAACTTGCAGTTTGATAGTGTCGCAAATCCCAACTTTCTTGTAATATTTGCTGTGCTTCTTGTAACTGAGGTAGCTGACGTATTCTCACCAAAGTTATGGCGCGATCGCACATAGCTAATACTGCTGTAGAATAATCATTTTCTTTTTTAGCAGCTTTAATTAACCAACCGCTCCATTCTAAGTGTTCGTCCCAATAACCACGTATGAAAATGTACTCTTTAATAGAATTCCAAAAGGTTTTGACATCAGAATATCGATTATTTGCAATACACCATTCAAAAACTGCTTGCAGGTTTTTCCATTCGACTTCAAAATTTTCATAGTTAGTATTCCACTCTTTCCAATCTAAATTCCCGAATGATTCGGAAAATTTCAGATACCAATTAACCCAACGCTGGCGCAATTGTTGAGCAAATTCTGCATTTGCAATCAATTCTGCCCAAGCGTATTCGCGAGTTAGGGCTGCTAAACTATAACGCCCTTGTTGTTGACAAATCAAAGAAAGTTGTTGCAACTTTACCAATCCTTGCGATACTACAATTGGATCTGGCTTTTCAAAAGTTACATTGTCTAAAGTTTCCCTACTTGCCGAACCTACAAACAGAGTTAAAGCCATTAATAGATAATAAGGCGGCGAGTTTCTGATCGGATTTACTGAAGCAGTAAAGCAAAAACGAGCAATATCACCTTCAGGATGTTTAATTAATCGCAATACATCATAAAATAAATAACCAGCAGTCATTTGTCCAATCGCATAAATCATTGCTGCGGGTATGCCGCTGACTGCTTCGTAAATTTCCTGAGATTGGGCGCTGGTTAAATTAATACCCTTTTCTTTGGCTTCGTGTTGAATTAATCGTAAACTATGTTCTTTTGGTAAGGAATTGAGTTTTATCGGTACAAATAATGTCTGTTCGCGGGTAGTAATAATAACTTTAACTGTTGGCGGTAAATCGTAGAGAAAAGAAAGAACTTCTTCTTTGTCTTCAATGGTTTCTAAATTATCAACTATTAATAAAGTTCTTGTCTGGGAAAGTTTATGACGAATAATTTCTATTTGTTCTGACAAAGATAAATTATTAATTTGGGTAAACTCAAACATACGAGCGATTTCCCGACATATATCGCGCAAGGTACGTTGATAAATTAGTCGCGGTAAAAGTCCGATGCAGGTAAGATGATTTTGCTTGGCAGATGTAAAGATTATGGCTTCAAAAACAGGTAAATTACCAGCAGTATTTAAATTTATATTGCAACTTGCTTTTAAACAACGGTAGGCTACTTCTACTACCATTGTAGTTTTGCCTACACCACCAATACCATCAACACTAATTAAATGAGCGGAATGTCCGTAACTTAGTAGTTCCATCAACCTCGCAACTTCGCGATCGCGTCCAACAAAAGTTGCGTATTCCCTTGCTGGTAAGTTTTGCAGAATCGGAGATATCTGATTTTCTACATCCTTAGAATCAAAAACTGTTGCCTGCTGACTATTTATCAATAACGGCTGCGAGTTATCTTCCGGTGCTGCCTCAGCTTTCAACTGCTCCCATTTGTTGCTTAAAAAGATTCGCAGACGATTTTCTTTACCTCTACTACTACCGCTAACATTGAACTTCTTATAAACTTGTCCCATCCTTTTTAGACAAGCATCCGCAGAAGTACCCAATTCCGAGGCAATTTCTTCGTAGCTTTGACCTTTCCCCATTCGCAGTAAAAAAACTTCCTCCTGATCGCGAGAAAGTTCTTGATTATGCGCCATTTCAGTCAAAAAATCACTTGGGAACATTTTGCTAAAAATTATGATGTCGCCATTCTATTCTACCTTCTAATTTGGAGTTTACACGTAATTCGGAGTAATTCGGAGTTTAAAGAAATGGTGAAGGTTCTACGTAATACATTGCCATCAAAATTTTTTAGGTTAGGATGCAGATAACTAGACGAAAAGAGCGAAAAAGAACTTTCGCAAGTCTTCTAGACAACCTATTCTCTATCTTCAAGTTAATAGTTTTTATAGGGATGCGATAGTCGCTTCACTATGAATTGTCTGCCATTCAATATACAAATAATTGAATGTAACATTTGAGGACTGCCACTGTGTGGCGATAGGAATAATTACATATAATTATTTTTCTTTAATAGGGGAAAATTACGCAGCTAAGTTTCAGCGCAATATAAATATCGCTGTTAAAGTTGCGAAATTTAACCTATTAATATTGCCTTAAATTTTATTGAAGCATTTGAAACAGAGCTTCAATCTTTGGCGCTCGTCAGATTTTGTTAAAAAATAACGATTCGCTACGACCTGAGAAATCCAGCGAATCGTTCAGCCAACCTATTCTATAAGGATTGACAATTAATATGTTATTTAATGGTACACCAAAAAGCGATAAATTGACTGGTACTAATGGAAGAGATTTCATCTTTGGTAAAGGTGGTAACGATACTCTCAAAGGTGGCGGAGGTCACGATTTACTGGTAGGTGGGAAAGGTAACGACTTACTAAAAGGTGGAAATGGTAGCGATGTTCTTTTAGGCGGTAAAGGTAAAGATACTCTCGAAGGTGGCAACGGTAAGGACCTGCTTAAAGGTGGTAAAGGTAATGATTTACTAAAAGGTGGTAACGGTAGAGATACTCTTGAAGGCGGCAAAGGTAGCGATACTCTCGAAGGTGGTGACGGTAACGACTTACTCAAAGGTGGTAAAGGTAATGATTTACTAAAAGGTGGTAACGGTAGAGATACTCTTGAAGGCGGTAAGGGTAGCGATACTCTCAAAGGCGGTAACGGTAACGACTTACTCAAAGGTGGTAAAGGTAATGATGTTCTTTTAGGTGGTAACGGCAACGATACTCTTAAAGGCGGTAAGGGTAACGATTTACTAAAAGGTGGCAACGGAAACGATACTCTTAAAGGTGGTCAAGATCATGACACTTTGAATGGAGGTAATGGTAATGACTTATTAAATGGTGGTAGAGGTAATGACGTACTCAAAGGTCAGAACGGCAACGATATTCTTTTAGGTAGTCAAGGTCATGACGTTTTAGATGGAGGTAAAGGTAAAGATACTGCCGATTACAGTCATTTACATCAAGCGATTACCCTAGAAGCTGCTGGTATAGTTGACAAAGGTCATTTAGGTACAGACCAACTTTTAAATATAGAAACTATCATTGGAGCGAATGGACAAGCTAATACAATCGATGGCTCTACAGGTACAAGTGGAGTCACGTCTTTCGATATTGATTTGTCTCATGAAAGGTTAACAGTAGAGAACATCCCCGGTTTGGGTGACGTAACTTTCACTGTCAAAAACTTTGTAAACGTTATTGGTACTACTCAAGACGATAGCATCATCGGTAACTCTGAAGATAATATCCTTATCGGTGGCGGTGGCAACGATTACTTTGGTGGCAGCGCTGGTAACGATACAATTAACGGTGATGACGGTGGAGTTAATGATTACGATACAGTTGATTATACAGGCTTAGGTGAAGCAATTACCCTTTTACCTGGTGGAACTATTGAAAAAGGTGGCGGTTTAGGTACCGACGAACTTGTCAGAGTTGAAACAATTATTGGCGACGAAAACCAAGCTAATACTATAGATGCTTCTAGCGCCGGAAGTCCTGTTTCTATAGATGTTAACTTAGCCGAAGAATGCTTGCAGATTAATAACATTCCTGGGGTTGGTAGTCTTCATCGTACAGTTATTAACTTTGTAAACGTTATCGGTACCTCTCAAGATGACAAGATTACTGGAAATGCTCAAGATAATATTATTAATGGTTTTGGCGGAATCGATAATCTGACAGGAGGAGCCGGAGCAGACACATTTATCCTTGGAGAAAACCATCATGTATTTTATGCAGATGCTGGTTTTGGTGATGTGGCAATAATAGAAGACTTTGTATCGGGTGAGGATAAAATCCAACTTACCGGCAGTCTCGATGATTATTCGTTCATCCAAAATAGCTTTACAAACTTGATTGCTTTTGGTGATGACATAATTGCATCTGTTAATAGTAGCTTTGATACTACTAGCGACTTTACATTTGCGTAAAACGAGTATTTCAGAGGCTTTTGTTTAATCTACCTAAATAAAATAAAATTAGCACTTAGTTAAGAATCTTTCTTAGCCTAGTGCTATTTTTTATTTACAGCTTGCTTACTTTCAAATCTTTAGATTACTTAGAAATTGTTTCCACCGCATTAATGAAAGCGGGCTGTGCATCTAATCCGTCAGGGGTTGAAAACCCCTGTCTCATAGCAAAAGTCCTCTTAAGAGGACTAAGTTAGTACCCTTTATAACTTATGTGGCGGAGTACTAATACTCAAGTAAAGCCTTTTAGTTAGATGATTTAAGAATCAAAAAAATATGTCTCATAAGTTATTTTCCATACCGACACTAGAAAAAATACTGAGCTAATATTCTAAACACTCGGAGTAAAAACTTCTGTGGCAATATCTTTTGCTCGAATCTTTTGAAATCCGAATAAATCTTACGATTAGTTAGTGTTTATACATAGGTGATATCATGCGTCAGTTTTTTAAGTCTGCGGCAAAAATTTCTGCTATCTCCTCCATTGCTTGTGCTGTAACTTTTGTCTCTGCTTTGTCTGCTAGCGCACAGTCTGAAAAGGGTTTGGAAGGACATTACGTTGGTGGTAGTTTCCAGACTGGAAGCGGAATCAGTAGCCTTGGCGTTTACGGACGATATGATTATCCTAAATTACCTATTTCCGTGCGCGGTAGCATAGCCGTGATAGATGGTAATGGCGATACTGAAACATTTTTCCAGCCTGCTGTTACATACGATTTACCTATCGGCGACAAAGCGAATGCTTACGCCGGTGCTGGCTTAACTTTCGGTAGCGGCGATTCTACTGCGTTTTTGAATGCAGGTGCAGAAACCGAAATTGCTACTAATGTAGTAGCTTTCGGTGATTTAATCGTTCCTTTAGATGATGACGCTGATGCAGGTTTTGGTATTGGGCTTGGTTACCGTTTCTAAGTATTTATCGGAGGGAAGCACATCTTAAGCCATGAGAAATTGTTAGCAAGTGCATAAGTCCTATTTCACTTAAAATACTTATTGCATAAAATATAAAGCATAAATAACACGCAGGTCGAAATCAAATTTCTTCCTGCGTGTTTTTTATTAGAGAAAATATTGTTTCCTCATACTCCGTTACACTCCTAATTACACGGCGCGATCGCCTATATTAAATTACTCAAATTATTTTATTGCCGGTGAGACATTCTGCTGTTTATATAGAAGTTAAAGGTATAAAAACTTAAATAGCTTGCCCAAACCCTTGAAAACCGAAAGCTCTAAATACTTGATATACCGTCAATACGTCTAATTAAAGGAGTTTTTCGGAGTTTTACGGATTTTTACTGAAACTTAATGTACAATGAATCATATATAGCTATATAAAGCATAATTACCGAGTTATATTATAAAATAAGCAGAGTTTAAGTGAGGATGTACAGAAAACATAGCATCAGCAAATATTTTACAGAAAATATATATTTGGGGCAGTCGGTAATTCAGGTAAATGCTTTCTAGTACTCCAATGGCTTTGCTTTTACTATCAGTGAGTAGATTCTGTTTACCTGAAAGAATTTGGTAAACTCCGGAAGCATCTGGCGATAGTAAAAAATTTCAACAGTACATAATCTACAGTAATTTAATACAGACACAAACTTGTATAGGTACTCGCACAAAAATTTACAGCAGACAAGTTATATCAATTTGGAAAATTAGCTATGAGCATAAATTTACAAACAACAGTATCACCAACAATTTTGTTAATTGATAGTTACGAAATATTTTTGAATGCAACGCTAGAGATTTTAAGTTCCTTTTACCCAGATGCTCAAATCTATACTGCAACAACTGTAGAAAAAGCTTTACATCAAATTGCAATAGTTAAGCCAGATTTGGTGATAACCGATATCTATGTTGCAAGGGATATTGGGGAGACAATCAAAATTAATAGCGGAATACAGTTGATTAAAGAATTATTAAAAAAATGTCCCGATAGTAACATTCTTGTACAAAGTACTTTTATTAATAGTTTGGTAAGAATCAAAGCGGAAATTGATCGACATCCATCGGGTTTTGTAGTTGCAGATAAATGTCTTTCTATTCAGGAAACATTAAATAGAGTTAAATGGACTTTACATGGATGGACTCATACTAAAGATATTAAAGCAATTAACGCTGGATTAGAGCTAAAACCAGAGTGGTTGAGACTGCTTAATCTTGCATTTGAAGAAGGATTGCAAGATAAAGCAATTGCTGCACATATCTGTGTTTCGGAGCGAATGGTGCGTCATTATTGGTTCAAGTTACAAGAAGTTTTGAACATTAATGTTGATGAATTAAAGCATCAAGGGAAAAATCTTCGGGTTATTACTCATATTAGAGCTAGAGAAGAAGGTTTGATTGATTAATTAAGTGCATATTTCGTGCATATTTCGTAAATTATGCATCCAATCCATCAGGGGTTGAAAACCCCTGTCTCATAGCAAAAGTCCTCTTAGGAGGACTAAATCGGTGCCCTCATAACTTTTGTGGTGAAGTACAAGTACTCCACCAGATTAATTTTACGGGGTACATCAACTTTATAATTAATCCAATTAGTTCTCTATATTCTTTTCCTTTGTGCCCTCGGCGTACTAGAAGGGTTTTCAGGTTCGCTTAATGGCTTATAAATAAAAATAACGAACAATGATTAACTCCTTATTACTTATGTGGCGGAGTACTAAAAATTTATTCCAAGGTGGTTTTTACGATTGCTGCAAGATTTGAAATAAATCTTATAAACTGCGCTATTCTCAACAAGCTTAAAGAAACTCAGAAAAAATCGGGTTTTTCCACTGGTGCCAGACGTTAGTTATCAGCTTCGGATTTTGATTCCCGTGGTATTCGGGCTTTATAAAAATAGGGCAAGATATTAAATTTAATATTTTGTATAAATTTATTCTCTAATCTAAGTTCAATTTCTTGATTATAACTGTATACTTCTTCACTGCTGAGTATGCTAACAAAGTCTTTGAACAAAAGGAATAGAGGACAATATGAAAATTATTAATACATGTTGGTAAATAGCTGTATTAATAATTGTACAGCAAAACTTTTGACACTTTTTCTAGATAGAATACCAATTACTAAAGAATTACTCTTCTTTACGATACTTAGTGTTTAATAGGTTAATTTCTAGGGATTTTTCGTAAAAATTCTAAATATGCTGATATGTAAATACAAATCCTACAGGTGAATTTTAATAATCGTAGTGATTTGAATTGATTTTAGCTGTATTAGGATTTATGCCAAGTTTTTTCCCAGTATCACAGGAGACATCAATATGAATAGATTATCAGTAAGCTTCATCATGCTTGGGTTAGGAA
Source organism: Rivularia sp. MS3 (assembly GCA_019192545.1). Taxonomy (GTDB): domain Bacteria; phylum Cyanobacteriota; class Cyanobacteriia; order Cyanobacteriales; family Nostocaceae; genus Rivularia. The sequence continues at coordinate 82,234 of JAHCMI010000028.1, read as the reverse complement.
TAGTGGCATATATTCTTAAGCTTAATACAGCAATTGCATTTTCTCCCCCACAATTATTGACAGCGCAAGCTGAATTTTTCTCGCTTTTTTCCCAACTAGATACTGGTAATTCTGTAGTAGCAACTTCTGGATGGAAGAAATTTTATTCTAACAAGGGGAATTTTTCTATTTTCGTCCCTAGTACATCTGTTACTAATCTAAATTCCGAGAGTGAAGAGTATTCTATAACTATTTATTATACTGATACGAAAAAAAGCTCTTATATAGTTGGTTACGTTGATTATAATAATGATTTGAGTAACTCACCGCTTAGTGAAGTTTATCATCAATTTTTAAAATATTTTCTAGGTGCCCAAGTTAAGTTTATTAACCAAAAGAATATTAGATTGGGGAAATATCCGGGTATAGAAGTCGAATATCAACATGACAATCAGAAAATCATTGCTAAGAGCAGGTTATTTTTAGTTGGGCAAAGATTGTATATATTAGATATTTCTAATCATAAAGCTGGAGATGCCAATCAATTTTTCAATTCTTTTAAATTAGAGAGGAAAATTCAAGAAAATCCCAGCGAAATTGCATTCAATTAAAATATTCGGTCATTAGTAATTAACATTAATTAACTGGCAGAAAACCGGCTTCTTTTATAAGCTGTTTTCCTTCATCTGTTTTGATTAATTTAGTGTAAGCTTCAACAGCTTTTTTAGCTTGTGCTAACTTAAAATCTTCTTTCAAATCGGGGTCGGGATTAATACTACTGTGCTTATAAATTATATATAATGTTCTGGTAATCGGATATTCATCGTTGCTAGATAGCTTATCAATATCGACTTGATTCGGTTTTTGCTTGCAGTCGGGAGGAGAAATTAATGGTTGTTTGTAGGGAGCAATCATATTATCTTTTGTATTTCCTAACTTGACAGCTTTTACACTGCATTGATTGACAATTTCTGAAGCCGAGCCGTAGTAAATTCCTCCTGGATTTTGCGATACTTTACGAATACCTTGCGTTGTATCGCGAACATTTTCTAAACTGTTACTAAAATTCTCGCCTCTTAAAACATTACCATAGAAAAATTCTACAGTCCCTCCTGCTTTTTGACTTCGAGAATAGGGCTTTATTAGTAAATTTGGGCCACCTAATTCTTGCCAATTACGAATTTCACCGGTATAAATTCCTTCTAGCTCTTTTAATGTCAATTCATCAATATTTAAATTATGGTTGACAGCTACTGCAATTGCATCAATAGCTATCGGAACTTTTTTTAAGTTAAAACCTCGTTTTTTAGCTTCTTCTCGTTCGTTAGTAGTTAAATTACGAGAAGACAGTGAAAAATCTATTTCTTTATTTAAAAGCATTTGAACGCCGGTACCGGTACCAGGAGCTTCTTTTTGCCGCTGCCTATATTCGAGTTGAAATTGAGGATAAACTTGATTAATTTTTTTGTGAAATAACTGAGTAATAGGTGCCCAGGTAGTGCTACCTCCATACCTAAATTTTCCTGAAGGAACGTTTATCGAATTAAATTGTAATTTCTTATTTTCGGTTGTTACTGGTGAGTCATTAACTAATGCTTTCTTAGAAGACTCGGAAAATAAATTATTAACTATAACAACACTAAAACTAATAACTAAACCAATTACGCCAAATGAAGCTAATAAATTGAATTTTTTATTTGTATTCGGTTTTGATTCATCTTGTTTTTCAGTAATTACTGGTTGAGGAGTATTTTCTGCATTCAGCGATTGCCAAGTTAATGATTTAATATTTGGTGCAATACAAATTGTCGGCAGCCAAATTGCACCGGGATAATCTAAATTGAAATGTTCTAACCTTTTGCGGGCTTTATTTAAAGCTGTAGAAAGCGATTGATTGCGAGTAAATTCTTGGAAAAAGTACTTTAAAAATTCTACAGCAACTTTATCTGGTACAGGCTCTCTCATCACAATACAGCGAGATAGATGTAGCTGCGCTAATTGCGAAGCTAACCCCAAACCATCGCAAGAATTAAATATCGCTAACTGCAATCCTTTATTTATAGCTTGTTTCAAAGCTTCTTTGAATTCTTCGATACTCAAACTATCTGTATCGTTGAGTTCAATCCAGCCGATATGTCCGTTTTCTTGACTGCCGCTATGCCCTGTAAATATAAAAATATGATATCCCCGCTCATCCCATAAAGCTTCACACAATTGTTTACGGTTAGGCTGTATCAAACAGACAACTTCCGCACCATGTTGTTCTAACTCTTTAATTACTTCTAAATCTTCTTGAGTATTAATACCGTCGCTTCTACCAACAGCAACTAGTACTCTAATTTTTGAGCTTTGCGGAAGTGCATATTTCGTTTGCTTAAAAGTATTTTTTGCCGCACTTAAAGCAATTTCTACCTGGGGATAATGTTCTTCAAATAAATTCCATTCTTGCCAAGGAAGACGACGTAATTTAACATCTTTTGCATCTATAATGACGCGAATTTCTTCATTACGGTGATGCAATTGCTGGGCAATAGCAATTAATCTATCCCGCACTGGCAACCATTTTGAATCGCCAGAGTTAAGCCATTGATTTAAACTGTCTTTTACCGAGGTTGTATATTCGGCACTGGAATGATTAATAATATTCTTAGGAGTCAGACGAACTTGAGTAGAAGTAAAAACCGAGCGCACTGCATCAATATCGCGATAAGCTAGCTGCCAGTTATTAAAAGATGTTTCTAGTTTGGGTGGTAGAGGAGGTAGATAACCTTCAGTTTCAATGTATAATTCTCTGGCAGTTAAATCTACCTGAAATCCTTCTTTACTTTCCCTGATTTTAAGTTTAACAATTACCATAATATATAAATTGATTAATTTTGGATTTTGCGAAAAGTTGATGGTAGATGTTTCCCCTCAATTTTTTCCAGACAGATTTTAGATTGAAAATAAGCCTTGAACTTTTTTAGGGATAATTTAAATCTAAAACTTTAAATCTAAAACTTTAAATCTAAAAACTCAAATCTAAAAATTTAAATCTAAAATTGTCCCAATTTTTTATTACAAGAAGATAATCCAAAACCTTAAATATAAATATAAAGTCACTTTATTTAAACTACAAACTCTTCAGCAATACTTGCTGCTCCTAACTTTAATTCTACGCTAAATTTTTCTTCGTGCTGGCAATCAAACTCTAACTGCATCCAATCATCAGCAGCTTCTGATTGAGCTTGCATACAAGCATTGCCAGATTCATCAAAAATAGTTAACTGCAAATCGCTTGGTAAATGAACCGTATCTTCAGCCGGATAAACTCGCAACCTGATATCAAAAACTGCACTGTTTGTTGGCGTTAATTCTATTAACAATATTATCTGCCTGCCAACATCAACCACTTTGGCGCGGCTAATTGAATTTGTTGCATAATTATTATCCTGACGGGTAACAGTAGCAGCGCTTCTGTATCGATGGCGCATTTTTAGACTTCTGAAACCATCAGCAAAAACTAATTCTGGAGATTGCCAACCTCGATTAAATATTCCTTCAAACCACTGATATAAATTAACCAAACTTTTGCGTTGATTTATGATGTCAATCAAAACATCAAGGGATTGCAGTTTATTTATTTCAATTACTTCTGAATGTCCAATTATCGCTCTTGCAGGAGCAAAACCTAGTATTTCAACAAAATCTAACTGCTCTGAAAACCTAACAGCCAAATAACCAATTCGCTCTTGGGTTACTTCTTGGGGCAAAACCACAGCATCCTCACCGGGCAACAGGGGACGACACTCTATTTTTCCCACATCTTCCAGCATTAAATCTGCTACATCGAAAAATGTCCTAATTCTCCAATCCCAGCTATCGCTTCGATGCAACGCCGTTTCCACCTTCAACCATTTTAAATAATTATTAACGGCATAAACTGCCAAAGTATTTAAATATACTTGTTTGCCCTTTTCTACAGAATCTTGCTCTGCTGCAAAATTTTCAGCCTTTTGATGAGCATCTTTCCCCAGAGAAACCTGTAAATAATTTGGTTGCGCGCTATTCATTAATCAATCCTTAAGTTCACACCAATTTTTTGAAGTAGAGGTAAGCATATTCTTCTCCAGTGAGAATATATGGTTTGGTTGCTTACATTTAATTCTCTGGCAATATCGGCAATTTTATGAGACGGGTTTGCCAGCAATAATTGCTTTGCTAGAAATTGACAGTTACATTCTGCATTTACTCTCGTACAACAGCGTCTTAATTCGCATGTTGGATCTTCTTCGATGAATTGGGTAATATCTTCTGCTAATTTTCGGCGTTTATTTCTCTGAATGTCAGCAATTTTTACATCTAACAGGTCTAAAGTGTTACTGCGATTTGAAGAATCTGGTGTATATTTAGAATCCGATAATTGGTCTTTTCTGGTAGTTTTCTGCCCTTCTGCGTTAATTATCGGTTCATCTAAACTAACGGTAGGCTGCTTATCAGTAGGAGGATTGTATATATCTTTTACACGCCACTTTAAATAACCATTAATCCATATTACTAAACTGTCTTGCAAAGATTTATTGGGATTAGGTTCAAATTTATCAATACTCCGACAAAACCAATCCCATGTTTTGTTTAAAGCTTCTAAATAATCTTGATGGTAAGATTTGTAAATTCCAGGAAGTTGTTGAACAATTATCAGCAACTTATTTAAAGCTTTTTGTCTTTGTGGGGTACCTTCTTCGTAACGAGACACTTCCTCAATCAATTGTTGAAGTTGTTCATCCACTCCTAATATTCTCCCAAACCTCTGATTAATTCACTCTTCCTAACTTTGACAGCAATATCCTACCCGACGTACTTGTTAACTAATTGTTGTATAAACTACTTTGATGATTCATTTTTAAGTAATTTTTTAGAAATACTGATACTAAGTTAATAGTATTACTGTTTAACTCAGTGATGGTTAATGACAGGTTAAGCGTCGATTCAAGATAAAAGCGGCTATTTATTATAAAGCATAGCGGTAAGCTGCTTACTTCCAGACTGTTGGAAACCTAGTAACGCTATCTACGTACATTACAATCCATACTCAGATTCAGCAACGCCAAACTTATCAATTTTTATTTAACACTTATTTCTTCAGCCAATAATTCTTCTAAAACATCCATCAACCCATCCATATCTTGATTTACTTGCTGATAACAAGTAGGTGGTGGAGTTTCTGGTTCAAAATAAACTAATTTAATTTGCTCTTTACCGATACCAATCATTAAAACTTCAACTTCAGGTTTGTGATTTTCTATCAAACCTAAAATCTCCTGAAGCTTATTATCAACATTATCGTTAAATTTTTCAATTGCCTCTTTGGGGCAATATACAAAATGCGGCTTTGGTTGTAAATCAATACCGATGGTACCCTTACTATCACCATTTTGTTGCCAAAGTGCCCAGGAAAGCGCTGCCAATTTTTGCTGGTGAGCTTTCACGAATTTATCTAACTGATGAAGCCATTTCGGTTGGGGTATCTCAGGTTGAGTACTAGCAAACATAATTGCATCTTTAAATACCTACTTAAGACAATCATCTCATATTTGCTAGTTATCAGCTGATATTGTTATCGCAACTTAATTACTGTTGCTGCTGTTTGTCAAAATCTAAAGAATTTTTCGCTAACTTTCTTTTATCGTGCATTTATATTATGTCGCTACTACAGATAGAGGAAAACACTCTCAGTTTTAATTCTCGCTGTTAACTAAGTTTTCCCTGCTTGGTGGTAACAATAGCTGTTGCGGTTTTTTATGCCCTTTTATGTTAATGAGCAAAATTGTGATTGGGATACTAAGAATAAAACCAATCGCAATAAAAAATATCCAGATAAAACTCCATTCTAAAATTCCTTCAACTCCCGCAATTTCGTAAAAGAAACGGTTGTTTGCAATCAAATTGGGAGTTGACTGATTTTTGGTAAACTCAAATAAAAATTCGTAATATGGATAATGGTCGTTACTAATTTGCCCGCCATTAACTGCTATAAATAAATATGATTGCTTATTCTTATCTTCAGCTTCAATTACTATACCTTCGAGGCGCTTTCCATCACCTTTAGAGACTAAATCTCCGGTAGCCGAATCTGCGATTAATTCGCCGTTATATCCTGCTTCTCCCTCATATAATAGCTCGGTGGATTCCAAATATTTATATAAAGAATTTAATTTATCCGGAGAAATATAAGAAGTCTTTTTCGGCAGCTTTCCTCTTTCGGATAGAGATAAAACAACTCTGCTATTATCGCAATATTCTGTATTACACTTTCCCGTACCGCAACTGCTCTTGAGGTTTTCAATACCTGACTGGATATCTTTAATACAAGAGTTGGAAGTATCAATTTTAAAAATTCTAGTTCCATTGTTTCTTTTAATACTTGAAACGGGAGTAATAGAACGAATTTTCTCAAATTCTTTTACTTTTTCAGGTAATTCAGGGGGATTGAAATAATATCCCCAATAAGACTTAGAAATGAATATAGAAGCTAAAAAGCCAGCAAAAACCGTACTACCAAAAGTAAGTAAAAAAGCCAATATAACTCTAAGAGGCTTCGGATGATAATTATTTTTCATCAGTAAAAATAATGATATAACTTAAAACACTGTTATAACTATTATTAGTGTTTCCATCAAGTTATTTCATGTCCGGAAGGAACTATCAGTTAGCAGTGAACAGTTAGCAGTGAACAGTGGATTTGTAGGTTGGGTTAGACAAGAAAACAAAGTTGGATTCATAACGAAATTTATATTGTCGTGTCGTAACCCAACACAAATGTTGGGTTGTCTTAGAGCGTAACAGGATTAGTTGGTGCGCTACAGCAATTCCAATATTTTTATTTTTTTCTCAAGCTTTCGGTAGCCATAACACACTCTAAACTGTTCGCTGTTAACTGTTCGCTGCTCACTGCTCACTGTTAACTGTTAACTGACTTCAACCCCGACTGTACTCGCCACAGACTTGCGTAGATGCCGTTGTGTTCCAATAATTCTTCGTGAGTGCCCGATTCTACAATTTCGCCGTATTCTAAAACATATATGCAGTCTGAATTACGAATCGTAGAAAGACGGTGGGCTATGGCGATGGTTGTTCTATCTACAGTAATTCGTTCTAAAGAGCGGGCGATCGCTGCTTCTGTTTCGTTATCAACTGCTGATGTTGCTTCGTCTAATATCAAAATTGGCGGATTTTTCAAGATTGCTCTGGCGATGGCTATTCTTTGTCTTTGCCCGCCGGATAATTTTTGTCCGCGCTCGCCGACAATTGTCTCGTAGCCTTGGGGTAGCTGCATGATAAATTCATGGGCTTCTGCGACTTTAGCAGCATTCATGATTTCTCTATCGTTGGCATTGAAGCTTCCGTAAGCGATATTTTCCGCTACCGTACCGTGAAATAAGAATACGTCTTGACTAACTAAACCGATACAGCGACGTAAATCTTGAAGACTTATATTTTGTAAATCAATATTATCAACAGTAATGTTGCCAGAAGTTACTTCGTAAAACCGCAGCAATAATTTAACTAAAGTGCTTTTTCCCGAACCTGTAGAGCCGACAATAGCAATAGTTTTTCCTGCGGGTAGCTCCAAGGAGAGATTTTTAATTACTGGCTGTCTATCTTTATAAGCAAAAGTAATGTTATGGAAATTGATTTCGCCGCGTACTTTTTCTACTGGTAAATCAGTATTTCCGGGATTAATAGTGATGGGAGTATCCAGCAAATTCAGCACGCGATTAGTGGAAGCCATAGCTCGTTGATATAAATCAAAGGTTTGTCCTAACCTGGTTAAAGGCCAAAGCAATCTTTGAGTTAAAAACACTAAAACGCTGTAAGTTCCTACAGACATGTTACCGTTAACTGCTGACATGCCGCCAAATAATAACAGCGCGGTAAACCCGATTAAAATTAACATTCTAATCAAAGGTACAAAAGCAGCAGAAAGTTTAATAGCTTTACTATTACTCTTTCGGTAAGCTTCACTTTCCGATTCTAAACGCTTGCTTTCATATTCTTCGGCAGTAAAACTTTTAATAGTAGTAATACCGCCTAAATTATTCGATAAACGAGAATTAAGAAAACTCAATTTTTCCCGAACATCAGCATAACGCGGTTCTAATAAATCTTGATAAGCGAAAGTACCCCAAATAATAAACGGAATCGGCAACATGGTCATCCATGCCACATTAGGAGCTAAAATAAGGAAAGCACCGCCGAGAATAATAATAGTTGTGGCAGTTTGCAATATGTCGTTAGCTCCCACATCCAAAAAGCGCTCTAGCTGGTTGATATCATCGCTGAGAATAGACATCAAACCGCCAGTACTGCGTTCTTCAAAGTAAGCCAATTCTAAATTTTGTAAATGTTTGTAGGCATCCAAACGTAAATCATGCTGAATAGTTTGCGCTAAATTACGCCATAGAGTTTCTAAAGCGTATTCAAAAACCGATTCCAATACCCAAACAACAACCGTTAAGAAAGAAAGTATTAAAAATTGCCAAAAAATATCTGTGATTCCCCAACTGGCAATGATAGAATCTTGCTGCTTGACAACAACATCAACAGCAAAGCCGATTAACACTGGAGGTGCCAAGTCGAATAGCCGATTGAGAATGGAGCAAACTACCGCCAACCAGATTTTTTTGCGATAATCATGTCCGTAGTCAAGCAAGCGTTTCAAAGGATGCGCTGAATCCCTACGCTGTTTTTGCAACCGATTAGATTTAAGTACTTGAGCCACAATATCAAGGTAAATGCTGGGAACTTATATTACCATGTTGCGACTCTGAGTTGGGACACCATAAATCAGTTAACAGTTAACAGTTAACTCTCAACAGTTATCAAGAAGCCAGAAATAATTTATTTTTCAAAGATAACCGCAATTCATAACATAAAAGGAGCATTCAATTGAAAAATCAACAATTAGGTGGATTGCAATCGGCAATTGCAGGTGTTTTGGTATCACTACTTGTTATTTTTAGCCTGAATGCATTTGTAATTATTAATCCCGGTGAAGCCGGAGTTTTGAGTATATTAGGTAAAGCTCAAGATGGCGCTTTATTAGAAGGAATTCACTTCAAGCCGCCGGTTATTTCTAATGTAGATGTATATGATGTAACAGTACAGAAATATGAAATTCCCGCCCAAAGTTCTACTAAAGATTTGCAAGAATTAACGGCAAAATTCGCCATCAACTTTCGCATCGATTCTACCGAAGTTGTGCAAATTAGAAGGAAACAGGGCAGCTTAGAAAATATTGTCTCGAAAATTATTGCACCGCAAACTCAGGAATCTTTTAAAATTGCCGCAGCCAGAAGAACTGTAGAAGAAGCAATTACCAAAAGGAAAGAGTTAAAAACTGATTTTGATAACGCATTAGGAGAGCGTTTGGAGAAATATGGAGTTATGATTTTAGATACTAGCGTCATTGACTTAACCTTTTCTCCGGAATTTGCTAGAGCTGTAGAAGAAAAGCAAATTGCCGAACAACGTTCGCAAAGAGCAGTTTATGTTGCAGCAGAAGCCGAGCAGGAAGCTCAAGCCGAGATTAACCGCGCTAAAGGTAAAGCCGAAGCTCAAAGACTCTTGGCTGAAACCTTGAAAGCGCAGGGTGGACAGTTGGTATTGCAAAAAGAAGCCATTGAAGCTTGGAGAAAAGGCGGCTCTCAAATGCCCAGAGTTTTAGTGATGGGCAATGAGTCAAATAGTAGCGTGCCATTTTTATTTAATTTGAGTAACATACAAGATTAATCCTGACTGTGAATTTTTGGTAGAGTAGAAGCTCTACACCATACAACGCAAACCCCTATTAGATTGAAGTTACGCTTATGACAAGCAAACCCCAAACCCAGCTTACGGTTGAAGAAGCTAAGAAAATATTGAGTAAATATGACTTCGTTGATGTTGCAGCCCAATTGAAGCCATCACAAAAAAATTCAGTCCGTCGGGCTTTGACTTTGCTTGCTAGTCTTTGCGATTATCAGATTCTGGGTATTTCTGCTGATACTACTGAAGAAGGAATAAAAGCGATGGAAAGTTATTCGCGGGCATTAGGCTACGAGCCTCCGAGTAATTTACCTAACATTGAAGGCCCAGTTTACATTAAACTGAACGGTAAAAATGGCTTGTGTTACATAGATTCCTATTTGGGACATCATCGTGGGGTTTTAGTTTCTTGTCAGTCATGTTCCGAAGGTGGGATGAATCATATGTACGGGCATTTACCCTTAGATTTATTCGATTAGGTTCGATTGATAATTAAATCGGGCATTGAGCATTGAAATTACAATGTATGGCGGTTTTCAATCACTCAATTGTCCCGTAAATATTCATAAGCCGTAACGTATGATTACTTAGTCGCTACGTTACGGTTTTTAGTTATACATTAACTATTTATAAAGGTAGATTTTATCCAATACTACCGGTTAAGCAATTAAACTCATTTTTAGATCCCCCAACCCCCTTAAAAAGGGGGCTTCGTCAAAATGAATGAGAAACACTATTACTGTGCCATTAGAATTGTAGGTTGGATTGCACTATGTCCTTGCGGACACGCTCTGCTAACGTTTAACCCAACCTACGACTTATCTTGATTAACTAATAATTATCATAATGCCGTCACGCAGTGAGGCTAATCTATGACTACTGCTCCCTCTCCCATTCCTAAAAGATAAAGCCAGACAAAATTGTAATCGTTCAAATACCTGAGCTATCTTAATAAATGGTGCTTGCACCTTATAAAAAATTCAAAACCCCAAAATCTAAAATCCTATGGGTGTTATTACGCTACAATCTGTCAAAAAAGATTTTGGCATCAAAGAAATTCTTAAAGATGCTTCTTTTAGTTTGAATGCTGACGAGAAAGTTGGCTTAATTGGTACTAACGGCTCCGGTAAATCTACATTATTGAAAATGATTGCCGGAATGGAACCGATTGATGGCGGTGAAATTATTGTAAATCCCGGTGCCAAGGTTATATATTTACCGCAACAGCCAGATTTAGATGAAAGCCGCACGGTTTTGGAGCAGATATTTGCCGATAGTGGCGAACAAATGAATTTGGTGCGTGAATATGAAGATATTTCGGATAAATTAGCTAAAAATCCCGAAGATACGCAACTTTTATCGCGTTTGGGTGAAGTAACGCAGCGAATGGATATGATTGGTGCTTGGGAAGTGGAAACCAACGCAAAAATTATTCTTTCGCAGTTAGGAATTACGGATTTTGATGCCAAGATTGGTACTTTATCTGGCGGTTATCGCAAGCGAATTGCTTTAGCCACTGCTTTATTATCCGAGCCGGATTTATTATTAATGGACGAGCCGACAAACCATTTAGATGCTGATTCGGTAGAGTGGTTGCAAAGTTATTTGAATCGTAGAAATGGCGCTCTTTTATTAATCACTCACGATAGATATTTTTTAGATAAGGTTACAAATCGGATTATTGAAATCGATCGGGGTGATTTTTATACTTACTCTGGAAACTATTCCTATTATTTACAAAAGAAAGCCGAAGCCGAAGAATCTGCCGCTAGCACTCAGCGCAAATTTAAAGGAGTGTTACGGCGGGAATTAGAATGGTTAAAAAGAGGCCCCAAAGCCAGAAGTACCAAGCAGAAAGCTAGGATAGATAGAATTCGAGAAATGCAGGGAACTGAGTTTAAACAAGCTCAAGGAAAAGTCGATATTTCTACAGCTAGCCGTCGCATTGGCAAGAAAGTTATTGAAGTCAATAATGTCTCGAAATCTTATGGCGATCGCCTTTTATTTACAGATTTTACCTACGAATTTAGTCCGGAAGATAGAGTCGGAATTATCGGTGAAAACGGCGCGGGAAAATCTACTTTAATCAATATTATTACCGGCAGAGAGAAACCGGATACTGGCGAAGTTGATATTGGCTCCACCGTTTATATTGGTTATTTTGACCAGCATTCGGAAGAATTAATTGGTGCTGCAAACGATTCGCAGCGCGTAATTGATTACATCAAGGAAGAGGGAGCAGAATTTATTGAAACTGCCGACGGCACCAGAATTAGTGCTTCTCAAATGTTGGAGAGATTTTTGTTTCCACCGAATCAACAATATGCACCAATTAGTAAACTTTCTGGTGGTGAAAAACGACGTTTATTTCTATTACGAGTTTTGATGAGTGCGCCAAATGTTTTAATATTGGACGAACCGACAAACGATTTAGACGTGCAAACTTTAGCGGTATTAGAAGATTACTTAGAAGATTTTAAAGGTTGTGTAATTGTAGTATCTCACGACCGCTACTTTTTAGACCGCACTATCGATAAAATATTTGCTTTTGAAGATACAAAAATTCGGGAATTTCCGGGTAATTATTCGGTTTATTTAGATTTTAAGAGAGCAGAAGAAGCGAAAGCAAAACAATTGCAAGCTGAACAAGAAAAGAGTAAACAAAAAGTAGAGACGCAGAAAGTAGAAACTAAAGTCAAGAAAGAAGAAAATAAAAAGAAGCGTCGTTTGTCAAATTGGGAAAGGAAAGAATTCGAGCAGCTAGAAGAAAAGATTGCTCAATTAGAAGACGAAAAAACAGAAACGGAAATGGCTTTAACTAAAGCTGCGGGAGATTATTCAAAAGTGCAGGAGCTTTATGAAAAAGTAGAGAATTTGAAAGAAGAAATCGAACAATCTACAGAAAGGTGGATGGAATTAGCCGAAATTGATGGTTAATTTAGGCATTAACCATTGGTTATGTTTGTGGAAAAATTGTTGATTTGAAAAAACCGTAGAGACTCTGACAGGGCAAAGGTAAAAGCTAAGGAGAGATTTTTTGTAAGGTGTGTTATGGCGCAACAAAACATTTTAATTGTGGCGAAATATCTGTTTTGCGCCTAACGCACCGTCTTAAATAAGCAACAACTAATTCCACTTTATTACTACAATTAAACATAAATTATGTATAACTATAATATAATCAACCCGAATGAAATTCAGAAACAGATAAAATACGCTAAAGAAGAGTATTGGGGTTGTTTTGATTTAAGTAATTATGGTTTTGCTGAAATACCAAAGGAAATTTTTGAGATAGATTCTTTATGTGAATTGGATTTAAGCTATAACCGCTTGCAAAATCTTTCTAAAGATATATCTAATCTAACTAATTTAAGCTATTTGATTTTAGACAATAATAAAATAGAAACTCTTCCCGAAAATTTAACTCAATTAGTAAATCTCTACGAACTTTATTTAGAAGAGAATGAACTAGTATCTATCCCTTCAGTTATTTTTAAAATTACCAGCTTAACTGGTTTAGTTTTAAGCTTTAATAAAATAAATAACCTACCAGCAAGTATTTCTCAATTAAAAAACCTGGTATCACTCGATTTGAGGGGAAATCAATTAACAGAGCTACCAGAACAACTTTTTGAACTAAATAATTTAAAATATCTCTTTTTGGAAGATAATCAATTACAGCAAATTCCTAGTTCCGTTTGTAAGCTGACTAATTTAGAAAAAATTACTTTATTTGATAATCCAATTCAGGAAATACCCGATTGTATTTCTAGGATAACTGATTTAGATGAAGCTTCTCTTAACTAATTGTGGTGCGTTGCGCTATCGCGACAACACACCCTACAAACTATTTAATTTTTACTAGGTACGTAAAAACTTTTTATTTGTCCATATTTGCTGCTTGATCTTTCATTCTATCAACGACGTTATAGTCATCTTTACCAGCAGGTGTCATTGATTCCACAATACCTTCAGTGGGACCGCCGATTGCTTTCCATGCAGCAAGTCCACCTTTAAGCTCGGATACATTTTCAAAGCCTGCACTTCTTAGAGCTTGTGCAGCTTGATTTGTGTCAGCATCGCTACCGCCGTAAATATAAATATCGCGGCTCTTGGACAAGCTTTTCGCTGCGGCATCTCCTAAACCATCCATTGTCATGGGTAAAGCACCCATGATATGCCCTTCATTGTAAGTTTGGCGATCGCGCACGTCGATGATGGTAAATGCAGGCTCACCCCACTCTAAACGAGACTTCAGCACTTGAGCATCGGATTTCTTCTTGTCTACGGGTGGTTGATTGGGAATGATATTTTCAATTGGATTAGCCATGTGTTCTTCTCTCTTTTGATTTCTCAGTTTACTCAAACAGTAAAAGCGTTAAGGATAAGTAACAGATAAACAGCTATACATATACGATGTATGTTATCGACAAATTTATTGCACGATTACGAGCATATCAGGGCTTACCTATAACAATATTTGACTGTAATACTTAAATAAAATTTGCCATTAATAAATCAGTATCAACAGTCGCTTTTATATCGTTAGCCTTGACGCTTTCACAATTATTTTTATCTACTAATTAAAATTTAGCGCCGATAACTATCTATTTTGCTCCTTCTGTAGAAGTAATCTTTTGATTATTTATTAAGCCTTTTCTCTAACGATAGGCTGAGAAGAGAAATATTTATTTCGGTTATTATTTTGATAAAAAAGTGGCAAAATAAACTAACTCGGTCTTTTAACACGCGATTATCGATCGGAATAATTTGTACAATTTACAATCGCTTGGTAGGATGTGTTGTCACCGAGCGCAACGCACCATCTATATAAAAATTGACTTAAGTTGACAAATAAATCCTTTATTTATGAATAATTATCTTGAAATAAACTCGAATGAGTTTCAAAAAGATATTAAGCAAGCTAAAAAACTACATCATAGGAATTTTTTCTCAATTGGCTAAAGTTTAACTAAAATACCAAATGAAATTTTTGAACTTAAGTATTTGTATGAATTGTAAGTTTAATACGTTTACATTAGTTAATCATAAGAGCATCTATAAGCAATTGAAAAAGCGCCATTTGTGCTTTGATAGGCTTGCTTAATTAAATTTTTAGCAAACAACTTTTTTAGATTTAGCGCATCAAATTGAGATTTTGGATTTGCTATGGGAATTGAATCAAAATCAAGGACGAAGTTTAGTAATCGTCCTGCACGATTTAAACCTAGCTTGTCGTTATGCGGATTATTTAGTAGCGGTGAATGAAGGGAATATTTATACGCAAGGGAAACCGCAAGATGTGGTAAATGAAAAGATGCTTTTAGATGTATTTGGGTTGAAATTTCAGATTGTTCCAGATCCAGTTTCTGGAACTCCGATGTGCGTGCCAATTAGCAAGAAGGACAGAATTCGTAATTAGCTTTATCAATAAAATCGCGAACGACGATGCAAAATTACCCAAATCACAACTGGAGTACCAATCAAAGCGGTAACGGAATTTAAAGGTAAAACAGTCTCGCTTCCCGGTAACTGAGATACCAAATCTGCTATCAAAGCTAGTATCGCTCCCATCACAGCTACAACGGGAATCAATATTTTATGGTTTACAGTTTTAAACAAATTGCGACACAGATGGGGAACCACAACACCTAAAAATCCAATCGGACCGCAAAAAGCAGTAATCGCACCTGCTAAAATCGAAGCGCTGGCAATAATCCAAAATCTTATTTGTTGTACTGCTAAACCCAAAGTTTGAGCTTGGGATTCACCTAGAAGCATTACATTCAAAGGTTTTGATAATAGCAAAGCCATTATTAATCCTACCAGTATTACAGGCGCTAAAATTACCATTTGTCGCCAAGTTACACCCCCAAAACTTCCAAAAGTCCATTGTAAATATGATTGAATTTGATTATTTTCACTAAAATGCAGCAAAATACTAACAATCGCACTAGTCGCATAACCAAATAATAATCCTAAAATTAATAGCGTCATGGAATCGGGTACGCGATGAGATATTAATAAGACTATTCCTAATACTAATGCTGCACCCAAACAAGCTGCTATAACTAAACTTAAATCGCCAATTATTCCTAATTTTGTCAGCCATACAGCTATACCAGTAGTGTTTATTGCGAGTACTATTAGTGCAACTCCCAAAGAGGCACCGGAACTAATTCCTAATACAAATGGTCCAGCTAGTGGGTTTTTAAAAAGCGTTTGCATTTCTAAACCACTTACACCTAAAGCAGCACCAGCTAAAGTCGCAGTTAAAGCTTTTGGTAAGCGAAACTTGACAATAATAGTAGTCCAAGTCGCTGTTTTTGATTCTCCTCCTAACAGAATAATAATTACTTGTTGAATCGGAATCTGAACCGAACCAAAAGCTAAATCTAATAAAAATAATAAAATTAAGCTACTAATTAAAATGACAGAAGTAATAAACTTGAAATCTTTTTTATTGAAAAGCTTATGACTTAAATATTGATATTTATGATTCCCCATTCCCTATTTCCTTCAATTTAACTTCTGATAAAAAAATAACTGATGATTCGGTAATAACTCTGGATGAAAAATCTTGATTAAATCAGCTAAAATCACATCAGGATTGCTGATTCCACCTTCCCAATAATCATTACCTCCGTTTTCATTTAAACGAGCATTGTTATTAAAAACATTATTTTTTTTCACCGCTTGAAAATCACCATAACGACTATCTGCTGTAATTACATCTTTTAAACTTTGCCAAGATTGACTGACATTTAACCAATAATCTGCTGTGGCAGCACGTTCAAAAACATCCTCAAAAGACGAAGGTTTACTACCAGAAGAATCTTCACTACAAACTAATTCTGCACCAGCATCAGCTAAATATTTAGCTGCATAACTTTTGCATCCCGGTATATACCAAGTTCCTTTAAAATTGAATCCTGTAAATACTTTTGGACGTTTTCCGATAGACTTTGTTTTAGCAGCAATTTTCTGATATTTACTAACTATTTGATTAAATTCTTTTTCAGCAATATCTTCTTGATTAAAAAACGTAGAGGTAAACTTTAACCATTCTGCACGTCCTAATGGTGTATTTTCCATGTATTCAGCATTTATTACGACTTTTAATCCTGCTTCTAATAATTTAGGATGACTGTCTGTTTGTGGATTTCCCGTTCCATAAGTTGTGACTAAATTGGGATTGAGTTCTAATAATCTTTCTACATTTACATTATTGCCTAATTCTACAACTTTACCGGCTTTTATTTTCTCAACAACTTCTGGCGTATTGACTATTTTTAGATTACTAATACCAACAAGTTTATCTACTACTTTTAATTTTGCTAAATGGGGTAAATGGGTAGTAGAGAGAGATGCAACTGTATTCACAGGTACCGTAATTATTTCGGTTTCTTTAAATCCTTCCGGTGCTGGAGTTCCGCATTCAACTAAAACATATTTAAAACTTGTTTTTGCATCTTGCCAAGGATTTTTTACCGTGACAATTTTATAATTATTTTGATATTCCACAGAAAATCCCCGAGCATATTTGACAGTAGCTTTTTCAGGGAAATAATCCTGATTTGGGTTATAATTCTGAACGCATGTTTCATCAGAAGTATTTGAAATTTCTGGAGAAATTGAAGTGTTATTACAAGCAATAATTAATAATGCGACACAAGCAACCTGAAAAAAGAATGATAAAAATTTCATTATGTTAATAATCAAAAATTATGAATGTAGAGACATAGCAATGCTACGTCTCCCTCAAATGTGAAATCACAACAGAAAAATCTTCCCTTAAACACCGTTAAGCCGATTCTGGCGGATAAAGATGCTCGGTAACCTTATTTCCTTGAACTAAATGTTTTTCGACAATAGTTTCAGCCACTTCCGGTTTAACCCGAGTGTACCAAGTTTTATCCTCAGCATTAAATACAACTGGCCCTAATTTACAAACTTCCAAACAGCCAGAAGTTCTTACTTCAATATCTAAACCGGCTTTTTCAACAGCATTTTTTAGAGATTCAAAAGTCGGTTGCCAATTACGAGAAGGTAAACATCTTCCAGAAGTACAAACAGAAATATAAGAACGTTTTAAGGGATTTTTAGTAAATGGCATTGGTTTATGACCTAATACATAAATCTCCCTTAGTTCTTGATATAGTTCTAATTTTGCTAAATTTGGTTTACCTTCTGGTAATAAATTTTCACCCTCAATTAACGGATTTGGCAAGAAAATTGTCATTACATTTTCACCATCACCATTCCACAGTTCAATTCCCCAACTTCTGGGATTTCCATGTTTATTGAAACGTCGATAAAAAGCTGCTCTACTAATTCTTCTTTGTCGTCTTAGTTCCAAAGGAGTTTGACTATCCGGGCCACCAAAAGTTTCATCAATACACAGATGTAAATGCCAACCTTCAGCTACTACTGTGAGATAACCATCATAGAGAATACAAATTTTAGGTGGATTGGTAAATTCTAATTCTAAAACTCCACCTTGAGCGACATGTCCTAACTCTACCTGCTGCCAATTTTGTTGAAACAAAGTGTAAAGTAATGACGATAAAACATCACAACTGCAATCAATATCCTCATATTCGATTTTTCCCCCTGTTAATAAATCTTCTGTAATTTGTCGATTTAATGGTGTTACCCAAGGATTATAATTACTCATAGTGATTTTATATTTTAGATTTTGCGTTAGCGGAGCTTGTCGAAGAGATAAACTTGACAGGGATATGTTCTTTGCCGTTCACCGTCATGTGCGGCTCAGTTTGGGGGAAGAATATCTTCCCCCCAACTTCTCTTTGTCAAAGTTGTCAAGACGGATTTTGGATTAAATAACCAATTACCAATTACCAATTAACAATTACCAATCCCGAATTCCCTAAAACTTATAATTCATACCTATTTGTACAATTCTACCTGCATCGGGAAAGCCGGGAAATAATTGAAATCTCTGGTCAAAAACGTTTTCTACACTACCGTTAAGCGCTAAGTTTTCATTTACGGGAACTCGCAATTTAAAATCAAAGGTTGTGTAACCGGGTAAGGATTCTGTATTTGTATTATTTGTAGGATAACTACCTAAAGAATGCATCAAAATTCCTGCATACCAACCTTGCGGATTTTCGTAGGAAAGCCCTAAATTGATACTATCAGCACCTGCAAATCTTAATTCTCGATCTACTTCAGCAGGATTTGAACTTTCAAGAATTTTAGGGTCATTTAAAGTATAGTTACCAGAAAAATAGAAATTCCTAGCTAACTGCAAGTTTAAGGCAAGTTCTATCCCATTTGTCCGAACTTTACCAATATTTTCATAAGTTAAATTAACATTATCATAAGCAATATTATCGGTGATGGTGTTATTGAAAAACGTCAAACGTAGTAAACCAATATCTCCTAATTGTTGATCCATACCTATATCAAAACTATTACCTCTTTCTGCTTTTAAATCAGGATTACCTTGGGCAAAAGGTGAATTGCTAAATAAGTTAAATAGGGTAGGAACTCGGAAATTACGGATATAGTTAGCTCTTAATGTAGTCGTTTCTGCCAAGTTCCAACGCGCTCCTACTGCTGGTGAAGTCACCGAACCGTTTATCAAACTATTGAAGTCTTGACGCAATCCTAAGTTTAATCGCACGTCTGGTGTTACATCGACCAGATATTTGGCAAATACCGCTCCCTGTCCGATACTATCATCATAATTCTCTGTTTCTGTTCCATCTTCGAGGTTGCGAGTTACATTTTCAGCGCTGACATTACGGTAGTCAAAACCATAGGTAATATTGTGATTTTGAGCAATTTGCCAATTATGCTGTATCTGAAAACCCAAGGATTTTTGATTGTTATCAAATTGTTGCTGATTACTGATGTCTGTGCGATTGTCGAAACGAGTATTGAGAAAATCTAAATAGACTTTCGCTGTTAATAAGGAATCGTCTGCTTTTCCTAATTTTGCGCTCCAGGTAAAATCTGTGAGAATTTGGTCGGTGTACTTACGGTGGAAGTATTTTCAGGGATTAATTCTGGAATTATTTCTAAATCCTTTGCTGTACCCTGATGCTGGATAAATTTTGATATTTGCTTTATTTCTTGTGCTGTAGCGCTGTTATTCCCAGATAATATCCCCAATACCGTCATAATTGATGCAGTAAACTGGATTCGCGATTGCCGATTAAAAATAATTCTCATCTGTACCTCGCAGATATTTGTGTTTTTTGTCATATTGGTGGGCGTTCTGACTTCAAGACTTTCATCTCATCACAGCTGCGGGACAGCGCTGGATTTACACCAAACTTTCCCCCTTACGTCTGATAGCTGACCCCTATCAGAACCAATTAATTCAAGATATGCTTATGCTTAATCAAACCGATATATTCCATTTTGCGGAATAATTCGCGCTCAGTAATCAAAAATAAGTATTCGCTATTTATATATTATTTATTATGCCTAATTGTGTTTCTAAGATAACTTATTTAGGATAATATTTTCTGCTAAAAGATGACAATGTCAATGTTAATGTAATTGTTACTGTTAATGTTAATGTCAACCTTTTATAGAATATTAAATATTAGTTAAGCTTATAAATAGATTCATACAAATAAAAGTGTTCTTGTTAATATTTAAAACTAAACAACCATGCTACTATAAATAAAATTTGTAAAATAAATATTTAGCTAGGAACTTTTTGAGGAGCTATAGCAACTGATTTCATAGTTTGTCTTAACTAATATCAGCACAAAAATTTATCACTTATTGACTCTCAAACAAAGAATATTATTTTTGATATTTTTCAACTAGTAAAAAACAAAACCACATTTTTATGGGAATCCTCAAGAATCGCAAAAAGTTAAACTTACTAGGAATCGCATTAATAAGTTTATATTTAGTAGTTGGTTTACCAAAACCAGCTTACGCAATGCATATAATGGAAGGTTTTTTACCCGTTGGCTGGGCTGCTTTTTGGTGGGTTGTTTCTGCACCTTTCATTATTTTAGGTTTTATATCCCTGACTCGCATCACTAAAGAAAAACCTCAGCTTAAATTGCTTTTGGGTTTAGCTGGTGCTTTTGCTTTCGTGCTTTCTGCTTTGAAAATTCCTTCGGTAACTGGTAGCTGTTCTCATCCTACCGGTACTGGTTTGGGTGCGGTTTTATTCGGCCCTTTAGCTATGTCGGTTTTGGGGACTTTGGTTTTGTTGTTTCAAGCTCTATTACTGGCACATGGGGGATTGACAACCTTGGGTGCTAATGC
This sequence comes from Rivularia sp. MS3, assembly GCA_019192545.1. Classification (GTDB taxonomy): domain Bacteria; phylum Cyanobacteriota; class Cyanobacteriia; order Cyanobacteriales; family Nostocaceae; genus Rivularia. Next base: position 61,204 of record JAHCMI010000028.1, on the reverse strand, counting down.
GTTTTCAATGGCGATCGCCGGGCCTTTTTTTGCTTTTTGGATTTATCGGTTAACCATGAAGATGTCGGGCAATCAAAGGTTAGCAATATTTTTAGCTGCTGCTTTGGCAGATTTATTGACTTATATTATTACTTCAGGACAATTAGCTTTAGCTTTCCCCGCAGAAGTTGGTGGGGTAATGGCTTCGTTTACTAAGTTTGCGGGAATTTTTGCTTTAACACAGGTTCCTTTGGCTATTAGTGAAGGTTTGCTGACAGTATTAGTGTGGAATTGGCTACAATCTTACAATTCACAAGAATTAGAATTATTGAATTTAATTAAAGGGGAATCTCAAAGGAATGAAACAATCAAGTCAGTCTAATAACGGATGGAATAATTGGCTGTTGATATCGGCTGTTGTTGCTTTGACAATTGCACCATTAATATTTGTACGTGGTGAATATGGTGGTGCTGATGGTGAAGCTGAAGAAGTTATAACTGAAGTTAAACCAGAATATAAACCTTGGTTTACACCGATATTTGAACCACCTAGCGGTGAAATTGAAACTTTATTGTTTTGCGCTCAAGCTGGTTTAGGTGCGGGCTTAATAGGTTACTCAATTGGTTTATATCGAGGACGTAGCGAGCGGAAAAAACGCGAAGAATGAGCTTAAAACTCGATACTTTAGCTTACACGAATCGATTGCGGGGATTACCTCCAGAACACAAATTAATCTTCGCAATTGTTACTTTACTGATATCTCTATCTACCCATCCACCAGTACAACTTTTAATAGCTTTATGGATGGGTATTTGGACTGTTGTTTATGCTAAAATACCTGCTGGTATTTATATCCGAATCTTAGCGGTTGCCAGTTTTTTCTGGCTGACTAGTTTACCGGCTTTAGTTATTAATGGAGTTTCTGTAGCTGATATTTTCCGAGTACAAAATGATTCTTGGTTTGGTTTGAATTTCGGCGACTACTATATATTTGTTAGTAAAAGCGGTTTTTACCAAGCTTTAACTATATTTACTAGAGCATTCGCTTCTGTTTCTTGTCTCTACTTTTTAATGTTGACAGTTCCATTTACAGAAGTCTTGGAGACATTACGCCGATTCAAATTTCCGACGCTGCTAATTGAATTATTATTATTAATGTATCGGTTCATTTTCATTTTGTGGAATACAGCAACCGAATTATCAATTGCTCAAAAATCTCGTCTTGGCTACCGCGATTTTCGTACTAGCATTAAAAGTTTAGCGCTATTAGTAGGACAGCTTTTAAAGCGAACGTTGCAAAAATACAGTCAGTTTTCTTTAGGATTAGAAGCACGAGGGATGAATGGAGAATTTCGGGTTTATGCTCCCCGTCGCTATCGTCCATCAAAGCGCTATCTTCTAGAGGCAGTAATCGGTTGTGGAATTTTAATCGGTTTAGAATGGTGGCTAAATGCAGGAATATTTGCTGGAATTTGACCAGGTTTATTACACTTATCCTGGTGCTAGAGAATCTTCACTCAATGGTTTAACTTTAAATATCCCATCTGGAAAAAAATCCGCGCTTATTGGTCAAAATGGTTGTGGAAAGACGACATTATTTTTATTAGCAAATGGTTTATACAAGCCGAATCGGGGAATTATTCGTTGGCACGGAAAGCCCTTAAGATACGACCGCAGTTATTTAAATAATTTACGTCAAGAAGTCGGGTTAATATTCCAAGATCCAGAGCAACAGCTAGTTGCTTCTACAATAGAGGAAGATATTTCTTATGGCTTGTGCAATTTGAATTTACCTACCAAAGAAATTCAAACTAGAGTAGAAGAAATATTAAAAGAACTGAGATTAGAAGAACTAGCACAAAGACCGGTACATCATCTCAGCTTAGGACAAAAAAAACGAGTTTCCATTGCAGACGTGATGGTACTCCGACCGAAATTATTACTATTAGATGAGCCAACTGCATATTTAGATATCAAACACACCCGTCAGCTAATAAAAACCCTCGATAAAATTTATCAAAACGGAACAACATTATTAATGTCTACCCACGATTTAGACTTAGTTTATCGTTGGGCTGACTGGATATTTGTTATGGATAAAGGACAGTTAATTTTTGAAGGAAAACCAGAAGATGTATTCTCCCAAGGGGCACTATTAGAAAACTTAGATTTAGGATTACCGTTAATATATCAGCTTCTATTTGATAAGAGTTTAACTACAGAAGAAAAAGCCGTAGTAGAAAAACTACGGGAACGGATTTCAAAAATGTAGAGACTTAGCAATGCTACGTCTCCTTAGATTTCGATTGTGACCGAAAATCTAATACGATTTCACATGTCTAGATCCCCCCAAACCCCCTTTAGAAAAGGGGGGCTTAAGTGGCTGGGATTATCTACCGTTGATTAACAAAAAGCTGCGTGAAATAATATTCCCCCTTAGAATTCTTCGCAACACCAATACCGGTTACCTGATATTTACCTTTGATATTACGACGATGACCGGAACTTTTAATCCAACCCGTGACAGCATTTTTTCCAGGGTTTTTGTAACCCATATTATAAGCTACATTTTCCGCTACACCACGATAATCAACGAATTTAGAAATCTGCTTATAGCGGGAACTCGAACCATTATGTCCGAAAGCAACCTGCTTCTCAGCCATTTTTTTACTGTGCTGTCTGGCAATTTTACTGATTTTACTATTGATTTTCAGAGGTTTTAAACCTTGCTTTTTGCGGTATTGATTAATTTGTTGATGTACAGACTTTTCTATCGCAGCTATATCGTCAGCTGCATTTACTGGTTGTATAAACGAAATCTGAGCATTAGGAACACTATCGGAATTGCTTACAAGCTGGGTAAATTCTGCACCACCCAATATTGCTGCTGTTGATAAAACAACTCCTCCAAAAAATGGGAACACTTTGGTCAAATTAGCCTTTAGCCGAGTATTCTTCAACATTTATATTTATTCCAAAACACAACAAAATAAACCCCTGATACTTGATTCGGGTAGATTCATTTGCGATTTGGTAGAAGCAAAATAAATTCTAGCTAGTAATTCTGCCAACCTTTTCACCCTGTCATCAGAATTACTTGCAAAACCATGTTAGTTTATAACCTTGTTTTGCATTTACTGTATGCGATTCTAACTAATAATTTTCCACTTTAGGTTATGATTTGTTTAAATTTGCTGTAATTAAAAACACCATTAGTATTATTTTGAAGATAAATATTCTTTCGGTATAAAACGTAAAGATTTACAAATTGACCGTAGAAAAATAAAATATTAGTAAGATGATGTTTTATGAGAATTAATTGAATACAAAACCTCACCACGCCACTTGCCTCAACGCAGTGGCTTTTCAATCCCTCTCCTTACTAAGGTGAGCTTTCATCATTGTTTTAATAATCAAATTAATGAAAAAATCTCTAAAATTACCACAAAAAATTATGCTCCTTGGTTCGGGAGAACTAGGTAAAGAATTTGTGATTGCAGCCCAACGTTTGGGTAATTTTGTCATTGCTGTAGATAGATATGAAAATGCTCCAGCAATGCAGGTTGCCGATTGTTGTGAAGTAATTTCTATGTTGAGCGTTGACGATTTAGAAGCGATTGTCAGTAAATATCAACCAGATTTTATCGTACCAGAAATCGAAGCAATAAGAACCGAAAAACTTGCAGAATTCGAGCAGCGAGGTATTACTGTCATTCCCACTGCTGCTGCAACTAACTATACAATGAACCGGGATAGAATCAGGGAGTTAGCCCATACAGAGTTAGGTGTTAGAACTGCAAAATATGGTTATGCTTCGTCTTTAGATGAGTTGATAGATATTAGTAATGAAATCGGTTTTCCTAATGTAGTTAAACCAGTAATGTCATCTTCGGGGAAAGGACAATCTATAGTAAAAGATAAACAAGACGTTGCCAAAGCTTGGAATTACGCTTGTTCTGGTTCTCGCGGTGATAGTCAGCGAGTCATTATTGAAGAATTTATCGACTTTGAAATTGAAATTACTTTATTAACTATTAAACAGTGGAATGCTCCCACTATTTTCTGTTCTCCTATTGGTCATCGTCAAGAAAGAGGCGATTATCAAGAATCTTGGCAGCCAGCAGGAATTTCTGAAGAAATGACCTTAAAAGCTCAAGAAATCGCCACGAAAGTAACTGATGCTTTAGGAGGTGCGGGAATTTTTGGTGTAGAATTTTTTATTACTAAAGATGAGGTGATATTTTCCGAACTTTCACCCAGACCTCACGATACAGGCATGGTAACATTAATATCGCAAAACTTGAATGAATTTGAACTACATTTAAGAGCAATTTTAGGATTACCAATTCTCAACATAGAACAGTTTGCACCTTCAGCAAGTGCGGTAATTTTAGCAGATGAAAAATCAGATTCTATTAATTATACTGGTGTAGCTGAAGCACTCGCAGAAACAGACGTTGATATCAAATTGTTCGGTAAACCCAGCGCTCATAAATATCGACGTATGGGAGTAGCTTTAGCTAAAGGAAATAACGTTCAAGAAGCACGAAAAAAAGCTAAGCTTGCCGCCGATAAAGTTGATTTATCTTAAATTTAGCGTAGTTTTCTTGGTTAATTAGTAAGTCAATATTATATTTTTTGTAGAGTGTGTTAGATGCACGGCAATCTACCTGTCAAGACAAAAAATAATTACATATCATCTAAGGCACCATAACATTGACATAATAAAAGTATTAATTATAATTATCAAAATCTTATCAAAATCAACACCCTATTGCGTGACGCTATAATCTTATTTGTTACTACGTTCAAATCTTTTTGTAACGTCACGCAGCATCAGCTTTGGAATAGCACTAAAATCTTTACTAAAAGCGAATTGATTTTATGTAGCAATTTTATGAATGAATATTTTTCGGCAATCAACTTATCGAAGCTTAAAGATGCTAATACGTTAAACCTATGTCAAAATATTCAAACTACCCTTATTAGCACACCCATAAATTCCCAAACAATTACAACAACTTTCATTCATCAAGGCAGCAGCGGCATACCAATTTTATTGTTACATGGTTTCGAGAGTTCTTTATTAGAATTTCGCTTACTTATACCGTTACTCGCTGCAAAAAACGAAATTTGGGCTGTTGATTTACTCGGCTTCGGCTTTACAGAAAGACTTAAAAACATAAGTTATTCACCATCCACCATTAAAACCCATCTTTACCACTTCTGGAAAAAACAAATTAATCAACCAGTAATATTAGTTGGTGCTTCGATGGGAGGAGCAACCGCTATCGATTTTACGCTTAATTATCCAGATTCGGTTCATCAGCTAGTTTTAATTAACAGCGTTGGCTACTCCGGTAGCTTTCCCCAAGGGCGTTTTTTATTTCCTCCTTTCGATTATTGGGCTGTTGAATATTGGCGACAGCGTAAATTACAGGCGCTATTGTTTGGAGAAATTTTCGGTAATTTAACCGCAGCCGAAATTACATCCTTGCAATGTACTTGTTTACATTTAGATATGCCTAATTGGCACGAAGCAACTATCAGTTTTACTAAAAGTGGTGGTTATAGCGAAATAGCACCACGAATTAAAGAAATTTCCAAACCAACCTTGATTTTGTGGGGAGAAAAAGACGAAACTTTCCCTATAACAGATGCTTATAAATTTCAGCGAGATATCCCTCAGAGTCGATTAATTTGGTTGAAATGCGGACATAATCCGCAATTGGAGCAAGCAGAATTAGTTGCTGATAGTTTAATTGAGTAAATCTAACAGTATTTAAGTAAATAAAGTATTAAAATCAATCGAAATAACGCCGAAACCTATTATCATTTTTATCAGTTTTCTTACGATTACAGGTAAAGCATAATATTTGTAAATTGCTGATATCGTTTGAACCGCCACGGGCTAAGGGTATAATATGGTCAATAGTTAATGATGCTTCTTCTTTTTGTTTTCCGCAGCTTTGACATTGGTATTTATCTCGTTCAAATACATATTTTTTTACTGCTGTGGGAATGGAAATACGCGGTGTTTTGCTCATACAAGTCTTTGAAACATATTGTTTCTATATCATCTATTACCGATTTTTTTATGAGGCTCTAATTTTTTTATAGAGAAATCCAGAAATACTTTTATATTAATATAATTAATATCTCTCTCACTATCAATTGTTGCTATAGATTGTCTAATTTATGTAAAAAAAATAAAGCGATAGTTCTATGGATTTCATCTTTACACCTTTGATGAAACCCTTAATTTAGATATAATTAGTTTATTACGCTCTCAGAGATTATATTTCACAAAACTAATATTAGAAATTTTAAACACAATTGATACTTTATGCAGCATACATCATGTTGTCGAAAGACAACTTAGGATGTTGAGCTTCATATTCTTCAGATAAGAATTCTAATTCAAACTGAATTTTGGCGATTTTGCTAGAATCTTTTTCATTAGGAAAGAAATCTATAGATGATTTAGTTCTAATTTTTCCTTTCTGCCAGCTTGTTGCTCCAAGTCTGAGAATCTCGCAATCATTTCCTTCTTCAGGAGAAGACAAAGTGACGCTAATATTACAATAGCCAAAAGCTGTATTGATTAATTCATATATTCTTTCTTTGCTAGTAAAACCATCATTTTCTTTTGTCAGCAGATAGTTGACTTTTTGCCACAGTTCATTTTCTAACTGTTGCTTAAATTGGCTAAATTTAACTAGGCTGCCATTGTATGATAAAACATCATCATCATTACAACTCAAACATTTAAATTTACTTTCCATATGCATTGCTATACATGTACTACAATTTCCAATTAAGTTACCAATCTTTTCTCAGTTTCTCTGTTACCAAGACAACATCAATTGTTAAGCTTCTACAGCTTTCGCATACTTAATGTTTTCAAAGGATGCACTATCCAATATTTCTGGCTCTGTTGACTCGATAACAGGTAATAAGTAATCATACAATTGCATCGCTGCCAAACAACCGTTAATAGAAGAGACAGATTGATTGAAACTGGCAATTTTTTCATCAACAGCATCCGAGAGGCGTTTGTTTTCATAAACTTTCTCTTGGGCTTCTTTTGCTAAAGTCTTTCCTAAATAAGCTCGCGCTTTAGAGTACTGTTGCAAAATTGCGTCACTTTTAATATCCGCCATTGGTAAAAGCAGAGTTTTAAAGCTTTGATTAATGGTTTGCCGGAAGGTAATACGAATAGTATTGCTAACTTTCGGCTCAAAATCTAACTTTAGCAATTGTTTAATTGCAGGCTCCGCTTCTACCATGCTTTCACAATCAAAAGTTTGAGAAGTCTGCTGTAAAGTTTGACGAAACTGATAAATTGAAAAAGTACCTTCATCATAAAATCTAGGACTTTCTCTAACAAATCTATCGCATTCTACTCGCGCTGCATTTTGCAAAGCTGAAGAAATCTGTTGTTCTAAAAGCTGAGTCTCTGCTCTTGTCATATCACCCATCGATGCAGCTTTTAAAACGCATACCACCGCAGAAACATCTGGATGTTGAATTTTTTCATAAGTCAATTGTGCATCTTTTTCTACAGGTGCATCGATACCAGGAGTGTCAATAATAACGTTTGCATCCTGCAACAAAGGATGGTTGCAATAATATTCAATCCGTTTTAAAACCGCGCTATTACTTCCCCGACGTGCATATGCTGCCGCTTCTTTAAGATTATTAAAATTAAACTCTGCCATCGAGTAAGTAGCATTATTTATCGTATGAATATGCTGACGATTTGCTACATACCCAGACAATAATACAATCAACGCGTTTGCTTGTTTTGCACGCTCTGACTTACTTTCACCACCCTCAGCAAAAATAATAGCTTCGCTTCCTTGAGTGAGTAATTCTATTGCGTCTTCTTGGTTAATATTTTCAACTTTATGCAATCCTAACTGCTCGCATAAATAAAATACTTGCTCTCTAACTTCTGCTTCGCTCAAAAATGTCAGAACAACTTTTTCATTCTCGGGATGTGCATACTCTATCTTGCATTCTGTACCCGTAGCATGTCCTTCCGCACTATAAAGCAATTCCCGTCCTAAGAGCGCATTGATGAGCATCGATTTACCTGCACTAAAGGCACCCGCAAATACAATTTCAAACTTAGGAGAGATGGCTTTTCTCATCGAAGTTTGGACTTGGGTTACATCACAAGAAGCCAAAGAAGCTTCTTGCTGCACAATTTGCAAAATATAGTCTACCTGTTCCTTTAGATTTTGACATGGAGGCAGCAGTTCTGCCATATCTAGCATCCCGATAAAATTAAATACAAACTTTTGCGTACATTCTAAAAATGTTTTGTTCTATACGCTTCCGTAATGTTACTGATAATATATCTAATTTATAAAGATACTATATTTCCTGCCTGGGATTATATTTTGCAAGCTTAGAAAAGCATAAACTGATTTAATTCATTTAATATTCTAACTTTTATCGACCTTAAGGGGTTTGACCCCTCAGAGCTTAAAAATACTTTACTTATATAGTTGACATGTGCTTATCCGAGATATTGCGTCGGTGCTATGAAGCTTAAAATAGCTTTTTAAATGATAAATTATATCAAGTCCGGCTAATTGCTTTCCCTATAGCTTTATGAAAGTTATTCCTATTCGACTTCAACCTAATGCAGATTTGAGAAAAAGTTTAATAAATTTTGCAGTTGAACAAAAAATTCAAGCAGGTTTTTTGCTAACTGCCATTGGTAGTTTAAAGCAGGCTGCAATTCGCTTCGCAAATAAAGATAATAGTACGGTATTACACGAAAAATTTGAAATACTCTCTCTTAACGGTACTTTAGCTGCTACCGGAATACACGTTCATATTGTCATTGCTGACAGTCATGGTAAATTAATTGGGGGACACCTGAGCGATGGTTGCATCATCTACACTACAGCCGAAATCGTTATTGGAATAGCCGAAAATTTCAGTTTTTACAGAAGCTTTGACGAGCAAACAGGTTTTAACGAGCTTGAAGTTATACCGGTTGTATAGCTAGCAAACCTAAATTATTAATTATTATAAAATCTGATATAGCTAATTTGGGCGGATTAGCTGCACAAAAAAGCATATTTCTACCAAATTTTTTGATTAGCAGAAAATACTATGACTTTTCTATCTGAATCTAAGCATTATTTTCCCATTTATCAAAAGAAACTGCCACATGCTGAGGTTCTATTTGAGTAATTGGTGCGGGTTTCATTTCCCCTCGAAAGTCCAAAATTTGCACGAGTATAAGATAAGCGACAGCTAACAGAATGGAAATTACACCCGTGATAACTGCAACTATTTTTCCTCTATCCATGATTTTTACCTTTAAAACAAAGGTATTATACTATGCAATTATCAACATTGCTACAGTTTAAAGAGCTATTTTGCTGGGTTTTTTTTGATTTAGGATGATTGGTTTTAGCATCTAAAAATGATTTTACAAGCAGTATGCGGTGAACGCATCGTTCGCACAAGCGAAATCCTAAAATATCTTGAATTAACTTGTAAAATCTTCTGTGAGTTTTACGCTTAAAATCGGGACACAAACTTAAAGATTTATCTACTAATCGTAAGTATTCCGAATAATCAATATACATATAATCTCTAGCTAGTTCAAAATAACCATGAGCTAAAGCGCGCCGATAATTAATCGGAATATTCTGCTGATACTGTTGTAATAACTTTTTTTCTACCTTCTTTAAAACATTGCAATGATTTTCAACCCAACGCGGTTTTGAAGCGGTTGATACTGTAACGCTGCCATATCTTCTATATACTGAATAACATCCCGGTTGATAAACAACTTTTGCACCAGACATTACTACCGAAATAAAGAAATCTCTATCTTGCCCAGCTTTAAAATTTGTATCCCAACCACCACTTTTTTCTACAGCCGTTCTTCTATAAAATAATGATGCAACAGCAGTCCACCAATTTTCGATTAAGGATTGCAAAATATCGGTTTGGGTTCCAGGTTTTTCTATTTGATCGAGGAATACTACACCATTAGATTGATGTCCTTGATATCGCCAATCTCCATATACAGCATCGGCTCCAGTTTCTTCTAAGAAGTTGATTTGTCTCTCTATTTTTTCTGGTAATATAAAATCATCTGCATCTAAAAATTGAATATATTCTCCTTTTGATAAAGCAAATCCGCGATTTCTAGCGTAGCTTCCACCTTTATTTTCAGATAAACGCTCCCAAATTATTTTATCTCCATAGCTTTTGATGATTTCCATAGATTTATCGGTAGAACAATCATCAATTACTATAATTTCTATATGAGCATAGGTTTGGTTTAAGCAACTATCAATAGCCTCTGCTATCCATCGTTCGGCATTAAAACAAGGAATAATTACAGAAACAAGTTTTTGCATTTTAATTTTACTGAAATTAGTCATTTATTATTCTATATTTAAGATTTATTTACTTACCTGAATTTGCCATAATTGCTTTTTGAAATGAGTAAATATATTTTTTAGCTTTAATAAAAATTAGAAAGCTAAAATTTTTCAAAAAGTTTATGGCAACTATCTATTAAGCTGCTTGATGCCAAAGATTAGTAAGCAAGTGTTTGTGTTCCTGAATATCTGATTTTTTTGCTTGTAAAAATCCAGCTTCTCGTATTTCTTTAGGAACTGGTTTGTGAATAATATCAACTACTTCTTCGATAGAATCGTAAACAAACCCGGCTTCACCTACATATTCTTTTAAATCCGGTCTTATATTTGGCACGCATACACCTACACCTGCTGCTTGTGCTTCAGCTACAGCCATTGGCCAGCCTACTGTTGCTAATTCAAAGTCCGCTGTATAAACTAGCCATTGATGCTTTTTATACTCGGGACTCATCTCGTTTGGCTCTATGGGTAAAGTGATATTTACAGGGCTTCCTTTTGATTCGTTAACCAATTTTAATTTGTCTACCCTGTAACCTAAAGCATAAAGATTAAATTGCTTTTGCGGCAGTAGAGTTGCTAGTTTGATGTAGTCTTCCATTTTTTTCTTGGGAATGACTGCACCAGTATTCATAATTGCGTCGCCATTGGCAGACTCTGAATAAAACAGTTGATAATTTATTGTCGGAAAGCAGTCAATAATTTTGGCAGAATTAACACCATATGCTTCAAGATATTTTCGTGTAAAAGGAAAAGCTAAAACTCCCAAACACAATTCGTGGTTTATCCAATGTAGGTTAGTTTTGATTTTGGCTACTTTTTTAAATTGTGGTGTATTTCTTTCTAATATTTCTCTGACTCTACCTTTCCAGTTTTTGCGACGCAAACAAAGCGTGTCATAAGAGTGCGATCGCACGGTAAAAGGAATCCCTAATTCTTCAGCTAGCGGCCCGATAAACTCGAGTTGATTTAAATAGTGGGTGTGAAGAACGTCGGGTTTTACTTGTGCAGCTAATTCTTTTATTGCTTGTTTTTCAGTTAAGTGGTGGTAGGGAAAGTGATTTTTATAAGGTATATCTGAAGGTTTACGAGAAACTATAGTAATGTCGTAATCTCCGTAAAGTGCTTCTAGCTCAGTTTTGAGATAAGTTTGAGATATCTGAGGATACCCTCGGATGACATACATTACAGAGAGTTTTTTTTTCATAAATCTTGATTAGATAGCCGTAAAAGTTTGTCAGTGGTTTTAATTAATGTTGAAAGCTTCTCGAAACACTTGCTTGGTATAGGTTCGCAGCGTATATGTCGATAAAGATTTGATTCGTCCTAAAGTCGGTTTTAAATCTAATTTCATCGCTCGCAATAAACTCAAGATAGCGGCTTTTGGCTGACCGAGTTCTAAAGACCTTTCTGCGTGGTCGCATAAGAAGCCAGCAAAGGCTTTTGGATGCAGTTTGAAAAGGGATTCATGCTTATTAAGCAAGCGCTCGAAGTTTACTTGCCGTAGGGCTGGATCGCGTGAAATCCTCTCTCCTTGATGGGCTGTAAGCTGATAAGTTACATTTGGTAAACCTAAAATTGAGCAGACTGGATTCAGCCTTAAAAACATCTCAGTATGTACCCGAGAAGTAAAAGTTTCGTCGTAACCACCTAGTTTGAGTAGAAGTTCTCTTTCTACAACTAGTGTCTGCTTGGATAAAAAGGACTTCTCAGGTTCGATGTCTTCTAAGAAAAAATGAGAACCACGGGGTAAAGTCGGAGGTATGCGTCTGTCAACGACTTCACCGTCAGGTTTAATGACTTCTAAACCAGAAAGTGCCGCAACCGGTTTTGGTAATTCAGTATTTTTAAGAGCATCTAATGAGACTTGCGCCATATTAGGCAACAATTGGTCGTCATCGTCGAGATAAGTCACGTATTGACCTTTTGCAGCTTTTAATCCAACATTCCGAGCTACTGCATTACCGCTATTTTTCTCAAGGGCAATTACTCTCAATCGAGAATGTTCTGGTAAATTTACAGGCTCGTCGGAACCGTCATCAACTACAATTACCTCTATATCTTTTACTGTTTGCTGCAAAGCACTATTAACAGCACGCGGTAAAAAATGAGGTCTATTGTAAGTAGGAATGATGATGCTAAGTAAAATGTTGTTCATATTGACACACCCAAATGTGTATTAAGTTAGTTAGAGAATAAAACAATTTTGAAATCTGATTAAATTTATAGCTGATTAAAACTGTAAAAGGCTGTATTTGAACCATTTATTTAAGTGATTTATGACAGCACTGCAACAGTACTGTATTCTTTATTCTTGTTTTTTAGATTGACTGACAACCTGCCATTTTCTTGGCTGATAAAATTGACATCTACTAATAGTTTTATTCGCCTTGACGGTAAATCGAAAAGATTCAACAATATCGTAGGAATATACGCCATTCCGAACGTAGATTCTGGCACTATATACACCAGGAATCATCGAGCAATAGGGCATGTGCATCCTGATTTCGGATTTTCCGGCTGGGATTTCTAAATCTTGATTATCGCTAGTAGAGGTCATATATAAAACAAGACCTTCACCTCCTGATAATGCCGTCACTAACATTCCTAAATTGGCGTTATCTATATATTCATAGGATTTACATTCTACACTTAAATATGCAGGTTCGCCAGTAAATAACGTTTCTAAAATATTATCTTGCTCATCTTTAAAGCATAAAGAAACAATATCTAAACCGTTACTTTTTTCTTTGGGCTTTGGCGGTAAAACCATTCTCCCTAAAGCATTTTCTTTCCCGCTCAAACATAAGTCTTCTTCATATTTACGAATGACTTGCTCGGTATCTCCAGAAGTAATTAGCTGACCTTTTTTCAAGTAAATTGAACTTTCACATATATTTAATATGCTGTGAGAATTATGAGTAACTAAGATAAATGCGGTACCTTTTTTACGTAATTCTGATAGCTTGCGGTGACACTTCATTTTAAACTTTACATCGCCTACAGCCAGCACTTCATCTATTAATAAGATATCGGGTTCGATATGCACCGCACAGGCAAATCCCAATCTTGCAGCCATCCCCGAACTATAAGTTTGAACTGGTGCATCAATTGCATCGGCTATTTCGGCAAATTCTACAACTTCGTCGAATTTTTTTTCAATTTCAGCGGTTGGTAAACCGAGAATTGACATATTAGCATAAATATTTTCCCGTCCCGATAAAATCGGATTAAAACCCGCTCCTAATGCGATTAAAGGAGCAACTCTACCTTTTACTTTTACCGTTCCCGTGTCGGGTTTAATTAAACCACTAATAATTCGTAATATAGTGCTTTTACCGGCTCCGTTAGAACCCACTAAACCTAGAGCTTCACCTTTATGTAATTTAAAGCTAACATCATGAAGCGCCCAAAATTCATTTTTACGTAAAGTACCGCTATTTCTTTTTCTACCAGTAACTTCAGTAGCAATGTCCTGTACGCCATAAAATAAAGAGCGTTTTAAGTCCCGGCAAAACTTTTTAGAAACATTTTCCACAGAAATAACTGCTTCACGTTCTTCCGGTTGCGTATCAATTTTTCTGTCTATTAAACTAGTCATAATTTAAGAACTTACTCTTTCCACCACAAAAGGCATTGCTAAACGAAAACCAATCCAGGTTACAAATAATCCAATTATAGTAATAATACTGACTATCCAAAATCCTACAGGCTCAGAGATAATACCCGTGGTTGCAAGCTCTCGGGTTGTGACTAATAATGGAGTTACGGGATTTAGCTTTACTATATTACCGAAAACTCCTTCTGTCGGAACTGGATAAACTACGGGAGTTAAAAACAGCCAGAAACTTGTTAATAAAGTCAATCCTTTTGATACGTCTTGATATAAAACTCCTAAAGGTGATAGTAGAACACCAATAAAAGTACCTAAAAATATTAAATGAATTAAGGCTACTGGTGCTAAGATTACCGTCCAAGTTACGGGAACGCGAAACCAGATAAACAAGCCGATAATTAAAATTAATTTGATTGCAAAATTAAAAAAGACTTCGCCTAATTTTGCTAAAATCAACGCTTCTCTAGGAAAATTAACCCTCGCAAGCATTGGTTTTGCTACCGTAACGGCTTTTACCGGGCCATTAATTGCTTCTACAAAGGTTTGCCATAAAGCGGTGCTAAACATAACATAAGCTGCATAAGGTAAATCGGTTTCTCCGATATTAATTACCTTGGCTTGACTAGCAAGGGTGAATCCCGCAGCCATAACTATTGGTGGTATAAAAGCCCAAATAACGCCTAAAAATGACTGACGATATTGAGCGCTGATGTCTCTTACTAATAACCTCCAAGCAAGCTCGCGAGAACTTAGTAAGTCCAACCACATTTGTTGGAATAATCTGGAAGGATTTCTTAATAAGCTTTCAGGAGTATAAACTACTTCGTAAGGATGTCGTTTTCTAAATTTATTTTTTCTCAATCTTCTTTTCAATATGTTCACCCTTGGTTTTAAATTTTTATTATTAAGTTTTAAAGTTTTTTGGAACCTCACCCCCTCCCCTCTCCTTATCCAAGGAGAGGGGTATTTAGAAGACGAGGTGAAGAAGTGCGATCGCTACTAACCCTGAGATGATGCTGTTACTGCATTCGGTGGTTGAGTAGGTGGATTTTGATGAGAATTATTTTGTAAGTATTTGCGTGCGTATCTGCTGGTAATGTAGCGGTTAAGTAATTTATCGGCTTTGCTAATTAACTTACCAGCGACTTTTGATAAAAAACGATTACCCAAGCCTAATTTTTGACTAATAGGGTCGATAATCGTCATTTTTCTACGCCATCCCAACCGTTTATATTTATTTTGAAAATACTTATCTTCGCTTAAATTCCACTTTTCGCGCAATCTTTGCAAGCTAGCCATTTCCCAACCGTCGCTCCAACGTAACATATAATACCCTACATCCGACCATTCTAAAGGTGGTCCGGGTACGTATGTGACTAAAGAATCGGGTTCTAGATAAATTGTACCGCCAGCTTCTGCCACTAAAATACATAGATCGACGTGTTCTTTGGTATTAAGCAAACCTTCATCAAGCAAGCCGATTTTATCGAAGATTTCTGTGCGAACCATCATGCAGTGAAATTCTGCTAATCCGGTTTCTTGACGCTGTAAATTAGGACGCACCTGTGCGACTTTACGCCCTTGTTTAAAAATCTTTTCAATAAATCGTCTTCTCGTGTTACCGTCTTTGGTTTCTACTTTGATTCCCGATTCACCACCTGCACAGTGTACTTCTTCATGTAGCGGTAAATATTGACATACAAGAGGGCTAACCACGGTTGCATTGGTTTCTTCGGCGCAATCTACAGCAGCTTTTAACCAACCAGGGGTAACTACTACGTCGTTATCAATGAACACTACATATTTGGTGTCAACTTGACGCAAGCCTAAATTTCTAGCGTGGTTGGGAGAAAGGTAATGTTCGGTACGAATGACTTGGAATTGCTTTTCGGCAGCTTGAGTTTCTAAATACTTCTTGATATGAGAAGGCGAGCCACCATCAACATAAATCAGTTTGAAAGGTAACTGTGTATGTTCGTAAATGCTTTCTAAAGATTCGCGGGTATAGCTAAAACGCTCTCTAGGTGCAACTACTATCGTTACTTCTGGTTTCGAGTTCATATTTTAATCCTCGGCTTTTATAGTTATATGTATTTGGAATTTACAGAAAGATTAAGGTGTTGCATGAAATTTTGTCCAGACACCTAGCTACTATAAATACTAATTTCAGCCTGCGGAGGCGGGATTTGTTTTCGTAGCCCCAGAATATTCTGAAGGTGTTTGAGAAATTTGAGATGCTTCCTCTAATTCATATAAATCATTACTTAATACCTGTTGATAAATTTCTACTAACTCAGAGTTTAGTTTGTCGGTATCATAATTTTCTTCCACCTTTTGACGACCATGAGAACCCATTTGCGACCAAATTTCGGGATGCTCTATCAAATAAATTAATTTTTGAGCTATAGCTTTCTCATCCCTTTCAGGAACTAGAAATCCGGAAACACCATCTTCAACTAATTCGGGTATACCACCGTGGAAAGTGCCAATAACCGGTAAACCCATAGCCATTGCTTCTTTTAACGTATTTACCGGTGCATCTTGATTGCCATCGCTAGCGGTAACACTTGGTGCTACAAAAATATGACTTTTGTCCAAAATTGAGATAATTTCTTTTTGATTTTTCCACCCCTTTAAATGAACTTTATCGGCAAGATTTAACTCATTAATGATTTGAGCAAAGCGTTCTTTTAATTCTCCATCACCGATAACATTAAATTCAACGTTGTTGTGAACTTTGACCACGTCAGCAATGGCACGAATCGCGTATTCTATACCTTTTTTTTCTACTAAACGTCCTGTGGTAGCTATACGAATCAACCCTTCTGCATCCGGATATCTAGCTTTAAACGTAAACCGACTGCAATTTATACCCGAACCATGAACGATAATTTTCTTTTCGTCGCATCCGAGCTTAATTACTCGCTGTCTAAAAAATTCGCAATTCGTGTAGAAAAAGTCTCCTTGTTCAAATAATCCGTCGTAGACATTTTCGCCATATTTCTTTAGATACCAACTGATATCGTATCCGCGAAAAGTTGTAATTAACTTCCCTTTAACTGCACCAATCTCCCGCAATACTAAACCTTCGTAACTGTAAGGTCCAAATTTACATACTGCTTGTCTACCAAATTGACAGTGAATAATATCGTATTCAGGGGCATTTAGAAAAGGTAAAGTTGAATAAAATAATCTTAAACAAGCTGCACGTTTGCCATACTTGAAAATATTCAAAGAACGCAATAAAACAAGTGGAGCTTGAGAAAAGTTTTTCGCAAACAAATAAAGTGTATTAAATAAACGAACTAAATAGTTATTAGGAATTTCTGGTAAGTAGCGCGTGCGTTTTATTAATTCATATTTTTCTACATCTGGATGCACTTTATTATCGTAAGTTTGTCTTCCGTATATATGT
Organism: Rivularia sp. MS3; assembly: GCA_019192545.1. Classification (GTDB taxonomy): domain Bacteria; phylum Cyanobacteriota; class Cyanobacteriia; order Cyanobacteriales; family Nostocaceae; genus Rivularia. The sequence goes on along the minus strand of JAHCMI010000028.1, from coordinate 43,775 downwards.
ACTTCGTGTCCGCGCTCAATCAAACCTGTAATTTGATTGATTACAAATGTTTCTGATAAAACGGGAAATCTGTCTACTATAAAAGCTATTCTCATGAATACCAAAAGATGATTGTTTTATACTGTATTTAGATACTACTTAGGTATGCATCAAATTACTAACTTTTGTCTATCAAAGGTTCGCTTTTTACGATAATCGCTTTAGTGTTGTATCGCACTTATTTCCTGATAACTTTACTGTTACTTTATCTGCCATCGCAAAAAATCAATTTTTTTTAAAGTCGATTCTAAATTACTGAAGGTAAAAATACAACTTTGAAGACGACTTAAATCCTGGAAAGCTTCCCCAGAAATAATATGAATACTCTCAAAATAAAATCATATTTTTCAAAATCTATCCATCTGTAGATTGACATACATCTTTCAGTAATTATACGTTTTGAAAATTTCTGGTCAATCACTAATGTAACTATTGCTACATTCATTTATATTCTCTATCTAGTTTTAGCGGTTAGCTAAAAGCAAAACTATATATTTTCTGCATAATTTTCATAGAAAGTAAGAAAATTAAATATATGTTGTTTTGATGACTTCAGAATCATATTAGCTATGTCTTTAACTCAAGAAATCCTTTCGCAATTGCCGGGTAATGTTTTAGAGAGATTGCGGAATGCAGATAGTATACTGACATCTTTAAAAGAAGGAAATATACCCGTACCGATGGTGGTGAAAGAAGATCGTCAACCTCTAGGCAATGTAGATTGGGATGTAATTATTTCTGGTGGCACATTAGGTATTTTAATTGGTTGTGCCTTAGTTTCAAGAGGTTTACGAGTTGCATTAATTGAAAGAGGAATTTTACGAGGTAGAGAGCAAGAATGGAACATATCTCGTAATGAATTGCAAGTACTCTTAGAGTTAGATTTACTTACGTCTGAAGAGTTAGAAAAAGCAATTGTCACTGAATACAATCCGGCAAGAGTAGGTTTTACTTCTGGTGTTGAAGTATGGGTAGAAAATGTTCTTAATATCGGCGTATATCCAGTTTATTTACTGGAAACTTTAAAGCAGCGATTTTTGCAGACGGGGGGAAAGCTGTATGAAAACACACCTTTTACTGAAGCGGTAGTTCATCCCGATGGGGTGATGGTGAATAACAAATTTAAAAGCAGATTATTAATTGACGCTATGGGAAACTTTTCTCCCATCACTGGGCAAATACGTCAAGGAGTCAAGCCAGATGCATTGTGTTTAGTGGTAGGAACTTGTGCTTCCGGCTTTCCGGAAAACCACAGTGGCGACTTGTTGTTATCTTTCACCGAAATAAAAAATCAGTGCCAGTACTTCTGGGAAGCTTTTCCTGCACAAGACGGTAGAACAACTTATATGTTTACCTATATGGATGCACATCCACAACATATCGGTTTAGAGGCATTTTTTGAAGAATATTTACGTTTGATGCCAGAATATCAAAGCGTAGAGTTACAGCAGCTTGAGTTTAAAAGAGCGCTGTTTGGATTTTTTCCCTCTTACCGTCAAAGCCCTCTAAAAACACCATTTCCTCGCATTTTGCCAATTGGTGATAGCAGCGGAAATCAATCTCCTTTAAGTTTTGGTGGTTTCGGAGCCATGATACGAAATCTCAAAAGATTGACTTTAGGAGTTGATGAAGCTTTACAAAGCAATCAATTATCAGCTGCATCGCTTTCGTTGCTGCAACCATATCAGCCGAGTTTAACGGTTACTTGGTTATTTCAAAAAGCGATGAGCGTGGGTATAAATCAAAAAATTGCACCAAATCAAATTAATCAGTTGTTATCAGTTGTATTTACTCAAATGGAAAAGTTGGGTGAATCGGTATTGAAACCATTTTTACAAGATGTGGTGCAGTTTAATGGTTTAACGAAAACACTTTTTCAAACAAGTTTAGCTAATCCAGGTTTAATATTTAAAATTATTCCTCAAGTTGGATTGATAACTTTAATAGATTGGATGTGGCATTATATTAATTTGTGCGTTTATTCTATTTTATTTAATATCAGTTCAATCGTAGAACCATCAATAAATAATCTACCAGCAAATTATCAATATTATTGGCATCGGTGGGTTGATGCTTGGAAATATGGTTCTGGAAATGATTACGAACAGTGAACAGTGAGCAGTTAACAGTGAACAGTTAACAGTTACTGATATTGAGTGATATTTTTTTTTAACCGTTTCCTATTTTCAGTTTTCTCTTTTAACTTTAAAATTTAAAATATATGATTCAAAAACAGTCTACAGTCAATAAATACTTTGTTGTAATTACTCATTTACTTCGAGAACGACAAAGTTTTTTAGAAGAAATTCGCGAAAAAGTCAGGTTACAAAATAAAATAGTTTCTTTATTAGTTTGTAGTTCTTTGTTTTTTGCTGTTTATGGGGCAATTATTGGTGCTTACCATAGCTGGATGCAAGCTTTATCTTCTGCTGTTAAGTTACCGGCGCTATATTTAATTACTCTATTAATTTGTCTGCCAACTTTGTACTTTGCAAACATTATTTTCGGCGATAAACGAACTTTCGCTCAGTATTTTGCTTTGGTTTTGACTGCGGTTTCAGTAACTAGCGTGTTGTTGTTCAGCTTTGCACCAATAACTTTGTTCTTTATGCTGAGTACTGGTAATTATCAGTTTCTGATTTTGTTGAATGTAATTATTTTTGCGGCTACAGGATTTATTGGTGTTTCTTCTTTATATAAAGCTGCAAAAGTTATCTTAGAGCAAGATGGTGAAAATAAAACCACGCGCAATAAAATATTACGCTCTTGGCTATTTTTATATGCTTTTGTTGGCAGTCAGTTGGGGTGGACTCTTCGACCTTTTTTTGGTACTCCAACTTCACCCTTTACGTTATTCAGAGAAAGGGAAGGAAACTTTTATTTGAGCATTTTTCAATCTTTAGCTCACCTTTTGGGGTTCGGTTGACAGCAAGCAGTAAACGGTAAATAGTGAGCAGTCCAAGTAGTAAGTAGTAAGTAGCAAGTTAAATACTTTTTCTGAACTATGTTTACGGAAATGCTCGCATCTACTATTATCTATATTTCCTATTTATTAATAGTTCCTTTACAGTCGCTACTAGTTTGTTAAAAATCTTCCCTTATCCCGATTTACTAGATTCATAAAATCTATAGATACTCCTGAGAAAAATAAGGTAATAATAAATAAAAAAATGAATCAAGATAATAAAGCGCTGGAAAAAAAGACTCAGTTCCAAAGCAGCCAACATTTTAATGTTTTACTTAGTTTGTTGCGCGATAGACAAGGCTTTTTAGAAGAAATTCGTCAGGAGATTAGATTGCAGAGTAAGACTAATTCCCTACTAGTTTGTAGCTCGATTTTCTTTGCAATATATGGTGGTATTATCGGTGCTTCTCATGGGTGGATGCAAGCTTTAACTAGTACTATTAAGCTCCCTGCATTCTATTTACTATCATTAATGATTTGCTTTCCGACTTTATTCTTTTTCAATGTTCTATTTGGTTCCCGTAGCACTTTAAAGCAACATTTTGTGGTGTTACTTACTGCCGTATCGGTAATTAGCGTGTTGCTTTTTAGCTTTGCACCGGTAACTTTATTCTTTTTAATTACTACACCCGATTCTTACCAATTTTTCAAAATTCTCAACGTGTTTATTTTCGGGATTACAGGTTCTTTCGGGGTGAAGTTTCTTTACGATGGAATGCAGCTACTTTCCCAACAAAATGAAGTTGGTAAGGGTACTCGTACAACTATTTTGAGGTCTTGGTTGTTACTGTACGGTTTCGTTGGTATGCAGTTAGGATGGTTTTTGAGACCGTTTTTTGGCGCTCCCGGTACTAAGTTTGAACTATTTCGCGAAGTACAAGGAAATTTTTATCTTGATATTGTGGCAGCAGTTTCAGAAATTTTTGGATTTAGGTAAGTCAGCGAACAGTTAACAGTTAAAAGTTATTAGTGGGAGCATCTTGCTCCCTATTTTTATACAAATAAGTAGTTAATATTCCTTGCTATTTTTTCAATTACTTCTCTCCTATTTCTTACCTCCGCGTACTTTGTGCCTCTGCGGTTTTTATAATCAGCAATCTTCCGTTAAAAAAAAAGATTTCTAACTCCTAACTCTTTACCTCTCATCCTAATAATTCATCAACTTCAACGCTAAAACCATTTAGTAATCTTTGAGTATAAACAATATCTCCCGAGCCAAAAATAAGTTTTTGATTTTCCGTAATTATAATAATCCAACGGTTTTCAGGTAGAATTAGCCAAACTTCTTCACTTCCCGAACGTAAGTATTCGTGAGATTTAGCAATTAATTCTTCTGCTAAGTCAGCAGGGGAAGCTACTTCGGCTATTAATGGAAAACTTTGAGGGAATACTTCAAGCTCGCCGAAATGCTTTGCTAATTGTGGCGTAATGTATGCAACGTCTGGCGATCGCCCTTGAATCTTTGTGCGACATGGTACGTGATTGTAGACTTCCCCACCTTGTCCGCTAGAATCTTTATAACTTCTCCAATAATAATAGAGATTACCTAAAATTCTTCTTTGTTTAAGCGTTAAAGTTCTTTGTTCTCCTAATTCTTCATTTACCCATTCAATTTCATAGGCTTCATCGGCATCTTCATAAATCTCATCAATTTTTTTGAGAGATTTTGAGTTATCTTCAGAATTTTCCATCCAATCTATTTCTAAAATATCTTCACTAATTTCTGCATCTTTAAGTGGATTATTTACCCATTCTTCTAATGAAAAATGTGATGGAACTGCTGTAGAATCTTTCATTTACTTCTCCCGTGTCACCTATGAATATGTTTTTGTTTTTCTATAAACACACCCTACATTCAGGAATTTTCTAATATTTATAGCGGCTAAAAGCTCAAACTAATAGTTAATTTTTCCTGTAATTTCTGGTAGTTTTAAAGGAAATATCTACCGCTACCACTATTAATATGATACGGTCGAACATAGGTATAACCCGGAAGAAGTCCTATTAATATCTGTGTAATTGATCGCAATGGATTTTTGAAACGAAACCCATATAATGTAGGACTATTTTTAAATATCTTCAGTTCCCTAATGTAGTACTCAACCACATCAATTTTGCCGGGTAGATATCAAATCCGCCTGGGAATGAATTCCCAGTCTAATAAACGAAGTCGTCTAAAGACGACTGTGGAACACCCCGCATAATTAATGTGGTGAAGTAGAGTGAGTGGTCTGTTCCATTAGTTGTCAGGGATAAATCATTGTTTGTATCTAAAGGCTGAAGTCCTGAATATTTGGCGCTGTAAGCGGCGCTTTCTGGTAGAGTAGCGCAACTACGAACCTTTGCTAGGACTAGTAGAAACGTAGCACTATGCTACGTCTCTAAAATTTACTTTACAAACAAATAATTTTACTAGCTGGCCTGCTGCTTTATCTGGTTAAAACCCCAATCCAACCAGTGGGTTAAAGCTTCCATGTCTTTTGATTCTACTGTCGCACCACCCCAAATACGCAATCCTGGAGGTGCATCGCGGTAGGAACCGATATCATAAGCAACTTTTTCTTTAGCCATCAAACCAACTAACTCTTTGGCTTTTGCTGCTTGTTCGTCTTTCGATAAAGATTTGTACCATTTATCAACAATCTTCAAACAAATAGAAGTGTTGGAACGAAGCGATTTATCTTCTACGAGAAAATCAATCCAGTCAGATTTAGCAACCCAATCTTCTAAAACTAGTAAATTATTATTGGAACGCTCAATCAACTTTGATAAACCGCCAATTGATTTCGCCCATTTTAAACCATCAATTGCATCTTCAACACACAACATTGATGGTGTATTAATTGTCGAGCCTTCAAAGATTCCTTCGATAAGTTTACCGCCTTTTGTTAACCGGAAAATTTTCGGTAAAGGTCTATCGGGAGTATAACTTTCTAATCTTGCAACCGCCCTCGGCGATAAAATAATTACACCGTGAGCAGCTTCTCCACCCATGACTTTCTGCCAGGAATAAGTCAAAACATCAATTTTATGCCAAGGAATTTCCATCGCAAAAGCGGCAGAAGTGGCATCACAAATTGTTAATCCCTGACGATTATCTTTTATCCAATCACCATCAGGAACTTTAACGCCAGAAGTTGTTCCGTTCCAGGTGAACACTACATCTCTATCTGTGTCAACTGCCGAGAGGTCGGGAATTTGCCCGTAATCGGCTTCATAAGTATTGATATCTTTGAGCTTCAGCTGTTTAACTGCATCAGTCACCCAGCCTTTACCAAAACTTTCCCAAGCTACAACATCAACGCCGCGCTCTCCTAATAAAGTCCACATCGCCATTTCCACCGCGCCGGTGTCCGATGCCGGGACAATACCCAATCGATAATCGCTGGGAATTTGCAGTATTTCCTTAGATAGCTCGATAGCTTCGGCTAACTTTGCCTTACCTAATTTGGAACGGTGAGAACGTCCGACAGTGGCATCATTTAAGGCTGACAAAGACCAACCAGGACGTTTAGAACAAGGACCTGAAGAGAAATTAGGATTTTGGGGACGAATGCTTGGCTTTTGCGCCGATTTCTGTTGTGTTTGCATCAATTTACCACAGAATATTGAATAGGATTGCTGATGCTGTAAAGCTGATTATTTGCTCATCATATCTGATTGTGGGTCAGTCAGTGAATGAATAATTTTTATGAATTAATGTAGAGATGTTGTAATTCAATCGCCTTCAGCCTGGAAGGCTGTGGCTACAATTACAAAGCCCGCCTGCGCTGGCTAGGAAGCATGGTAAGTAATAGAAAGTCTTGTAGCGGTTCAACCCAACCTGCGTTATGGAAAATCTTCTACTGAGAATGGTGTAAGATATCAAGCGTGAGTTTCCAAACTGCCGAGAATTTCTGATGAAAATTTCTATAGAAACTATTATCAATTTGTTTGACCAAAAAGGTTCTCAAATGTATGGTGGTGAAGCTGTAACTCAGTTGGAACATGCTCTACAATGCGCTACTTTGGCCTGTGAAGCTGGTAAAAGCAATGAACTAATAACTGCTTGTTTACTTCACGATGTTGGACATTTAATTCATGATTTGGGTAATCATCCAACTCGTGAAGGTTTAAATGATTTCCACGAACATCGGGCTTTACCTATACTACGCGATTTATTTGAACCTGCTGTAACCGAACCAATTCGATTGCATGTTGCTGCAAAACGTTATCTATGTGCTAGTAGTCCCGATTATTGGCAAAAACTTTCTCATGAATCGAAACGAAGCTTAGAATTGCAGGGAGGCGTATTTTCCCAAGAAGCTGCAACTAAATTTATCAGTCTACCTTATGGGTTGGATGCTGTAAATTTAAGGATTTACGATGACCAAGCAAAAGTTGCCAATAAACCTTCGAGTTCTTTAAGTCATTTTATGCAGTATATTAATCCTTGTTTGAAAACAGCGAACAGTTAGAATTAAGAATTATAGTCATTCCAATTAATTTCTTACTACCAGTTTTTTTACACAGGAATGAATATAACAGTTTAGACAATAGATAATTAAACACCCACACAATTACCACTCTTCAACCTATTGATGATAGTGACACTGATAAATAACCCTTCCATCAACCCAAGTTGTTGTCACTTGAGGAAAGCTATTATCATGTTTTACAGCAATTAAATCGGCTCGTTTACCTACAGCAATTTCACCTCTATCCATCATATTTGCAGCTTTTGCTGGATTGCTGGTTACAAGTTTTATAGCTTCGGGTAATGACCAATCTACTAACTCTGGAATCCGAAATGCTGCTGCTAACAAACTTGCAGGTGAATAATCACCACAAAGAGTATCACAGACTTGATTTTTTATGGCATCAATCGCTTTTATTGAACCACTTTGGCTTTGTCCTCGTAATAAATTTGGTGCGCCAAATACGGTCATTAAACCGCTTTTTTGGGCTGCGATTGCGGTTTCTAAATTGATAGGAAATTCGCTGATATGTACTCCTAATTCTTCCATGCTGATAATTCTTTCCGGGTTATCATCGTCATGGCTAGCAATTTGAATACCTTTAGATAAAGCTTTGGAAATCAAGGTTTTGACACGTTCTAGAGTGTAAACTCCCTGGTCAATTTTTCTTTGAGCTATTGTCTGGGCTTCGGCTACTGTTTTACTATGATTTTTAGTCAAATAATCTTGAAATGCTTGCAAACTTTTAAACTGTCCCTGTCCGGGAGTATGGTCCATCAAGGAAATTAAATGAATTGCGTTTTCTTCTAATAAGTCAATCAGAATTGGTAGACCGGTAGGGTCGGTAATTTCATAGCGACAGTGGACTTGATTATTGACTAATTGTTGGGGTTGATAATCATGCAGAGCGCGTACAATTTTAGTGGCTATTTCATTGTTACGAACTCCAAACTCTTCATGAGAAAAGGAAATTGCATGAAAAGGAGTAGTAATCCCCACAGCAGCATTAATTCGGTCTGTTTGAGCTACTGCAAAATCAACGGGAAAGAAAGCATTGGAACGCGGTTCGATTTCTGTTTCAATCGCATCGCAATGTAAGTCAATTAATCCCGGTAGTAGATATTGATTGTTTAGAGAAATTGATTTGATATTACTGGTAGATTCGGGATTGATAGCAGCAATCTGTCCGTCTTCTATTAATAATCCAGCGTCTTCGATTACTTGATTTGTGGTAATTAAGCGAGCGTTAGTTAGATAGGTTTTCATTTCAAAGGTCAAAGGTTAGAGGTTAAAGGTCAAAGGTATTTAATTTTCCCGTCAAAAATCAAACTGATATTTAACTGCTTTTTGGAATTACTTTTTAGATTGCTAAAAGCGAATTTTTAAATGATTTTATTTTGATAAAAATCATTTAATTTAACTCAACCTTGACAACCTCATCTGCGAGAAATTTAATTAATTCTGGGTCGTGAAATACTGCGATTATTCCGGTACCGGTTTGTTTGATGCTTTGAATTAATTCAATAACTGATTGGCTGGTATCTGCATCTAAGCTTGCTGTGGGTTCGTCGAGCAATAGCAAACGCGGATTCATAATCATTCCCCGAGCTAAATTGACCCGTTGTTTCTCTCCCCCCGAAAAAGTGGCTGGAGAGATTTTCCACAGTCTTTCTGGTAACTGCATTTTTTGTAAAAGTATCACTGCTTTTTCTATCGCTTGATTGCGTTCGTATCCTAAATCAAATAGCGGTTTAGCTACTACATCTAAAGTTGTTTGACGCGGTAAACAGTGAAGAAATTGAGTAACAAAGCTTATTTCTTTACATCTTAAATTTAATATTTCATATTCGTTAACAGTAGCAAGGTTGAGCCAATTCCCTGATACTGTAAGATAATTAATGTTTCCGCTTTGAGATAAATAAGTACGATAAATACATTTCAATAAGCTGGATTTACCCGCTCCAGAAGTTCCTACTAAAGCAGTCAATTTTCCAAATTTAACGTTAAACGAAATACTTTGAAAACCTGGTAAAACTTTATTTTGCTCGTGTAAGCTAAATTCTTTTTTTAGTTCTTGTACTTGCAGAATAATGTCTGAGTCAGAATTATCTTTAATTGATGAAGTTGGTTTTTGATGAATATGTTTGAGCATAAATATATTTGGTAATAGGTAATGGGTAATTGGTAGTTGTTAATTGTAGGACTTACGCAAAAGCAACGTAACTGCGTCATTACGAGCGATAGCGAAGTATATGTCCTACCGGACACGCTCCGCTAACGCAACAATCCTGAGATTGCTTCCCTACACTTCGTTTCGGTCGCAATGACAAATCTTCGTTGCGTAAGTCCTGAATTGATAATTCAAAGTGCTGATGCGACTAACTGTTGAGTATAAGCATGTTGGGGGTCTTCTAAAACCTGGTCTGTTAATCCCGTTTCTACTACTTGTCCGTACTTCATTACCAATGTCCGCGATGCTAAAAGCCGAATTACTCCTAAATCATGGGTAACAACTATCATCGCAACCTGTAGCTGTTGCTGAATTTCCATAATTAAATCGAGAATTTTGGCTTGTACTGATAAATCCAAACCTGTCGTGACTTCATCTAGAAACAACAATGGTGGGTCAGTTGCTAAAGCACGAGCAATCTGGACTCGCTGCTGCATTCCTCCAGAAAAGTTTGATGGTAATTCGTCCATTCGTTCCGGTAAAACCTCAGTCCGAGTCAAGAGATTTCGAGCGCGATCGCGAATTTGTTTGTAGTTGAGAATGTCCGACATCAGAAGCCTTTCAGCGATATTACCACCAGCGGAAACTCGAAAGTTTAACCCAGCATGGGGGTTTTGATATACCATGCCGAAACGGTGATTTCTCAACCAGCGTTGTTGAGCTGCGTTAAGTTGAAACACATTCTGGGCTTTATCTTTATCCCGTTTGTCAGAAAAAATCGCTTTACCATCAGTTGGTGTTTCGTCAAAATAAAGACATTTCACTAAAGTAGATTTACCGCTTCCTGATTCACCCATAATCCCCAGAATCTCTCCTGGATAAAGGTCAAAAGAGACTCGCTGCATAGCTACAACAGTTCCACAATCAGAACAAATATTTGTATTAGCTCCAGCACCGGTATTGTCGAGACAAGATGGACAACCTTTACCGTATAACTTAGTTAATTCCCGTACTTCTAGAATTGGCTGCATTGAAATTTTGGATTTTAGATTTTAGATTGACTCGTTCCCAGTCTCCAGGCTGGGAATGCATAGCCCAGAGGCTCTACCTCGCATTCTGATGAAGGCAGAGCCTTCAATCATCGGTTCCCAGCCAGAGGCTCGGAACCAGTTAAATCACTAATTATTTATTCAACATACTGTTGCAATAATCACTATCAGAACACTGATAAACTCGACAACCTTCTTCATCTAGAAATTCATCTAGATAACTGTCAGTAGAACCGCAGCGATTGCAGGGACGACGATTTCCGTTAGCGTCTTTAAAATCTTCTACTCGAAAAGGAACATCATCAAACGTTAGCGGTTGAGCGTCAGTAAATGGAGGTACTGCATAAATTTTCTTTTCCCGTCCTGCTCCAAATAGATATAATCCTGGAACTTGATGCAATTTTGGTACATCAAAACGCGGTATGGGAGAAGGGTCGATAACGTAATGTCCGTTGATTCGGGTAGGATAGCGATGAGAAATGGTTATCTCAGAAAACTGAACCATGTCTTCGTAGAGTTTGACCCACAATCGAGCATAGTCACCTTCACCATGCATTTGTTTGCGTTTGGCTTCGCTGTTTTCTACAATCACTAATGGGTCGGGATATGGAACCTGTAATACTAAAATTTGCCCCAGTTTCAAGGGAAATTCAGGTATTCTATGACGGGTTTGAATTATCGTCGCTTCTGGAGTGTGTTTAGTTAGTGATACTCCCGGACAGGTTTTAGAAATAAAGTTGCGAATATTAACGGCATTTACTGACTCATCGCTGCCCTGGTCAATAACTTTTAATACATCTTCTTGACCTAATAAAGATAAAGTAATTTGCAAACCACCAGTACCGAAACCGCGAGCAATCGGCATTTCTCGGGAAGAATAAGGTACTTGATAACCCGGAATTGACACAGCTTTAAATAAAGTTCGGCGAATCTCCTTTTTTGCAAAGCTATCGAGGAAGCCAAATTCATGAGTAGAGTTATCTTTTGAAGAATCTAACTCCTCAGAATTTACTTGTGGTAATACCTTTTCCGGAACAGTTTCTTGGAGCGTGGGATTCAAGATTTTTCTCCTTGCTGTTGCGTAGTTCTTAACCTATCGAGGTCGGATTGAAACGTAACGTAGTGTGGCATTTTGTAATGAGAAGCAAAACCCATCGATTCGATACCGTCAATATGAAGTAACACGAATTCCGCATCTTCCGAAGGATTTTCAACTCCTTGCTGTTCTCCTTTTTGTAAAGCTCTATCAAGAATTGCCATCGAAATAGCTTTTACTTCGTTGTGACCAAAACAAGCACCATAACCCAAGCCAAAAGTGGGTTTAGTGTCCTCTTCAGATGCTCGGTACATCGCCACAATTTCGCATTCCGTCATTAACACATTACCAGCTTCCATTAATTCCCCAGATATAGGGTGAGGAAGCATCACAGGTAAATATCCCACGCGCAATTCTGCTACCGTAGGGTGAATATTGCCGTAACCCCGCATATTAGAATAGGCAATTGCTAATAAAGAACCAGTTTCAGCACGAGACATGGTAGCTAAAGCAGCCGAACGCGGAACTGGAAATACCAGTGGTTCGCGGGTAATATCAAAAGGTTGACTGGGTTTACTTTCTACAGATGGTAATAAACCCTCCGCTCGTAAACTATCTAATACTTTAGGAAAGCTATCCGGGAGTTGTTCGTCGGGTATATTCTCCAGCCAAGTTTTAGCAATCTCGCGAAAACGTTCCGGGGATTCCTTGAGTAAATCAAACTTAAATAATCTTTGTAAATAGTCCGAAGTGGGGCCTAACATTTGTCCCCCAGGAATTTCCTTAAAAGCAGCAGAAATCCGCCGAATCAAACGCATCTGCTCGGTTTTTTGTACTGGAGTAATTCCGATTCGCGGACAAGTAGAGCGATAAGCTCTCAAATAAAAAGCAGCCTCTAAAGTATCTCCCGCACTTTGTTTAATCGCAAGTCCAGCTAATTCCGGATGATATATTCCTCCTTCCGACAAAACTCGACTATGCAATGCATGTAATTGATGTTGAATACTATTAATAGATAAAGGAGGGTCAGCTTGATTATTAACTCGCAAAAACTCTAATAGAGCAGTCGCTTCAGAAATCGCATTTTCTCCACCTTTGATAGCAACATATCCCACTTGTTTGTCCTCTACGTAATTAGTTTGTAGTTGCGCTTTAGCGCCAAAAATATTGAGTAATAATTAGTAATTAATAATTAATAATTGGTAATTGGTAATTGGTAATTGATAATTGTTTATCGGGGATTGGTCAAAAGGAGCAAGATACTAGGCTGTGTACTTTGATAGAATTTCTACGATTTTATTCATACTATTATCGTGTCATTCTGGTGCCAAGGTTCTACCTTGGTACGTTTGGCGAAAGGCTCTGCCTTCCTTCTATACAAGAGGCAGAGCCTCTTGATATGCATTCCAAGCCAGAGACTTGGAACGAGGAGCAGCACAAAAATCATATGAACAAAATTACGAAAACTACCACAAAGTACACAGCCTAGCAAGATACTCCTAACTCCTAACTCTCAATCCAAAATCTAAAATCCAAAATCCAAAATCACATTTGTTGTTCGCGGAATAACTGCAACCCTAACAGCATCTACCAAAATCAAATCAATTCCCAAAGGAAAATTACTTACCAATTCCTGACGACGAACAAACCAGTCTTGATGAAATCCTTTTAAAAACAGCCTCCAAAGCTTTCCTCCTTGAGAAGGAATCCCCGCCCCAGTTAAATTTAAACTTAATTCACCACTACCAACTTGCTGTCCTTTGAGAATTACAGTCGCTCCAAATTCCGGACTGTCAAGGGTTCCCAAATTAGGACTAAAATCTGGAGTGGGAGGAATCGCAGCATCTGCGACAATAAAACGTGCTTCTGATAGCGTTGCATTGGAGCTATTTAAAAAACGACGATTGCTATCGCTGACTAATTCATTAACATCATGTAGAGTTACCGTATTATCTAAAAATGTAGCCAAAACCCCAATTAATGCAGTGCTTTCTCCGAGATACATGCTCAAATCAGCAATAGTTCCGGGTAAGCTAGTACAGCTAAGTAATTGTCGAAAAATCTGCTGCTGTACTTCATCTTGCCAAATCAAAGGTAAATCAACTTGAAGCATTAATTTACTCTCCATCCAGCAAAGAAAAATCAACTCTTGTTTTTGCTAACATCGCTCCCCTTAAACGGTCTTCTTCTTGTCGAATAGCGCGTCCTCGGTGGATTAACTCAGCAACTTGCTCCCATCCCATCAATTCGTTAGAAAAAATAGCATCGCAAATTGCCAATGATGTTGCAAAATCCGGTACATCACTCATCACTTGGACACCTCCCTCATAACTCTGCCCATCAGCATTTTCTAACCTGACCCGAGCAGTTGAAAGAGGAATTTCTCCGAGATAATAAGGCTCTTTGAAAACACTATCTTGTAGTTGTAATAGCGACAATCCCTTTTGAGGAATCGCTTCATAGCTAACCTGCCAACCTTGACTTAATTGAGATGCTAGCTGAATCACTGTTTCTGGATTAAGTGCTGTGAGCGACCGCAGCCATTGATTATCAACTTTTTCCATCAGGTTTAAATACCTAATTGGTAATCAAGGGTCACAATACTATTAAGAGTGACAAAAATCAACAGGATTGATTATTATGTATTTGAAATTAAATTAGTTAGTAGTTGCGCTATGTCCGGAGGACACGCTACGCTAACAGCACCAAATATTTGGCGGTATGAGCGGAGCTTTCTCGTAAAGTAAGCGCAACTACATGCCTATATATATACTTTTATTTAAATAATATAAGAGTTATTAATTCTAAAGTTTTGATAAATTCGTATTAAAATCAAAAAATGTTTACCGTCTTCCTCAAATATGTATTTTTACAATAGAAATTAAAGTTATAATTCCTTGTATATAATTTCTTTTTAACTAAAAAACATTAAATTAAAAACGTCTGGAATTAAAATTTCTAACTAATTCACTTAGAAGTTGTTTTAAACACAAAAGCTATAGTAAGCTGTCAAGTGTTATAAACACTAATTCTTCATTTTTTTTGAGTAACTTCACTTGCTCTAAGCGCATTGCAGCCTTACTAATAGTTAATGGCTATATCTAGGTTCGATACATCCCAAATTGCAAAAAATGACTACTACGGTTGCAATCGAAGTTACTAACTTGTCGAAAAGTTTCAAAGGTAAACCCGCACTACAAAGCATATCTTGCACCATAAATGAGGGTGAAATGGTTGCTCTTGTTGGTGCTTCTGGCTCTGGGAAATCCACACTAATACGCCATATGAATGGTTTACATAGTGGAGATTCTGGTAGTGTTTCTATCTTTGGCACAGCTTTACAAACCGACGGACATTTTCATTCTAAGATTAGGTCTTTAAGAAGTCAGATTGGCTGCATTTTTCAGCAGTTTAATTTAGTTAATCGCTTAACAGTAATTGAAAATGTTCTGGTTGGAAATCTATCGCGATTATCCCCATTTCAGTCAACATTTCATTTATTTACTAAAGAACAAAAACTGCAAGCGCTAGCAGCATTAGAACGAGTTGGAATCCTCGAACAAGCCTATAAAAGGGCTTCAATGCTATCGGGAGGACAGCAGCAGCGAGTAGCGATCGCTCGTTGTTTGGTGCAAGGTGCAAAAATTATTCTTGCAGATGAACCCATCGCTTCTTTAGACCCAGAATCTTCTCGTAAGGTAATGGAATTACTGGTTGAACTGAATCGACAAAGTGGAATTACTGTAGTAACTTCTTTACATCAAATTCAGGTAGTTCGTAGTTACTGCGACCGTGCTATTGCTTTAAAAGCTGGTAATGTGATGTTTGATGGTGCAACCGTAGAACTGAACAACAAGAAACTCGAAGCTATTTATGGCTCCGCAGCGGACGAACTGGTAATGAGAGGACACGGTGAGTTGGCATAGTTTTATCCAACTTAAACAATATTTTTACGTAAAATACTTAGAGCATAGGAATAAACAATGAAGAGACGTTCTTTAATGCAGCGTGCTGGTCTATTCGCGCTAGCTATTACAGGTTCGATAGTTTTCGCTGCTTGTAGTTCTTCTAACGATACTACTGAAACTGCTTCTGATAATCAGAAACCTTTAGAAGTTGAAGAAATCAAGTTTGGTATCATCTCCACAGAATCCCAGGCTAATCAAAAGCCTCTTTGGGAACCTTTCATCAAAGATATGGAAAAGCAAATCGGCGTTCCTGTAAAGCCTTTCTACGTTACCCAGTATGCTGGTGTAATTGAAGCAATGAAAGCTGGAGACGTGCAAATTGCTTGGTACGGTGGTAAGTCCTACGTTGAAGCTGCTAGAAGATCCAACGCAGAAGTATTTGCTCAAACCGTTAACGATGATGGAAGTAAGGGTTATGTTTCTCACCTAATTACTAACAAAAACAACGAAGTTGCTACCGGAGCAAAAGCATTAGGTGAAAACAAAGGTGATGAGTATGTAATTGAGAACTCCGAGAAGCTCACTTTTGCATTCAACGACCCCAACTCTACTTCTGGTTTCTTGGTTCCTAGCTTCTACGTATTTGCTAAGAATGCAGTTAATCCCAAAGAAGCATTCAAGCGTTTAATATTTTCTGGTAGTCACGAAGCAACCGCTTTAGCAGTAGCTAACAATCAAGTAGATGTTGCTACCAACAACAGTGAATCCTTGTCTCGTTTAGAAAAAACCAACCCCGAAGCTCGCAAAAACATTGAAGTAATCTGGACATCAGAATTGATTCCTAGCGACCCCATCGCTTATCGTAAGGATTTACCAGAAGAACTCAAGACAAAAATTAAAGACTTCTTCCATAACTATAAGAACGAAGCAGTTCTTAAGCCATTAGAATGGCAAGGATTTGTTCCCGCTGAAGATAAAACTTGGGATACAATTCGCGAACTCGAAGTTGCTAAGAAAATGGCAGAAGTCGAGTCCAACAAAGACTTAAGCGAAGAAGATAGAGCAAAGCAACTTGCAGAACTAGAGAATCAACTTGAAGCTATCAAGAAGTAATTAGTAATTAGTAAATTACTAATAAAACTGAAAACTGGTTCCTAGTCTCTGGCTAGGAATCAATTTCCAGGAGGCTCTGCCTCCTATAATAATAAGAGGCAGAGCCTCTTGAAATGCATTACAAGGTAGAACCTTGTAACGAGAAAACGAGAAATTACAAGGTAGAATCTTGTAGCGAGAAATCAGAAATAATATATAAGATAAAAATTTTTGATTTATCTAATTTAATCTATAATGAACCAACAACAACCAGCTTCAAACTTTCCTCAAAAAACTAATATTTCTCCTGCTGCTGTCGCAATGCTAGAGCAAGAAGCAAAATTAGTTACTAATACTAGAATTTTATTTTTAATTGCGATTATTGTAATTCTATTTTTATCCGCCGTACAAAGCGAAATAAATTTTTTCTTATTCCTTGACCCAGTACGTCTGGAAAGAATAGCTAAATATATTCCCCAATACTTTCCACCAGATTTTACCAATTGGAAAATTTATTTAGTAGATACACTCATCACTATAGGAATGGGAATTTGGGGAACGTTATTAGCAGCTATAGCAGCAATTCCTCTATCAATTATGGCATCAAATAATGTCTTTCCAGCTTGGGTAGTTCAACCTACTCGTCGGATTTTAGATGCAATGCGAGCTATTAACGAAATAGTGTTTGCTCTAATATTTATAGTAGCTGTTGGTTTGGGACCTTTTGCGGGGGTTTTAGCATTATTTTTACACACTGCTGGAACTTTAGGTAAATTATTTTCCGAAGCAGTTGAAGCAATCGAACCGGGTCCCGTAGAAGGAATTCGTGCAACTGGTGCGAGTAAATTGCAAGAAGTTATTTATGGGGTAATTCCTCAAGTGATTCCCTTATGGACTTCATTTACTTTGTATCGTTTTGAATCCAATGTACGCTCCGCTTCTGTATTAGGAATTGTTGGTGCTGGTGGTATTGGTGTTTCCTTATATCAAAGTTTTGGTTCTTTTGAATATCAAAAAGTCTGCGCGATTTTGATTATTTTGATATTAGCAACAAGTATTATTGACTTTGTTTCTGCGAAAGTTAGGAATTGGCTGGTTTGATGAATTTGTAGGGTGTGTTGTCGCTGCCGTCAACGCACCGGATTGCATTGCTATTTAAATCAATTTTGGGCTGCGCTGTCGCTTAACCCAACCTACGAATTACTAATTTTAAATCACATAAAATATTGATTTAGTCCTCTTGAGAGGACTTTTGCTAAAAGAGCGGCGGTTTGCAACCGTCGGCGGGTTTGGGATTTATAAAAAAATTTTGCTAATAATTATTCTTTGTATGATAAGGCTTTTAATACTTTATTAGATGACAGAATGTTGGGTTGCGCTGCCGCTTAACCCAACCTACGAATTACTAATTTTAAATCAATACACAAGGAAAAATTACCCCTCTCCTGGCGGAAGGAGAGGGGAAGGGGTGAGGTTCATTCAAGCCCAATGGTGCGTTACGGCATGAATAAAATAGTAATTTTTCAATCACGTTTACTCATGCCGTAACACACCCTACAGTTAATTAATAATTGAACATTGATAACTGTTAACTGCTCACTGATAACTGTTCACTGCTAACTGTCAATCCCGCTAATTACAAAAGCAGCCCAATAATAAGGATGGTTGTACAGTTTTGTGTCGGCTTCCATTTGACTTGTTCTATACAATTGCGTGGCGAGTTGAGCTTTCATTCTCAATCCTTCGGGGGGAAGTTGATCGAGCAGGTTTTCGTACCATTTGGTTAATTCTCCTGCTGTCAATTCCCTTAACCATTCAACGGCTGATTTTAAAGCATTGATTGGTGTATTTCCTGCTTGCAATCGGCGATAAAATTCTATCATTACCAAAGCGTTTGCGGTTGATTCTACTCTCCACAAACTATTTACTACGTTGGAAACTCCTTGACTTAATAAACCACTACTTAAACCTGCGTATTCGGTGGTAATGTTCTTTTTATCGATTGCAGCTTCGCAGGCTGAAAGTGTAAATAAGTTGTAACGGTGGAGGGGTTTTTTACAAATTTCCTCTAAGGTAATTTTATCTTCCCAAGCTAACAAGATTTCTGATAATGCAGCATTAGCCGTGTCGTTTGCATAACCGTAAAAGTTAAAGATGTCGTAGTTACCGACAAGAGCATTTTCGACTTCCGCTTTTGTTGCTTTTTCTCCTTGAATCCGATAGGCTTCATCAAACATCTGGCTGATAGCTAAAGCTGCTAATTTAGCAGATTTAAAAGGAGGATAATCTTTTGTATCCGGATGTTCGACGCTTAGCAGTTTTGGCGAGGATTTATTTGTAGCTGAATTTTGCTGTTGGAGATTTAAACCTATTTGCAAACTGGGTAAATAGCTAATAGTGAATTTTGAGGAAAATAATCCGTGTAAGGGGAATCTATTTAAATCGCGGTGAGGAATTAAGATTAAATTTTCGATTCCTTGTAATTCCTGTTCGATGGTGCTGATACTCAGTATTTTACTGAGCGCTGCCAACCGCTGTTCCATTCCTTTACGCCAGGAATGATTAATTCTGCTTTGTTTATTCCTGACTTCGCTGCGATAATCGCCGTATTCCCGATTCCAATCTTCTAACCAATTTTCAAATTCGACTAAACGATTTACTGCTTCGGGTAAAGGAAATTCATCTGGCGCTACATTCAGCATTGGTGTAAATACTGGAATGGGTTCGGGAGCGTTGGGTTTGATAATAAAGGTACGCAAACTTGAAGGGCTGAGGTGCCAATAAATTGCGGCGGTTGTAGGATTGAGTAACTGTAAAATCGAATTGTAATTTGGCGAATAAATTTTATCCGTCCAACCGTACAGCAGCCAAGTTAAGCAAGCATTTTTACCATGTTCGGCGATTTCTAAACCTTGTACTATTTCACCGTACTGAATAGCAATTTCAACTGCTAGTTGTTCAAAAGCAATATTTTTTAAAGTTAATTGCTTTCTACTTTCATCGCTACGATTTGCTTGAGTTAATAATTCTTGCAAGAAGTCGGTACTGTATTGATGCAATTCTTGGGCTTGTGTGGTTTCTCTCAATCCAACTAGAACTTTGATGAAATTATGTAATAGTTCTAAATGCAAGTCGGGAAAATCGTCTGCGGTAATTGTCACTAATGCTTGATTGTATTCATCTACCGCTTGATACCAATAATCGCGGGGGAAAGAATATCTTTTACCAATGTCGTAATAACAATTACCAATTGCTAAATGCAGTCTACCCCAACCTTCTGGCTGAGTATCGTCTCCGACATATTTTAAAGCTTCTAAATAACTAGCTAATTTACCTTCTTCACCTCGGGCATTCAAATCGGAATTAGTTCCAGCGACGGGACTAGATAAACTCAATTCCCAATCAAAAACCTGCGATTTTTCTGCCGCATTTGCTCTACCAAGCCAAGCCTCCCAGTAATCGGCTTTGATTTGTAAAGCGCGATCGTAGCACAGGATTGCTTGTTCGTATTGTTCTAAATAGAACAGCGCTACGGCTCGGTTATACCAAGCAAGGTGGAATAATGGTTCAATTTCTAAAGCTTTATCGTAAGATGCAACTGCTTCCTTTCTACGTCCTAAGTTATCGAAAGCTACAGCCCGGTTAAACCAAGTTAAGTAGAAATCCGGTTTTAGCCCTAAAGCTTTATCCCAAGAAATTATCGCTTGTGCCCATTCTCCTAACTGCCCTTGGGCTACACCTCTATCAATCCAAGCATCATGTAAAAATGGTTCAATTTCCAGAGCTTTATCGTAGGAATCAATGGCATTTTCATATTCCCCGTTTCCAGACAGCGCTACACCCCGGTAATACCAGTTTTCTGGATCGAGCGGTTCTAACTCTAAGCATTTATCGTAACAAAATACAGCTTCGTCAACTCTTCCCAATTTTAATAAAGCTAAACCATTACTAGACCATGCTTCCTGATAATTAGGTCGAATTTCAAGTGCGGTATTAAAAGAAACAATTGCATCTTCTAAATATCCCAACTCACCTAAAGCTCTACCTCGGTTGTACCATCCTTTATAAAAGTCATTGTTAATTTCAATGGCTTTATCGTAAGAAGCGATCGCGTCTTCTAAACGTCCTAAATGAAATAGGGTTAAACCCCGGTTAAACCAGTATTCGTGTACGTCAGGTTTAATTTGTACTGCTTGTTCGTATAATTCAACAGCACCCTCAAGATTACCGGCTCTAGCTTGTGCCAGCCCCTGGTAATACCATGCTTGGGCTTGTTGAGCAACTGTTTCATTATCAATAGCGATGCCGCGCACAAGTAAAGATGAAGATTGCTGATTTCCGATGCCAGAGGCAAGGGCGTTGACTAAATTAGCACTTTCGTTTAATTTCGCTGACAGTTCGTCTACATCGTTTGCTGTAACTGTTGCTGTTATTGACTCTTCTGGAGTCGCTAATTTTTCCAGTATTTCTGTTGTTTCTTCGTCTTCGTCTTCTACGTCTTCTTCCTCATCTGCCAATCCCAACAAAGCATTAAAGGTTTCTTCTATTGCCTCTTCATCTTCGACAGAATCTTCAGAATCTTCTAATTGATTCTCAATGGGTACGAAAGTTGTATCTATAGGTTCTTCAACATCGCTAACATAATCTGAGGTGGGTTCAAAAACCGTATCTGAGGTATCCTGCTCGGGATAATTCCATAGCAAATCGCTCAAATCATTGATAAACTCTTTGTCTGCAACAGTTTGAGTTTCTTCTTCGACTTGAGACGGTTCATCTTCCCATAATAATTCTCCGAGATTGCGTACTAAATCTTGTCCGGGAGTAATTTCGGTTGTAGGAGGTATTGCAGCTTGTTCTGATTCTGCCTCGGAAACAAAAGTCGTTTGCTCCAAAGTATTTTCGGCAATTACCGTTTTGTCTTCTAAATCTTCTTCTAAATCTTCTTCCGACTCAAATACTTGCTCGTATAAACTATCTCGCAGTTCTTCTTCTAATGTAGTGCTATTATCAACAGTTACCGGTTCTTCCTCGTATTCAAATACCTGTTCGTACAAAACACGAGAAAAATCTTCTTGAGATGCTGGTAAATTATTAACTTCAGGCGTAATTGTTTGGGGTTCGGGTTCGTAATCTTCCCATAATAATTCCCCAAATTCTTTGATTAATTCTTGCCCTGGGGAATCCGCTTCATAACTTGCTATTTCAAATTCACCGTCTACCGCAATTGATTCAATTATCGGTTCTTCATTATTAACCCCGGTTGGTTCAATTATTAATTGTTCCGATACAGGTGTTGCAGGAATTAAACCTTCAGATTCGGTAGATATAGGAATAGAATAAGCCGGTTGCTGTTTGGAATTTCGCGTTAATAGCTGTACTCCAATATCGTAAGCAACATCTCCTATTTCTCCAATTTCCAGTTCCCCCAACTCCACCATTCTCGAAGCCAACTCGTAATTAGGAGCCGAAGAAGCTAACACTTTTTTACCAAAATGCTCCAACCACTCCAACCAACGCTGTACCGAGACACGATGTTCGATATTTTGCAGCCATCTTTGCGCCCAATGTTGTCCTCGGGCTTGATGTACGCCTTCTAAAAGTTGGGTAAACAAAAATTCCAGATCCGAATTGGTCAGTTCTGGTAACTCTCTAACAGTATGCATCTCCCTCTCTCTCGTCGAAGGGGTCTGCTTACCACCAAAAATATCCTGGATAAACTTTATGAACCTCTGCACTAGCCGCCTGAGCATCTGCTGCATTGTAAAATTTAGTTCACATAGATTTTAATGAGCGCAATGTTAAAACATTAATAATTACGTAATAGGCTACCAAAGTATGTGAACTTTTCTACAAATGCAGCCAATTACGCTTCCAAAAAGTCAGCATTACAACAAACTAACGCTGATTTTTTGCAACACTCGGTAAAATATAAATCAACTTCAGAGATAACTTAACAAAATTTCCGGAAAATAACTTGCTAGACAAGATACGCTTTGCAAACAAAATAAAGTAACCCGAAAATGCCCCAAACATAAGAACAATATCGACGATTAAATTTATAATGACCAATACATAATTCAGTTTAAAAGTCAAATATTTTGGTCTGAAATAATAAAGGTAGTGGTTGAGTTATCCAGCAGTATGGTATTGATTAACTAAAGTTTGGATAATCACATCTGGATCGTCTGTTTCAATTCCCAGTTGTTCGGCTATTTGCGCCCTCAAGTTTACGTCTTCTTGCATCAAATCCATTAACTCTTCAAGAGTAATGGTTTGATATTCCCCTTCTGCATCGCTTTGGAGTTGCTCTACTTGTTGCTCTGTTGCTTTTGTACTTAAATCTTGTTG
This sequence comes from Rivularia sp. MS3, assembly GCA_019192545.1. Classification (GTDB taxonomy): domain Bacteria; phylum Cyanobacteriota; class Cyanobacteriia; order Cyanobacteriales; family Nostocaceae; genus Rivularia. The sequence goes on along the minus strand of JAHCMI010000028.1, from coordinate 20,711 downwards.
AGGCGCTTCTATTTGTGCATCTGGGCCTTGATATTCCCATATAGGTTCAGCTTGGTTGCGCGTCAGTAATTGCATCCCGATATCGTAAGCAAGATTAGAGATATTGCCAACTCCCAACTCTCCGAGTTGTACCAGTCGTGAAGCCAATTCATTATTTGGTGACGGTGCAGCTAATAACTTATCGCCAAATTTTCTTAACCATTCAAGCCAGCGTTCTTCTGGAACTCTATGTTCAATATTATGCAACCATTTTTGTGCCCATGCTTGTCCCCGCGCTTGATGAACTCCTTCGAGCAGTTCGGCAAACAAAAATTCTAAATCGGTATCGTTTAGAGGAGGAGGAGGAGAAGAAGGAGAACTATGTCTTTCAATTGTATTTTGCTGCTTTGTACCAAACAACTCTTGAAACAAATTTTTAAACCATTCAACGAGCCTTTTTAACATAAGGGCACCCGGAGCCTATTAATTACCCTAAGATTGTAGCTACTTGTAACGCATTTTCTCTAAGTATTGGTTTTTTTTTAGATATAAATATTACAAATTTGGGAATGGGGCATTAGTCATTGGTAATTTTAGATTTTCCCCATCTTCTTGTCTACTCCTCCCCAAATCTCCTACATCTCCTAAATTACAGATTAAGAATTAAAATAGTTAAACCCCTGAATCGGGGGAAAGCTTTTAGCGCGCTGTCTCTTCCATGTCTTACGAACCGCTACATCATAAGTATCGCCCCAAGACTTTCGCCGAATTAGTTGGACAAGAGGCGATCGCCACTACTCTTACTAATGCAATTCATACTTTGAAAATTGCTCCGGCTTATCTGTTTACCGGTCCCCGAGGTACTGGTAAAACTTCTAGTGCCCGGATTTTAGCAAAATCACTTAATTGTCTTAATAGCGATAAACCCACACCACAGCCATGCGGAAAGTGCGATGTTTGTCAAGGAATTAATAAAGGTGCGACTTTAGATGTAATTGAGATTGACGCTGCGAGCAATACAGGTGTTGATAATATTCGAGAAATTATTGAAAGAGCGCAATTTGCCCCAGTTCAGTGCCGCTACAAGGTTTATGTAATCGATGAATGTCACATGCTTAGTACTCAAGCGTTTAATGCATTACTCAAGACATTAGAAGAACCACCGCTACATGTTGTTTTTGTGTTGGCGACAACAGATCCACAAAGAGTTTTACCCACAATTATTTCACGCTGTCAAAGGTTTGATTTCAGACGCATTCCTATGGATGGAATGGTGCAGCATTTGACCAGCATTGCAGCCCAAGAAAATATTGATATCACAAAAGAAGCTGTGACTTTAGTCGCTCAAGTTTCTCAAGGCGGATTGCGAGATGCCGAAAGTCTTCTCGATCAGTTAAGTTTATTGTCAGGACAAGTAATTCCTGAAAAAGTTTGGGATTTAGTTGGTTCGGTAAGCGAACAGGATTTATTAGAGTTATTAAAAGCCATAATTTACGATAACTCTGAAGCAGTAATTGATTCGACTCGTCACATATTAGATCGTGGTAGAGAACCGTTAATAATTCTGCAAAATCTGGCTTCGTTTTACCGCGATTTACTCATCGCTAAAACCGCACCGAGTCGCAACGATTTAGTTGCTTGTACTCAAGCTATGTGGAAAGTGCTGATAGATATTGCTCAAAGCTTAGAGATAAGTATGATTTTGCACGGGCAACAGCACCTGCGTGCAGCCGAAGTTCAAATCAAAAACACTACCCAACCGCGTTTATGGCTGGAAGTAACTTTACTCGGATTGCTACCATCGGCAAATATTTCAACAGCACCAGTTAATAACAATCAACAGAAATTACCATCATTTCCATCAAATCCACCACAAACAAATCGGCAACCGTTGCCGCCTCCTCCACAGCAAACCCCACCTGCTACAACTCCTAAAGTTACACCATCTCATCCACCAGCTTCTAACAATACAGTAAATACAGAAACTCCCAAGCCACAACAAGAAAACGCAACAAAAGCGCAGGCTGTTTCTCCCCCCTCTAATCCTTCTCCCTCCCCACCTCCACAAACACCTCCACAAACACCTCCACAAACACCTCCACAAACACCTCCACAAACAAATCTCAATCAACTCTGGCAGCAGGTACTTGCCAATCTCATACCAGTTTCCCGAAGAGAACTACTGCGTCAAATGTGTCGTGTTAACAGCTTTGACGGTTCTTTAGCCCGCGTTGCCATCAAAGAAAAATGGTACGAGAAAGTAAAAGAAGAAAAATCTAAAATTGAAGCTGCATTTCAAGTAACTTTCAACCGTAAAATCGAAGTAAATTTAGAAATCGCCAGTTCTACATCACCAACAAACTCAAATTCTTCCCCAGCAGCAGTACATCAACCTTCTGCCGCATCCGCACATTCAAAAACACAAACTGCACCAAAAACGGCACCACAGACTGTTACTTCTCCCGTCTCTTCCCCTACCCCAGAAAAAACACAACCATCTCAAATATCAGCCCCAAAACCTCAAGTCAATACAGCAATCAAAAATACTACCAACCCTCCTCAAGCGATTCCAACACTACCCCAACCAACCCCAAGAGAAGAAGATCCAGAAGCCTCCGAAGTAATGAAAGCTGCCCAACGTTTAGCACAAGCTTTAGACGGAGAAATTATTCAACTTAACGACGAAAAAACAGAAATTTCCGACGAATCCATTGACTCATCGGAATTAGAAGAAATTGAAGAAGACGATATTGAGTTTTGACAGTAAGCAGTGAACAGTGAACAGTTAACAGTGAGCAGTGAGCAGTGAGCAGTTAGTAATAAGTAGCAAGTAAAATAACACGATGTTTTTTCCTTAATGATTAAGAAAACAAATCGGCGTTGCTACTTACTACTTGCTACTCGCTACTCGCTACTCGCTACTCGCTACTTACTACTTTAAAAATCCCCTGCCATTACTAAGTCAAAGCTCACCTTGACGCACGGTTTTCACCCACTTTAAACGCTTGGGAAGTACAGACATCCGAGCGGTAGTACTGCTCATGACTACTATCCAATGGAACATGAAGAAAATTCCTCGCAGGCTTTGTAGCAACAAAATCAAATAGGCATAAGTTCTTAAGCTTTTATTTTTATGTATCCGCTTAAGACCGGCAAACATTCCCAAAAATGATATTGTTATTGTCATGCCGGTAAGGGGACTCAAAATTGGAGGGCGATGACGTGCGATCGCCATTAAAAAGTCCGGGATTGCAGCGGTGGGAATTATATACTGGAGCAAAACGAAGTTTACTAATAATTCAAAAGTTTTCCACGTACCCATACGGTTGCGGAGAATTAAGTCCCAATAGTCGAGATAACGCTGATATCCGCCTTCTGCCCAACGATTGCGTTGATGCCAAAGAGATATAGCGTTGGTAACGCCTTCTTCCTTTACTGCTGGATAAAATACGCACTCAATATCCCATTTATCAAGATGCAAACGCAGTGTCAAATCTAAATCATCTGTGATAGTTTCTTCATTCCATCCACCACAGCGATATAAGGCTTTACGTCTGACAAATTGACCATTACCGCGTAATTCGCCAATACCACCAAAGCTACTTCGACTTCTTTGAACAAAAGTATCTACAGCCATTTCTGCCATTTGACCTTTTGTCAAAAAATTTGTTGAAGCATTCGCAATTTCTTTTCGTAACTGCACTGCTCCGACATTATCTCGTCCAAACAAAGGAATGGTTCGCAGCAAAATATCTGACGAAACTTGAGCATCAGCATCAAATACCGCAATAACTTCGCCTTTGGTTAAGGGCAATACTTGATTTAATGCTCCTGATTTACCACCGGTTGCCCCAGGTTTTCGCCGCAATACTTTTAAATTTTCATACTTTGAAGCCAATTCTCTTAGTAATTGTGGTGTCTTATCGCTGCTATTGTCGTCAACTATCCAGACTTCATACCCTTCCCCTGGGTATTCTAAATTGCAAAGATTATTTACTAAATTTTCAATTACTAATTCTTCATTTTTTGCTGCAACTAATAAAGAGACAAAAGGCAAATCACCTTCAGCTTGTTCATTTACAGGTTGAGATTTGGCAAATACAATCACTAAAGAGTGAAGACCAACAACGGTAGCTAACCCTAATACAAATAAAGACCCCCAAGAGACTAAGTGCAAAGCAATCGTACCGCTCCAGACCATTGTCAAAACTAGAGCAGCTTTGCGTCTACGACCTTGAAACCGGGAAGGAACAGACAATTCTTCCGATTTTTGTGATTCTAGCTCCACATTTGCGGAGATATCGGCAAAAATGGAGTTCAGTGAATCAAGTTCGTTATAGTCTTTGTCGGGCCAGGAATTCGCTGGCATAGTTTACTTAATTTGAATGCAAGTATTTTTATACAAAAATGCGGTGAAGCTAATTAGAGATAACGCTATACAAAATAATCTGCACCAACCAGCATAGTTTATTTTTATATTGGTGATATTTTCACCAAAGAATGCTGTGCAATAAAACCTACAAATTTGTTGAGTAATACTGCAATCCTACCAAAGGTTATCAAGATAATCTTGTTTCGCGGTAAGTACCCCAATAAAGCAAAAATGACTGCGATTTACCTTGCTTAAAGGCTATTTTCCGTCATTTCGCCTTAGCTTCAATTTTTCTAACATTCCTTCTTCCATGAAATTGCAAGAAGAATGTCATATTGATATAGCTCGACACTAGTTTTTTAACATGGATATAAGCCCAATAAACTAGCTTTCACCATATGTCTCGTCCTTCACCTAATTCGATATGTTCCTTTTCGGGACACCTTAGCAACAAAGTTTAAAGATAGCATGGGTTGAAAAATTGCCCTTAAGCTTGTACTCAAATTAGGCTCGGTAGGACTAATCAACTTTTACGTCGCTAAGCTGGTTTTGATAACCCTGCATGAAAACGCAGGAAATTGACATCAATCAGTGCAGCCTTATTGTAACCGAGTTTTTCACATTTCTTAGCATAAGTCTTTACAGTCAATCATGAATAGCTTTAGTTAGACTTGGCTCTAATGTCTAAGGAAGATCCAAAAAATAAATTGTCCCACCGTCGGTGTCGCTCGGTAGAGCGACACCACTACACGTCTAGGTTTTGCCCGGAAATTTTGTAAAACGGTGGGACAATTTATTACTTGCAAGTCCCTAACGCGGCGAACAGCTACTAACTGTATAAGTAGGTCGGTGGGAATAAACCCGCACTATGTAAAAGATTGTAAACAAGACTCAAACAACTTGCGTCAGCGGAGCGTGTCCGTACCGCAGGTTGTCCCGGAGGGACTTAAGGACATCGATCCACACCCTAGGGGTGAATGCTTCGTTTCACTCGCTTCGGATATACGTTGATTGTTCAATAATGTATTTCTTGTGATTAATTTTTGTATTGCTAACTTACTTCGTCTACTCTACCTAAACGAAGTGTAATTTTTATAAAAAACTTGGGAATACTATGTATATCTACCATGATTATGCAATCTCAAATAACTTAAGGAATATATTGTATGTCAGCATTTGAGCAACTTCAGCCTGCCACTCCTCAACAAGCGAGCGTGTACTTGCCTTATATCCAAAGTGGTAAGCGGAATTTTCTACCTTATGCTATCGGGCTTTACCAAAAAGGGGTTCTAGAAGGCAATCGTAAAATAGAAAGCAGCGATAGTATTCCTTTTATTGCTACCTGGAATATTGCTACTTTGCCCTCCGACTTAACTCGTTGCCGAATGCAGTTTGATGGAAATGCCGAACTGAGTTATGAGGTAATGATGGCAAGTTTTGAGTTTATAAATTTTTTAATAGAAATACTTGAGAACTACAAACGCCAACGTATGACTGATTTTTCTCAATCTTTCTACCGTAAGCTGTTGCGCCTCGAAGATTGATTTTTTGCAGTGGGTAGACTACAGATTAAACTACCCGATTCAATCAATAACTGCTTTTTAACAGCAATCAGAGCCAAAAAGTATAAACAAAAACAACAATGGGGGAAGAATTTTGATTCTTGCCCCTAATTTCTTATGTGGCTTTGAGTTTGTCGCAGTACCTGATTTTTCACGCTATGTGAAAAAGCTAATAGAAAACTGCGAGCCGCTATTCCCTAAGAGGGGATAGATAAGCAGGCTTTTCATTTTTTACAGAAGAAGACAGGGCAAAGTTGACTTAACGAACTACTACATTTATTCCGGCAGTCTCCTAACTTTAACTATTAACTATTTATGGATAAATAGCTCTATTCCCCTAGTTCGACCTAAAATTAGGGAACGCCCAAACAGTTTTTAGGTTATTAGTAATTAACTGTTTAAACATGGTGCCCGTTAGCGATTAATAGCTGATGGTAGAGATACAAAGCACTTAATGTTGAAAATTTTATACCGTTGAAATTAGGAGTGCGTGCGTGCCAAAATCCCCTAAATATTTACTGATTGGGTCAACTGAGGCTTCCAGTGGTAAATCGGCAACTATCTTAGGTTTGTCCGATCTAATACGTCAAACCGGGATTAATATTGCTTATGGCAAACCCCTTGGTAAGTGTTTGAGAGAATCTGAAGGAAGTTTGATTGAGGAAGACGTAGAATTTATTACCCGAAGCCTTAATCTATCTCCTAACCAAGTAGTGCCTACATTGCTTGCTTTAAACGAAACTACCTTAAAACAACGTCTTGGCGGCGAAGACACTACCGATTATCAGCAAGCTTTAAAGGACGAATATTTACAACAGAATTCAGGCGATTTAGTTCTCATAGAAGGTTCTGGTAATTTATCAGAAGGTAATTTGTTTGATTTGTCTTTGATGCAAGTCGCAGATACTTTGGACGCTAAAGTCATTCTGATATTTCGATATAAGTCTTTGCTGTCTGTTGAAGAATTGTTATCTACAAAGCAGTTAGTTGGAGAACGCTTAATCGGTGTTGTAATTAATGATGTTCCTGCTTCGGATTTACAGGCAGTTGAAAAGACTATGAGTCCTTTTCTAGAGCAACAAGGTATACCTGTATTAGGTATATTGCCTAAAAGTAATTTGCTACGCAGTATTACCGTGCGCGAACTGGTTAATCAACTGAATGCAGAAGTTTTATGTCGCGGCGATCGCCTCAATTTATTAGTTGAAAGTTTGGCGATTGGTGCAATGAATGTCAATGCTGCGGTGAAGTATTTTCGCAAACGTCAAAATATGGCGGTAGTTACTGGCGGGGATAGAGTCGAAATTCAACAGGCTGCATTAGAAACTTCCACCCAATGTCTGATTCTGACGGGACAATTACCACCTCCATCTTTTATTCTTAGCCGTGCTGAAGAATTAGAAATTCCGATTTTATCTGTGGATTTGGATACTCTTAGCACCGTAGAAATTATTGAGCGTGCTTTCGGTCAAGTTCGCGTCCACGAACCCATCAAAGTTCAATGCGTTAGCCATTTAATGACCGAACATTTTGACATCAACCGCTTACTGTCTCTAATGGATTTGAGTCCTGTAACAACACTATCTTAAATAATCTATCGCAAATTCAGAACATCTATAAACCCGGTTTTTTTAAACTGGGTTTTTCAACATCCAGATTTTTTACAACTTATATAGAATTGCGACACATCTTGATAATTTTCTTCGACACGAGTCAATTTCAAGTTATGTATAAACAACCCCAATCCCCAACCTGAAAGCGGATAAATTGCCCAAAAATAATGAGGAGTTGTCGTTAAATTCAGCACTACTAAGAATGCATTTACCACTAAAAATGAAATTAGCTGCTTGCGGTTTCGCGTTAATATGCAACTAATTGAATATTAACTAATATGCAACAAGTTGTATATAAGAAAAAGTTAAGAATTATGTCTTTAGCTCATGCAATATTGGCATCTTTAATGGATCGATCCTGTAGCGGGTACGATTTGGCAAAACAGTTTGATGGTTGGGTAGGTTTTTTTGGCAAGCTTCACACCAACAGATTTACCCCGAACTATCTAAATTAGATAAACTTGGCTGGATAATTTCTGAGAAAATTCTTCAACAAGGAAAACCGGATAAAAAAGTTTATAGTGTTACCAAACAAGGCAAGCTGCAACTACAAGAATGGATTGCTAAACCCTGCGAGCCGATGCCAGTTAAAGATGATTTACTAGTTAAAATATTCAGCAAGTATATTGTATCAGAACATACAATTTTGCAGAAATTGGCACATCATCGCAAAGCTCATGTTGAGAAGTTATCTACATACAGAGATTTAGAGCAGAAGTATTTTTCAAATCTCCAACAACTTTCAGATACAGCAAAATTTCAATATTTAACTCTTCGCAAAGGAATTCGTGATGAAACGCAATGGGTTGATTGGTGCAACGAAGCAATCGAACTACTGAACAAAAATGAAACTAAAAATTAACCTAAAAAATTGCACGTTCTAACCAGAAGTAGGTTCCCGACAACTCTTTCACCTGCTAAAATATCTTGGTCGTTTAATAGCAGTTAAAATCGTCTTTGAGTCAGTCAACAGACCTAGTAAATAACATTGATACATTAGCGCAAGAATTAGCGACTATTCAGCAAATGGGTTCTAAACGAATCGCCGTGCTGGGTTCTCGCCACGTGCCTATTACACACCAGAATTTGATTGAGATGATGACTTATGCCTTGGTTTTATCCGGGAATCGAGTTATTACCTCTGGTGCCACCGGTACAAATTCAGCCGCTATCAAGGGCGCAATGCGAGCCGATCCGAACTTCCTCACGGTAATTTTGCCTCAAAGTTTGGAACGTCAGCCTTTAGAATCGCGCCAACAATTAGAACAGGTTATGCATCTGGTGGAAAATTCCAGCAATGACCATTTATCTCTTGCTGAAGCAAGTTACTCATGTAATAAGGAGATAATTTCCCGCTGTCAGCAGCTTGTATGCTTCGCCTTTCACGATAGTCGCACTTTGCTGCAAACGTGTAAGGATGCAGAAGAACAAAGGAAAGTGGTGACTTTGTTCTATTTTGATTAATTGCCTCTTTATTCGAGTCGCTTTTATTAGTCATTAGTCACTTTTGTCGGGATACAATCCTTGAATCGTTTAGGAAATGGTGAATGGATGTAATTAGCACTCAGACTAATGACTAGTGAATTTATGAAGTGTTTAATTACAAAATCGGCAACTTGATCGACAAGTGGCTGCGTTCGGTAAATTGCGCTACAAAGTGTCAGAATAATATCTTGATAATGGTTCGCTTCCTCAACCATCTAAATTCTATAGAAAATAAGCTTTGTTAAAAGCTATCCGTAATAACTGTTTGTTTATGCTAATGTATGTTTCGCAATTGCCCGTATCAACCTTATTTTTATACTGTATTGCTATAGCCTTCCTAGAAATTTACCTACCCTTTCTAGCAGTTGCTTATGCTCGTTTGAGTATTGGTTACGATTATTCAGCACCTCGGGCTATGTTTGATAAGCTTCCACCTTATGCACAACGTGCTACTTGGGCGCATCAAAACTGCTTTGAAACCTTTATGATTTTTGCAGTTGCTGCTTTAATGGCTTATGCAACCGGCGTTGATTCTCCTTTTGCAGCATGGGCAGCATTAAGCTTTATTACAGTACGTTTATTGTATTCAGTTTTTTATATTTTAAATATACCCATCTTGCGTTCGCTTATGTATGCTATTGGTTTAGCTTGTTCTTGTACTTTATTCGTCTTGAGCATCATGCAAGCAAGTTGATAATAGGTAGTGGATAGTACAATAAAGCTGCAAATAATCAACAATTAAAAACTAACCACTATTAAAATGTAAAACTATTCATAGAAAAACTGACAAATTTTATGGCTTCTACTTATTCTTTTGACGTTGTTAGCGATTTTGATAGACAAGAATTGGTTAACGCTATTGACCAAGTAAACCGAGAAATTAAAGGTCGCTACGATTTAAAAGATACTAAAACTACAGTGGAATTAGGAGAAGATATTATTAAAGTAAATACAGATAGCGAATTTACTTTAGACACTGTAAACGGCATATTACGAGAAAAAGCAGCTAAGCGTAAACTTTCTCAGAAAATCTTTGATTTTGGCGAACCAGAATCTGCTGGTGGTAGTCGAGTCAATCAAGAAATTAAGTTGCAAAAAGGCATTAGCCAAGAAATTGCGAAGAAGATTTCTAAAATGATTCGCGATGAATTTAAGAAAATACAAGCTTCTATTCAAGGAGATGCAGTTAGAGTTACTAGTAAAAATAAAGATGATTTGCAAGCTGTAATGCAGCGGTTGAAAGAAGAAGATTTACCCTGTGCTTTACAGTTTACAAATTATCGTTAGTTAGTAGCTAATTTGTAGGGTGTGTTATGCCGCAGGCTAACGCACCTTCATTGTTTATTTAGAAGATAAATTTATTAAAATTATTAAAATAAATTGAATTTTGAAAAATAATAAAAATAATTGATGGTGCGTTGCGCTGCGCGACAACACACCCTACGATTTAATATTTTATAATATCAACCCCTCGAGCCCATAACCTTTTGAAAAGCCGGACGTTCGGCAAGCTTTTTCATATAATTAGTAACGTTCGGATATTCGCTTAAATCTAATTTAAGCATCATGGGAATATAGTTGAGCATTGAGCCTACTGCCACATCAGCAACAGTAAATTCATTACCTAATAAAAAAGGTTGTTTTTCTAATATTTCATTCAAAGGATTCATTAGTTTAGGCATTTCTTTATCTCGGGTAGCTTCCACAAAAACACCCGGTCCCAAAGTAGCATTTGCGAACAAACTCCACTGAGAATAAATACCGCGCTCTTCTGGAGAAAGCTGTTTTTTACCGTATTTATCGGCAAGATAAAGCAATATTGCCCCAGATTCCCAAAGGATGAAATCACCATCGACAATTGCTGGTACTTTACCAAATGGGTTAATTGCTAAGAATTCCGGTTGACGGTGTTCTCCTGCTTGCATATCCAGCTTGATGAATTCGTAAGGAATTTCTAATTCTTCTAAATACCAGTGAACAATTGAAGCGCGGCTGAAGGTTCCACCGTAGAGTTTTATCATGGTTTAGATTTTTGGGAAGAAAGTTGATATTGTTGTATTTTACCTAGCGAATAGAATATCTCCTCCGGAGACGCTTCGCTAACGCGGCTACATAGGCGAAACCCACCTGCGTGGGTTAGTAGGGTGCTGTGACGGTTTCGATAAATTGAAATAAAAACGATTAGTAATCGAATTGCCGTCACGCACCATCAGAATATTGTGACAATATATCAAGTAATGACAGCTTGATAATTTATCTATGAAAATAACGCTTAATTTACCACCGGAGATGGAATTGTATTTAATTCGGAAAGCAGAAAAGAAAGGTGTATTTAGAAAAGATTATATTTTGTAAATTTTAGCAGAGCGTATGTCAAAAGATATTAATTATTGATTTGCAGGTGTTTTAATCAACTTTTGGATACATCATATAAATAGGTTGGTGGGTGACGGTATTACCAATTTAGTTTGTTACGCTTAATAATTTATTGTAACCGTCACAGCACCCTACAAATATTAAATAAATAATTCTGGAGAAACATGGAATAAATTTCCTAAAGGATTTTCACTGAGGAATTTCTGGTGTAATTACATTTATCGATTGGTGCGTGACGGTAATACCAAATTACTTCGTTAATCTTGAAATTGATCGTAACCGTCACAGCACCCTACATTGAAACACAAAAAATGAGGAATTACCTATTCCCCATGCCCTATGCCCAATTCTCAATTACAAGACTTTATGTGTATGGGAATGCTGTTTGACGTTGTCGTCTTTACTTACTACTCTTTGAGCGTTTAATACTCGCTTTTTTTCTGTAGAGTATGTAAATTCGCTGTAGGTTTCACCTAAAGGGATGAGAGATTTTGCTTCATCTTTACGCTTGTAGGTACGTGCTGCTGCAAATACTCTTTCGCTAAAATCGTTGACTATTTGAGCGGAGTTATCTAATTCTGGTGGTTTATGGGCTGTTTCACCGTCGAATACTTTTCCTAATGTGGTGGCTACTGCTGATTTGTAGGATGTCGGAATTCCTTTGAAGAGTGATTCTAAAGATGCGCTAGGAATAGGTTCGATTACGTCAACTTGATGCACTTCGCCGTCTTCTTTGACGAAGCAAGTTGCTAAACCGATGACTATGTAATCGTCTGCGGCTAAATCGGGAGCGCTCGAATAAGAAATTGTGTTTACCATTTGATTACCTGAAATCAGTGAGCAGTGAGCAGTGAGCAGTTATCAGGAATAAACAATTTAGATTGCCACTAGAAGAATAAATCAACAGAAAATAGCGAATAACTGTTCACTATTTACTGTTCACTGATAACTGTTGACTGTTCGCTGTGAGGGCATTCTATCAGTTGTCAAGCCTGATTCGGTGGGGAGCGCTTGAAATTGCAATTATTTGTTATTTAATTTTCTGGAATTGACTGTGAAGCTTTGGTATCTATTATTAATTCTAAACCAGGGAGTATATTTGCTCGCTCGGATTTGGGGATCGATGGATGATGAATCCTACTAATACAGGGGCACCACCAAAAGCGGACAAAAAAACCAACTCAGGCAAGGATGATATGAAGATTCACTTATTTTCAACATTCGGTGACAAGCAAGATAATATCAGTAAAAGTAGTGCTGTGAGATTTACTGCTGATGACCATAGCCACGAGGATAGTATTTGTCAACTGTACGCTTATGGAGATAAAGATTTACGCTCCCGCGCTTTAAAGTCGGCTAAAACTGGCGATTTTAACTTTGCGATCGCGGCTTTGAATCAGTTAATTGAGCGTCATCCGGATAATGCTATTGATTACAATAATCGAGGCCTGGTCTATTTTCAAAGCGGTGATGAACAAAAAGCTGTTCGCGATTTCAATCAAGCGATAAAAATAAATCCTAGCTTGGCTAGCGCTTACAACAACCGAGCTAATTATTATGCTGGTATTGGTGATTTAGAAACAGCATTGGCAGATTATGAAAAAGCTTTAGACGTAAATCCCAGTTATGTCAGAGCCTGGATTAACCGAGGTATAACTTTACGCGAGTTGGGAGATTACAACGAAGCTATTAACAATTTTGAAACGGCGCTGTTTTTCGGTAAATTAGAAAGCTATATTTTGGCTGAAAAAGGCAGAACCCACCATATTTGGGGTGAATGGAACTGTGCGTTTGCAGACTATAATCGTGCTTTGAACAGTTTGCAAAATATAAATGCCGATGCCGGTGGAACTGATAAGCAAAATCTACGTCTACGCTTACAGGTAGAAAATTGGTTAAATGAACTACTACTTCCAATGCATCCTGAATGGAAAATTGAGGATTAGGACACAATTAAATTTAATAAAATTTTACAATTCATTTTAGCTTTGCTAATAGCTAATAGATGATAACTTGACGATAATAGTCGCAATCCTTAAGGATTAGTTATTAGCTATTAGCTGTTAGCTTAGTATCTTTAGAAGTAATATTTATATACAAACAAAGAGGAATCGCATTTATTCTACGCAAAAATAATATTTCCTCTAAATACTAAGGTGTAGATTCTTTGATTTCAGCCGGTGTTGTATTGTTAGTCAATACAATTTGTTTTTGGTTGAGAGGTATCCGATTTCCGTGCTGCTGCACAATACTATTAGCTTGACGAGAGTCAAAAGTATTACTAAATTCTGTTCTTAAATTATTGACGCGCTCTTGAGCGGTTTTAACTTCAGTACGCACTTGACGTAACTTTTCTTGTCCCGACCAGTGATGGGGTAGAAGTTGGCTTAAGGCAGATACAGCAGCTGCGGAAATCGCTAAGTTGACTCCTATTTTTACTGTAGTCTCCAGTGCCATCACTTGATAAGAGCGCTGGCGTAGATGACGCTTAGGGCGAGGAACAGTTCTGCGCTGCTGTATGGGTTGTAGTTCTTCTCTTGTGACTTGAATTGCGTTCATAGTTGGCTCAATCTCCTCAAAAACGGATTCTTTACAAAGATTTTAGAATCGGCTATTTACAGTTTTCGTTTGCTGCCATCTTACTTCATTTTTATCAAACTGCTACACGTAGGGAAATAGTAAAAAAACAACCCCGACAATTCTAAGTGCTTCCTCTTAAGTAATTTACAGCAAAGAGCTACAAGTTTCCGGAAGAGATACTTAGTATTGTCAGGATAATAAACTCTACAAGTTTGTGCAGAAATAAAAACTATTTATTTCATGATTTACTTATACAGTTCGGTTGCTAAACGCCAAGCTAAAACACCTGGAATTAAAGCTACAACTAGAGCAATGTAAACTTGAGTGTCTGAAATAGGCATATTGGAATTCTCCTCAATCTCGCTAAACGACAGAATACTTCGTATTCTACTTTTCAATGTTTTACCCAAATTAGGAAATAGGTTGTAACAACATGCAACAATTGGGGATAGGGGATTGGGCATGGGAGGATAACCAGAGAGGGGGAATAGGGGGAAGAGAAACTAGAAAATTATTAACTCTTAACTCCTAACTCCTAACTTAAAATCTTTAACCTATAACCTTTAACCTTTAAAAATGTATTTAGGAATAGATTTCGGTACATCTGGGGCTAGGGCTGTGGCGATCGCCTCTGCTGGGAATATTGTAGAAGAGGTGCGGTGTCCGTTTGAGATGTCGTTGGAAAGGGATTTAATCAATTGCTGGCGAACTGCTTTATTTAGCCTTTTAGAGCAACTGAGCGGGGAATCACGAGCAGAAATTAACCGCATTGCTATCAACGGTACTTCATCAACTGTTTTGCTCTGCGATGCTATGGGGAATCCTGTTGATGCTCCTTTGCTTTACAACGATGCTAGAGGAGCAGGGATGCGAGAAAAATTGAGGGATATTGCTCCGCCGAATCACACTGTGTTAAGTGCTACTTCCAGCTTGGTAAAACTGTTGTGGATGATGCAGTTACCTTCTGTTACGAAAGCTAAATACTTTTTGCATCAAGCTGATTGGTTGGGTTTTCTTTTACATGGCGAGTTGGGTATCAGCGATTATCACAATGCTTTGAAACTTGGTTACGATGTGGAAGCATTGCAGTATCCTGAATGGGTTAACAGATTGCAGATATCAATTCAACTACCTAAAGTAGTAGTTCCTGGAAGTTCCGTAGGAGAGTTGCGAGCTGATATTGCCGATAAATATAATTTTTCTCGGGATTGTGTGATTTGTGCGGGTACGACGGATAGTATTGCTGCATTTATCGCTAGCGGAGCAAAGTCTGTGGGTGAAGCAGTGACTTCTTTGGGTTCGACATTAGTTTTAAAGCTGTTAAGTAGTACTCGTGTAGATAATTCTCAATATGGAATTTATAGCCATCGTTTTGGTGATTTGTGGTTGACTGGGGGTGCTTCTAATACGGGAGGTGCAATTTTAAAGCATTTTTTTAGTAACGAAGAATTAGAAAGTCTTTGCCGTAAAATAGATGTAAATAAATCCAGCGAATTAAATTATTATCCATTATTGGAACCTGGAGAGCGTTTTCCAATTAATGACCCAAATTTACCACCTAAGTTAGAACCTCGTCCCGATAATAATCTGGAATTTCTACATGGTTTATTAGAAAGTATGGCTCGAATTGAAGCGCGAGGATACAAGTTACTGCAAGATTTTGGCGCGGATAAATTAAAGGCGGTTTATACCGCTGGCGGTGGTGCGAAAAATAAAGTTTGGAGTGAAATTAGAAAGCAATATTTAGGAGTTTCGGTAGTATCTTCTCAAAATACAGAGGCTGCTTATGGTAGTGCTTTATTGGCTATGCGGGGGTTAACAAATTAAAAAAGTGCAATACCCTATAAGGGTATCGCTACATTTACAAAGCCTGCCTTCGCAGGCTAGACAATATTAGCCTGCGAAGGCAGGCTTCGTTTGTGTAGCCCCAGGCTTATAGCCTGCGGGCGTTTTTATTAATTTTATGTATCAATATTTCAAAGGTATTTTGAGGAATTTGGATATAGTTTTGGCTATTATAAAAGATTTATCTAATGTTGCAAAATAACCTATATCAATATACTTTTTAGATTTGAAATACAATCTAACTCGATAGTTTTTTGCATCATCGCTATTAAAGTTAACTCTTTTAATACCAATAAAGATGACATTATTTAATAAGCGTTTATCTCTATAGATTTTATTTTTAAATAATTCTCGGCGCTCGTGAATTATTTTGTTGCTGCTGAGATTAATCGTAAAATAATTATATTCACTGGTATCGAAGCGAATCAACAACATACCAGGAATTATTAAAAGCAAAGTAAACGCGACTAAAAATATTTTAAATTTGATATTGCTAGAATCGGACAGGAACCAAAAAAATCCTGCCATAAATAATAAATTAATGATTAATAAACGCAAAGAGAACTTTCTTCTATTTCTGACATCCTTTAAATCGCTTAATACAAGTAGACTAACCGTTCTTTTTACAACTTTCATTGACAATTAGCCTGTTTCGAGCCATAAGTATTTTTCTTGAGTTATAAACTCATAAACAATTACCTGTCAAAATTATACTTAAGAATCTCATGTGAATTTGATACTAGTAATACGGGAATAATATTTTAAGCCAATATGCTTCAATAAGGTGGAAACAGCCGCCTAAATCCATGAAAAATAACTATCAGCAAAAATAAAATATTCCGTAAAAATACTCCGTGAATAGGAAGTGATAGGGAAGATTGGTTTGTATTTTGCTGACAAACTTGTGCTAATCGAGTTCCCAACGATTCCATCCACTTGATATTCCTGGGATATTCCCATAAATTATTTAGCCAAACTTGCGGGATACCTTCTTTACCCACAGCAGCACCAATGATACCGCCTAAAATCGCTGCGGTTGTATCCGTGTCTCCTCCACAAGCAACTATTTCTAAAATTGCTGTTTGATAATCTTGCTGATATCTCAACCAAGTTTGAATAACTACGGGAACTGTATGATAAATATATCCGGTAATTCCTTTACTTAAACCTATTTTTGCAGCAAAGATTTGAGTGGTTTCTTGTAATTGTGCGCTATTGCAAGCCTGTTTGATAAGCGAGAGAAATTCAACTTGTTCTAAACCGATTAAATTTTCAAGTTTTTCGTAATAGATTTGAGGAGAAATAAATAATTGCTGGCTTGCGGTGGAAGCTGCTAAAGCAACAGCCAAAGCTCCATGCTCTGCTTTGATATCAGTATGAGTTAAACGAGTTGATGCTCTTACTAATTCTTGTAACTTTTGAATATCATTATTGTAACAAACACCAATAATTGAGCTTCTCATAGCTGCACCGTTTCCAGCAGAAAAAACGCCAGATTTATGAGGAGAAACACCAAGCCATAATTTAATAATTGATTTTAAGGTAGCGTAACCGATTCCTGCTGGTAAGCCTAGTAGCCACCATCGCAAACGATAAGCTAATTGCTTTGTAAATATCGACGTATTTCCAGCAGAAACGATAAGAGATTGAGCAACCATACAGGAATGTTCCGTATCGTCGGAAATCATACCTTTTTTGAAGATGAAATTATGGTTTTTGATATTGGGATAAAGTTTATTTTGACGTTGTTTTGATAAACCTTCGTAAGGTAATCCGAAAGCGTCACCTATTGCTGTGCCCAGTAAGCAGCCAGTGATTAATTTTTTGAGCATTGAGTCAAATTAAAAACTGTAGAGGTAAGAGTTAGGAGGAGAGAGTTGTGGGTTTTTATGTCTAGTTTGTGGAATTTTAAAAAACCGCAGAGGGCGCAAAGGGCACTGAGGAAGAGTTAGGAGGAGAGAGTTGTGGGTTTTATGTCTAGTTTGTGGAATTTTAATAAACCGCAGAGGGCGCAAAGGGCGCTGAGGAAGATTTAGGAGGAGAGAGTTGTGGGTTTTATGTCTAGTTTGTGGAATTTTAATAAACCGCAGAGGGCGCAAAGGGCGCTGAGGAAGATTTAGGAGGAGAGGATAATGCGTTTTATTCCTTGTTTTAGGATGGGTACGTTGAAGTTGATGAGTAATCCTAAAGGTGTTTTGCTAGTTTTTAAATAAGAAATAACTTGAGCTTCATGTTTTGGAGCTATTTTTTCTACAGCTTTCAATTCCACAACTAAAACATCATTAACCAAAAAGTCTAATCTTCCTTCACCAACAACATGCCCTTTATAACTGACAGCGATAGGAAATTCAGTGCAATAAGGTATTTTGCGTTGCGAAAACTCTACAGCCAGCGCTTCCTGATAAACTGACTCCAAAAAACCTGCTCCCAAAACTCTATGTACCTCAATAGCAGCTCCAATTACACCGTAAGTCAACTGCTCCAACCCATCAAACTCTCTCATTACTTTTTCCTCAGCGGTTTTTTATCTTTCCCCAGTATTCCCCCCCAAAACCCAAAAATCACCCTTCCAAACCCTTCCTTCACCAACAAATCAACTCTCTACCACCTCTTACCTCAGCGCCCTCAGCGCCCTCAGCGGTTTATTATCTTCCTACCATTCCCCGCAAAAACCCAAAACTCACCCTTCCAAACCCTTCCTTCACCAACAAATCAACTCTCTACCACCTCTTACCTCAGCGCCCTCAGCGCCCTCAGCGGTTTATTATCTTCCTACCATTCCCCGCAAAAACCCAAAACTCACCCTTCCAAACCCTTCCTTCACCAACAAATCAACCCTGTACCACCTCTTGCCTCAGCGCCCTCAGCGCCCTCAGCGGTTTATTCTCTTCCTACCATTCCCCGCACAAACCCGAAACTCACCCTTCCAAACACCTCAACCCCAACAAATCAACTCTCTACCACCTCTTACCTCAGCGCCCTCAGCGCCTCTGCGGTTTATTAATCTTTAGTATTCCCCTCTCCCAAACACCTCAACCCCAACAAACCAGCACCATAAACAGCTTCAAACCTCGGAAAAATAACTTTCACATTAACAAAATCCCGCTCAATACAACTTACAAACCTCTCCCATATCTGAGATTTACCTTTCCAAACACTCCCCGTAGTTACAACCTCTAAAAATTCCCCCTCAACAAAAATTGCATCAATAACAGTAACCGTCGCTTTCACCAACTCATCAACAGCATCATCAATAATTTGATTCGCAACTTTATCACCTAAAAAAGCAGCATTATCAACAATCGGAGCTAAACCAGCAATTTCCTTTACACCCAATCCGCTGCGATAAACTACTTCGATTAATTCTTCTATATTGCTTAAACCAAAATGACTTTGAAAATCTTCCACCAAACTTGTATATACTTCCCTGCCATCATAAGATTTTAAAGCAGCATTCATTCCCGCGATCGCAATATTATAAGCTCCACCTTCATCACCTAAAATATATCCCCAACCGCCGACTTTTTTAGTTTCTCCACGGTGATTTCTTCCGAAAACAATCGCACCAGTACCCGCAGCAACTACAATCCCCACATCATTACCAATTCCACCAACCAAAGAAATTAATGCATCGTGAGAAATAATTATATTTTGCGGTTTTATATTTTTAGTGACAGGAATATCTTTTAATATACTTCTAACTACTTCAATATCTTTTGCCCTTCCAACACCAGCCAAACCCAAACAAATCGCGTTGATTTTAATGTTGTGATGTTGAATAAGTGCTGTATTAATAGCTGATTCTATAGAATATTTTGCTGCTTCGATTCCTATGCTTTGATAATTTGAAGAACCAGATTCACCACGTGCTAAAATTTCGCGTTTATCGTTCATTAAAATGCAAACAGTTTTACTTCCACCACCGTCGATTCCTAAAACGTAAGACATGGGATTTTGATAATTAAGCTATTAAATATACTCGAAACCTCACCTCTTGTTTAGATCCCCCCTAACCCCCCTTAAAAAGGGGGGAATTGAATGCGTGTAACCCAACCTACATTTGTGAGAATTTAGAATTGATTTGTAGGGGAGGCAAAATGCGGTGTAGATATTCTTCCCGCATTATTGCCGTTGCTGTGACGGTTAAGATGATTTATCAAGAGTAACGAAAGAATTTGAATATACCGTCACGCACCATAAGCGAAGATTTTGGTATTGTTGGGTTTCACTATCTCCTTTGGAGAGGCTCCGCGAACGTTTAACCCAACCTACATTCTGTGAGAATTTAGAATTAATAATCTAGAATTAAGAATTTATTTGTAGGGTGCTGTGACGGTTAAGATAATTTATAAAGAGTAACGAAAGAATTTAAATATACCGTCACGCACCATAAACCTGGAATAGAAAATTTAGAATGTAGTAAAGATTTTGGTATTGTTGGGTTTCACTATCTCCTTCGGAGACGCTCCGCGAACGTTTCACCCAACCTACGTTCTAATTATCCCAATTTTTGATAAAGTTCGGCGTTTTTGTGCAATACATAATTAGCTGCTGAATCAGATACGGTAAAACCTCACCCCGCGCTGACGCGCACCCCTCTCCTTATTAAGGAGAGGGGAAGGATAACTGCTTTAAATTTATATGATTTTTATTACTACCATATTGAATTATTTACATCTATATATCGTGCATTATAAGTAAGCTTGTAAAAACTCTAAAAAACGAAGAATTTATAACAGTTTTTTAGTTAATTAAATTCAATTTTTCCTCTCCTTGATAAGGAGAGGGATGTCCCGTTAGCGTAGCGTGTCCGTTAGGACATAGGGACAGGGTGAGGTTTAGTCTTATATGATTTTTATTACTACCATATTGAATTATTTACATCTATATATCGTGCAT
>JAHCMI010000027.1 GCA_019192545.1 Rivularia sp. MS3 | reverse complement strand
ATATTTCGGTAATTTTTATTCAGAATTTAGCATACTAACAACTGATGAGCCATAAATATTGAGAAATAGATTGAGAAATAGAGCAATGATGACACCAGCACAAGCCGATTTGTACAAGCGAATTTGTGACTTTAAATTAGATCCACCATCAGCTATTTTTCCATTTTCGGATAAATTAGCTTGGGAATATCGATGGACGGGAATATATACCTATCGGGTAATTCAAGAATACAAAAAATTCGTCTTTTTAGCTATGGTTGCCGAGCATATTGTTTCTCCTCCTACTGCAATCGACCGCGTATGGCATTTACATTTACTTTATACTCATTCTTATTGGGATGATTTTTGTTGTAAAGTTCTTAAAAAACCGCTTCATCATTCTCCGAGTTTGGGAGGAAAATTAGAAGGCTTGAAATATCGTCATAAGTATCACCAAACTTTAGAAACTTACCATAAATATTTTGGTACACCACCGTTAGATATTTGGCACAATCCAAAACTAAGAAGCGAACAATTTACATATCAATGGATAGATCGCAGTCAATTTTGGATTATTCCTAAGCAGATCGGCTTGAGAAAAATATTATCTAATGTAGTGGCGATGTTTGTATAAAGAAAATAACAATCACTCGGCAGCATACCAAAACAGACACTAAATAACTGTTTAAGTAGGTCGGCGTTGAAAATCGTAGTTAGGAGCAAGAAGCAGCAAGTAGCAATAAGGGTTTAAGAGTAATTTACCTGCATGTTAGACAGCTTTGTTCATTTATGCCGACTTACTTAATTAAGCCACGAAAATTTTACTCGTCGTCATCTTCCTCATATTTATGTAGTGAATTAATAAACTCATCAAAAGATTTGGAAACAAGATGTATATCTTCTGGATATTTAGAAGGTTTTTCTCCGATTGTTTCTTCAGCATCATGCAGCCAAAAATAAACGTATCCTTTATCTTCTCCAATTACAGAAAGGCATAGTAAATTACCGAATGCATCGCAAGCAATAGGTAAAAAATTAAAAGGAATTCTACTTTTAAAAGTACGGTAGTTGATAATTAAGTCATAGCCATTACCGGGCAATATACCAAAACAGACACTAAGTAACTGTTTATCATCCTCTTCAGATGAATTATAAAAATTATAGACTACATCATTAAATGCAAAACCACTATAATTGAAGATAAACGTTAAGTAATCAGATGGAATTTCGCAACCAATTTCATATTCTAAGTTTTTTATGTATTCTTTATAAGCTACTTCCGGTTTGGCAGGAACAACACAATAACCTTCAAGTATTTTCATCTTTTGCTTGTACTTGTTCATTATTAGAAATAACTAATTCATATCCCTGCCTGCTTCACCCAATTAATCACGGTATTGTGAGAAATTCCCGTCTTTTTCTCAATCGCTCGAAACCCCATACCTCTATCAACAACGTTTACAAAATGGTATCCCCGTACCTATAGATTTAATTGAAACCCTCGCAGAATACTTTGGAGATGATATTGTTGCTAATTATTTAGTTAACTCGTTGTCGGAATAATTTTAACAATCCAATGCCTGTAATTAAATTAGATAAAATAGTAGTTGTCATCACTCCAATTACAAAGCTAACAATCCAAGCAATTTCTGAATTCCAAACCTTAGATAACAAAAAATCAGCAATTAATCCCGCAGAAGAACTTAACAAGACGCTCACAAAAATGCCGATTAAAGATAGTATCAACCATCCCCAATATTTTTCTGTTTGTCGGCTTATAGTTAATAATTTAACTATAGATGTTCCTCCTATTACTCCAATTACAGCACATAGCGATGCCCCCTCTAAACCGAATAACATTCCTGTAAAAGTTCCTATAAATAAACCTATAAGAAAACCTAACAATATTTCTATAAAATACCAAAAATTAAATATAATCCGCTGTTTTAGCACCAACCACTGCATAACTTCAACTGGAACCAAAGTAATAATTGCTGCCAACATTGGGTAGTAATAATCTAAATCATTTTTATCAAAAATAGAATGTACCACTCCACGAAAAATAATACGTGTAAATAAACCAATGCTGATACCGACAATATTCGATAACATCCATTGATAGAAAAAACCAGCATTAATAGTTGTGATTGGAGTTATGGGAGTATCAGCTTGAGTTGTTTGTGCTGTACTTATAGCTGTGGAAATCGTGAATTTATTTGTATTATCAGGTATTTGACTTTGAACCGTAGGTAAAAGTGAAATTGGCTTTATCTGCGATAATCGCTGTAAAATTTCTTCAGTATTTTTCGGACGTACAGAAGGCGATCGCTGCATCATCCAATCAAGAAAGTCTGCAAACTGCGGCGAAATATTCGGTACTGTATTGCGCCATAATAATTCATCTGTTTGGGGATTATAAAACTGATTGGGGTCTTTTGCGGTAAGTAAATAAACGAACGTGCGTCCCAAAGCGAAAAAGTCCGATTGCTGTATTGCTTGACCGTTCATTTGTTCCGGTGGCGTATATCCAGCCGAAACTATTCCCGTCACCTGTCCCCGTCCATGTGCTTGCCAGTATGTATCTGTAAGTACTCGCGCCGTACCGAAATCAATCAGTGCTAAACCACCATACGCCCTTAACATGATATTAGCTGGTTTGATATCGCGATGAAAAAAGTTGTGATTGTGAACCTGTTGCAGAATAACTGTTAATTCTTCGAGCCACTGCATCGCCATTCTTTCATCAATAGGACGATATTCTCGCTGTCTCATATATTCATACAAATCCATCCCCTCAATTTTTTCCATTACCAAACAGTGCAAAGCTTCCTGATTGCGGGGATGATAAATAAAATATCCGTCTTCTTCAACTTGGGGAATTCCTGGATAATTTAATTGAGACAATACTTCAGCTTCTCGTTGGAATAATTCCACTGCCTTGGGAGCATTATTGTGAAGAATTTTAAGAACTTTTACCGTAGTGTTACGTTCTTTTATTTCATAAGTCTTACCGAAACCTCCACCTCCTAAATATTTAACAACCTTGTAGCGTCCTTGCAGCAGCAATTCCGAACCGCATCCCAGACAAAAAATTGTCTTGTCAGGATTTTCTGGTTTTGCACAGTGGGGATTTATACAAAGAGTCATGATTTATGGGCATAGGGAAACAAGCACATGGTTTAGCGTATTGTACTATTTATTGCCCAAGGTTTAAGGAATAATTTCTACTAATGTACCGACTTTAATTACCTTATATAATTCATCAACATCTTGATTTTTTAACGACGGACAACCCCAAGTCCAATTGTTTCGATTATCTATCATTTCATCGCTTCCCGACGGTACACCGTGAATACCGACTTCACCACCAATAGAATCAAACCAAGAAATTTTACCTGCTGTTTTAGCTTGAAAATGCTTCCTCCAAGATGCAGCATTAGGATAATCCAACCAGATAAATTTGCTCCATGAAGGATGAGGATATAAATCTCGAATGCGATGAATACCTTCCGGAGTGCGTCTATCACCTTCTTTAAACTTATCCCCTTCCGGGCTGCTACCGAAAACCACAGGATAAGATTTTATCGGTTTTTGATTGTAATAAAGCGTCATTCTATGCTTTGATTTTTCAATTAAAATTGAAGTCTTGCTTTTATCTATATTTTCTCCGATTAACTCTTCAACCGTTTGACTGTAATTGAGTAAATCTTTTCCAGAAATAGCAGAGTGAATTGCTTGCGGTGATTCACAATTAGTGAGACATAAAACTTCCGCAACATCTGTAAGAGGGAAAATAAATCCCAAGCGAGCTAGTAGAAAATATAGTGCAGATGTGCTAAATATTAAAAGCAAAATTATTTTGATTTGATTTTTATATTTTAAATACATTTAATTCAGGTATTAATAAGTATATTTTTAAGCGAATCAACTTTAACACAGTGGTAAACCTCACCACGCCACTTGCTACAACCGAGGAGACCTCGGCAACGCAGTGGCTCCCCTTCCCCTCTCCGATAACTTGGAGAGGGGTGCCGAAGGCGGGGTGAGGTATAAAGAATGCCCAATCCCTAATCCCCAAATTTTATGACTAACGAAATGCGTCGCGACTTTGAAAACCGCGAAGAATTGATAGCTTACCTTAAGCAAGAATTTCCCGAAGCAGCTAAAAGAGACGAACATATCAGCAAAACTCCTGGTGGACGTAAAGCTGCTGAAAAAGCACTACAAAAAGTAGACCCGAAAAAGTACGCAAAAACACGTAATTTTTTAACTGGAGGAGTAACTAGACTTTCCGCTTACCTACGTTATGGCGTACTTAGTTTGGCAGAAGTACGAGACTTTGCTTTAAATAGAGTTAGTAATGATGATGATGCAGCAAAACTAGTTAACGAACTAGGCTGGCGTGATTATTGGCAAAGACTGTATGTTAAATACGGTGATGGGATTTGGGAAGATAGAGAAGAATATAAAACCGGTTACAGCGTCGCCGAATATGCACCGGAATTACCTGAAGAAATTAAAGAAGGAACCACGGGATTGGTTTGTATTGACA
Organism: Rivularia sp. MS3; assembly: GCA_019192545.1. Taxonomy (GTDB): domain Bacteria; phylum Cyanobacteriota; class Cyanobacteriia; order Cyanobacteriales; family Nostocaceae; genus Rivularia. The sequence goes on along the minus strand of JAHCMI010000027.1, from coordinate 91,987 downwards.
ATTTTAGTCAGGAATTGCGAGAGACTGGTTATTTACACAATCACATCCGCATGTGGATTGCAGCATATATCGTACATTGGCGGAGAATTTGCTGGCAAGCTGGAGCAAAATGGTTTTTAGAGCATTTATTAGACGGCGATCCAGCTTCAAATAATATGTCATGGCAATGGGTAGCAAGTACCTTCAGTCATAAACCTTATTTCTTCAACCGTCAAAATTTAGAACGCTACACCGATGGAGTTTATTGTAAACGGTGTCCCTTATATGGAAATTGCGATTTTGAAGGCAGTTACGAACAGTTAGAAGAGAAATTATTCCCCAAAAAAGAGTTTAGTAATAAGCCGAATAGTCAAAGTTTTCAGAAAGGGAAAAGAAGGAAGAGGTGAAAGGTTAAAGGTAATATGATGTAGGTTAGCTTCACGGCGCACGAAGAGATTTGTGGTTTACGATAAATGAAGACGCGCCGTAACCCAACATTACGTTATCGGTATTTTTCAAAATTTTTTACTAGAACAAAAATCACAATATTTATTTTTAATTGCTGTATTGGGTTACGACACGATTAGATTGTCGTTACTAATTCAATTTAGCTGTTGTGTCTAACCCAACCTACGAGCTATGGGCTACAAATAACCTGTTTCTTCCGCAAAATGACCGTATTAGTAAATTAAGCTAGTTTCATCAGGAATTTTTCTATTTTATATTGTAACAATAGTAGTATATATACTGGATGAATATACTTAGGCTACATGACCTCACCAAATCAATTCAATGAAATAAGTAGCATACAAACACCAATCGCAGTGCAGCTAAACGGTAAGCAGCGTCAACAGTTTCATCAAGCACTAATAAGCGCGTTTCCTAATCTTGCTAATCTCAAACAGATGATTAGTTTTGAGTTCGATCAAAATTTAGATGCGATCGCCATAGGAGACAATTATGCTGAGATAGTTTTTAAACTAATTACATGGGCTGAAGCTCAAGGAAAAATAGATAAATTGTTAAATGCTGCTTGTGAAGCAAATTCTGGCAATCCATTATTGGATGATTTTCAACAGCAGATGCGTACAGGGCAATCGCAAACAGCCATATTACAGCCACAAGAAGCAACAACAGAACTACAGCACCAATCATTGTCTAATTACGTAACTGAAATACCAACTAAACAGGAAGAAATTTTTCCAATTATAAGTAAAGAAATAGATTATAAAAGACTCAAAGATTTTCTCGAAGCCAAGAAATTTAAAGAAGCAGACCAAGAAACTAAAAATATTTTACTTGCTTCCTTGGGTAAAAACCCTAACGAAAAAATGGGAATAGAAGAAATCAGAGGTTTATCAGAAATTATTCTTATTAGGATAGATGATTTATGGAATGATTTTAGTAATCAAAAGTTTGGATTTAGGGTACAAAGAAATATTTGGCAGGAAATAATATCACCACAGAAAGGATTGATAAGTAGGTGGCTTCCGTTTAACAATAATGAGCCTACTCATAACGACCAAGAAAAGTGGTTTAAATTTGGTAGATATGTAGGTTGGCGCAATCAAACGAATAATAGAGAAGAATGGAATAAGTATAAAAATCTTAATTTTACTATAGATGCATCTAAAGGATGTTTTCCATACTTCCGTAATTGGTGGGGAAGTGGTTATGCCAAACATCACCCTAAACGATGTATGGCATTAATGGAAAAAATAAGTAAATTTGATTAAATAGCCTCTAAATTACAGTAATAAATCATGCAGTTGAATGGCGAACAGCGTGAACTTTTTCATAAATCACTTTTAAGTGCATTTCCTTCCATATCAAAACTGAGACAGATGGTTAGCTTCAAGCTAGATGAAAATCTCGATGCGATCGCGATGGGAGAAAATCATTCGGACATCGTATTTAAGTTAATTAAATGGGCTGAAAGTGAAGGAAAAGTAAAACAGTTGCTAACTGCTGCACGTTCATCAAAACCTGGAAATTTAGAGTTGCAAAGTTTTGAAGAAAAGACACAGAGTCAATTTGATCAAAATTCTCAATCTGTGATAAATATTTACTCATCAAAAGAAAAGCTTTTATATCATTATAAATTTAGAGCAGAGTGCGGACATGATGTAGATGAATTAATTAAAATACTTAGTCCACATATTCATAAAATAACCAAAACTAAGGACATTGATTTTCCGGATATGTATGTGGAGATGTCTACTGACCTTTCACTTGAAGAAATTCAAGCTGCAATGAGAAAAGTTGAAGATGGTCATGTAATGTTACAAACTGTTGAATTAAAATATGACTACACTGGCAACAGAAAATATTTTTTAGATTGATTGGTATAAACTGGGTCAACATTCTCATCCATCAAATATTTAAGCACCTTTCCCCTGTTCCATCGCTGCTTTTTCTTGCTTGATTTTGCGTAAACGAACAATACCCGGAGGTGGATTTAAAGCTTGTGCTTTGCGTTGTTGATGTCCCCACTCTAACCAATCAGCAATATATTTACTAACAGCTTCTTTGTTTTGCAAGTAATAAAGAATTGTTGCATAAACTTGTTCTAAACTCAAAGATGTATAAGTTTGAGCAATTTCTTCTGGAGTTCGAGAACGGTAAATATATTCATAAAGAATAGTTTCAATTCCTATCCGCGAACCTTTGAGACGAATATCATCGGGTGCAAGAAAATTAAAATAATCTTCTAATTGCATACCTTAAACCTCTTCTCTTTTTTTTAATCTTAGAATGTAGGTTAGCTTCACGGCGCACGAAGAGATTTGTGGTTTACGATAAATGAAGACGCGCCGTAACCCAACATTACGTTATCGGTATTTTTCAAAATTTTTTACTAGAACAAAAATCACAATATTTATTTTTAATTGCTGTGTTGGGTTACGACACGATTAAATTGTCGTTACTAATTCAATTTAGCTGTTGTGTCTAACCCAACCTACAAATTATCAGCTTTAGAATAATTCAAAAATAAAACACTCTTAAGATAGATTTTATATTTATGTAAACTAGTTGTATTATAAATTTCGTCAAGCAAAAATCAGCCTAATCTAGCTTGCTTAATTAAAGTTGGAGCGGAGGAACCAATGTTATAGGGGCGTATCTTATTTATAAGAAGGATACCTCTCAATCCTAGCCCGTCAGCTAACTTCGTAGGCATCGAGGGGAATTGATGATAAATGGCTTTATGATGCTCTATTTTCATCACTATCCCAGGCTAATATTACCCGCTTCAGTTGTTTACTTAATTATTACCTGGTAAATCATAATGCATAATTATTATTTTAATTAAACCAAATAAAATATTGGAAAACAAGCATTTAACATTGTACTAATGCTTATTTTCCCTTGCTTCAAAACTCACCACCTCTCTTTACCTCTTTCCTCTGCGTACTCCGCACGCCACTTGCTACAACGGAGGAAACCTCCCTTCGGGTTCGCCACTTTGCTCAACGGAGGGAACCTCCGCACGCAAGTGGTCTCACCGCAACGCAGTGGCTTGTCTCTGCGGTTTTTTTCATAAATTATCTTATTTACAAACAAATTAATAAAAAAACAATCCAGCTTCCCTCTCCTTAATAAGGAGAGGGATTGAGGGTGAGGTTTTCACTTGAATTTAACCCAATTCAATCAATCCAAAACTCCAAATAATACTATTAGATCCAAAGGAACTTTCTATGGCACATTGGCACGCAATGTTAAGCAGTACCGTATTTATCGCTGTCATCGGTTTAATTATGACAGAGTGGATAAATTTAACAGTAGCAGCATTATTAGGAGCATTACTATTAGTTTTTACTAACGTAATGACTTTAGAAGAAGCAATCGGATATATCGCTAAAAGTCACGGAACTTTAGCATTATTCTTCGGTGTAATGATATTGGTAAGAGCCTTTGAAGCAACAAAAGTTTTTGATTATTTAGCAATGCAAATCCTGTTATTAGTAAAGGGAGAAGGTAAGCGTTTGCTACTTGGAATTGTTGCTCTGACGGCTCCAATCTGTGCATTTTTACCAAATGCTACAACAGTAATGCTATTAGCTCCTTTGATTCCACCGATAGCTAAAGAATTAAGCGTTAATTTCGTGCCGTTATTGATTTTAATGGTGTTCGTTGCTAATAGTGCAGGATTATTAACTTCTGTTGGAGATCCAGTTACATTTTTAGTCAGCGATGCAGTTAATTTAAGTTTTGCTGATTATTTCTCGCGTTTAAGTTTGGTAGGAGTAATATCAATTGCTGTCGTTACGGTGACATTACCCATACTTTTTCGTAAAACCTGGCGAACAAAATTAGATAATCTAAAATATTTACCCAATCCACAAATTAAGCATCCAGAAGCTTTAACAATGGGTGGGATGATATTCGCTTTTGTATTAGTATTTTTTGTCATAGGAGATTTGTTTCCAATCCCGATTTCACCTGCTGCGGTTGCTTTACTTGGTGCTGCTTTAGCAATGCTCGTTTCTCATCACAGTAAAATTGATACGGTAAACAATATTTTGCGCGATATCGATTGGAGTACCTTAATATTTTTTATGAGTACTTTTGTTTTAATTGGAGGATTGGAAAAAACAGGAGTAATTAAAGGTTTTGCGACCATATTAGCAACAACTATCGGTCAAAATATCATTTTTGGCTCAATTGTATTACTTATAATTACTGGAATCCTGTCAAGTATTGTCCCCAATATTCCTTTAGTTGTAGCGATGATACCGCTATTAAAACAGTATTTAGTAAATGTTGGATTGGTAGGAACAGAAATATTAACACCAGATTTTCAAGGACAATTGCCGCTATCCGTATTACCTTTATTTTATGCTATGTTGTTTGGTGCAAGTTTGGGAGGAAACGGTACTTTAGTAGGAGCATCTTCTAATATTGTCGCTGCTGGAATTGCTCAACAATACGGAAGACGTATTTCCTTCAAAGGATTTCTTAAATACAGCATTCCGATTACAGTATTGCAGCTGATTGCTGCGACAATCTATTTATTAATTCGATTTTACGGTTGATTTTTAAACAATAACAAACCGGGTTTCTATTAGTTAGCTATCGAATATAGCTAATTTCAGTTAAGTCGAATACACTATTACCTCACCCCGCCCTGCGGGCACCCCTCTCCTTATCAAGGATACTGTTGGCGAATAGTAGGTCAGACCCCTCATCCCAACGAATTAATAGGGATTTTAAGTTATCAGCAGGAGTGCGATCGCACTCCTCAAACCCTCATTTTTTTGGTTATTCAGGGGTGTCACCCCTGAATAACCAGCAGTATCCTTATCAAGGAGAAGGAAAAGAATGAATTTGAACTGTATTGCATTGAAGTGAAAACTGCTATATTCTTGCACTTAGCTAAGAAGAAACCCGGTTTCTCAAACTGCTGATTGCAATTTTTCCTTAATTACCTCTTCCTTTTCCCGAAAACCCACTAAAACAGCCTTATCATCTTTGACAAATAACGGACGCTTAAGTAACATAGCATCTTGAGAAAAAGCTTCTATCCATTGCTCGTCAGTCCAAGTTTTCTTTTCCTCACCCAAAGCGCGATAAGATTGTCCTGAAGTATTTCGCATCGGTTTAGCAGTTAAACTTTTGACCCAGCTTGCAATCGTATTCTTATTGGGTGGATTTTCTTTGGTATTAATAAATTCGTACTCGATGTTGTTATTTTCCAGCCATGTAAAAGCTTTTTTGCAGGTACCGCAGTTAGGAATACCGTAAACTTGGATTGACATTACTACCTGTAGGGGGATTGAGAAATAAACAGCTATGAAGGTAAGCTGAATTTATATATGTTATTCTCCCCTAACTTGTGACATGAGCCAAGAAGATAAAAATACTATCAAAATTGACCCCGGAACGATTGTGTTTATTATATTTGTCTTAATAGCGCTGCCGTTATTGATTACAGGTTTTGTTGGTTAGTAAAATATTGAAAAAAATTAATTTGATTTAATTTAAATTAACTAGTTCTACTGTAAGGTTTGAACAAAATTTTCATGTTCATTTGTCTGCAAACCTTGCTGTAAAACTGTTAAAACTTCAGCTAAATCGCCTTCTCTTAAAGCATCAACAGCTAACCATAAACCGGGAAAAACTTCGCTGCGAATTATACCCGATTTCTCAGCTTCTAAAAGAATATAACGACCTTCTTTCAAAATAAACCAACTCAAATGATTTTCGTACATTTGCCAAACAATATATTCCTTAACGCCGTTACGACGGTAAGCATTGAGTTTATCATTGAGATCGTAAGAAGCATTGCTAGCAGCAATTTCTACAATTAATTCTGGCGAACCTTCGATATAATCGTCTTCAGTAATCCGAGAGTTACCACCAACTTCCGGCTCTATTCTTAGTAATGCATCTGGTTGCGGTTCGTTATCAGCATCTAAACGTACAGTTTTCTTTATCTTGTAAATCTACTCCTGGACTTGCTGCGCTATATGTTCCCAACCAAGTAATAATCTTAGCATGAGGTCTACCATGTTTTGTCGCACGTACAGGTGAAGCCACGTAAACAACTCCTTCAATTAATTCTGCTTTCTTAATCTGTATCATGGCTCGGTAGCGACGTTCAAACTCATGTCTTGTAAGGCGATCGCCATTCTCTAGAGGTGGTACATTAACAATCGTCGATGGGGTACTCATAATTAATTACTAGTTATCAATTATCAGCAAGGTGAATCATTTGCTTTGTCTCTATCCTAATATTGACTTCTAACTAATTCACAAATTAAAGTCTAAAATCCTATGTCTAACCAAATAATCTGGGTACACGGCGATTGTCTAAGTCCTAAAAACCCAGCGCTTGATGAATATCCGAATACACCCGCTATCTGGGTTTGGGATGATGCTTTACTTGAAGAATGGCAAATCAGCCTTAAGCGTATCACTTTTATTTACGAATGCTTATTAGAGTTACCCGTGGTAATTCGTCGTGGTGATGTCGCTAAGGAAGTTTTAGATTTTGCCAAAGAAAATAATGCAAATACGATTGTCACAGCAGATAGCCCGAGTCCACGTTTTGATAAAATTTGCGACGAAATTGAGAGTTCAAAAAAATTAGAAATATTTGAAGTCGATCCATTTTTTGAATACGATGGCTTTATCGACCTTAAAAGATTCTCTCGTTATTGGAAAGTTGCTCAAAAATATGTGTTTGAGTAGTGAACAGCTAACAGTGAGCAGTGAACAGTGAGCAGTGAACAGCGAGCAGTTAATAGTTAATAAATTTAACTCACTATTACCCATTACTTATTAACTATTCTCTTTAATTGCAACTGTCTAAAGTATGAATCAGTAAGAGGATACATTTACTCATTTATTTTGTTAACCTGAGTAGACAAAACTTTGATTAAAAATTGAAGGTACGGGGAATAAATAGTGATTCAATCTTTACCAACTGGTATTGCTTTATTTATTATTGCTGCAATTGTAATTGGCTTTGTTGGTACCAAAATGTGTAAGGTAGCCGATAGATTAGCTGATGCTACAGGTTGGGGGGAAGCTGTTGTTGGTGCTGTTTTCTTGGGTGGTAGCACTTCTTTAGCAGGGATTGTCACTTCTGTGACTGCTGCTTTTGGAGGTCATGCGGAACTAGCTGTTAGCAATGCAGTTGGAGGTATCGCTGCACAAACTGCATTTTTAGCAGTCGCAGATATGTTTTATCGTAAAGCAAATCTAGAACATGCTGCTGCTTCTATTGCGAATTTGATACAGGGAACTTTGTTGATGTCTTTGTTGACTATTCCCTTACTTGCAACTTCTACTTCACAAGTTAGTTTTGCAGGAATTCATCCAGCAACTCTGGCAATTATTGCGGCTTATGTATTTGGTCTGCGTTTGGTTTCTCAAGCAGAAAAAAAGCCAATGTGGAAACCGCGATTTACGGAAAAAACTCAAGTAGATGAACCTTCAGAAAATAACGGAAACTTCAATTTGACAAAACTTTGGCTAGAGTTTTGCTTTTATGCCGTAATTTTAGCTTTTGCTGGCTATTTAATTGCTCAAACAGGTGTTTTTATTGCAGTTCAAACTGGATTGTCAGAATCTTTAGTTGGTGGTTTATTTACAGCAATATCAACTTCTTTACCAGAACTGGTAGTCACTGTGGCTGCTGTACGACAAGGAGCATTAACTTTAGCTGTAGGCGGTATTATTGGCGGCAATTGTTTTGATTTACTATTATTAGCTTTTTCTGATATTGCTTTTCGTAGTGGTTCTATTTACGCTGTTATTTCCAACAATCAAATTTTTGTTATCTCTTTAACAATTTTGATGACGGGAATTTTATTATTAGGACTTCTGCAACGCGAAAAATACGGCTTTGCTAACATTGGCTTTGAAAGTGTTTTAATTATACTTCTTTATCTGGGTGGAATTGGATTATTGATTTCACCCGTTTAGTTTTATCTATCATATTTTTAATCATAGATAGGAATTTAGACACCCGGTTTTTTGAAAAAACCGGGTTTCTCAACCTTGGTGCAAATGAGGAAAACCTTTAAACTTTGACCTTGAACCTTGTCATAACCCTATAACTAGCTTAAATCATCAATCAATTTAATAACTCTTTCTTTTACTTCTTTACGAATGCGTCTATACGTATCTAGTTCGCCTCCTTCTGGGTCATCTAATTGCCAATCTTCAAATACTTCTCTGGTTACCCATTCCGGTGGTAAATTAACGCCGCAACCGCATAACGAAATTACAGCATCATAATCTTCAGGATTAAATTCGCTTAAAGCTTTAGATTCCTGTTTGCTGATATCCATACCAATTTCAGACATAATTTCTACAGTTTTGGGGTCTACAAAACTAGCTTCTAAACCCGAACTGGTAACACTAATTTTTCCTTCTCCTAATTTACGAGCAAATGCTTCTGCCATCTGCGAACGACGAGAATTTTTCTTACAAACAAACATGACTTTTTTCATTGAACTTTACCTAATTGATAGTGAATAATAAAGAATAAAATGACACATTAGGAGCAAAAAATAAAATCAAAAAACTACAATTTGTAAATGTGCATTAATTCATAATTTAAGGTGCGTTAGCCTTTGACAAAACACACTCTACATAGATTTATTTTGTATCGCTGACTTATCTATTTATATTTTTAGATAAATTAGATATCAGACTAGAAATTATTTATTAGCTTCTGCTGCTGCTTTCTGCTTTCTTTCGCTATAACGGTCGGTTAAATAATCAACCTTATCACGCAATAGTATGGTGAATTTATATAATTCTTCCATAACATCAATTACGCGATCGCGATAAGGTGAATCCTTCATAGTTCCATCTTCATTAAACTCTTGGTAAGCTTTAGCAACAGAAGATTGATTGGGAATTGTAAACATTCGCATCCAGCGCCCTAAAATCCTCATAGAATTAACGGCATTGAACGACTGCGAACCACCGCTTACCTGCATTACTGCTAAAGTTCTTCCTTGAGTTGGTCTAATTCCTCCCATGTTCAAAGGAATCCAGTCTATTTGATTTTTCAAAATACCAGTTATATTACCGTGCATTTCTGGGGATGACCAAACTTGCCCTTCGGACCACAAACTTAATTTTCTCAATTCCTCAACTTTAGGATGTGTTTCAGCGACGCTTCCCCGAATCGGCAATTCGCGGGGATCAAAAAACTTAACTTCTGCACCGAATCCTTCAATAACCCGCGCCGCCTCTTCTGCTAACAAACGACTATAAGAGCGCTCTCGCAATGAACCGTACAAAAACAATATTCTCGGTTTGTGGTCAAAGTCTATCATATGTATCCAAATTATCACCCTGAGATTATAACGGATTGATTACTTGAGATCGCGGAATCCGCAAGAAAGATATCGATAAATAATCACTGCTAGCTGCGCTCCCATGATTGGTGCAATCCAGTACAGCCAGTGATGCTGCCAAATCCCTGCAACCAAAGCAGGCCCAAAAGAGCGTGCCGGATTCATGCTTGCACCTGTAATCGGCCCCATAAAAGCAGCTTCTACAGCTACTGTTAAACCAATTGCTAATCCAGCAAAACCCACCGGTGCCCGTCTGTCAAGTCCAGAACCAAAAATCACAAACATTAAAATGAAAGTGAGTACTAATTCTAAAACGAAAGACTGCAACCAATTCTCATTCAAAGGTAAAGTTGCCCCCAGATTAGCCACCTTTCCCAGACTAATAAAAAGCAAGGTTGAAGCTAATACCGCACCAATTATCTGCGCCAAAATATATGGAATCACCAAACGTCTAGAGAAAAAACCACTAGTCCAGAATGCCAGCGTTACTGCTGGGTTGAAGTGAGCACCACTAATATGTCCCAAACTATAAATCATTGCTGCTACAACGGCACCAAATACGAAGCTCACGCCTAAATGCGTTATCGTTCCATCGGTAATATTATTTACCATTACCGCACCGGTGCCAGCAAATACTAAACTAAAGGTTCCAATACCTTCTGCAAGAGTTTCTTTTTTCAAAAGCCTGCCTAATGAATATAGGCGCGAATGTTGCTTGACATTGGATTCCATATTTTTGGGGCACCTTAGCACCTTAATTTTTTTACACTCTTCAGGTACTAAGGTTATATCAAAAAAAATTGATGTGTCAAGCTTTTAAGTATCTTGCGATTCATAAAATCTTAACTAATTGAGAAAACATTAGTAAAAATTATGGAGATTTGTCACAAGATGTAGCAGGTATTATTGTATTAAGTTGACTGTATTCAGTTAAATGTTGCTGCAATGCCTCAAATTGCGACTGATTTAAGCTGTAATAAATCCAACGTCCTTCTTGACGAGCGCAAACCAAATTTGCTTCCTTGAGAGTTTTCAGATGAAAAGATAGCTTGGATTGACTGACATCCAATGTCTCGCACAAATCGCAAACACAGATTTCACGGGTTTTTAGTAATTGTAATACTTTAATCCGTAAGGGTTCTGATAAAGCATGAAAGCCTGAAGTAATAATATTTGGAACCATAATAGAGATGGCTTTTGCCGATTTATAAGACAAATTAGAATTAGCTATATTTATTTTGAACTAGAAATTACCGGTTTGACGCGATCGCGAATACCTGCTTGCTTAAATCTATTTAAAGCTTCGGCAAGGCGTGTGGTATCTGCAATTAAACTTATACGAACATAATTTTCACCTCCAGTACCAAAAGCGTTACCAGGAGTAACGACTACACCTGTTTGCTGTAATAACTGTAAAGCAAAATCAGTGGAATTCATACCTACAGGAGCAGGAATCCACAAATACATTGTTGCCTTGGTTTTAGAAAGATTCCAGCCCAAATCCCTCAAACCCTCAATCAGGAAATCGCGGCGTTGAGAATAACGTTGCTGAACTTGCTGTAAATAGCTATCGGGTAATTGCAAAGCTGTTTGTGCTGCCGCTTGCAATGCGGAAAATATTCCGTAGTCCAAATTAGTTTTGAGGGTTCGTAAACCTTGAATTACGTGACGATTTCCGACCACAAAGCCCACGCGCCAACCAGCCATATTGTAAGTTTTAGACATGGTATGGAATTCTACGCCAATGTTTTTAGCGCCGGGAATTTCTAATAAACTTGTAGGCTGATAGCCATCAAACGCTAATTCTGCATAACACAAATCATGTACCAGCAGAATTTCATATTTTTGAGCAAAAGCGACTATTTCTTCAAAAAATTCGCGGGGTGCAGTCGCAGCAGTCGGGTTATTAGGATAATTAAAATAAAGTATTTTAGCTCTTTTGGCTATATCATCAGGTATTGCAGTTAAATCAATCAACCAATCGTTTTCTGGTTTCAAAATTAAACTATGGATTTCACCGCCAGCAATTAAAGGACCGCGAAAATGGACTGGATAAGATGGGGAAGGTACTAAAACTAAATCTCCTGGATTCACATAAGCTAATGCTAAATGTCCCAATCCTTCCTTAGAACCTAATAACGGCAAAGCTTCACTATCAGGATCTAAGTTAACTCCATAACGGCGATGATACCAAGTAGTAATGGCATTACGAAAATTAGCTGTCCCTTCAAAAGGTGGATAACCATGATTGTCGGGATTCTTTAAAGCCTGTATTGCTGCATCAATTACAGCCTCCGGAGTAGCACCATCAGGGTTCCCCATACCCAAATCAATCAAATCTAAACCTTGCTCCCGCGCTTTTGTCTTCAATTCATCCAACCGAGCAAATGGGTAAGCAGGTAGTTTCTGTATTCTTCGGGCTGGGGCGATCCAGTCTAAACTCATTTTCAGATTCAACTATTGATATTATGTCCGGTCGAACGCTTATCATAAAAGCCTCTCTCCGTCTTACGTCCTTAGTGCGCCATAAGGGGGCACATCTCTCACAACTTTGGGAGAGAGGAAAAGGGTAAAAACTTTCTATTTAAGCCGACTTGATATGAATTGTTAGATTACCAATAAATCAGCACTATAAGCAACATAGCTTTTTCCTTACTGGAAATTTAAATTACTTTCTTCCCGCTTTTCCAGGAGATTGGGAAGCTATTTATACTTTCGATTCGCAACACCATAAAACCGCTCTTATCAGTTAGGTTGAAGAAAGAAAAAGGTTTGAGCGGAAGAAGTTTTGGCATTGAGGAGTGATTGATTCCTCCCAATCCGTGTTTGCCGTAAACCCATGCGACTTGTATCCAATAAATAAGTGCAGCAAACCCTTCTTTGCTCTTCCCTCCTCCCTTTTCCTTGTCAAAGACCTTTGGTCAAATTAGCAACGCAGATTTTTTATATTTTCTTGTTGCTTTTCGAGCTAGAAAATTTTTTGGTTTGATTGCTTCGGGAATTTAAACTATGTGAAATTCCACTTGCTTCTACTGGTGCTGTCGTTGAAACCATTGCTGCCATTAATTGTTCTAAAGCAACTTTAAAAGGTAATCTGTGAATATCTGAGTTCGGTCCTAAAGCGAATTCTGCCGCTTTTTGCAACTGCTTAAGAGTTATATTTCCCAAACCTAAATCATCGAGCTTTCGAGGTAATCCAATTTCCTCATAAAATTTGAGCAGTTGTTGTCTTGCAGCCGCAGCTAATTGGTTTCCCTGTAGCATTTCTTCTAAACGCAACTGCACTAATATACCGTAAGCAACTTTTTCTCCATGAATGCTACCGCGCCCGCAAACATGAGTTAAACCATTGTGTACTGCATGAGCGGCAACAGTACGACATTGCGCCCCACCAATCCCACCAATAACGCCAGCAAGCAACACCGTGGCATCAACAACTTCGCACCAAGCCTCACTTCCAGGAGATTGCACAGCAGTTACCGATTTTTGCAATAAAATATCGCGCAATACTCGCGCTTGTTGAACTGCTGCAATGATTAAAGTTTGTTCCGAATGTCCGCTGCTTACTGATGCCTCGTACCATTTCGCGATCGCATCACCAATTCCGGCAACTAAAGTGCTTTGCGGTGCGGTTTGAATCAAATCGTAGTCTAATATCAGTAAATCGGGGCAGTTATCCAAAGCTACATCATATAAAAACGCTCCTTCGTTAGAATAAACGTTAGAAAGAGCAGTCCAAGCCGCACAAGTCGCCGCCGAAGTGGGAATTGTAACTACTGGTATTTCTAGCTGGTAAGCTAGCAACTTCGCCGTATCTAAAGCTTTTCCACCACCAACACCAATAATTACATCAGATGCATGGGCTTGGGCTTTATTTCGTAAAATCTCCAAACTACTTTCACTGCAATCAGGACTGTAAGAAGCTTGGATAAAATCTAACTCTTGAGATTCCAGCGACTTTACGTAATCTTGAGCAACTACCAAAGTGCGATCTCCGCCAACAATCAACGGACGATTCCCCAAACGAGAGATAGATGAAACAGCTTGTTCGCTGATTCGGTAACCACGAATTACCTTTGCTGGAGCTACTGCAAGAGTTAACACGGAATTAGATGTTTGAGATGTCAAAGTCTTCTTAGATTGATGCAACATATATCTTAATAAAATAACATTTACCGATACTTTAGCTAAAAATTTTTGTCAGCAAAAAACTATAAATGTACTTTTTTACACAATGTTAAAAATTATCTATAAAATTGTTTTCCGAGGTTGCATTTTATATCGTGAAAAATCTATCTTTAGCACTATTGTCAGCGAATAAACACTTAGATGATAAATTAATTAGCTTTAATCCGCTAACATAGAGATAGTATATTCACAAGTATTAGCAGCTACAAGTTCTATTTCAGTGTAAACATTTTTGAACATTTAGGGTAATTTTGCTGAATTTGAACGATATAAATACAAAGACCAGTAAAGCACTTTAATTATTGGGGAAACTATATGCAGCCATTAGATAATAGATATCAACAACCCGCGAACAATGGGAAAGTTAAGAATTTCCATAAAAGAGTATTTTCTATGGAAGAAGACATGATTAAGGATAACTTACCAGAGCAAGTTCATAAAAACGAACCTCCAGCGATGCCAGAGTTAAAAAAAGGCAGTAAAGGAGAAGTTGTAATGAAAGCACAGCGTATTCTTAAAACAACTTCTGATTACATAGGATATGTAGACGGTGATTTCGGTTGGATTATGGAAGCAGCGGTACAAAGCTTTCAACGTCGCTCTAAATTACGAGTGACGGGAATCATTAGCGATGATACTTGGAATGCTCTAAACCAAATTCGCCGCTGAAATCAGTTAACAGCCAACAGTTTAATTTTACAACTCCTAATTTATAACCCCTAACTCCTAACTCTTATTAGTCTGTAGCTTTGCTAAGTTATCTTCGTAAATATCAATCTCCATGCCGTTATCATCGCGACTGGAAAGAGAACGCTTAATTTGTCCTAAGTAAAGCGGCACGGAAATTCCTGGTTCTGGATGTAGTATCGTGCGAGCGCGGATAGTTAACTGATTATCTTGAGGCGTGCCCAATCTACCATAAGAAAATAAATCGCTAGCGGCTTGCTTGAGGGTTGCATCCAATTCAGAGGAAGTAATTTGAGGTGGAGTAGCAATCACAGCTTTTGACGAGCCATTGTCAAAAACTAGTTTATAGCGAACTGCTCCCGGAATCACGGTTCTAGTTAAAGGGGTGAGGGAGAGAGGAAATAAACCACCCGTTACCACTAACATAAATCCTGTGGCACCTGCTAAACGAAACCGGATACCCCATTTGAAGATGAAGCTCACTACTGTAATCAAAGCAAATATCAATGTGGCAATACCCGACCATTGAGTGTAGCGTGCAAAATCATCTGTTGAGAACATAACGGTTGACTGCCTAATAGTTCATTTTTTGATCGATAGATTTATTTTACCGGGCAAGCTGCCCTCTGATTAACTTACGATTAAAAATAGTTATAGCGCTATACGAAGGTTAAGGTTAAAGCTCAAAGTTCTGCATGTTTATGAGTTATAGGTTTGAACTTTTATTAATGTCCTAATTAAGTACGTAGTACTATATAGCCTTACTGGCTGCTTTTGCAAAAGTGTTTCAATCGCATCACAGGCATTGCTTGCGGGAATTGTGCAAGAAGTTGCCAGTCGTTCGATTCGGGCAGCATTGTCGGCTCGATCGTGGCTGTCAAGTCCCTAACGTGGTTACAATTATTCGACTCACGCAAGCTCAAATCGTCATTGCGACGGTCACTACGTGTAGGGAAGTATTCACTCGCAGGGTGCGGATAATCCTAACATCTAGGAGATTACGTCGCTGTCCCTCAGCCCGGACGTAATTACGTTACTTTTGCGGCTATTCCTAATCAAATATCTGCTTAGTTTAACTAACATGGGAAGTGATTAATGCTTTATAGCCTTTCTCGAATAACTGAGGTACATCTAAATTTTTCCCTATTCCCTATTCCCTGTTCCCTAAAACCAGAAATTGTGTATCTCACTAAATTAAGAACCGCTATATTATGTAAACATTATGGTGCGTTAGATGATGTTGATAAAATTTCATATTAATAGATGAATTGTCGTGCATCTAACACACTTTACAATAAAAAAAACATTTTTATTTATTCTTTTTTACAACTTACTGAAGATAATTTATTTTATCAAAAACCATTTTAAACAGATAAGAAAAAACACCCCGAAGTGGGGTGCTTACATCTTCCCAACAATCAGCAACAGTGACAAATGTGGAACAAACCACATCCACAGTCACAGGCGTGTATTGTTATATTATTAACTTTTTTAGCTATCAGCATCAGAATTTGCACTTAGAAGCATAGGTTCAAATTTATCGAACTATCTGTTCTCTTGCCTGAATTGTGTTTGACTTATTAGATAATTATCTTGAATGAAATCGCTAATTGGAAGAAAAAGTATTTTCCGTCCTATTAACAATTTATGATTCATTGATTGCCTCGTTGAATGTATGTACTAACATTACGAATTGCTTGTGCTGCATAAGCATCATTTGGTCTTGCTTTTAAAGCTCTACGGAAATTGATTAAAGCGGTTTGATAGTCTTTATTATCTGTTGCAGAATAACCAATCCGCATATAACGGTCGTAAGCAGATTTCGGAGTATCTTTACTCTCTGGTTTATTACCATCTAAAATATCTAACATATTGTAGTAGGCAATAGTGGCATTACGGTCGTTTGGACGTATATACAAAGCATTTCTAAAGCGAATTAAAGCTGTAGCGTAATCTTCTCTTTGAGATGCTGCATAGCCAAGTCTCATTTGAAAATCATAATTGCTTTCCCCTCTAGCAGGTCGTGCAGCCACTGGTAACGCATTTGGTGTTTGGGCTGCTACCTTATGGATAGGTGCAACTAAAGCTAATCCCAAAATTGCTGGTAAAGCCTTTGTCAAAACAGATATATTCACTTAGATTCTCCTGGAAATATTCTTAAGTAATTATGATTAATATGAATTATTTACTTGTTAATAATATGACTTGTCTTACATTTGAAACACATCTGTCGTGAGTTTGAATTAAAAGTATTAAAAAATATGCTTCATTTTTTTTTAATACTACTATTGATTGATAACTGATATTTTTACCTAATATATTTGCAGTTATTTTTAAAGCTATTATCAAGTAAAGATGCAATTATCTTTAATAAAATAAATTTATGATAAAGACTTCAAAATCAGCATCGGGTTTACTAGGTTTGTGTGTTGGAGATGCTTTAGGTGTGCCAGTAGAATTTACAAGTAGAACTCAAAGAATTGAGTCTCCGGTAATATCAATGTTGGGCTATGGAACCTGGGATGTACCTGCGGGTACTTGGTCTGATGATAGTTCTTTAACCTTTTGCTTGGCAAAATGTCTTTGCAAAGGGTTTTCGCTTGATGATATTGCTAACTCTTTTTACCGGTGGTATCACGAAGGTTATTGGACTGCTAGCGGAGAAGTTTTTGACATTGGTAATACGACGTTTTTAGCAATTGCAGATTTTCAGCGAGGTGTCCCGCCTTTACAAGCTGGAGGCAAAAGCGAAAACAGTAACGGTAACGGTTCTTTGATGAGAATTTTACCTATGGCTTACTGTTATAAAAAATTAGCTTTTTCAGAATTAATTTCTCGTACACACCAAGTGTCTTGCATTACTCACGCTCATCTGAGATCGCAAATGGCTTGTGGAATTTATGTAAGTATTGCAATGTATTTATTGGCAGGGGACAAACCACAACAGGCTTATGAAAAAGGATTGAGTAAAATACAAACAATTTATTCGTCGTCGGAATATGCTGGTGAAATGACCCATTTTAATAGAGTATTTAGCGGTGAGATTGCTGAATTATCTTTAGACGATATTCAATCGGGTGGTTATGTAATACATACCCTTGAAGCATCTTTGTGGTGTTTATTAAATAGTTCTTCCTACTCGGAAGCAGTATTGAAAGCAGTAAATTTGGGTGGAGACACCGACACAACAGCAGCTGTAACGGGGGGTTTAGCAGGAATTTATTATGGTGTTGATAGCATCCCAAAAGAATGGATCGAGCAAATTGCTCGCAAACAAGACATTATCAATTTAGCCGAGCGTTTTAATACAGCAGTTTTTAATTAGTTTTAGGACTTACGCAACGAAGATTTGTCATTGCTACCGAAACTAAGTGTAGGGAAGCATTCACCCTTTGGGTAAATACGTCGCTGTCGCTCGTAATGACGCAGTTACCTTAATTTTGCTTAAGTCCTGAGTTTATGTCACCTCGTTTTAAGAAGATAATTTCTTAATTTAGGTTAATTAGAGGTAGAGGTTTGAACATAAGTTTTATCCTAGATGATAAAAAAATAATTCAAAAAGCTGTTTCAATTTGCAATTTTATAGAAATTAAAAAAAATTTGAGAATGGTGAAAATATGAGATGATAAAGAAATAATAGGTATTTTTGAATAATGGGAATATTAGCAAAATTTTTACGGGAAACAAGCCTTACCATTATTAAAAAGCATTTATATTAAAGAATAATAGCATGATGCTGTTACTTATAAAAAAAATCGCCGTATCTATATGAAACCAGAAATAAAATATACTCTTTGCAGCAAAAACTAAGTAATTATCTCATTATAATAGGGATTATATTAAAAGTCTTGGTAATAAATAGAACCTCTAAATCCTACTCCTAAATGATAAAAAAGAGAAAATAAGGGAGGGGAATATTAAAATCCCTCTGCTGCAAACAGAGGGATTAGGTAAAAATTAACAATTGCTCTTATATGATGCCTTGCGCGCATCTAGCAACACACCTTACTAGTAATTGTTAACTGTTAACTAACTTGCTGTGCAATCCACTGTAAGTAAGGTTGATGACCTTTCAGAATCGGAATGGCAATAATTTCGGGTACTTCGTAAGAGTGAAGTTCGAGTATTTTTGCTTCTAAAGTTGGAAATCGGGTTAAATCGGTTTTAATAAAGAGTTGCCATTCTTGTTCGTTATGGACTTTTCCTTGCCAAGTGTAAATTGAGCTTATAGGTCTGAAACTAACACATGCAGCCAAATTAGCCTCTACTAAAACATTAGCAATTTGTTCTGCTTCTTTTTGAGAACCAGTTGTCACTAATACGATACCGTAATCGGTAAAGCTATCCATGAAATTAGAAAAAAGTAGATGGACACCAGTCAAAATAATCTGTCATCGTTAGCGATAACAGCGAAATTAATTACTAATTACTAACTACTAGCTACTAATTACTAACTAGTGACAGTTAATTAAACCGAAGATAATGAATATACTTGTCCATCAATCAACAATCGAGTGATACCTTTGGCTTGTAATTGATAACGAGCTTTATGCAGCACTTTGCTATCAGGTACTTTGATAACGCGATCGCGTTTTGAGGAAAAGCGTTTTGCGACTCGATGATTATCGAAAACGGGCAAAGTTGTTTCTTGGTTTTCTAAGCTAGGAATTTCTCCTAAGTCACCAAATTCTCTGAGCGGGCGAGTGATGAGTTCGGCGGCTCTATCGATAACAATATAACAGGTTCTGGGTAAAGGAGCAGCAGATAAAGGTAGAACTCGAACTAAGGGTTCGCTACTTCTTCTTCTAGGAACAAAACGTGTGGGCGGCTCGAAGTCGTCTTCGTCGTCGTCGTCTTCGTTATCATCATAATCATCGTCTTCGAGTAAATCATCTAAATCTTCCAAATCATCGGAATCATCGATTTCCTCGCCAAACATTTCCGCTATGACTCTAGCTTCTGTACGGTCATTATCTAATATGGGACTGGGAATACTTTTGAGTTGAGGAGGATCGGGAATAACTTTAACTTCCTTACGCTTTTCTTCAAGCAATTCCAATTGTTCCGCAACTGGAAAAGGCTTTTGAGAAGGTGTTGAAGTTGGTGCAGAAGAACGTCGTTTTACTCTTCTGGGTGCTTCAGTTGGCTTAGTAACCTTTCTGAGTATGGGTTGCTTAACAACAACTTCTTTTTCTTCCTCCTCTTCGTCGTCTTCCTCCGGCTCGTGTATTTCCTCTACGGATATTTCTAGAGGCTCGGTTTCGGGTTCGGTTTCGGGTTCGGATGATTGATTATCCTTGTCTTCGCTTTCGGTGGTCGTTTCTTCAAATGAAGGAATATTCTCGTAGCTAACTTGTGCCCTACCTTCAGGGGTTCTAGCAGCACGCTTGAGAGAAACCAAATATTCATACTCATCTTCTGGCAAAGTACTTTTAAGCAAACGGCTGATAGTAGAATTACTCACACCGTAACGCTCTGCCAAAGTAGAAGTAGTTTCAGCACTTTCTCGATACAACTTGAGAATTTCTTTTTTGTCAGATTCTGTTAGTTTTCTCACGATAAATGTAGACCCCCAACTTTGTTGTTTTTAAGTTCGTTTACGTCCGCGTTCTCTCCGCGAACGTTTTGATGAAGCTTCATACTCTAAGGCTGCGCCCATACCGAATAAAACTCCACTCAATACCCAACCTACTTCTAATATGCCTCCACTTTGGTAATTAGCGACTCTATTTTCAGCCCATTTAGCCCATATATCTGCAATGTAGAGCGAAAACGTCGCAACTGCAATCATTTGCCAAGGCAAAGAAGCCCGTCCGCCCCAGAAAGCTAGTAGCAGACTCGTAGCAATAATTAATAGTAATACGTCGCTGACTACATAAAGCCAATTTAAAATCGTGCTGGCTTGTTCTTTCCATGCAGGAACTGCTTCGGCTGCGACTGCCGGGGCCGTAGGATCTTGCTGGCTAATTAGCCATGCCAAAGCACTACCGAAAGCCGCGATCGCTAATACAATTATCCACTGCCAAGCCTCTAAATTAATTCGTCTGGAAGCTACCGCTAAAATCATGCCGATGCCAACAAACAAATAAGTCACCACAAAAAATATATCGGCAACAGAAGGAGATGGGTCTTTTTTTAAGATGATTTCTATATAGCCAAAAATTATCCCTCCCAAACAATAAGACAGCATACCTATACCGAATAGCAGCCAAACGTTTCTTCCGCTGACAATTTGGCGACTGCGCCAATTTCTTAAACACAAAACTCCCGCACCCAGATAGGCTAAACCTTCAAAAATATTTGTTCCAGTAATGTACCAACTAGCACGTTCTAATTTACCATCTGCACCTGGAACCTCAGCACTAAAAAGTAAAAAATATAGTAGTGCCAAAACACCCCAAGCAATACTAGCAAGGATGATGTTTTGAGTTGTTAACCATGATTTTGAATCGGAGGACTTCTTGTAAATGTTAGTCATTGGCAATTTACCATCTTTATGCATAATCGTTCATTTTGAGCTTATAGATTGTGTACGCAAGATAAACTCCGATTGAATAGGAATGTATTCAACCTTACAAACTTACACAATCTTAACTGCATAAAAATTCTTATGTGCTAATGCCAGAGTTTACTTAGTGAAGAATCTTTGAGCCAATTCATAAATATAGTTCTTTCAGGGGCAGACATATCTTGCAAAGTATCCATAACTTGATGGGCAAAATCGGAACTACCAAAATAAGCTTTACCCAACCTATGTAAATCTTCCAAGAATACAGTTACATAATCTTCTTGCCAGAAGGGAATTTCAATCGGCTCTAAAGGATTTATACTCAATAAATAGTCAATGGCATTAGGTGAAGAAGCAGCAGGAAACTGCCACTGGCTCAATATCTTAGAAATTTCTTTTTTAAATGAACTCGCTTGCTTTGCACCAAGAAATTCTTCAATATCCATATACACCGCTTGCAGTAATAAGATACTGGCAACTGTCAAAATCTTATTATTACCTTGAGTGCTTGCTTCGCTGTCAAACTGATCTAAACGAATTTTTCCCCAAACACTAAAGCGTTGTTCTTCTTCCAACAATACGCAGGCTTTACCCCTGTTATCCGTCAATTCTCGCCACAAAGCTCTAGCTTTTTCTTCCTCACTAGCTTTAAACAAGCTAATCAATCGAAACGTTTGTCCTTGATAATGCAGAACCGGAACCTGTTGGTCGCGCTTGGGGTGTACGATACTTGATATTTCAACGTCTTGCCTTTTTAAAATAAACATGAAATTTTAGATAACTCCTCACCGAGGCAAATTTTAATATATGGGAGATATAATAACCGTCTAGGTATAATTGACGCTTTTACTTACGACAACACAATATACCCTTTGAATACCCCCTTTGTCCGGATTTTCATGTAACTTTATAGTTAATCAAATTACATTTTATCCCGAGTTCTCTAAAACATCATAATATTCCATTGCCTTTTGTTCAGAACACTGATATAATACATAAGCTAACTTTTGAATAAGTTCAACATTTGTTTGGGTGCGTAGCTCAGCTGGATAGAGCAACTGCCTTCTAAGCAGTCGGTCGCAGGTTCGAGTCCTGCCGCACCCGTTTTCACGGTAAACAGTGATTCAGTATGCAGTTACCAAATAATTATTTGTAGCAAGCAATTTAGGGCTTTACTTAAATTTTCTGCTAAATAGTTTTTTATGTTGGGTGAAACGCAGTCAAAGCTAATGCAGTAAAAAGCCTGTATCCTTAAGACGGATGCTAAAAGAAGAGGGAAAAGGGAAGAAAGTCAGAATTGCAATGGAGTATAACGCCCATCGCAATTCTTACACCGTATGATAGTGGGGAATTTCACCCATACTTTGAAGTTAAAACTTAAAGTTACACAAACAAAGCCTTCGTTTTTAATTTTGCTTTTATGAAGGGCCGCTGGTTTGTGGGCAGTCGGCAGTCATAACCCCATGAATAAATTAAGGGGTTTCAAAGCAGAGACGTATTTTTTTCGTACTACGCCGAACCGAAAAAATATTGAAAATTTTCCATAAATAAATTCAGGGGCTTTAAACCCGCGTGGGCAGCCGGAAACTGAATTTTCTACTGCCCACTGCCGACTGCCGACTGCCTTTCTTGGTAAGGTGTCAGACAAATTTTTTTAATTGGGATACTCCGTGGTGAAACTGAGTATCAATTTGGGTACGTTAAATAATCAATATAGTATAAAGTTACGATAATGCCTGCTAGTTTCATCCAGGGGTTGTTTCCTAAAGCTGTAGCCGAAAATTACTTACAATCAATAAAAGAATCTTCTCTAACGCGGAAGATTCTTTTGAATATGGCTTTACGGATAACGATTGTAGTCTTGATATCTACAATCATTAGCTATGTTCACGTAATGTCAAATTTAGAAATTCAGACAAAACAACAGTTAGATAAATATATTACTCAAAGAGGACAGCGGGAAAGCTTTATTTTCCAATTATCTCAGGATAATGTAAAACTTCTGAGCGAGAATATTTTGCAAGGAATTAAGAACCCATCAGCAAAAGATTTAAACGCCGAATTTGACCGTATTTACTTTAATTGGAATGATGGAACAATCAGAAACTTTCCTCAAAATCAACCGGTACAGGAATTTGATACAGTTAATTTTCCTAATTCTTTTATTGGTAAAAATGTCAAACTTGATAATAAAGACAAACAGATTTTACTAACTGCTTATGAATTAGTTAATAGCTACGGTCATGCATGGAACAATCGTTTTGCATGTACATATTTTATTACTTCTAGTAATTCTTTAGTAGGCTACTGGAAAGGAATGCCTTGGGTAATTCAAGCTGATTCAGACTTGAACGTAAATAAACAAGAATATTATTATACAGCCGATGCACAGCATAATCCCGAAAGAAAATCAGTTTGGACTGGTTTATATTATGATGCTACAGCCAATGATTGGATGGTTTCTGCTTTAAATCCAGCTTACGATAATAATAATCATCTCATCGGTATAGTTGGTCAAGATATTGTACTCTCTGATTTAATGAAGAATACAATAAATGATATATTGCCGGGAACCTATAACCTAATTTTTCATAAAGATGGGCGTTTAATCGCGCATCCTAAATATATGAAAGAAATTATGGCAGCACGGGGAAAATTAAAAGTTCAGGAGCTAAATAACCAAGCATTAAGCCATACTTTTGAAATTATTCAACAACAAACTAATAATTTTGGTGTACTTGAGAATATAAAAGATAAAACATATTTGGGATTTTCTCGTCTTAAAAGCACTGATTGGTACTTTGTGACAGTTTATCCTAAATCGCTGCTTTCTAATTTTGCAATTGGAACAATTAAATTTATTTTGGTCGCAGCACTAATATCTTTAGTAATTGAAATTATATTATTATACTTAGTTATAGATAAAGATATTGCTACACCTTTACATGAATTAATTACGGTTGCCGATGATATTTCAGTAGGTAAATTAGATATAAATCTAGAGCTAAACCGAGAAGATGAAATTGGTAAGCTAGCCACTTCATTTAATATCATGGCAAACCAGTTAAATACAACATTCGGCAACTTAGAAAATGCTAAAGCAGAGTTAGAAAATAAAGTCGAAGAACGAACCCAAGAATTACAAAAAACTTTAGCCAATTTACGAGATACTCAAGCACAGATGTTGCAAACCGAGAAAATGTCTGCTCTCGGACAAACAGTAGCAGGTGTGGCTCATGAAATCAATAATCCAGTCAATTTTATTCACGCAAATATTGAATTTGTTCAAACTTATATTAAAGACTTATTAGAAATCATTGATTTTTACCAAGAAAATTTTCCGGAAACCCCAGAATTATTACAAGGGAAAATAGACGAAGTTGATTTAGAGTTTATTAAGGAAGATTCCGTTAAAATCCTTGCATCGATGAATATTGGCACAGTTCGCATTCGAGAAATTGTGAAATCACTGCGGAGTTTTTCGCGTTTAGATGAAGCAGACTACAAACAAGTTAATATTCACGAAGGAATCGATAGTACTTTACTTATTTTACAGCATCGATTAAAAAAGAATTCTACTCAATCCGAGATTCAAATAATCAAGAATTACGCTCAAATCCCCTTAGTAGAGTGTTACGCAGGGAAATTAAATCAAGTTTTCATGAATATTGTGGCGAATGCAATTGATGCATTAAGTGAGTTGAGAACATCCGATACAACTGCTAGTATTTCTATTGCAACACAAGTTATTGATGAAAATCGGGTCAGAATTTGTATTATTGATAACGGTACCGGTATAGATGAAGAAGTTTGTAAAAATATATTCAACCCGTTTTTTACTACTAAACCAGTTGGAAAAGGCACGGGATTGGGTTTGTCAATTAGCTATCAAATTATTGTCGAAACCCATAAAGGAAAAATTTATTGCGATTCTGAATTAGACAAAGGTACAAAGTTTATAGTTGAGATTCCAATTTGTCAGTGATTGTTTAGTGATGCACCCCGAACAGTTTATCTAATTAGGATTTAAAAAATTTAATGCTTTCAATCATTTTATCAAGTACCTTTTTATTTCTTTGATAGTTTTGACTTTTTACCTGATAAGTCACTACAACTAAAGTTTTATCGTTAAAATCGATCAGGTATTTATACGAACGTACTCCTTTAGGTAAGATTGTTAAACCTGTATACTCACTTTCAATTACAACAGCACGGCGACTGTTGACGGTTGTTTGCTCGCGAGAAATTTCTCGCAAACCTTGACTTTGTGCATTCAAAATTCGCTCGAATGGAACTTTTTCTAAGTCGAAGTAAACCGCTTCATCAAAATCTTCGCTTCTTTCTCGCAGTTGAATCGAGCGGAAATCAAATACCTGACAATATTTTAAAACATCCCCAGAATTCGTTCGCCATCCCACGGGATAACTAACTGTATAACCTATGGCTTTATTAGTGCAGGTTTGTCCTAAATTAATCGGAACATCACCAGCTTGTTTATTGGGCGGATTACTATTAGGTTTAACTACATACTCATTAGCAACACCAGACAGTTTTTTGACTTGGCATAAAGCAGCCGCTATTTGTCCCCTTGTAGCAGGTTCGTATGGACTGATTAATCTTTTTTTTAACCTAGGTTTGGGAGAAGTAATAAGAATACCTTGTTGTGTAGCAGCAGCAATTAAACCTCTTGCATACTCCGGTATTTGACTCGCATCATCATAAATTGCATTAAGAATTTGGTTTGGAAAAGCAGGAACCGAATAATTTAGACCAGTTGCTAAAGCGACAAAAGCTTCTACACGAGAAACTTTTTGATTGGGATTAAAAACTTGATTGGGATAACCAGAAATAAATCTTTTTGTGTAAGCATTACTGATAGCTTCTTTAGCCCAATGAACAGATGAAACATCATTAAAATTTGTTACCGGACGTGTTGCTCGAATATAAGGAAACGCTTTTGTCAGCATCGTTGCATATTCAGCGCGGCTGATTATACTATTAGGTCGAAAAATACCGCGTGAATATCCCGATATAATTCCTTGCTGGCTTAGATTTTGAATACATTCCTCAGCCCAATGACCTTTTATATCAGAATATGTTTGAGCGTTTGCTTTGGGAGCCATATTCAAATAAATAACGCTGCTATATATTCCTAATGAGCAATAATATAAAGCCTGTTTCACTCTTTTATAAAAGTTATTATTTGGTATTTTCATAATAATTATTTCGCGGCTGTCATTTAGCTTTATAACTTTGTAATATAATTATTTCGTCATATTGCTCATTCAACATCTAACCATTGAGTCAAATCTTAATTAAAAGTTCTACCTCTGAAGACAAAATTTTGTATATGACGATATAAAGAATAAATTATAAATGCTAATATACGCTAGTTAATACCTTTATTTGAAGCGTAACTTGTAATTTGATGACTTTTTAATTTACATAAATTTTATTGTTTATAGAAGTGTTATTTAGGCAACATAAATGTAATTGTCTATAACCAGTAACATCTATAAATATTCCAGAATCGGTTTATTGAAAAGTGATTGTGTTAGCTCAGAATCAATTGAATTTTAAAGACTTCATTTTAGCTAAAACTTAAACTCTGCTTTTAGGTTACGGTGCGTCTGCACTCTTCGTAAATTACTGAATTATTGGTACGCCTTTAACCAACCTGCATTCTTCATCGAAAATTCATAAGCTGAAACTATGTGCGCCAAGCCACAGTTAAGTTTAACTTATAGCAAATAAATGTTTTTTATATTTTAATAGTATTTACATTTGCTTAGCTTATGCCTAAACTACAAATATAGGTTACAAGTTAAACACATTTGGATAAAGCAATGTTAAATCTAATCAGACGTACTCCTCAAACCACTTTTAATTTAATGAAGCCTGAAATGACTTGGTTCGATGGGTTATATCCTATACGTCAGTGGCTGAATAACTTGGAAATGAATAACGTTGCATTAGCCCATTTTATTTGCCGAACTATTCCTACACAATGCCCTTTTGAGCGAGATATTTCTTTATTTGGACGTACTATCTTAAGTATTCCACCCTTATGCAAACTTAATCCTTTGTACGAGGAAGTAATTGGTTTGCGATTCCGAGCGCTTTGTTATTTAGCTGATGATTGTGGGGAAGATGTAGGCTGTTATTGTTGAGAATAAAATCTTTATTTAAATGATGTGTAATTCAACATCATGGCTGAAAAACAAATATCGAAATCAATTTTTCTTCTGGTGTTTACCTATTCCACTCTTGTCTTGAAGCTGAAAATAGAGAATTACTAAAATATACTTTATTCTCGAATATTTGCTATAAACTTGATGTTTATAGCTGAAAAATAAAGATATTTCTCTATTTTCGCAAGCTTCGCAATTGTAGTCTGGTAATCCTTTGTTTAACAGATAAGCTTTTACTTTTAAATAATTGCATTCGCACTTTTCTAAAGAATGTAGATAGAAAACTATCACCTCTTTTAATATAATTACCTGTGTAATTAAGAGTAGTTAACATTAAGAAAACTTCTCATAAGAATCATAGCTTCGATAGATTTTAGTTTTTATATTCATAAAAAATTACCTAATTTGAATAATCCTCTAAAATTATAAGCATATATATAACTAGGACTTACGCACTCGTGACGAAAAATCAAGGTTTGCGATTACTTCGCTTCGCTCGGCCCGGACGTAAGTTCGTAGCCCGTGCGTAAGTCCTGATAACGTTAGCTACAACTATTTTCGGTTTAATTAGGAGCATCCCAGCGCAGGCAAATTGACCAAAATATGTTTTGACATATTTGGCATGCTCCCGTTTTAATTCTTCAATATTGTTATAGTTTGATTTTCCTTCACAGATAGGTTTCTATTTGCTCCTCTCCATAGAATTATTAGGAAAACGGCAGCAAGAAGTAAAGCAGGTAATACCGCGAAAAAGCTTAACCAATCTCCAGAAACTAATCAGGCGATCGCCGAAATAAAAATGGCGAAAGCTAAACCTCCATAAACCATCCAGCCCGTCATCAGTACCTATCACAGAGTTGTATATTTTGCATCGGCTCGTAAAGAAGATAATTTTTAGAAGATAATTTTTAACTGCTCACTGATTCTGGCAAAATTGTTCGCCTATTTTATCTACACAAGCTGCTTTTTCTTCTGCTTTTAAATCTTTGTATTCTACGTCTCGGCGTAAAACGATACCGTTATGACCTGTTAAAAACCGAGGAAGTTGTTTGTACTCGATCAGTTCTAAAGTTTTCATATCGTAAGTAGTATAGGTAGTTAATTCTGGAGAATTAAAGTTAATATCAACCACCGTAATTGCTTTTGCTGAAGGTACTTGTGTTCCAATTAATGCACGAGGCCCCGAACCTATAAGTCCCATATGTAGTAGCTGTAATTTACCGCGATGACCAGGATAATATGCATGTTGATGACCGCTGATATAGGTATGAACGTTGTATTTTTCTAACATTTGTCGCAATTCATCGGCGTTTGCCATTACCGCGCCAAATTTGTTACGCCCTTCTGCAACTGCGTATAAAGGTAAATGACTTAATAGAATTCGCATTTTGGCTTGTTGTGCTTGTGGGCTTGCTAATGCTTTTTCTACCCAAGCCAGTTTATCGGGGGGAATTCTATGGGTTGAACCATCCCAAGCCATGAAGAAAATATCTTTATGTTTGAAGGTGTAGAAAAATGGGAATTGGCTTTTGTCGATAAATTCGATTCCGGGATCGTGTTCGGGATTGTTCCAGTATTCGGAGGCTAAATCTCTTTCTTGTTCAAAGACAAAATTGCCTTCTTTTTTCGCACCCGAAGCGTCATGATTGCCGATGGTGAAGCCGAAAGGAATATTTGCCTGACGTAAAGGTGCTGCAATATGGTTGTCGAAAGCTGCCCACATTGCTTTAATTTGTGCTTCTGTCAGCGACTTTTTTTGACCGGCTATCATGTCACCGCTACAAACTACCATATCCGGTTGCCAAAAAGGTAATAAATTAATTGCTTTATCAACTTCTGGATCGTAGTCGGTAGAGCCATAAGCTGAATTTAAATCGCTGATAGCGACTAAACGCACATCTCCACGAGGGGGATAAAATAAATCATTTGCACCAGCACTTTTGACAATTTCTTGTGTCTGCGGAGGTAAACTTGATATCTGTGGTTTATCGGTTTGTTGTGTAGTTGGTGTTTGAGGTGTTTGTGTCGCTTCTCGATTCAGGTTTGTACAAGCAAAACTAAATATAGTCAGCGCAAACCCTAAGATTACAAGAAAAGAAAATCTTCGCCAATGCATTTTTTTAGTTCCCAGTCAACTACACCGTAAATATAGCGGATAGTTAAGTAATTTATTTTTATACCCGAATACAAATTTTGGGAATGGGGGATTGGGCATTGAACATTGATAATTGGAAAAATAATTACCTTTTTACTTGCTACTCGTTACTCCTAACTTTCTTCGAGGTTTATCCAACCGTTCGTGTTGTGACTTACTCACACTGAATCAGAGATTACAGTGTGAGCTTCCAAACGACTCTTCTTTGAAGACATTGACTTGGCTTGATTAGACAGGTCGTGCGTCCCACGATTCCTGATATTTACCGCTGCGTTGAGGTCGCGACAAATGCTGGTATGACATACCGGGCAATTGTGCATTCTCTGAGACAACGCGGCGAGTCGGTGGGGGAATCTTCCTCCACCGAACCGCCTTGGCTTTTTCACTACATGACCGCAGTTAGAACATTCTTGGCTTGTACCGTTTGGAGAAACAGCTATTACTTTCAGTCCAGCATTTTCGGCTTTGAATGAAAGTATATTTACAAACTGACTCCATCCGGCATCATGAATCGACTTAGCCAATCGTGTTCTAGCAAGTCCTTTGACATTCAACTTCTCAACAGCAATTACATCATACTTAGATAGGAATTTTTTAGCTGTTTTGAAGTGGAAATCTTTGCGGGTATCAGCAACTTTTTTGTGCTTAATGCCTAATTGTTTGATTGCTTTTTTACGACGATTAGAACCTTTCTTTCTACGCGATACTTTGCGTTGTGCTGACTTTAATTTACGTTCAGCTTTGCGTAGATGTTTTGGCGCTTCTACTCGGTTATTATCAGAGTCAACATAAAAGTCTATTAATCCTACATCAACGCCAACAATATTATCTACATTGAAATCAGGTTTAATTGTTGGGACTTCTTTATTATCTAAACTTAGAGTTACATAGTAACCATTAGCTTTCTTTGTAACTGATAGGGTTTTTATAACGAAACCATCTGGTATAGGACGATGAACAATTATTTTCACATCACCAATCTTTGACAAGGTAATTTTATTGCCAACAAAATGATGTTGCTTGAATTGTGGATAAGTAAAAGTTTTATATTGCCCTGCACCTTTGAATCTTGGTCGTCCCGATTTTTTACCGTTGCAGTCACCTTTGAGCCATCTATCAAATGCAATCTCAACCTTTTTCGGAACTTCTTGTAATACCTGTGAGTGAATGTTTTTGTACCAAGGGCGTTCTTCCTTAAGTTGCTTTAACGATGCTTGCTGACTAAAACGGTTAGGTTTATCCGACAACTCAGGAAGGTGACAAACAAGAGGACATCTATCTACAGAACAACGATTCTGTTCGTACCAATCAAACCTTTGTGCTAGCTGATAATTATATTGACAACGCAACATATCGAGCGTGTTATCAATATTTTCTCGCTGCTCTTTGTTAGGTTTTAATCGGTATTGATATGAAATTCTCATCTAAAATCTCCGTAAAAAATGGGGCAGGCTTTAAAACAAATTAACTTGTTGGTTATCGGCATCTCGGATAAATGAAGCCTGCCCCATTTTTATAGGTACCGTCTCATAAATAAATCCCTTGTTGTTCGACCTATACATATACTAACATAAATGTAATGATAATGTCAGGATAACAATGAAAAATAAAAAGCTGGAAGTAAGATTGAGTGACCGTAGAATGAATAAACTTCGGTTGTACGCGGCGAGCAAGGACAAATCAATGACGGCAGTAATCGAAGACTTCATTGACTCGTTGGCATCCGAAGAGATTGATAAAAGCCTTGCTGTCCTGAAATCTCCGTAAAGAATGGGGCAGGCTTTAAAACAAATTGACTTGTTAGTAATCGGCATCTCGGATAAATGAAGCCTGCCCCATTTTTATAGGTATCGTCTCGTCCTAAAAAGCTCGTCGTAAACATTGCGTTTTAGGACGCAAAACTTTTATCCTCGGATTCATCCCGACACCTCCTTTTCAGGTAGGTGTGGGACTTCTCCGGTTAGAGTTAAATCCTTAAACCAAATATCCGAAGGAATTAAATCGTGAGTATCGGCTTTACCTTTGTTATGACTGAGATGAATTTCCCCGATTCGATTTGAATTTAGTTTTGGTAGGTTGGTTTGAGGAACGAAGCCCAACATGGATGGTGGGTTGCACTGCGTTTAACCCAACCTACGATTACTAGATATGTACTCATCAAAATTAATGTAGTCAAGAAATATGGTTTTAAACGGGAATATAGCCTTTCTCGAATAACTGAGGTACATCTAAATTTTTCCCTATTCCCTATTCCCTATTCCCTATTCCCTATTCCCTGTTTCCTGTTCCCTAAAACCAGAAATTGTGTATCTCACCAAATTGAGAACCGCTATAAACCAAGTGCTTTAAATTTATAAATGCTAAATAGACTACCAAATATGCGATTTTTTGTAGTTTTCTCTAAATATTTTTTAAGCGTTATGTTTCTTTTTTGAAAAATAATATTATTGTTTAAAGGTAATCAAGAGTAAATATAAATAAATGCAAAAAGTCTTTGGTGTGTTGCCATTTACATCTTTTATTGTAAGTGCTATTTTATTAAATTTATTACCAGCTTTTGCTCAAGTAAATTTGGTTGATGAGTCAACAAATTTTCAAACAAGTTTAGATATACCTAATAATAAAGATGTTTTTAATAACATTAATAAAGAGCAAGATAATCCTACCAGGGGTGTAGATGCACTCCCTCAGAAATATAGCCAAAGGCAGATTTACTTAAAGAAAGTTACTGATGTCAATCAATTACAAGATATTAGTCCCGAACATTGGGCTTATGGGGCATTACTGAGCTTGAACGAAAAGTACAACTGTCTAAGTGTTTCGGGAAATGAGTTTAATGGTAATAGAGCTATGACTCGTTATGAGTTCGCAGTTGCTTTTAATGCTTGTCTTGCGACTATCGAAGCTTTGATTAATGATTCAAAAAATAATTCACAGAGTTTAGAAGATTTAACGGTTTTAGATAGACTGCAAAGAGAATTTGTAGCGGAATTACGGGAGGTAAGGGATAGAGTTGATAATTTGGAATCACAGGTTACTGCTATTGAAAAGAATCAATTTAGTACTACTGCAACTTTAAATGGAACGGTAGATTTTTATCTAATTAGAGCTTTTGGAAATTTAAGAGCGGCAGCACCGGGGGAAAATCAAACAGAAAGTATTGATAGCAATACAATTTTGTCTGCCCGAGCTGCTCTTGATTTTGATACTAGTTTTACTGGTAAGGATTTATTGCGAACTAGCATACAAGCAGGAAATATCAACGGCTTTGATAGAAGTGCTGTAGGTACCGATATGATTAGCTTGATTGGTGCGACAAATACTAATAATGAATTTGATTTAACTTCGCTTTATTACCAATTTCCTATCGGTGACAATCGGGGTACGGGTGTAATTGCACCGATTGCAGGTTTTCCTACTCGTATTTTTCCCGCACTTAATCCCGTTTCTTCAATTTCTACTTTCGGTAGCGAAAATCCAATTTACGCTTTTGCATTTGGTACGGGTGGGGTAGTCTACTATAAATTTACCGATGAGCTTGCTGGTGGTATCAGCTATTTCACTACTTCTGGTGATGATATTGATGAAGGATTATTTGGCGAGCAATTCAGTTCGCTGTCTCAGTTAACTTATACGCCTTCAGATAAAATAGCTGTGGCTGTAACTTACGGACGTTATTACGCACCGCAACCGGATTCGAGCATTAATATAACTGGAGGAAAGGGAAGTCAATTTGCTCAATTACCTTTTGGAGATTCAGCAACTTCTACTGATGGCTTTGGTTTGCAGTTTACCTATAAGTTAAGCAAAAAATTAATTTTAGGAGGTTGGGGAAGCTATTTAAGTGCGAATGCAGAAGCTTCTCCAAATGTTAATAGTATAAATGCGTCTCAAGGTGCTGATGCTGATATTTGGAGTTGGGCTGTAACGGCAGCTTTAAAGGATTTAGGTAAATCGGGTTCTCAACTAAATTTTGTTTTTGGTATGCCTCCAAAAGTAACGAATAATGATATTTTGGAACGCGAAGATAAAGATACTTCTCTACATTTTGAACTATCTTATAACTATCCCGTGAATGACAGTATTTCTATAACTCCCGGAGTTGTGATGATTACCAATCCCGAACATAATGCAGATAACGATACTATTTGGGTTGGGTTAATGAAGACTACTTTTAAGTTTTAGTTAGGAATCAGGAGTTAGGAGTTATATCAGGTTAGCTTAATCGCTTATCAATAAAAATATGTTCGTAGTTGCGCTACTCTGCGAGAAAGCTTGGCTTACAGCGCCCAAGATTTTTGGCGAGTCACCGCGCAACTACGAACCCTATACCATAAGTAATCATCCGAACTTGATATTAATAATTATAAAAAACATATGTAGTAGGAGCATCTTCCTCCCTAGTAAGCCCTAATCATATTAAAATTCATAACTCTTAATATCTTTTCCGTTTATATCAGAATTACTTAGATTTTCTCTTCTTTCCCTTTCCTCTGCTTACTCTGCGCTCTCTGCGGTTGTTTTCTCCCAAACCGTTGCAACCGGAATTGATATAACTCCTAATTCATAAACATTAACCTTTAACCTGGCATCAAAAACAATGTTGATTCAGCATTCTCATCAATTTTCTCATCTCCCCAAAGCATGGAATGATATTTAATATTCCGCCAAGGTTCAATCATATCGGTGTAATGACGATTAAATGCGTGTCCAGATTGCCCGGTGCTATGAATTGTTTGGGAACTATCGAATTTAGCTAAATCAACAATCATCCGCATGGAAGGAATATGCGTCACTTCAAAAGACGATTGATTGGCTTTCCAACGATTGGCGTTAACGGTTTCTCCATTACCAGATGTCGGGTATGTACCACGGTTAAATAGTTTTTCAATCGCAGCTACACCGGATTTACCTAAAGTTGGGTTGCGAAAGTTGATTTTATGCAGCTTTCCCCAAGTCCATTTTTGGGGATTTTTAGCCAAAGTGCTTTCAAGTTCATTAACTGCATTTGTCAAAGCAAGTTTGAAGATTTCATCTCGGTTTTCAACTTCTGAAGTATTGCGATTATCCCACCATAAATTATCGGGTTGTGTAACTAAATTTCTGATGACGGCGTACCATCTATCGCTACCATCAGGATAATAATCTTCGGGTAGTTCGTCGTGGAATGTTAGGGTTAATAATTTTTTCCAGAATGTTTGAAAAATCGCAGATGCAGGTGATTCGATATTAAGTTGAAAATCCCAATTTAATAATAGCTGACGGGCATTTTCAATCCGGGAATCATTGAAATTAATCGACTCGAATATTGGTACTAAATATCTGGCATTTAAATCAAGGGTATCACCTTGTATTAACTCTACATCAGTCAAAGTTAGCGGTTGATTTGTACCTTTAATCATTTCTTCAATACGCTTTGCACGATAACCGTGAACCCAATCTTTGGTAATTACATAGGGATAATTATCGTCAACTACGGCATTATTCGCCGTAACAATATATCCCTTGGTTGGATTCAAGCTGTGGGGTAATTCTTCAAAATCAATATAGCCTTGCCACTCATATTGATTATTCCATCCCGGCACGGGGTAGCGTCCATCTCCTTTTTCGCGTATGGGTGTTTTACCGGGCATCTGGTAGCCGATATTGCCATCAACGTCTGCGTATACTAAATTCTGGGCTGCAATATCAAATTTGCTAGCAGCAGTGCGAAATTCCTGCCAGTTTTGAGCGCGATTTATTTCTTGAATGGCAGTAATTAATTTTGAAGGCTTTAAAGCAGTCCAGCGTAAAGATACAGCGTAATTTTTTGGAGTTTGAACTGATGAACTTCGATCAAATTTTTGTAATTTAGGTAGAACATCGGAAAGAATTGGGCCGTGTTTAGTGTAGCGGACAGTTTGATTTACTGGTTCTTCGGAAGCAACTTGAATTTCTTCCTCCACAAGCTGCATATCAACCCATTTACCATTGAGTTCGTATTGATTGGGGTTTTCGGGATTAATTTTTTCTACGTACAAGTCCATCGTATCGGACATAACGTTAGTTACACCCCAGGCAATACGGTTATTATGACCGACAATTACCCCTGGAACTCCTGCAAAGGTAAAACCAGTGACGTTATAAGGACAATTATTGTTTATTGAGTTTTTATAAGAATTGCAGTGCAAACCCGTTTCATACCAAATCGAAGGCATCTGTACGGCTAAATGTGGGTCGTCAGCTATAATCGGTTTGCCCGTAGCTGTACGTTTACCGGAAATAGCCCAACTGTTTGAACCAACATTTTTCCCCGTTGTACCGAGAATTTCCTCTATGCCGGTGATGTTACTGGCAATAGATTTTAATGAAGGAGTAATATCTTTTAAAGTAGATACATTTAAACTTATATCTTCTTTTGTTTTATCTGCTTTTTTAGCTAATTTAAATTGAGGTAAAATGACCGGGAAGTCATCTGGGTAAAGTGGGAACAGTTCGTCTACTTGTTGTTTGGGAAAAGATTTTAAAAGGATAGTTCGTTCAATTTCATCACCAAGATTTGTGCTGAGATCGTAAGCCATTACTTTCCCCCACAAAATAGAATGTATTGGCTGCCAAAGTTCTGGACGATACTCGCGATTGAGAAGTTTTAATACGGCATATTCCAAACTTAAAGCACTACCTTGATGGTTAGCTAAATAAGCATTTACACCCTCTGCATAAGCCTGTAAATTTGCCTTTGTAGAAACATCCAAAATTTCTAATTCTTGAAGGGCTAACTTTTCCCATCCCATAGTTCGCAGAAATTTATCTTTATCTAGCTGCGACTCGCCAAACATTTCCGATAATCTGCCAGCACCGATATGCCGCCAAAAATCCATTTGCCAAAAGCGATCCTGAGCGTGGACGTAACCTTGTGCTAAAAACAAATCGTGGGATGAATTAGCATAAATTTGAGGAATTCCCCATTCATCTCGGATAACTTTTACTTGATTTTCCAGCCCCGGAATCGTAATAATGCCACTTTCTTGGGGAAAAGATTTTCTCAAGGTATAAGCCGTCAACCCCATTAAAGTGACAGATAATACCAAAATTAATATTCCAATATTTTTGAATACTGCTCCCAGCCTGCCTTTCCTTAAATTATTCATCTCTTCCCCAGTGGCAAAATTACCCTTAAACAAGCGACATTATATAGCGAATGTGGTTGTTATTTTACGGGAAATTGTTATGGAAACACAGAGCGGGGGGCAAGGGGAGAAGGAGACAAGGAGAAAGGGCAAAAATATAATTTTAAACTCATAACTCATAACTCCTAACTCCTAACTCCTAACTCTCATTTCCCTTTAGTCGTAAATACCGTGGTAAACATCATTAACATTCCCCCGATGAGAATTAATAGTGCGATTCCTGCCGTGACTAAATCTAGTATGTTGGTTTCCATGATTGCTTTTTTAATGACTTTTCGGTGATTATTTAAATAGTTTATGGCTAGAAGCAATACAAATAAACTTGACTTTTATCAAAATTATTGTTTTGACTCTATACCTTGCAGGGGTTTCTTTGGGTTGAATGCCGACAAACAATTACTATTGATGCGATAATATTGATTCTGCATTAATTTCAGCTTTTATCTCATGTCCCAAATCATCTGGATGGCTAGACATGCCAATCGTCTTGACTTTGTAAATCCTGACTGGTTTTTAACAGCCGAAAGACGTTACGATCCACCGCTATCAGATGATGGTATGGTACAGGCACAGCAATTAGCTAACCGTCTCAAAACAGAAGAAATTCACCATATTTTTGCTTCTCCATTTTTACGTACCGTACAAACAGCAGCAGCAGTTGCATCGGTTCTAGATTTACCGATAAAGTTAGAAACGGGATTAAGTGAATGGTTAAACCCCAATTGGATGACTGAAGAACCACAAAGACATTCAATTCAAGAATTATTAGAAATATATCCTTATATTGATGTTAGCTACACTCCCCGAATAGCCGTTAATTACCCTGAAACTCGTCAAAAAATGCGCCGACGCTCCGCACAAACTGCTAGATGTTTGGCAAGGGAATATTCTCCAAAAAATATTTTATTAGTCGCGCATGGTGCATCGGTATTAGGTGCCGCTATGGGGTTTATAGGAGATTTAGCCATAAAAGAAGTTAAAGCTTCTTTATGCAGTTTAGTAAAAATCGTCCGTAAAGAACCCGAATGGTTATTGGAACTTGCAGGAGATACTTCTCATTTGACAGAAGTCGAAGAAGTGGTGAGGTTTAATTAATAGTTGTTAGTTGTTAGTGGTTAGTTGTTAGTGGTAAAAGTTAGGAGTTACTCGTTTTGAGTTAGGAGTCAAGAGAGCCTAAATAAATACTAAATAATTTACAATCTAAATTATTTTTGATTATAGTGTTAGGGTTTTCCTGGCACTATGCTTTAAGGGAGTGAGACGTTCCCATTACTAGATTGAAATTAGCTTATACTTACTGCAACTAACTACTAATAACTATCAACTAACAACTAACAACTAACCATGACATTATTATTAGCGGGAGATATCGGCGGTACCAAAACTATTTTGCGCTTGGTTGAAGCGTCAGAAAAACCTGTATTGCGTACATTGTATGAAGAACGTTATCCTAGCAAGGATTTTCCCGATTTAGTTCCGATAGTAAAGCAGTTTTTGACAGCTGCAAATACGACGGATATACCTCAAAAAGCTTGTTTTGCAATTGCTGGTCCTGTAGTTAACAATACTGCAAAATTGACTAACTTGGCTTGGTTTCTCGATAGCTCCCGTTTGGAAGAACAATTAGGTATTGCATCTATTTCTTTAATCAACGATTTTGCTGCCGTTGGTTTTGGAATTTTGGGTTTGGAAAAAGAAGATGTACTAACCTTGCAAGCAGGAAAACCAAATCTTGAAGCTCCAATTGGTATTCTGGGAGCAGGTACGGGTTTGGGACAGGGATTTTTAATCAAAACCGGAGATATGTATCAGATATTTCCTTCAGAAGGCGGACATTCCGACTTTGCACCTCGTACCGAATTGGAATTTCAACTATTGAAATATCTTCTTGATAAACACGATATTCAAAGAGTATCGGTAGAGCGGGTAGTTTCCGGTATGGGAATAGTATCTATTTATGAATTTTTACGAGATAGAAAAATCGCTCCCGAATCGCCAGAAATTGCTCAAATCGTCACCACCTGGAAGCAAGAAGCAGGGAAAGAAAAGACCGTAGATCCAGGTGCAGCAATTGGTACGGCTGCTGTCAATCAAAGCGATCGCCTTTCCGAGCAGACGATGCAGTTGTTTGTCGATGCATACGGAGCAGAAGCGGGAAATTTGGCGTTAAAACTATTACCATACGGTGGATTGTACGTTGCTGGAGGAATCGCACCCAAAATACTTCCTTTGATTCAAAACGGTAATTTTCTCTTAAATTTCAGTAGTAAAGGTAGAATGCGAAGCATTTTAGAAGACGTACCCGTACATATAATTCTCAACTCGCAAGTTGGTTTAATAGGTGCTGCTATTAGTGCTTCTAGGTTATAACAGAAGCTTACGCAATAAGTAATATCAGCATCTTCTTAAGCAACAACTATGACAAAAAAAGCTTTATTACCCCTGATGGCTGCCGGTTTAATATTTAGCAGCTTTGCTGTCTTAGAAGTAAACCAACAGCAAACAGCTACAGCGCAAGCAGCTAAGAAGTCACAATGGAAAGTATTTAATTCTCCAGACGGTAGCTTTAAGGTGTTAATGCCGGGAATGCCTAGATCCATGAGTGAAACGAAAAAAACATTCATGGGAGAAATTAACTTGAATATATTTCTGGCGAAACCTCCTAAACAGCAGGTAGCCTATGTTGTAGCTTACAACGATTTTCCTCATAGTTACGGCAAAATGGCGAATCCCGAAGTAGTGCTGAATAATGCCCGAGATATGGCATTAAAAACTACGAAATCTAGATTAATCGATCAGCAAGATATCCGTAGTTATAACAACCAGCCGGGGAAAGAATTTACTTATATCAACTCAGCCGGAAAAATCACCAGAAACCGCATGTTTTTCGCTGAAGGGCGTTTGTATCAAGCAATGGTAATCACCACCAAAGAACAGGAAAAGTATCTTGGAAAAAGTATTAGGGGATATTTAAATTCTTTTCAAGTGGTTTTGAGAAGATAAGGGATTGGGCATTGAGCATGGAGAATTTGGGAAGCAATCAAGGAGCAAGATGCTCCCCCTACAGATGATTTATAAATCTTTCTTTCTCTATTACTGACTACCAATTACCAATGCCCTATGCCCCATGCCCATCTGCTACAACTTTCAAAGTACACAAGCTAGTATCGGCACAATTACTGATAAATCCTCCCATCGCTTTCACTTTTAATAAATGTTCCACAACTGTGGAAGTTATGATTTCTCCGGGAATCAATAACGGAATTCCGGGAGGATAGGGACAAACAGTTTCTGCACTGGTACGGTTGATTGTTTCCTTTATGGGTAAAGTTTCTGTTGCAGCGAAAAATGCTTGACGCGGTGATAGTACTAAACTCTGATTCCCAGCCAAAGCCTGAGAAACTAGTTTGATAGTTGCTGCCTTTTGATTATTTTCTAACCCTTTCTCAATTGCGAGGAGGGGTTTTCTATATTGTTTGGCTAATTCGGTGAAGGCTTTGATTAATTGTTCTATATCTTCTTTTGTGTTACCCAAGCTGATAATAAATGTGACAGTTTTTAAGCAAGCAAATTCCGGGGTTACATTAAATTTCTCGTCTAAAATTTCTTCTGCTTCAAATCCGGTTATTCCTAGTTGGGAAACTATTACCGTTAAGCGGGTTTTGTCTAAGGAGAGGGAAGAGGGGGAGAGGGATAAAATTGATAATTGAGGTATTTTGCTGATTTGATTTCGGGCTTCTTGTGCTAATTGCAAGGTACGGGTAAGTAATTTTTCGCCGTTGAGTGCTATTTGTTGCCGTGCCGCATCTAGGGAAGCTAGTAATAAATAGCTGGGGCTTGTAGATTGAGTCAGTTGTAGTGATTTATTGAGACGGTTAATATTAATTCTTTCACCTTGTAAGTGCAGCATCGATGCTTGAGTCATGGCACCAAGGGTTTTATGGATTGACTGTACGGTTAAATCGGCTCCTGCTGCTAAGGCTGATATCGGGAATTTGGGGTGGAAGGCAAAATGTGCGCCGTGGGCTTCGTCTACTATCAAGGGAATATTGTATTCGTGGGTAAGTTGGGCGATCGCTCTAATATCTCCACATACTCCGTAATATGTCGGGTAAACCATCATCACGGCTTTAGCATCGGCATGTTTTTGTAGTGCTGTTTCTAAACTTTCAATGCTGATACCATGAGCAATACCTAAATTTGTATCGTATTCGGGGTTAATAAAGATTGGTATTGCACCGGAAAGAATTAAACCTGAAATTACCGAAGAATGAACGTTGCGGGGAAGAATAATTTTGTCGCCGTCGCAGCATGTCGCCATAATTACCGCTTCTATGCCGCAGGTGGAGCCATTAACCAAAAACCAAGTTTGCCAACTACCGAAAGCTTCAGCGGCGAGTTGTTGGGCTTGTTGGATAACTCCATCAGGAGCGAAAAGACAATCTAATTCCGTTAGTTCGGTTAAATCGGCAGTAAATACAGATTTACCAAAGTAATCGGTTAATTTTAAAGAAATTCCTTTTCCTTGCTTGTGCCCAGGTGTATAAAAAGCAGCGTGGGGACGTTTAGCATTAGATATGATGGCATCGAGCAGGGGAGTTTGGTTTTGATTCACAATTAACGAATTAGCAACTATCAATTAACAATTATCAATGCCCTATTCTCAATTAACAATTGACAATTACTAATTACCATTGCGTTGTGGTTGCACAAATCAAAGATTTGCTAAACGATGAATTAATCACAATGAGATAGGCAATAAGTAAGCTTAAAAGTTAAATTACTCCTAACTTCTAACTTTTCAACCTTATAGCGTTTCTCAATCTCCGCCAGGTATAACTCAAAACCTCACCCCCAACCCCTCTCCTTAACAAGGAGAGGGGAGATAAAGCACAGTTTTATCGGGGGTGAGGTAATTGCTATACCTCAGTTGCTGTGAAAACGCTATATAAATCTGATTATTGTTATTAATACTGATATTTAAAGATTGTATAAAGCTGACTTCCTAGTTAATTTTACTGGTATGTTCATGTATAAGATTTAGACTTAAACTCAGTTTTTATGCGATTCACTAATATTTTAATGCTAGGCTCTTTAATAGCAATTGCTCTGCCTAGTTTTTCTGCGCGAGCGACAGAAGTAAATGGTTCGTTTGACTGGAATGCCAGCGGGATAGAGTTTTTAGAGAATGGTGAAAAGAATCCATTATTTGAGGGTAATACATTTTCTGGTTCGGCAACATTTAACTTTGAAACAGAACCTTTCAAAACTGGCGATTTGACTTTCACGATTGAGGAATTTAATAATCAAGTAATTCCTCCAACTGTTGAAGAATTTGATATCACATCTGCCAATTTTTCGGATAACGGGGAACTAACAAGTTTTGTTTTTAGTAATCCGAACGATACAGATTTATTTAACGGAAGAGTTGATTTTAGCAATCCTACAGATAGTAGTAAATCGTTTTTCTTTAACGATGGAGAACTAGAAGCTTTGCAGCCAAGTAACCTCAACGTTACCTTTAACAGCAAAACCGTTCCCGAACCTTCTATAATTTTTGGCTTAACCACCGTTTTAGCTAGAGCCGCATTTTTAAAAAAGGCAAAAACAAAAGTCATTTAGTAGGTTAAAGGGCAAAGGGCAGAGGTTAAAGGTTAAAGGTCAAAGGTAGAATAATTTTAAGTTTTAATCTCTTCAATTTGACATAACCTGTTAGGAGGATGTCAAAGGAAATAATTATTATTTAAGTTGGGATAGAAAAGTTAAATTCTGCTAAATAATGATTTTTTCTCGATTAATAGGCATACCAGGACCAAATCCAACACCAGCACCCGCACCACCACCAACACCAACACCAACACCAACACCCCAACCCATGCCTCAACCAGTTCCGACTCCGCAACCGCAACCCGTGCCTAAACCAATTTGAAACAAATTGCTGTTGGATTTAAGATAACCTGTGAATTACAAATCTAAAATCTAAAATCCAAAATGCTAAGAGCCGGGATTGTCGGACTTCCTAATGTAGGAAAATCTACTTTATTTAATGCTTTAGTGGCAAATGCTAAGGCTGAAGCTGCTAATTTTCCTTTTTGTACCATTGAGCCGAATGTCGGTGTGGTTTCTGTACCAGATGAGCGGTTAGAGGTTTTAGCGAAGATTTCTTCTGCAAAGCAAATTGTGCCAGCGCGGGTGGAATTTGTTGATATCGCTGGTTTGGTGAAGGGTGCGAGTAAGGGTGAAGGATTGGGCAACCAGTTTTTGTCCAATATTCGCGAAACTGATGCGATCGTTCATGTGGTACGTTGTTTTGAAGATGATGATGTAATTCACGTTTCTGGTACGGTTGGGCCAGCACGAGATATTGAAGTTATTAATTTAGAGCTTGTTTTAGCAGATTTAGCGCAAGTTGAGCGTCGGATGGAACGTACTCGCAAGCAAGCAAGAGCTAATAAAGATGCTCAATATGAAATGTCGGTACTAGAAAAAGTAGCGGCAGAATTAAATGAAGGTAAATCTGTTCGTCAGATAAATTTAAGTGAAGAAGAAGCAGAAATAATTAAGCCTTTGACATTGTTAAGTGCGAAAAAGATTATTTATGCTGCCAATGTTTCCGAAGATGATTTATCTACCGGAAATAAATATGTAGAGCAAGTGCGAGAAATTGCAGCTAAAGAAGATGCTCAGGTAGTGATAGTTTCCGCACAGGTAGAATCGGAGTTAATTGAATTATCTGATGAAGAAAGAAAAGATTTTCTAGAGTCGTTGGGTGTCGAAGAAGGTGGTTTAAAATCTTTGATTCGTGCTACCTATGACTTATTAGGTTTGCGGACATATTTCACATCAGGAGAAAAAGAAACTCGCGCTTGGACAATTAAAGCTGGAATGTCAGCACCCCAGGCAGCAGGAGTAATTCACAGCGATTTTGAAAAAGGATTTATTCGTGCAGAAACAGTTAGTTATGAGGATTTAGTAGCTTCTGGTTCGTTAAGTTCTGCAAAGGAAAAAGGCTTAGTTCGCGCTGAAGGAAAAGCTTATGTTGTCAAAGAAGGGGATGTAATGTTGTTTTTGACAAATTAATATAGCGAATTTCAGCGAAACCTCACCCCGCCTTCCAGGCACCCCTCTCCTTATTAAGGAGAAGGGAAGGGATAAATTTCTTAATACGAGCTGTATAACTGTAGGGTGTGTGACGCTCATGAAAATTTTGTTAGTAATTACTAATTTGATAATAGCGTCACGCACCATCAGCAATTTGAATCATCTCCCGCATATCATCTAAAGGTAATTCTGGTTTAAGAGGTTGTTCTGGAAAGAATTGTAAATTAACTTGATCGGGTTTATTACTATCAGGTAATATACATATTTCAATATTTAACTTTCCTTTCTGCCAACCTTTTCCATTAATTTGAATAATTTGACATTCTCTAGTAGTTTCAAATTTGATGTAAGTAAAATTTATTTTTTCTTATCCTATAGTAATTTGTTGAAATTTGGGAATTGTTCCCAACTTTCTGTTCTTGTAGTGCGCTTCTTTTCTTACTTCCCTTATCATCAACTCTTTCAATCGACTTACTTTAAAAGTCTCTTTTTCAAAAGACACTACATCATTATCGCAATCTAAATAAATAGAAATAATATTATCGCTCATATTCAAATCAGTTAATTGGTAAATTCAGTTTATTCAGCAATTTTATATTCATTAATTAGTAAATTTACTGATAATGTTTCTTTGTTCTTAGTAAGCGGTTTATCGCTAT
Source organism: Rivularia sp. MS3 (assembly GCA_019192545.1). Classification (GTDB taxonomy): domain Bacteria; phylum Cyanobacteriota; class Cyanobacteriia; order Cyanobacteriales; family Nostocaceae; genus Rivularia. The sequence continues at coordinate 47,529 of JAHCMI010000027.1, read as the reverse complement.
CTTACTTTTGCCTCTCTATAATTCTTTCCTGTGCGCTCTCCGCGTTTCTGCGGTTTATATTTCCATAATTTCAAAAGCATAAAAAGTAATTTTGTAAGGTGTGTTGTCACGGAGTGCAACGCACCGCAACTGTTTAAATAATAATTTATTTGGTACGTTAGGCGCGATTCTGAACATATTATATGATTACCTTAATTTTTCGTCGCGCCGTAACGCACCCTACGAATTTAAAATAAGGAATAAATTCCTTACTACAAACAAAATGTCTAAAATCCCAATTATCGATTTATCACTTTTTAACAACGGCGATATTGATGAAAAACAAAATGTAGTCAAGCAAATTTACCAAGTTTGCCATGAAATTGGTTTTATTTACATAAAAAATTATAATATTTCTCCAAAATTAACAGAGCAAGTATTTGAATACAGTCAATATCTATTCAACTTATCTTTAGAAGCTAAACAAAAGATGGCTTGGAGCGATGAATTTAGCAATCAAGGTTATGTTGGCATCGAAAGAGAAAGGTTAAATCCCGATAATCCCGGTGACTTGAAAGAAGCTTTTAATATTTTTCGATTCGATAATTTTCCAACTTCCTTATATTTAGCTCCTGCAATTCCTAGTTTCTATGAAGCTTGTACAGAAGTGGCAAATAATATCCTCGCAGCTTTTTCATTAGCTTTGAAATTACCGGAAGATTTCTTTACTAAAAACCATAATCAACAAAATCATACATTGCGACTGCTGCATTATCCTGCTTTACGACAATCACCTAAAATCGGGCAGATTCGTGCTGGCGAACATTCCGATTATGGAAGCATTACTTTGTTGTTTCAAGATGATATTGGTGGCTTAGAAGTACAAACGGCAGCAGGAGAATGGATTGCAGCGCCTAAAATTGCTGATACTATATTAGTTAATACAGGTGATTTAATGCAGCGTTGGACAAATAATGTATTTTGTTCGACAAAACATCGAGTTATAATCCCTGGTGGAGATAAAGTTAAATTTTCTAGATATTCTATGGCATTTTTCTGTCATCCTAATCAAGATACAGAAATTTCCTGTCTTGAAAGTTGTAAAACAGATAAGTCTGTAATTTATCCAGCAATAACTGCTGGAGAATATCTCTTAAATCGCTTACAAGCAACTTATTGAAAAAGGGAGTAGCGAATAGGGAATAGGGAATAGTATTAGGAAGTTATTTTTCTTAATTCAAGTGTTTATTATGTAATACTTATTTTTATTATTCCTAACTTTTTAACTCTCTAATTTCTGCTTCCTACTTTCTACTCCATTAATTTATATGAAAACCTACGATATTATTATTATCGGTGCTGGTATTGCAGGTGCTGCACTAAGCTATGAATTAGTTACCAAGGGCTTTTCAGTACTTTTGTTGGAACAATATACTACACCGCAAAATGCGACTCGTTATAGTTATGGTGGTTTGGCTTTTTGGAGCGCTACGACTTCTTTAACTAGTGAATTATGCAATGAATCGAAGCAACTTTATCAAACACTTTCGCAAGAATTAAATAGTGATATTCAGTTTCGCGAATTAGATTTATTACTAACTATTTCTCAAAAAAACAATCCAGAAGAAACTGCTGCACTTTATCAGCGTTTTGCTACGCCTCCGCAATTACTCAACGTGAATCAAGCTTGTGAATTAGAACCTTTATTAAATCGCGAAGCAATATCTGGAGCTTTGACTGTCAAACACGGGCATATTCATCCAGAGAAAACAACACAAGCTTATATCAAGGCTTTCTTACTGGCAGGGGGAAAGATGCAAATTAGTCAAGTTTTAGAAATCGAGCCAGAAGATTTATTAATTAAAACAAATACTGATAGTTTTAGCTGCAAAAATATTGTAATTTGTGCTGGTGGATTTAGCCGAAAGTTATTGCAAAAATCGGGTATTCCTATCCAAGTATATTTTACCCATGCTGAAATTATCAAAACTCCACCGCTAGATTTGAGATTAAGCACTTTAGTAATGCCAGCAATTTTACAACGTTCGGAATTAGAAGCCGATAGCAGTCAAAATGACAAATTATGGAATCAGAATAATCAGCTTGGTTGGATTTTGGATGTAGGTGCAGTTCAATTTCAAGATAATAGTTTATGTTTGGGACAAATAAGCCATATAAACACAAATCCTGATGCGACTATCGATTCTGCAAAAAGCGAAGCTGCATTGCGGAAAAATATTGGTACGGTATTACCTGATTTAGAAAACGTTACCGGAGATTTGCATCATTGTTTGGTAGCTTTTAGTAAAGATAATCTACCTTTAATTGGAGAAGTTAATCAAAGCAATAATATTCATCTTTTTTCAGGTTTTAGCAATCCTCTGGTATTTATTCCACCCTTAGCGCGACGTTTTGTTAATTATTTAGCTGGTAGTAAAGATGAAATTATTACTCAATTATCTCCACAAAGATTTCTTAGTAAACAGTAAAATGTTAACTGTTAACTGTTAACTGTTAACTGCTCGCTGACGGATGATCCACACCCTCCGGGTGAAAACTGATTAAACACCTAATACTTCTCTAGATTTTTCTAACACAGCTTTGGGGCGAAAAGGTTTAGTCATATACAAATCTGCACCCATTTGTAAACCTTTTTCTTTGTCATCTTCTTGCCCTTTAGCTGTCAACATAATGATATAAATATCTGGAATCTTTAACTCTTGCTTGACAGTTCGGCATACATCTAATCCATTCATTTTCGGCATCATCATATCTAGAAAAACTAAATCCGGTTTCTCATCTTTAATAGTTACTAATGCCTCTTTACCATTTTCGGCAATTAGTAATTCAACACCTTCATCTTCCAACTTTTCTAAGACTTGCTCCATTAAAATACGAATGTTTGCTTCATCGTCTGCAATTAAAATTTTTTTATCCATGATGGCTGATAAATTTAAGATATTAAATGAGATATTTTATTAATTGGTTTTTATGTCATTTTTACCGTTACCAAGCAATATAAAAAAGAAATTTTCTAATCCCTTTTCAAATCGCAACGTCTTGACTAAATCATGTTCCTGAGATAAAACTGAATCCACAATAATCATATCCGGTTTCACAGACAAAGCTTTTTCGATACATTCTTCACCATTTGATGCTTCCACAACGTTATAACCTTGTGCTTTGAGTATTTGAGATAAAGTCAATAAAGTTGAAGCAGTTGTATCTACAACTAAAACTTTTTTAGCTGATGTCTCTTGAGAAAGCAACACGTTTATTTCGTTAATCAATTTGTTGCTTTCAATTGGTTTTGTCATATATCTATCAATACCTAATTTATACCCCCTCTCTTTATCTTCAAAAATAGACAGCATAATAATTGGAATATCCATTGTTAATGGATCGTTTTTGATAATTGCGGCTGCGTCAAACCCATTAATTTGCGGCATCATGACATCCAAAATAATTAAATCTGGTTTATTAATTTTTATTTGATTGATTGCATCTAAACCATCTTTAGCCTCCTGTACGGCATAATTTTGGTTTTGTAAAGATTGTCTGAGTAATTCACGAATATTAGCATCGTCATCAACTACTAAAATAGTTTTTTGCTTGTTAGAAGTAGCAGCGGTTTCAATAGAGTGTTCCTGCAACTGTTTGACAAGACTATCCAAATTAGCAATCTTATCAAATTCGTTGATTGTGCTAAGACTTTGAATTGGTATAGAAAATGAGAAATTGCTTCCCTCGTTTAACTTGCTTTCAACCCAAATATTACCGCCATGATGTTCGATAATTTGTTTGCAAATTGGTAATCCTAAACCCGTACCTTGAGGTTTGTCTGTAAATATTTCTCCTACTTGCTTAAATTTATTAAAAACTAATGGTTGTTCTTCTTGAGATATACCGTTACCGGTATCAATGACGCTAACAATAATACTGTCATGAATTACTTTAGCACTACAGGTAATAGAACCTTCATCAGTAAATTTAACAGCATTTGAGATTAAATTTATTAAGACTTGAATAAGACGATTTTCGTCACCTAAAACTTGCGGTAAATCTGGTTCTATATGTTTAATTAGGCCTAAACTTTTTTTTTCAAAAAGAGCGAATGTAGCAGCGAAAGAACGCTCTATTACTTGTTCAATACTAACTATTTCTTTTTTCCAGTCTAGTTTGCCTGCTTCCATTTTTGCAATATCCAACACATCATTAATTAATGTGGTAAGACGTTCGGCTTCAGAAATAATAATATTAATATTGTCTTTAACTCTTTTTACAGTCTTTTTAGTTTTACGGTTGTCTTCCGGTAGTAAAGGAAATACATTTTCTTCAAGCTTTTCCTGAATTATTGAAGCAAAACCTAACACGGAAGTTAAAGGAGTTCGCAATTCATGAGACACAGTTGAAATGAAATCTGTTTTCATTCTATCTACTTCTTTTTCCTGTGTGATATCCCGCACCAGAATTACCGAACCCAGACAACTGCAAAAAGAATCTCGACAATTCCCTTCTGTAATTGCAGTAATTGAAACTTTGAAGAATTGCTTATCATTCGGCTGTATTTCTGCTGTAAATATTGCTGTAGGATTTTGCTGTGTTTGATTGACTAATCCTATGATTTCAGGAATAAATTCTTGACAGTCAATTCCTCTGATATCAACATCTCCTAAACCAAACATTCTAGTAACAGCAGGATTATAATTAACAATATTGCCGTAAATGTCGCTTACTAATAAGCCATCTACAAGATTATCAATAATTGCTCTTAAATGTGCGGTGTTAGCTGTTTGTTCATCTAAAAGTTGCTTAACTCGGAAAATTAAATGGTTAAAAGAAGATGCTAAACTACCAACTTCATCTTCTGTAGATACCGGTACTCGCAAATCAAAATTTTCTTCTTCAGTGATTGTTTTAGTAAGTTTATCTAATTCTAGAATTGGGTATGATATTGCTTTACTAATGCATCGAGCTAATAAAATTGCGATTAATATAGATATAATCACGCCGCTGTATATAATTATATTGCGGTATCCGATTGCTTTGCTTACATCTGACTTTGCTTGTTTGACTTCTGAGTAGAAAAAATCGATTATCTCAATCAAATCGTCTGAGATACTATCAAATTTTCTAGCTAAATCGCTATTAGTAAATTCTTTAAGCTTAATTTCAGCGGCTCGACTTTTTTCGGCTGAATTTAGATTCAAAACTATTGCTTCTTGTACTATCCTATTTAAAGAAAGTAAATACTTTTTTGGTACTCCTTCGTAGGAATTTATTAAAATTTCTAATTTGATGATTTCTTTCTCTGAGTAGTGTTGTTGGTTTTCGATTATCCACTTAATTTCTGACCAACTTTTTTGAATAGATTCTGAATGTTTAATAATATGCTGATACTCTTCTTTAAAATTTATCGGCTGCTTAGTTAAAGAAGTTAACTGCTGTTGATGGGTTCTTACTTGTAGAATTGCTGTTTGCAAACGATGAAGAATCATTATTTCAGCAAAAGTCTGTTTTTCTTGTACTATAGCCTGTCTTTTTAGATGATTTCCAACTGTTACTCCTGATATAGTTCCGAAAACAGAAATGCTTAAAGCAACTGTGTATCCAAGGGCTATTTTTTGGTTAACTTTAAGTTTATTTAACCATTGATAGTTGACTTTTGAGATTATGCTTATATCTAATAAATTCTTGATACCCATATTTCTCTATAAACACAGTTAACTTTGATATTGAGGCGCTTGATTTTTTAAAGTATTATTAATAGCTTATTTGCTGAGATTAGGCTCTATAGGTATCTGAATCCGAAATTCTGTACCTTTCTCCAACTCAGATATACATGTAAGATTTCCACCATGTTTTTCTACTACAATTTGATAGCTAATTGCCATACCTAAACCCGTTCCCTTTCCCGCTTCTTTTGTAGTAAAAAATGGGTCATATAATTTCTGCTGAACTTGTTCGTCGATTCCCGGCCCATTATCTATAATAGAAATACTAACCCAATTATCTTTAACCATTTGCGTCCGAATTATTATCAAATCTCCTTTTTCTTGCAAAGCATCAATTGCATTACTCAGAATATTCATAAAGACTTGATTCAACTGTCCGGCATAGCAGCTAACTAAAGGTATATCTCCGTATTCTTTAACTATCTCAATGGAATCTTTTTCTTCATTTTTATCCAAACGGTGGCGTAAAATCATCAAAGTTCCATCAATGCCTTCATGAATATTCACAGCTTTGATTTCTGTTTTATCAAGATGCGAAAATATTCCCAAAGAACGAACTATATCTTTAATTCTATTAACTCCTACTTTCATTGAATTAAGCAAATTAAGAAAATCATCTTTGAGAAAATCAAAATTAATATCTTCTATTTTTTCTGCAATCTCTGATGCTGGTTGCGGATAGTTTTGCCGATACAAATCTATCAACTCAATTAAATCTTGAGCGTAATTAAAACCGTAGCCAATATTACCTTTAATAAAGTTGATTGGATTATTAATTTCATGAGCAATTCCCGCTACCATTTGTCCTAAACTAGACATCTTTTCACTATGAATTAATTGAGCTTGAGTTTGCTGCAATTTATCTAAAGTTTGCTGTAGCTCTTCAGCCTGCTCGCGGGCACATTGTGCAGCATTCAAACTTTGCTCGTACAATAATGCTTTCTCAATGGCGATCGCTGCTTGTGTGGCAAAGATATTTAGCAGTTTTAATTCTTCGGTTGTATAATTAGTTTGCGTTTGACTACCAATGGCAATTGCTGCAATAATTTTGTCTTTATTTTTGAGGGGAACGCAAATTAAAGAAACAATTGGTTCATCACTATCGTAGCATTTTAAACTCTCACAAATATTGTTAACAATCTCTCCTTTACCTCTTTGAATAATTTTGCCTAATATACCTTTACCTAAAGAAATAGGAAATTCAAAACAGCCAAAATCACCAAATTTAGCCGTAGGTTTAAGTTGATTTGTGTCAGAATCTAATAGTAAAAATACTCCAATATTGCATTCAATAATTTGACTAATTCTTTCCAAAACTAATTGAGCAATTTGCTTGATATTTAAACTATTGGTTATTTGTGTAGATAGTTCATCGAATAAGTCTATTTCTTCATATCTTTCTAATAATTCTTTTGCTAATGATTTTTTTTCAAATTCCTGTTTAACTAAAAAGCTAATTAATTGAGAAATAGGTAATGCTTTTGCATTGCCTACTACCCAAGCCAAAATTTTACCGGATAATTCAATCGGATATTTTTCGTTTAAGTTTTCTTGATAGTTACCAAATAAAATTTTTCCATCGGGAGTAATTAGATATAAGGGTGTTTCTACGGTTGCAAAAATATGCTTAACCGCGTAACCGATATCTTTTTGAGTTAATAGCTTCTGAAAATTAATCGGAATCATCGACTAATTGCCTTCAATTTGGAAACACTAAAATAAACAATTCATTAGCTCTATCAAATATGGGTTATTTTCTCTAGTTAAAAACTGACTTTCGTCAGAAGCTACAGGTGTAAATAAAATTTATATTTATTAACCTGATATTAACTAAAGTAAATACGCACAATATACAGAGGTATAGTATTTAGGTTTCCCAAAATCTTCATAAAATTACCATAATTCTAAAATCTCGCCTTTATCATCGGAAAAGCGAGAATCATCATTTTCAGTATATTTACAAATTTTGATTAAAAAACTGTTGTTTATCTGGATTTTAAGAGCCTAATTAGCTACATATCTAATACATTTCCAGCAGGGCGAAAGATTCCAAACGCCATCTTACGACAGCGATGTCCACTTATTAGCACATTCTCTAAAAAGTTTTGTTTTCTTACTGCAAATAAAAACTTTTTTTCTAGATGCTTAACTAAGGTACCATCACCCCATTCACCTTTATCAAAAGCCAAGCCGATATCTTTATCCGAAAGATGTTGTTTATTGCAAGACATGCTGACAATATCTTCAATTAACAATTCCAATTTAGCTGCAAAAATAGAACAAATTTTTTCAAATTCTTGTAAATGCTCCTCTGGCAACTCTTTTCGTATTGCTTCTAAATCATCACCCTGCATTAATATTTCCCATATTGCCAATGGTGTCACCTGCGATGCCAAACGATGGAGGCGACAATATTCTGCACCTTTTACCTTCAAGCGATGTGAGTTTGCAAACCGAATTACCCATCCTTCACTATTTCTATCCAGAGTTTGAGCCGCTTTAACTAACTTTTCTAACGATACATAGTTTGCAAACTCGGTAACTCTTACCGCTAATTTATCCGCTAAAGTTTTAATTTGCTTGCTTGTATATTCATATCCATAGAAATCATACGCACTTAATAAAACCATTGCTTGAAAATTGTAAGGCACAACAATTCGATTTCCCAAATAAATAATTTCAAAAAGGTAAGTATTGCCAATTTCTAATAAACTAGTATCTATATTTTCATTTAACCATTGTTGTCCCCAAATGCCCGCATCAGAATCAAAAGAACCCCTGGTTGTAACCCGCCATTTTTCGCCATCATAAAAGACAATGCCTAAAGAACCATCATATTTTTGATGAACCCAAATTTCTCCATCAACTTGTTCCGAACCCCAGGCTTTTGCTTCACCATAATTAAAAAACTTTGGGAAAGGAGTTGCAATTACAGCTTGCTTTTTCACATCAACAACTAATCCCCTAGCCATTAACGTAAAAACATTCCAGTTAGCATTGTATTGTGCGTGAGTTGTATAATTAAAAATTTCTAAGCTACCATCAACTACGCGAACTATATTCCTTGCTCGTACATTCGCTAACAGCCCTTGATAAAGCTCTGCAAAAATAATTCTTCTGGCTGGATGCACCCCCCAAGTCTTTTCAATTTGTTCTTTGGTAATTTCTGCCATAAATTCTCTAACATCAAAACAGCGTATTACAAGTGTAATACACTGTTTCAAGGTGACTATAAAGTAAAGGCAAAGAAGTCACTGTTACTCCACCGTTTCCCGCCTGAACATATGAAACTGTTGCATAGACGAGGCGTATCGCTACGTCTCAAACAATGTGAAATCACTACTTCATATTTTATCCAGCAGGGCTGTATTTAGTTATTTCTTCCATGCAACCATTACGGACAGGAAATTTCTCCCCATTTGAGTTTAGAATTAGCGCTTGCTGCTGTACAGTCGAATTTCTTGACAGAATCTTTAACTAAGCCGTAAGCGATTCTATTATCAGTTTGATCTACTTCAAATTTTACAGAGCCGATATTATTACAATTGCTGATGATGTTTTTGCTGATTTTTGTCATGAATACCGGCGAATACATGATATTTTTACCGCCGCTACCGCCGACTGTAAACTGATATTGTGTCGAACGTTCCTTGGGTACGTTTTGATAAATGCTGCTGATATCGTTTTTGCTAGATTTATTGACACCTATACCCGAAATATTTGCAACTTCGGTTTTTCCGGCATCAATTGCACCTTGGCATTGGCTTGATAAGCCAGCAGTCGCAGTTTTATCGGCTTTATCTGCGGCTTCCTTAGAGTTATTAGCCTCAGTCTTAAACGCTAATTTGTCTCCTTTTATTTCGCTATTTTCAATAACCGGTTGACTCGAAGCATTTTCTGGATAACCTTTACCATCAAATTTCAGAGCCACATTTTTAGGCTCTGCTTCGCTGCCGACGTTAGCAATTACATCTCTCCAACCACCGGTTGTTTTTTCGCTGATAGTGATTGGTGATTTTATCGGAGCTACATCTGAAACCAGTTTGAACTTATTATCTCCAATACCTTGATGTATCAACATATTACAGCCATTATCGGTACAAGACTTCGAGCCTGTAAATATTGTTATAGCGTCCTTAATATTATCTCCATTGAGGTCTGTATATTGTACTTTATAGGGGGTATCTTCTAACTTGAGGCTTTTTGTCTTGAGATATTCACCTAAAGAACTTTCTATCAATCCCTTACTTTCTTCTGTAGTTGCAGAGACGTTAGAAACAGAGTTCGTAACTTCAGAATCGGTATCAGTTGAAGAGAAATAATCTTTCTGGGCACAGCTAGATAAGCTGATAGATGCTAGCAATCCTAATATAAGAACTTTATTTTTCATGAAAACTATACCTACTAAAAATCTGTAAGGATAATTGAACTACAGCCTGTCGATACCGAAAACCCACTAGCTAATAACCCAACGGAGAATCATCTAATTAATCCGTAAGGTTAGTTTTTAACTCAATAGATGCTTGTAAATGCGAGCAACCAAGAGTTTATCTGCTGATTCAAATAATTCTTCTTTGAAAAAGTTAAAATCACTTGAATTTCAATGATTTAATGATTTTAGGGATGTGTAAAAAAGAATACTGTTTTTTTAACAAAAACTTTAGCTTTGAGGCTATGAAAATGGGAACATTGTCGAATGTATGCTTAACCTCACACGCCACTTGCTATAACGCGGGGAATCCGCGCAACGCAGTGGCTCCCCTTATCAAGGAGAAAGGAAGGTTGCAGCTAATGGAGGCTTTGCTTTCAATTTTGTTAAAACAAACCCGGTTTCGCGAAACCGGGTTTATGAATTTGGGAATGAAAATTTTAACAGTGAAAAAGGCGATCGCGACTATTTATGATTTGGTTGCGGAAGGTTGCTTAATTCAGGGGGAACGGGAATTTTAGCGCTTTTCATAGAGCGGTTTTCTGTAAAGCGTTCGATGAGTTCGGGCACATCCAAACCAGTAGTTTGACGGAGTTGTTCTATGAAAGATGCCATTTTACTAGCATTGCTGCCTTCACTAGCATCAATGATAGTTACCTTTTCAACTTCTAACTCAGGAATACTCGAAGCCATTGCTTTAAGCAGCACGTCAAATTTTTGTAATAAGAAGATTTCCTTAGCATTACTACCAGCATTTTGCCAGGATTCAGCTAACTTTTTCGCACCATCTGCTTGAGCCTTACCGTCTTCAATAATACTTGCAGCATTACCCTTTGCCTTAGCGATCGCTCTTTTACATTCGGCTTCTGCTGGTGCTAAGACATCGGCTATAAGTTGCTGTTCAACTTGTTTGATGCGTTCGTTTTGTACTGAGACTTCCGCTTGAGTTTTAACGACATTAGCGCCGACTTCTGCTTCTACTTCAGCAACCATTGCGACTCTTTTGGTAACGGCATCTCTAACTCTTCTTTCTGCTTCGGCTTTTGCAACCTGTAAATCTTTTTCAGTACGCTTCAATGCTACGAGTTTTTCATTTTCAGAAGCACAAATTTCTGATTTAGCTTTAGCTTCAGCTTCAGCAATCCGAGAATCCCGCAACAATTCAGCCCGCTGCTTTCGCCCCATAGCTTTCAGGTATTTAGTATCGCTAGAAATTTGCTGAATTTGTAAACTATCTAAAACCAAACCCAGTTTTTCTAAATCGTCTTCTGCTTCTTCTAATAAATGTTTGGCAAAAGCAATTTTATCTTCATTAACTTCTTCCGGAGTCAAACTAGCCAAAACACCCCGAAGATTTCCTTCCAGAGTTTCCTTAGCTAACTGTTCAATTTGCTGTCTACTTTTTCCTAACAATCTTTCAATAGCATTATGAATAGTAGGTTCTTCTCCAGCAATTTTTATGTTAGCAACTCCTTGAACATTCAAAGGAATACCGCCTTTACTATAAGCATTAATCACTTCAAGGTCAATAATTATATTACCTAAATCCATCCTAAAAGTACGCTCAAATAAAGGAGTTTGAATACTGCTTCCACCTTTTACCAAACGATATCCAACTTCTCTGCCATCAGAAGTTTTATGAGTACCGCCAGCAAATATAAGTACTTCACTAGGCTGACAAATATGATAAAAATAGCGAATAATCCAATAACCAGCAGTTGAACCGAAACCTAAAATTCCTAAAAATAAACCGATAAGTGGTAACATGATTTTCTCCAAATGAATAATTAAAAATTGGTAGTTGGTAATTGGGGATTGGGCATTGGGGATTGGTAATTGGTAACTGATAATTGATAATAATTATTTATTCTCTCCCTCACTCCCTCACTCCTTCTTCCCCGAAAGAGTTCCTAATACATCGATTCCTAAAGTTGTATTAATGCTTTCGAGGTACTGATTAAGAATTTCTGGGTAAACTTTGACTAAACTTGCTAAAGATTTACCGTCACCGCTATCTACTACGTTGATTTTGTCTAAATACAGTCGCTTGGGAATTTCTACAGCTTCATTCAAGATAGTTTCTAACTGCTGAATCAAGAATAATTCAGAAACATCAGTATCTGTCTCTTGCCAAACTTGAGCGAGCATTTCGTTGACTATGGCTGCCGCTTTAGCATTTTCTGCAATTGCGGCTGCTTCTCCTTTTGCTTTCAACTGTTTAGCTTGCTGTAGTGCTTTTGCTGGTAAAACTTGATCTGCTTCTAAACGCAGACGTTCAAATTCTGCACGCAATTGTTGTAGTTTCTGCTCGAAGAAAGCCTGTTTTTCCCTGACTGTGGCGGTGGTAATTTCTTCTTCCGAGCGTGCTTGCTGCTCTAACTTGGCTTTGACTTCTCGGAGTTCGTTTTCTTTCTCTAAAACAGTAATGCGATTTTGGGTTTTAGCAACTTCTGCTTCTTGCTGACACTGCGATTCTATGCTTTCTGCTTCCCTCAAAGCATTGGATTCGGCAATTTCTGCATCTCTAACAATCATCGCAATCCGCTTCCTGCCAATGGAACTTAGATAGTCTACATCATCGGAAACACTTTGAATTTTTAAAGTATCGATTTGCAATCCTAACTTCATTAAATCCCGACTGACATCAGAAGTAATACTTTCGGCAAATTGCAGTCTATCTTCGTTAACTTGCTCTGGAGTTAAAGTTGCAACAACACCGCGTAAATTCCCCTCAAGCGTTTCTCTTGCTACCCGTAAAATCTCCTTTCTATCGCTTCTCAAAAATCTTTCAATCGCATTACCTATAATATTGGGATCGTTGGAAAGTTTTACATTAGCGATCGCTTGAATATTTAACGGCGTGCCTCCCTTAGAATAAGCATTTTTAACTTCTACCGGTACGGGCATAGTAGTAACATCCATGCGCCGAACTTTTTCGACAATGGGAATCCGAATGGCTCTACCACCCGATAACACCCGATATCCGACTTCTTGCCCTTCCTTCGTCTTGCGCTTACGCCCAGAAATCACCAGTACTTCGTTGGGTTTACAAATACACAAACATGATTGCAAAAACCAAGCTACTAAAACAGTACTAAATATTCCCGTGGCAATTAGTAAACTGGTTCCAAAAAGTCCACCCAGATTACTTTGCTCAACTTCTACGGGACGATTTACTTCAACTTGGGCAATTTGCAAACTTTTAACTTCTTGCTTTAAAGATGATTTAAACATTTTTGATTAGCTATTAATTATGAGTTATTAGTTGTTGGTTATTAGTTTTTTATTGATTCCTCACTGATTACCCACAACTGATTCTTCTTTACTTGCACGATAAAAGCTTTATCTCCTGGCTGGAAACTTTTAGCATCATCAGTACAAGCTATAAAATCAACTGTCAAACCTTGTCCGGGTATATTAACCCTAATTTTCCCTTTACAAGACTTATCAAAAGGAACTTCCACCGTGCCATAAAGACCGACTAAATTGTTAGTAGAACGCATACTATCTACCTTTTGTCGGCGACGCTGGATGACTATCAGCAAAACGATAACAGCACCGCAACATACACCAATCGCAATCGCAATTAAAGCAACTACAAATAAATTTATCATTGTTCGTTTTTATCCAAAAAGATAGGCTATCGTCAATAGTTGCAGTTTAACTGTTATCTTCAAACTGCTTGCTGGTTAGTCTCATCCATTTTCTGGGTAATGTCACGGTTGAACCTACCTGAAACTATGCATAACCGCTAATATCTGAACGCTACAATTTTATATCTGAAGATTTCGGAAAAAAAACGAAATTGCTTCCAAAAGTTTATGATTCGAGTAACGTTAGGGTTGCAATTCAACTTTTTATCAAAATTCTCGCACGATCCCCCCTTCCCCCCTTGAAAAGGGGAGCCATTGCATTGCGGGGGTTTCCCCCGTTGTAGCAAATGGCGTGGATTTAGGGGGATCTCAAAAGTTTTGAGCATCATTTCTAGCTTTCAAAACATCCTTTTAGGCTTACATAAGTTTAGGATAAAAAATGGACAAAAAAACTCTGCGCTCCTATAGGCTTTCCTCTGCGCTTATCTGCGTTAAAAAATATATAATTCCGATACAAACGGATTTGATATCGTTCGTATTAACTTAGCGGCAATCGCAAAATTTAATTAACCGAACTTTTAATTTTTTCGGCATGAATAATTTCTGCTGCTTCTTTTAAAAGTTCTTGCTGTTCCAACTGAATTTCTTCTAATCTTGCAGAAATATCTTTTAATCTTTGCTGCTGATTAGATGATATTATTTGATAAGCGGTATTATTATTCAAATGTAGTTCAGAATTGTAGCGGACAACTTCCGTCTGTTTAAATTTATCTCTTGCCAAATTACTAAGTTTTACTAGCCACTTCCAAAGAGATTTTATTAAACTAGCCAACAGTTTAAAAGGTATTTGCAGTATCGATAAACTTGCTTTTTCAATAAAACCAGCCGTTGCTTTGATTGCAGTCCATAAAATTGCTAAACTAAATATAAGAATAATCAAACTTATTATTGGATGATTTACTCCCCAATTTAAATAATTGAAAATTCTTAAAAATGCTGGATGTTGGTTAAACCAATCTATAACGGAAGATGTTACAACATTTGGTACTGAGACATGAGGTAAATTTTCTTGTATGGAGCCTTTAGTTTGCTCTATGGTGTTATGAAAATTATCAATAGCATTTTCAGTATTTTGAGTTGCTGTTTCTTGCCAGTTTTCGCTAACTTGTTGTGCTTTATCGGTGAAATTATTTAGGTTTTGCGTTGCTGTTTCTTTAACTTTCTCTAAGCGCTGAATCAAAGATTCCGATACGGTAATATCAAAACTGTTTTTTATATCCATAATCATTTTAATAAATAATTTGATAAAGAGGCAGAGCCTCTAGTATTATCATTACAAGGCTCAGCCTTGTAATGATATTTGTGCGAATTAGTTCTGACTGTTAACCTCTAATGTATCTGTTTGAGAATTATTTCCCCAAAGTTTGGGTAACAATAATCCAGAATTAGCTTTATATTCCGCAAATTGTGGATAGCGAGATAGAGATTTATCTTTTTTAATCATGTTAGGAACAAAAATTCCCGCTGCAAATAATCCTAAAATCGCAAATGGTAGCCAATGCTGAACTAATAAAGCAAAGCCCAGATAAATACAAATTTCCCCTAAATAATTGGTATTGCGACAGCGAGCAAAAAACCCTTCTGTTATCAAACCAGATTTGTATTTGAGCGTATAGTATTTTTGAGCATCGCTACTGTAGTGGAGGAATACTCCTAATATATTGATAGAAATCGCCGCAGCAATTAATGGTGGGGAAGGTTGGGAACCGCTACTAATCAAAATGAATGGTGCAACCCAATATAAACAAATGAAGAAAAAGGCGAAAATTCCAGTTAATAAAGAAATTTCTTCCTCCCATTGCTTATCTGGATAAATTCTATCTTTTAACAGCCATAAGATACCATAAGTACCGTGAAGCGCTAAATAAACCCAAGCACCGATAGTAAAATTTTGATAGATTATCATCAGTGCCAGAACAAATATAGATGTTGAGCATTTATGCAGGTTAATAGGGTGCTTTATTTTCATAATTTGCTTGGTAGAAATTTCATAACGCGAATACAGACATATTTTATTATCGGCTATAACTTAACTCCGGGATTTTTTCCACCACAACTTTAGGAACACCAACGAATAATTCTAGATTTTATAAATCCAAATTAATTCAAAGTAAACAGCAGTTAATTTAAGTTGAAATAAGTAATGGGACTAATTTGAGGAATTTCGCTTTCATATCAGGATATACATACTTCTCAAAATCTTTCCGCGTAACAGCAAAACTACTCCCTTCCCGGTAGAAGATTACCTATTGCCCTGAGGAAGGGAAGAATTTTTATAGGAAATCTTAGAGCGAAAGGGGAGTGTTGTTTTCATCTAAAGTTATTAAAGCAGTAGACTTTTGGTTAACACAGCTAAAAAATAGTTAATCAAACTTAAAATTATCTGATATGTTTTAATTTCTATTTCTAATAAATTATATGTCATCATTTTTTTGTATCAATAAATAGGATATTTCCTTATACTTCAGACGTTGGTGGCTTGATATACACACGTTGTAGAAAATACTAAGTAATAATAAATGTATTCATTTATAGATTGGTTTTCAGAGCTTAGAACACCAAATATAAATCATTAGGAGAAATACATGGATTTTAAGTTTCATACTCACAATATTCATTTATTTGCTTATTATCTTAGTGAAGAAAATGATAGTAATGGTGACTATAGAAAAGATTGGCTGTGGAAAAAGTGTGATGAAATAGTTGCCAAAATCTTAAAACCAGAAACTAAATTTCATATCAAGCAGCATTTAGATTTAGAAAATGAATCTGAAGAACCTTGGGCTAATTTAAATAAATATTTTGCTAAAACGGATAATTATCATCCTATATACGTTCAGCCTCATGAATATTTTACTAATAAAAATGACCAAAAAATAGACCCTGCAAGTAAAACTGCTGTCATTTACCCCGTACAA
Organism: Rivularia sp. MS3; assembly: GCA_019192545.1. Lineage (GTDB taxonomy): Bacteria > Cyanobacteriota > Cyanobacteriia > Cyanobacteriales > Nostocaceae > Rivularia. Next base: position 30,815 of record JAHCMI010000027.1, on the reverse strand, counting down.
CTTTATGATAGTTATGCTCTTGGTTTGCAAATAATTAGTCCAACATTAAAAAAAGACCAAAGAGTAAATACCAGAGATATAGTATTAGTTAATCCTAATAATTGTCTAATCTTAGATGTAAAAAAGCAGAACGATTATTTTCTCAGCCAAACTTTATTAGTAACGATTAAATTAGAAAGAGGGCAGCAGTTAAAGCATACAAGGAATAAAGCTAAACTCAAGCAGATTGCAGATAATTATATTAATTCATTATTTTCTAATAATCTGAGAAAACCACAATTCAACCGTTCTGGATACCTATTTGGTTCCCCAGTATTTGAATACGGTATTATTCGAGCATACAAAAGTTACAATCATATTATCATTCAGTTTATCGAAGATGATAAATCGGAAGAACAGTTTGATAAATATTACCAGCAATTATTAGATTTGTTCTTCTTTAGAGCAAAAATTATTCATGCTTACAAACAAATTAGAAAAATCGAAAAAGAGGCTAAAAAGAAATCAAGGGAAATACAGTCGGAAATTAAAAATACTCAAATCAGCCATAACGGTTCTTTAGATTTAGATAAAATACAGGAACTGTTAATAGAGTTACCGCAATTTTCCGTAGAACATGCCAACAATTTACGTATCATCAAAGAATATCAAAATATTATTGTAGATAATACGAGGAATTATACCGACAAAATTTATGAGATGATAAGTAACTTTTCTGGAGAAAATTTTTCATTTTTAGAGGTGTTTACAAACAGAGCTTGTCATCCGTTTCAAGATAGAGTCAACGCTGCTGTTCAGTTTTTCCAACTCGATACAAATTTGATAAATAACGCTATAGACTCAATTAGAGGGCAAGTTGCAATCGAACAAGCAAGAAGAGAGCGTCATCTACAAACTACAATTACAAGTCTAGGTATTGGTATTGCGGTTGCGGGAAATGTAGCATCTAGCTATGAATCTGCTGCTCCACCACATGGCACAGATGATACCAAGTGGGAAAATTTCGCGATTTCTTTTGGTTTAAGTACTATAGGTGGTATTTTAGCAGGATTATTAATAGCTATGTTATTCACTAAACTACTGCACCTGTTTCAACTCGTTGTTAAACCAAAAGCTGAATAAAAATTAATGAAAATAATTAATCATGAATACTCCCATCTTTTCGTGTAAAAACTACAGATTTCCCATCATTACCAGGCTTTGCAATTAAGTCATTGTCGGGATAATATACAGTATCGTTCGGCGTGCTATCGCCAACTTCTAAATAAACTGCATCTTCATTTGAGCGGTTAACTAAATGATGTCCGTTGGCTTCATTTGCAGGAAACCCAGCAGCCATTCCCGGTGTTAAAATTTCTTCTCCTGCATCGGTAATTATAGTTAATTCGCCTTCTAAAATATAAATAAATTCATCTTGATGTGAATGCCAGTGTCTTAATGCAGAAGCGCTTCCGGGTATCAATTTTACGAGATTTACACCAAAGTTATTTAAACCAGCAAACTTTCCCAAACGCTGGCGAAATCTACCTGCTACTACAGATTTAAATTCATCTGGGTAGTCTGTACTATTTTGAATTGGAACTTCTTCAGGATTAATAATCATTAGTTATCAGTGAACAGTTATCAGTGAACAGTTATCAGCGAGCAGCGAGCAGTCAACAGTTTTTTTACCTATTACCCATTACCAATTACCAATGCCCCATGCCTCATGCCCAATTAACAATTAACAATTAACAATTACCAATTACCAATTACCAATTCAAATAATAGTGCCATAAGATTCTAGCAGCGATCGCTCGCCAAGGTCGCCAGTTTTCGGCTATGACTTCTAATTCTTCGGGGGTGGGACGTTTTTCTAGTTTTTTCAGCTTTTGATATGCCAGAATAACTCCTAAATCACCTTTAGGAAAGGCATCTGGGCGTTGCAAGGACATTAGTAAATATATATCAATAGTCCAATCCCCAATTCCTTTGATGGGTTTGAGTTGGTTTCTGATGGTTTCGTCGTCAGCAACAGCTAATTTATCTAAATCTAAATCATTGTTAACAATTGCTGTAGCTAACTCCTTAATATAAGTTATTTTTTGACGGCTGATTCCACAGGCTTTCAATTGAGCATCGTCAAATTTTAGTAAATGCTCTGGTGTTAATGGTGAGACGGTTGCCGATAAACGCTTCATGGTAGCTGTGGCGGAGCCAACGGAAACCTGTTGCCCTAAAATTGTTCGCACCAATCCCGAAAAACCTGCATCTTCTTCCCATTTAGGTGGGTTTCCTAATTTATTTAGTATCTCTGCAAAATCTTCATCTCTGGCGGCAAGCTCTTTTAATCCCTGAGTAAAAGTTTCTTCGCTAAGCGGTTGTTTTAAATTCATCTGTTTTTGTTTCTTCTCATGTGCTAAAAAATGTTTCTTAAACGAATTATTAAGTAAATACCGAATCCAGTAGTAATTTTTGTATTAAGCGAATACCATGAAAATCAAATCGTTTTAAACATAAACTTCATAATCAATATCCATCAGTGAACAAAATTATCAAACGGATAGCGGCAACCTTAACTATCTCTCTAACCTTTAGCGGCACTGCACAAGCCAGGATAATTACCAGCATCAGCCCTCCTGGGGGTGCAGGTCAAGGGGATGTACTTTGTCCGCAGGTGCAAACCCCTGTAGATACTGCTTTTCCTAATAGCAATCAAAATCAAATTAATAACTTTCCCGGCTTATCCTGTACTCCTAAAACATTTCGTGAAATCGCTCCCATAGACACTAAATTATTCGTTGAAGCTTCTGGTGGCACTACAGGATATTTACTGAGCGAAACAGTTGTCAATAATACAAATTCAAATTGGGGCGGATTTAATTTTCAAATCGGTTTTCAATCCGATACTGCTTTTGGTGAAGATAACTTTGCATCCCCTGCGGTAATTTCGGTTCCTCGCGGTTTTACAATTCCCACTTTCGATTCCGACACTACACCTACTTCGTCAAAGTTTTCCCAAGTTAAAGCCGATGGTTCTTTTAATCTTAACTGGTCTGGGGGAACTGTTGCACCTGGTGAAACCGTAGATTTTCAGTTTGCCCTTAGCGTGCCGGATGATTTAGATAACAATGATTTCTATAATTCATTTACAATTCGTCAGCTTCCTGTTGCTTCTGGAGTAAATCAAAGTCAAACAGTGCCCGAACCAAGTTTAATATTTGGTTTGCTAAGTTTCTTGGGTTTTGGTTTGATAAGGAAAAAGAATTTTTAAACTGATTGCTGGTTCTAATAAGGGATGCGTCTTAAGCGTGCCATTCCGATATAAACCTCACCCCGCCCTCCGGGCACCCCTCTCCTTATTAAAGAGATGGGAAACCTGATTACAGATACCCCTCTTCCAAGACATCGGAGAGGGGTAGGGGTGAGGTTTAATTTGTATTTAAAAGCTAATTCCCACTTCCCCAATCATTGTGTAAAAATTGCTTATTTTTCGTTGGGAATCTGTTTTAGAATGCAACAATTGCAACTTTGGGAATACTTTTTTACCATAAATCATATGAAGCGTCGAGAAATTATCAAAAAAGCAGCTATTACAACCGCAACCACCGCGACTATTGTTTCCTGTAGTCGTGGTGGTAATACAACCACCGCAGGTACGAGTTTACCTAAAGTCCGTTGGAGAATGGCAACTAGCTGGCCGGAGTCTTTAATAATTTACACCGGGCCGGAAACCATTGCCAACCGTGTCAAGGAAATGACTGACGGGCGTTTTACAATAACTCCGTCTGCTGCTGGGGAATTGACTGGTGCAACGGAAGTACTCGATGCAGTGCAAACTGGTTCGGTACAATGCGGACATACAGCAAGCTACTTTTATATCGGTAAAAATCCGGCTTTAGCTTTTGCAACTTCTATACCTTTTGGTTTAACTCCACAACAGCAAAATGCTTGGTTATATCATGGCGATGGGCAAAAGATGATTCAGGAAATCTACGATAAATTTAATATCGTTTATTTTCCTGCCGGTAACAGTGGAACTCAAATGGGAGGATGGTTTAAGCGCGAAATTAAATCTTTGGCGGATTTACGAGGATTAAAAATGCGAATTCCTGGATTAGGTGGCAAGGTTATGGCACGTCTGGGTGTTAACGTCCAAGTTTTACCGGGAGGAGAAATTTATCTCGCTTTGGAAAGAGGTGCAATTGATGCGGCGGAATGGATTGGTCCTTATGATGATGAGAAACTGGGTTTAAACAAAGCGGCTCCCTTTTATTATTATCCCGGTTGGTGGGAACCCGGTTCAACTTTGGATGTTTTAGTAAACCGTGGTGCTTGGGAAAAATTACCCGAAGAATATAAACAAATTTTTAAAACTGCGGCTTACGAAGCAAATATGGATATGCTTGCTAGGTATGAAGCGTTGAATGGTGAAGCATTGACTAAGTTAACTAAAAGCGGTACTAAGTTAGTTGCTTACAGCCCGGAGATATTGCAAGCAGCGCAAAAAGCCACCGTTGAAGAATTAGAAGCTAGCGCTAGTAAAGATGCAACCTTTAAAAAAGTGTACGAACAGTGGAAAGGTTTTAGAGACAAGCTTTACAACTGGAATCGCGTTAACGAATTGAGTTTTGCTAATTTTGTGACTAAGGAATAGACTTGTCCAAAAACATGTCAGCCAGAATCTACAAGGCTTTAAGACTAATTCTTGCAGATTCTGGTTCAACAGAAAACAAAGTAAGTACCCGCACCAATCTCGTGAGAGCCATTTCGGGAAAATACACAACCGTCAGCAAATATTTTGACTTTAGCAGCAGCAGGAGATTGATAAATTGGATAAGCCGCAGTTGCGATTCCCCAATCACGGGGATAGTCATCTTTTTGCATTGAAGCTGGTTCAGCCAAATTTTTCTGCGCCTATTTCGTAGCACTGTTTCAGATATTTGCTCGATCGCCAACGCTCGCTGCTTGCATCCTTATCTATGCATAGTTGCGTAATCTCAATTCTAAATTATATTTGGGAAAGAAAAGAAAAATAGTCAAAAATAATTACAAAATATATTTATCTTACTATTTTGTGATTGTTTCTAAAATTTGTAACAACAAAGTCTCTAGATTCTGCGTCCCTTCTTGACGAATACCAATAAAGAAAGTGGGAGTTCGTTCGACTCCATGCTCTATACCACTATCTATGTCTTGCTGAATTCTATCCTTATGAAGCCGTTCGTTTAACTCTCTTAAGATTCTGGGAATATCCAGTTTTAATCTATCTGCATATTCTATTAAATTACCATCTTCTAATGCATGCTGATTTTTAAACAGTAAAGAGTGCATTTGCCAAAATTTACCTTGCGCTGCTGCTGCTTCTGCGGTTTCTGCTGCTTTTAGAGATTGTGAATGAATTTCGGGTTGAGGAAAGTGCCGAAACACAAAACAAAAGCGATCGCCTAATTGCTGTTGTAGTTTTTCAATTGTAGAGTGCGCTTTTCCTGAAGATAAACATTGGTAATCTCCATATTCCATTAAAACCAATGCTGTAGTTTTGATTCCTACAATATGGTCATTCTCGCGTAGAGGTGGAATTTTCGTAGAATTGATTTGGATCATGGACAAATTAATGGAATTTCAGTTGAATTAAAAACAGGTCAAAATTTAAAATTAGCCCTATTGCTGGCTTATTTATGCTACGGATATTCAAGCCATAATCGCGTCTAACGAAAGTTATGAATAATGAGTTAACTAAAGATAAGTTGTATTCCTCAACTTTTGGCTAGGTATGGATGAGTAGTAGGTAGTCAGTAGTGACAGATAATGCTCTATTTTATTAGTTTTAATATGCGAACTTTTAGTTTTATTTATCTTGCATCTTGCACCAATGTCGTTAAGCCCAAATACAGCCTTGAAATTTATTCCAAGGTTGATAATTGTTTTAGCAAGATTCATAACACTTTCATCAAAGGACCTTGAACATTTTCTTCCTGGCTACTGGTAAGCACTATTGGCATACCTAATATCTTTGCGGTTTTAGCTAGGGCTAGGGTATTACGTTTAACAACCTCCAAGGGAATAGTTTTAATTAACTGCATTGTTCCGACTTGGTGGTCTATTAAAAGCATTGCTGAACTTTCTGGTGTGAAAGTGTAGCTATCAGTCATATTCTTTTCTTCCTCTAACTAAAAGTTGAAAAATTTAAGCATCAATACAGTGTTTAATTATCGGGACTTAAACTTGTCGTGTCTTTTACATTCTTGCAGTAATTATCAAATTATTGCTTTATAAAAATGAAGGAGCTTCAGCAAAAGTAGCACCAAGACAAATACTTCCTTTACTTCCTTCTAGGTGAAAGATTACTTAATGAATTGAGGCACAGAGAGAGTGAGGGAGTGAGGAATATTTGTTTTCAAAATTTTTTCAACTATCGAAATACGTCCTATTATTAAATGAAATATTAACAAGTATTAACTAAAAATAATTTTAATTAATTTACTTGCTTTATTGGATTCCTATCTATTTGCTTAGATAGGTTTTATCTATATGATTAGTTGATTCACAGCTTGAACAATTTACGTAATAAAGGGTTTTAGATTTTAAACTATCTTTTTAGCTAAACGCTTATACACAAATAATTTTGCTAGTTTCGCTAAAATTTTTGTAGGCTCTTTTTTAAGCAAAAGTATTGTTGATAAAAATAATTTTCTTCCTTTAAAAAGCCAAAATGTGATTTTTTAAGATTTAATTTAAAAAAATGCAGCAAAATAACAGCGAGCAGTCAGCAGATGAGACAAATAGCTTCTTGCAAGCAGTAGCAGACTGTGCTGCTGCTTTACTTGGTGACGAGGATTTTGAAAGAGGTGTCAATCGAGCCTTAGAAATATTAGGGGCAAGTGCAAGTGCTGATAGGCTTTGCGTAAACGAACATATTGCAGATCGAGCTAATGATAATCTTGGTTGTGTAGTTGTACGATACGAATGGCTTTCTTCTTATAGCAATTCTCAACTTTACCATCCCGACATGAATAGTGTTTCCTACGCGGGTATAGAAGATTCCTATCGTATATTTGCTTCAGGTCAGCATTGGGGTGGTTTAATCAATACAATGTCAGAACCGTTTCGCAGCAATCAAAAAGAAAAGCTAGGGGTAAAAGCTACTTATGCTATTCCTATAATGATTGAAGGGAAATACTGGGGAATTATTGGTTTAGATTTTTGTCAAACAGCAAGAGAATTAAGCGATGCAGAAATTGCCGTACTAAAGACTGCTGCTAGTTTTATTGGTAGTGCGATTCAAAGAGAGCGTAGCCGTTGCGCCAAGGAAGAAGCCGAAAGAACTGCTTTACTCGAACAACAAAAAGTAATAGAGTTAGCCAAAAGCGAACGCATTCTTAATATTACTGCTAATGCCGCACAGGCTTTACTCAACAACGAGAATTTAGAAATGGCGATCGCCAATGCGCTACAAATTATTGGCGAAGGAATTGATACCGATAGAGTTGTAGTAATGGAACACTGCCAAGACTCAACGGAAGATTCTCTGGGCTATGCGAAAGTACTTTTTGAATGGCATTCTCCCCATGCAGTTTCCCAGCTACACCATCCTAATTTACAGCGCGTGAGTTATGAAGGAATAGAAAGCTGGTACGAAAGGTTAAGTAAAGGTGAAGCAGTAGGGGGAGTCGTTAACGAATTTCCCGAGCCGTTACGAAGCGGACAAATAGAAATTGGCGTGAAATCGATGTATTCGGTTCCGATTATGGTAAACGGTAAATATTGGGGTATAGTCGGTTTTGATGACTGCCGGGAAGCAAAACAACACAGTAAAACCGAAATCTCTGTGCTTAAAACAACTGCTGCTTGTATTGGTAGTGCAATCCAACAAAGTCGCATTCGTCAACGAAGAGAACAAGCCGAACGGGATATAATACTTGAACAACAAAGAGTTACCCAGCTACAAGAACAAAATTTTATTTTAGAAAAGCGCGATAGGATTTTAGCAGCTACCGCATTATCTGCTAATGTTTTGTTAACTGGGGAAGATTTCGACTGTTGCGTTAATAGAGTATTGCAAATTATTGGTGAAAGTATCGATACGGATAGAGTTGTAGTGATTGAAAATTGGCATAATCTATCCAAGCCATCAATTCCACACTGGAGAGTTATCTACGAATGGGATTCACCCGACACAATACCACAGATTTCTCATCCAGAACTAACTCAAGGCAGTTGGGAAGGTATACAGGAATGGTACGAGCTTTGCTGTAAAGGAAAAAGTGTTAGCTCTAGACTGGAAGATATGCCCGAGCCTTTTCGTAGCGGACAAGCAAAATTAGGAGTAAAAGTACTGTATGTAGTTCCCATTTTTATCGAAGGTAAGTTTTGGGGTAATATTGGGTTTGATGATTGTCGAGAAGAAACACACCGCAGCGAAGCCGAACTAAATATCTTAAAAACCGCTGCTGCCTGTATTGGTGGTGCAATTGAACAAGAGCGTATTCGTCGTGCTAAAGAACAAGCCGAACGGAATATTTTATTAGAACGAGAAAAAGCAGCGATAGATAAAGCAGCACAATTAGAACAAAGTAACCAAATATTATCGTTAAGGGATAGATGGTTAGAAGCAACCGCAAACGCAGCTAATCAGTTATTAAAAATTACCGAACTTAATCAAGCAATTAACGCCGCACTCAAAATTCTAGGGGAAAATTTAGATTGCGATAGAGTCATGGTAATGCAGAATGTTATCGATTGTTTAGATCGACCATTCGGATTTTTGCATGTACTTTACGAATGGCATTCTGCTGATACTATTTCTCAACTTTTACATCCTAAACTTAACAAGATTTCCGGTAACGGCATAGAAGAAAATAATGCCAAACTGCAAGCAGGAGAATGGATTGGTGGATTGATTGAAGAATTTTCCGAACCTTTCTATAGCGGACAAATAGAATTAGGTGTTAAATCGACCTACGCAGTACCAATTTTTGTTGATAATCAATTTTGGGGAATTTTAGCATTTGACCATTGTCGAGAATCAAAACGGTTAACTCTTGCAGAAATTGCTGTACTAAAGACTGCTGCAAGCTGCATCGGTAGCGCGATTTATCGCCAACAAATTCAGCAAGAAAAAGAACAAGCCGAACTTGCTATACTCGAAGAACGCAACCGTATGGCGCGAGAAATCCACGATACTTTAGCACAAGCTTTTACGGGTATTTCCTTACAATTAGAAGCTGCTAAAAACATTTTGCCTAAAGAATCCGAAGCAGTTCAAGAAAGATTATTACGTGCTAAAAACCTAGCCAAAGAAGGAATTACTGAAGCTCGTCGCTCGGTTCGCGCTTTGCGTTCGGAAGCTTTAGAATATAGCGATTTAGTTACAGCTTTGCGTCAGCTTGTGGATAAGATGGTTTTGGGTACTTCTGTCGAAGCACAAGTTTTAGTTGAAGGTGAAACTCGCCGTTTAGCTTCAGAAATTGAAGTAGAATTATTTCGCATTGCTCAAGAAGCCCTTACCAATAGTTTGAATCATGCTCGAGCGAATAAAATTTGTATTCAGTTGATTTATGAAACCAATACAATTCATCTTTTAGTAAATGACAATGGTATCGGTTTTAACACTCAACAATTACATAATCAAGGTTTTGGTTTGATTGGAATGCGGGAAAGATGCGACAGGTTAAAGGGAAATTTAGTTATTAATAGTAAAACTCAGCAAGGCACTGAAATTGTAGTTACGGTAATCACGAATAGCATTTAAAGAGCAGTACTCGTTCTCATTCAATATTATGGGTTTGTAGTTGCGCTTCAGCGCCAAATATTTGGCGCTGAAGCGCAACTACCAACCTTTTTTAATCGTTAAAACTAATGAATATGAAAACAACTAATTCGGCTTTTTCTACCCTGCGATGTTAAATAAAAGTGTTACTATTTATTTAGTCGGCTAAGTACTAAAGTTAGATGTCTAATCAAAACGTACTTTTTACCACTACATATCTAATGGTTCGAGTTGCCAAAGCCCATCGCGCTCTGGTAAGTTCTGCTTTGACAGATATGAACCTTCATATCGGACAGGAAAGGTTATTGATGGAATTATGGCAAGAAGATGGTTTAACCCAAACCCAACTCGCAGAGCGTCTGTGTATCGAACCACCTACTCTTACGAAAATGCTCGGTAGGTTGGAAAAGACAAAATTATTAGAAAAACGTAGAGATGTTGAAGATGCAAGAATATGTCGTATTTTCTTGACTGATAAGGGATATTCTATTCAACAACCTGTCACCGAACTCTGGCTTAGTTTAGAAGAAACAATACTTGCTAATCTATCTTTAGAAGAGCGGTTGCTTTTTCGCCGTTTATTAATGCAAATTTTCGATAATTTAGAATCGGCAAAACAGTCTTAACTGCAATTCAAAAAGTTTATTGCCTTCTCGATCCAAATCAATTAATTATTTTATCAATCGAAATACACTCAGAAACAGTCTTAATTCAAGAAAAATTACATAAATAAGTATTAAATTTGAAATTACTCATCTAACGAGGCGAATTTTAGCCAACTATACCTCGAATAAATTATTTTTTTGCTTATTTACTTAGCCGACTAAATAAAATCCTAGGCTGAACTACCAATTACATGGAGGAAACTTAATGGATTTAACTGCTATTGATAGCCTTCCGGAAACATTGCGAAACAGTATTACAATTCAGAATTTAGCTTTTGGAGAAACTTTGTTCGCACAAGAAGACGAAGCATTGAACTTATATGTAGTCACATCGGGTAGAATCAAACTTGTTCGCTATATAAACGGAGGGCAAGTCAGTACCTTTGAGATAGTAAGGGCGCAAGAAAGTTTGGCAGAAGTTGCTTTATTTGCACAAATCTACCCTTGTACTGCGGTTGCGGAAATTGACTCACAAGTAATTGCTTATCCCAAATCAGAATTTTTAAACGTTTTGCGAGCATATCCTGAAATGGCGCAAGATTTCATGTCTATGTTAGTCAGAAAAATTCAGTCTTTGAAATTTCGTTTAGAACTAAGAGACATTCGTATTGCTCATGAAAGAGTGTTACATTATTTACGTCATTTAGTTAACTTTCCCCTGGAAACGACTATAATTTTAGACCGTCCCTTCAAAGATATTGCTAGCGAACTTGGCTTTACACCAGAAACCTTATCTAGAGCCTTAATTAGATTAGAAGCTGATGGTGCAATAGCTCGTCAAGAAAGGATTATTACTTTACAAAATAATTCTGTCGCGTGAAGAAAGATATAGAGACGTGGCAGTGCTACGTCTCTAAAGGGATAGGGATTGACACTCCCCATCAATTAATTGAAGGGGATTCTTGCTTCAACCGTCCGCCCTAGAAATCTAAATACGAAAATATTCAAACCTCCCCGTTTGGATACGTCCACAAGCTCACACGGACTGCCCGACCGCATTTGAAATGATTTATTAAATTTTTCACTTTGACTCCCATATTTGTACAAGATTTTGGGCTTATTGCCCCCAGGGTTCCGGATCGGGGTCTGTCCGCTAGACCTACTAGGCTTTTTATATGTGCGCATTACCGCTTCGAGTAATATACCACAAAAAGTAATGGGACTGGCGACTAAAGTCGCGAGCGCACTACACCCCCATAATTAGAAATTAGCGGCACTGTGCGCGGTTCCGGTAGGGAGTAGTAGCTATCACTATTAAATTAAATCAGAATTGTTGCGAAATTTTTTTGGGCTTGTTCCTACCATCATACGAAAATATTTAGCCATATGACTTTGGTTGCTGAAACCACATTCTAGAGCAATATTACATATAGGCATATCTGTACGTGTTAATAAACTTTTAGCTCGTTTAATTCTCTGTTGTAAAACATAACGATATGGACTTACATTAGTCGAACTCTTGAATAAACGACTGAAATAAAATTTTCCGATACCAGCAGTAGTAGCTAAATCTGTCAGGCTGATTTTAGAGTCTAAATTATTTTCGATATATTCAAAAACAAGATTGAGTTTTGGCTGAGATAGTTTATCGCAATGATTTGAAATTTTTAAATCGTAGTTAAAATAGTTTTTTAGTAAATGAATCGCTAATAAATTTGCCAAGCTTTCAAAATATAGTCTTTCCTTAGCTACACCAAAATTGCATAAATAACGAAAAATTACGCCTACTTCTTTAATCAAAGTATCGTTCATCAATAAAAAGTTATTGTCAATTTCTAGATGATGTTCTTCTATTGAATCACCTATCGCACTTGCTAAAAAACTAGGAGTAAGATAAAAAAGCGTTAGTTCTGCCGGTTGTTGCCATTCAAGAGCGTGATCTTGATTGGATGTAACTAAAAAAACTTGACCCGGTTTAATTTGCCGAACGTATTTTTTACCATCAGAAGATTGTAACTTCATCCAAGCTAAAGCATTAGTTTGTGGTAGCGTTATCTGTATTTCTTCATGACTATGTTCGCACCAGTGGGTAGATTTTTCTAGAGAACTATAAAAACTAAAGCCATCGAATTCATAGACTGTATTGGTTAACTTTGCAGTTTGACACACCTTTATTTATCTGAAATACGACTAAGAATATATTAGATAAAAAACAAGTTTGATTCGTCTAGGAAAAGGTAAGACTTAAATCATTTATAAAGGTGGGGAATAAACCTAGTCTAAAGTTGAGTAGTACTACTCCAACCGCGCTAAACCACGTTTAAATGCCGTAATCACTGCCTGAGTACGGTCTTTAACGTCTAACTTATTTAAAATATTATTAATGTGGAATTTAACTGTACCTTCGGTAATACTGAGAAGTGAACCTATTTCTTGATTATTTTTACCTTTGGTTAGTAAATTCAATACTTCCATTTCTCTATTAGTAAGTTCGGAACTAGTTATCCGTTCGGCTAATTTAATTGCTATGTGTTGAGGTACGTATTTTTTTCCTTGGTAAACGGTGCGAATGGCTGTAGCTAATTCTTCTGAAGATGTGTCTTTAAGTAAATAACCTTTTGCTCCTGCTTGCAATCCTCGGTAAATATCTTCATCAGTATCGTAAGTTGTTAAAATTATAATTTTAGCTTCGGAAAATTCAGATTTAATTTGGGCGATCGCCTCCACTCCTTCCACTTTTGGCATCCTTAAATCCATTAATACTACATCTGGTTGTTGCTCTCGATATAGTTTTACTGCTTGTTCTCCGTTTTCAGCTTCTGCAACAACCGAGATGTCTGGTTGTTGATTGACAATAGCACAAATACCGTCGCGAACAATTTCATGGTCTTCGGCTACAAGTGTACGGATAGTTGTGGTTTGGTTCATCTGGTTTATCTTTGAAGAAAAACTAAAAAATATGGTTCTTCAGTACTTAGTATGCTATCAAAATAGTTGTCTTAGGCAGTCGGAAGAAAATGAAGTGAAACTATTAAAAATTAAACAAATAAGTAAAACGAAGCATTTGCCTTTAAGGTGTAATGCTTCGCTGTCGTATGTCCTATCGGACATGCTGCGCTAAGGCAGTTATATAAATTTTTGGTCTGTATTTTTGTCCGCGTACTTAGTATATAAATTAGAAATCAGAACCAGCCAAGAAGTTTTGTTCTACTTCACCAGCGTCAAAAGCTTGATTGTATACTGCGAACAAATCTAAGCTTCCTAACCAAGGGCGATCGCCGGTAAGTTCGTTGCCGATACCAAGACGATAATCATCATCCCAGTTGGACAAATCTCCTCTAATATTTTCGCTAGCTACCAACTGATTATCAACGTAGAGGGCAGCGTCTCCGTCAGAAAAGCGGGTGTAAACAACGTGAGTCATTTCGGTCTCTAACAATCCTCCAGAAGAGAAAACTGTTCTGCCAACTCCATTGTTACCGGTGTTGGTAGTACGCAAACGCACGTTGTAGTCATCTCCGGCTTGTCCTAATGTAAAGTTACGGTTGCCGATATCGCTTGATAGGCTAGCAATTCTAGCGGGGCCGTTTTGACTTCTGTTTCCTGGAGTTACCCAAGCTTCTAAAGTGATTTCTTGAGTTGCTGTTATACCGTCAATTAATTTAGTTGCTACTTCATCCGAAGCAATTAAGTTAGGAGAATTAATAGTTAGCTCTCCATCTCCCCAACTGACTCCAGTTACGTTATCTATTTCTAAGTTTAAAGCCGTGCCGACTCCCGACACGTCGAAAACTGTGTTACCGCTGCCTTCGTTAAAGTTATAAAGAGCTAGCAATCCGGCATTTACTCTTTCACCAGAATTATTAGAACCTGCTTCGGTAACGTTAACGTTTACTTGTGCTGTTTGGTTAACTCCACTGCCGTCATCTATTGAATAAGTGAAATTGTCTTGTCCACTAAAACCAGATGCCGGTGTGTAGATAATTTCATTGCCAACAATTTCTGTGGTGCCATTATTTGCATCAGCAACCGAGACAATAGTTAAATTATCTCCATCGGCATCGCTGTCATTTGCCAACACATTTATGCTAATTTGCGTATCTTCACTGGTATTAGCAGTATCATTTTGAGCGATTGGCTGGTCGTTCGCAGCAGCTACATTAACGGTAACTGTAGCAGTTTCCATTCCTCCATTGCCGTCGCTAACTTCGTAGCTGAAACTATCTACTCCATTAAAATTGGCTGCGGGAGTGTAAACAATTTCATTGCTAACAATTGCTGTAGTGCCATTACTACCAGAAGTAACCGAGACAATATTTAAATTATCTCCGTCGGCATCGCTGTCATTTGCCAACACATTTATGCTTACCTGGGTATCTTCGTTGGTAGTAACGCTGTCATCGGCAAGAATGGGAATATTATTTGCTGGATTGTTATTTGGGGGAGTCTGAGGAGATGCGGAATCTTCGGCACCAGCCAAGAAATTCTGTTCTACTTCACCAGCGTCAAAAGCTTGATTGTATACTGCGAATAAATCTAAGCTTCCCAACCAAGGGCGATCGCCGCTAAGTTCGTTACCTAAAGCAAAACGGAAGCTGTCATCCCAGTTGGATAAATTGCCGCCAATATTTTCGCTATTTACTAACTGATTATTGACGTAGAGGGCAGCATCTCCATCAGCTTCACGGGTATATATAACGTGAGTCAGTTCGGTACTTAATAAGCCTCCAGAAGAAGAAACTGTTCTACCAACTCCATTGTTACCGGTGAAAGTAGTACGCAAACGCACGTTATAATCATCTCCGGCTTGCCCTAAGGTAAAGTTACGGTTAACAACGTTGCTTGATAGGGTAGCAATTCTAGCGGGGCCATTTTGACTTCTGTTTTCTGGAGTTACCCAAGCTTCCAAGGTAATTTCTTGAGTGGCTGTTATACCGTTAATTAACTTAGTTGCGACTCCATTAGAAGCAATTAAGTTAGGAGCATTTATATTAAGTACTCCATCTCCCCAACTTGTACGGCTAAGATTATCTATTTCTAAATTTAAAGCTGTGCCGACTCCAGATACGTCAAAAACTGTATTACCGCTGCCCTCATTAAAGTTGTAAAGAGCGAGCAATCCGGCATTAACTCTAGCGCTAGGGTTTGTAGGATTTACTGCGGCAACTGTTACGTTTACTTGTGCTGTTTGGTTAACTCCGCTGCCGTCATCTATGGAATAAGTAAAACTATCATCTCCACTAAAGCCAGATGCAGGAGTGTAGACAATCTCGTTACCAACAATTGCTGTAGTGCCATTATTAGCAGCAGCAACCGAAGCAATAGTTAAATTATCTCCATCGACATCGGTGTCATTTGCCAAAACATCTATGCTGACTTGTGTATCTTGATTTGTAGTAGCAGCATCATTTTGAGCAATTGGACTGTCATTTACTGGAGCAACATTAACCGTAACAGTAGCGGTTTGAGTTTCTCCATTACCATCTTCAACTTGATAATTAAAACTATCTACTCCATTAAAATTAGCAGCGGGAGTATAAACAATTTCATTCTCAACAATTGCCGTAGTTCCATTATTTGGCGAACCTACCGAGGCAATATTTAAATTATCTCCGTCTGCATCGCTGTCATTTTCTAGAACATTTATGCTGACTGCTGTATCTTCATTGGTAGTGGCGCTATCATTGACAGCTAAGGGAACCTCATTGACGTTGTTGACAGTAAGGTTAACTGTTGCAGTATCCGTACCTCCATTACCATCATCTATTTGATAGGTAAAAGTATCGGCTCCGGTGAAATCTGCATCTGGAGTGTAAAAAATCTCGTTTTGAACAATATTAAGACTGCCATTTGCCGGTTGAGCATTTATACTAACCGCAAGACTATCTCCATCGCTATCGCTGTCGTTTTCTAAAACTCTGAGGAGATTATCGCTAGTATTTTCGTTGACAGTAAAAGTGTCATTGACTGCACTAGGGGAATTATTCGCAGGAGGTGGTGGTGAAGAATCCCCATCATCAACAGAATCAAAATAGTTTGTTAAAGCATCAAACCATTTTTGAGCCATCTTGGCTTCGCCACTAGGATCGGGATGAACCCCATCATAGGTATCTGTATTTGCATTAAACCCTGAATTTTGGTCTACTAATATCACCGGGGAATTAGTTTGATTTTCATCTGCAACTATTCCAGGAATCAGGCTATTTAACTGCTGTATGCGATTGTTGAAACCGGAATTTACCGCAGGAATTAATTGACTGAGAAAAATAGTTACATTGGGGTTATCTTGGCGGAGGATATCTATAACTTGTTTGAGTTCCTCTACAGAGCTAACCGCAGAATTGCTTTGAATTGCATCATTACTGCCCAGGTGAATTAAAGCTATATCTGGCGTATAACCGGTTAACCAATCAGATAGTTTACCTTGTCCACCTCTACCGTTTATAATTTCATCTATTCGCCATCCCCAATGACCTTCATGATCTGGATCGAAACTTCTATCTTCAAAATTACCACCATCTTTATTTCTATTTTCAGAACCTACAAAATCAACATTATATCCAGCCTGATTTAGTAGTTCCCATAGTTCTTTTCTGTAGGAATTATATCCATTCTCTGCTTGAGTTATGGAATCTCCTATTGTCACAATTTTGATAGCGTTTTGATTCATATTTTTTACAGATAAAAAATAGTAGATTGATGCAGTAGCGAAAAATGGCGATCGCTATTAAATTCAAGAGATGAAAGAAACATACTTTTATCGCAAATCTCAAATCCTTAATGGCTAAAAGTGATAAAAAGCGTTTCTTAAAAGTAATTCTTTGCTTAATAGAAATTACCCAGCCTTTGTTACCGATAAAGAATAATCGGTTAAACAAAAAGATAAAATTATTACTAGATGCAGTCAATGACATCAGTGATTATAACAATATCTAAATAGTCGTTTTATGGCTATTTTGTAAAGATTTTGTATAATTTCGATTTATATATATCTAAAATAAAGCTATCTGATTTTTCTATAAAGATATAATAAATAGTGAGTTGATTATATATTAATAATTCTACTAAATAAGTAAATATACTCTGATAATTTTTTGTTAGCGATTTGATGCATGTTATTTCAATTAAAATGTCTATTATTCTTATCTAAATTTTATATTTAATGTCAAGCTTTGGTAGAAAACTAGTATTGCGGTATATCTTCTATAGAGCAATAAGATTTTTCATCAACATGCTTTACTGACATCAGAACTGCTGTAATATGATTACAACTTATAGCAGTTTTCAGTTGAATCCAACTCTCATCTTGTACCAATATCAATTAGCGCTCCGCCATCGCCTAGAATTGAGAATCCCAGGCTAATAGCTCAAGTTTACTGAAGTGAGGGGTGCCCGTAGGGTAGGGTGAGCTATATAATCACGTTTTAGTTGCAGTTATTTATCATAGCTTCCATTTACATCGCAATTATTTTAATTTCTTTATGTTTTTTGCATCAGTGCAACCGGATTCATATAGTTAATCCTATTCAGTAAAATTAAAAGAAACAACCCTTAGAAAGAATATTATATCGGCTCACTTGTATGTTTAATTACTTTTTACTAGTGCTTGTATTGACATAAAGTATCAAAAATATCTGATTGTAACCTTGTTTTAAGTGAATGTTGCGAGATAACTAATGCAATATAAATATTTTTAATAAACGAAGATTTAAGTTTACGAATTTACCGAAAATTTCGTCTGTGTTCAGCCCTCAGTAAATTTAATTATTAGCTTTCATTGTCCTTTTGACTGCAAAAATATAAAGAGTCCACAAAAAATATTAGTTACTGTGGACACTGCTAAAACTACTGAAATATTATGTGTTTAACGGAATATAAATTTTCCAAGCCTAAGTAAATACTCTCGCTCGTATCATTAAAAAAGGATTTTGAATTATGCTTAATAACAAAAAGCAAGTTGTTTCTGGAATTGTCGCTTTAAGTGGTACATTTGTCACACCTGAAACCGCGCAAGCTAGTTTGAATCGTTCAAACTTAAACTTTTTGGTAAAAACTACTCAAAAGTCAGCCGCAGCAAGACAAGCATCAGACGCATTGAATAAAGTTAAAGCTACTAAAAAAGTTTTTGACTTTGTTCAAAAAGATGTTGAGAAAGCAATTAACAAAGCAAAAAATATGAGAAATGACGCTTTGAAAAAAGTTTATCAAGCTGAAGAGATAGCTAAAGGAGCAAAGGAAGATTGGGAGATAACAGTTATTATCGCAAAGAAAAAAATTAGCGAAGCTCAACAAAATCCGGAGAAAAAATACCTTCTAAAGCAAGTAAAGCAAGCAAAAAAAGATGCAGATAAAGCACTGGAAAACTTTGAGAATAAACAATCTATAGTTGAACAAAAGAAACTTCAGCTTCAACATAGCCAGGAGAATTTAGTAGCTACCATTAAGATGCAGGATAATCGACTTCAGGCTGCAAAGATGGCTTGTAAAATAGCTCAAATCGAACAGCAAAAGGCTATTTTATATGCAACTTCCTACACTGCATAAACTTTAGATTTCGATATCGCTTTGTTATTGGGAAGAAGACATCTACCATAAAACGCTCAATTTTCGATACTACTTTAGTGCTTACAGCAATTCAATTACTAAAAATAATTCTTTTGTAGAAGCCATAATATCATAATTCATATTAATAAAAAAGTTATAGATTGTTAACGTTTTCTGTATTAAATCTCTACATAATTAAGAAAACGAAATATATTTATGATAATTACAATCTCATAAGTCAAATATTTTTTTTATCAGACTTCAATTCTGTATAATAAATTTTCAGATTATTTATTGTCTTAAAATCTAAATTCCGTTAAAGTAAAACAGTAAATTATTAACTAACTTTTCAGAATTTATGGAATTCCAGGATATTAGTTTGGTTAAAGGTTATCATGCTCATGTTTACTTTGATGAATCAAGCTGCGAACAAGCAACCGCTTTATGTGAAGAAGCCGGAAAACAATTCTCTGTAAAAGTAGGGCGCGTACATCGTAAACCAGTCGGACCTCATCCTTCTTGGAGTTGCCAGCTTGCTTTTGAGCTTGATGAATCTGCAATTTTACTATCTTGGTTAGCTTTAAATAGAAAGGGTTTAACAATTTTAATTCACCCACTTACCGGCAACGATTTAAAAGACCATACCGATTATGCTTCCTGGATGGGAAATCCACAAGTGTTAAATCTAGATGCGCTTAAATAGGTAGTTTGAGGTTAGAAATTCTCTTGAAAAACCCTAGAACCCATCAAATTTAACGTGGTGAAGTACTAAAGTATAATCTTAAAAATGAAATACAATTATTTCAATTAATATAATCTAAAATTCCAAATTCTTTACGAACTTCTAACAGCGAACGATTGAGTAATGATTCAAAATTGAGAAACGGAACTCTATTTTGATGATTGCGAGTTTTAAACCAAATTGAAACTAATTTTGGAAACAGTCTGGGTAAAACTAATAATATTGAAACATAAAGCCAAATTACACCATGACGTTTGATTAAATCATCGTACATTACATCAACAGCAGGATTTTTTCGCATCTTCAGATATTCCCCAAAGGTACATTCACTCGTCCACCAAGACAAAGGTAGTAATTTCAACTCGTCATACATATTGGTATCGCAGCCATATATAACATGTCCGACATCATGAGCTAATAGAATTGCACCAAAATCACTGGGTTGTGTATTCGGATTGGTTAAATCGGAATTAATTTTATAATATTCTTCTAATCCCTCTTTCACTGTTTGAATGCTATTCTTATCAGTATATTTAGGATATTTCGGATAATTCATTATTTACGATACCCTGCCGTTTAGTAAATAATAATAATTTTTATGAAAGAAGACAATAAGCCACAGGGAAGACCTCGAAGTATTCAATCGCATCAAGCTATATTGAAAGCAGCCTTAGAATTGCTTGCAGAAGTCGGATATGAGCGGATGAGCGTCGAGGCGATCGCACAAAATGCCAAAGTAGGGAAAAGTACGATTTATCGACGTTACAAAGGTAAGGAAGAATTAGTTGCCGATGCGATTGAAAGTATTAGGGAAGAAGTTGTAATTCCAGATACAGGTAGTTTATGGGGTGATATCAATGCTTTAATTGAGAATGCCGCACGCATAACTTTTAACCCTTTAGGAAAGCAAGCCGTAGCTACGATTATTAGTAGTGCATCAAGTAACTCAGAATTTGCTCGGATTTATGCCCATAAATATTTGCAGCCAAGAAGAGAAGCTTTTACTGTAGTAATTAAAAAAGCAAAAATCAGAAATGAAGTTCGATTGGATTTAGATGCCGATTTTGTATTTGATGTCATGAGTGGAATGATGCTTTACGGGTTGATATTTCCGCCGACATCTGAAACTTGGGAAGAATATGTTCGTCGTGCTATGGAGGCAGTTATCAGTTAACAGTGGGCAGTCAACAGTTAGCAATTAATAAATTTAAATTTAACATTATACTGGACTTATGCACGAGGAATGTAACTATAGTCATTGGGACGTAAGGAAGCAATCCCAAAATGTAAATGATTCTTAAGCCTTAGACTATTCCCTCATCACAGTTACAATTTATAACCCTGACCGATATATTAAGGACATCTACTAATATGCCTAAAGTAACTGCTCAAGGAAAAACTTTTGATTGCGAATCCGGTAGCAATCTTCGGAAAGTCTTATTGGATAATAATATTGACCTTTATAACGGTAATGCAAAAATTATTAACTGTAGGGGTATTGGAACTTGCGGTACCTGTGCGGTGGCAATACAGGGGGAAGTGTCGGAAGCTAATTGGAAAGAGAAAACAAGATTAGGGCTTCCTCCTCATTCTTCGGATAATAACCGCCGTTTAGCTTGTCAAACACAAGTATTAGGAGATGTCCGCGTTACTAAGTATGATGGCTTTTGGGGACAGGGTTCTGAAATTATCTGGAGTTAGGAGTTAAGAATATTGGATTTGAAATTTTAACAACGGATACTTTTGTTTTGCGGAAGGTTGGGGTATATAATTTATTTCTCCAAACTTTTTAAGACAGATTTCAGATTTAGAATTCAATTAGATATGTGAATTATTATTGTAATAAATAAGTTTCAATCTGATTAAATGAAACTCAATATTCGCGATGGTTTCTATTTAAGCAGCATTAGTAAAAATGACAAAGCTGCTTATTTAGAGCATCTCAACGATAAAAGTATTTCAGATACAATTCCACTCATGCCGTATCCCTATACAGAATCAATGGCGGATTGGTGGATACAGCGACGTATTGATTTTCTCAATCGCAATCAAAAGGAAATATCTTTCGCGCTTCGTAATTCTCAAGGTAATTTAATTGGTTCGATGGGTGTGGATGATTTAAGCATAGGAGAAACCCATCGAGCGGAAGTTGGTTATTGGTTAGCTCCAGCTTATAGGGGACAAGGTTTAATGGGTGATGCATTGGGTGTTTTTATTCAATATGCGTTTAACAATCTAAAAGTTATTCGTCTTACTGCTCATTGTCTCGATTTTAATAAAGCTTCGGCAAGAGTTTTGGAAAAGAACAAATTTACATTAGAAGGATGTCTTCGACAGCATACAAAAACTCGTAACGGTTTATTTGATACTCTAGTTTGGGGATTATTAAAAAGCGATTTATTAAATTGATTAATACAGGAATGGTCGCAATTGTCACAATGTCGGTTGGTGCGTGACACAGCCAGAGCTTATTACTACGTTCAAAATTAGTCGAAGTGTCACAGCACCCTACGATAAAATATGCGGCGTTGCGTAAGTCCTATAATAAATTAATGAATAAATTAATATTTGTTAATATGTTCAAATAACTTAAATAAACTCGATTTCTGCTATAAATATAGCGCTACGTAATTGTGTGAGAAAATCCATCAAGTTCAAACCTTTAATTATTAAACCTTTAACCTTTAAATAAGGCAAATTTATGTCTAGTATCAAGCAAATTATCCAACCCCATCTCAAGGATTTAGGAGGTTTTGAAGCTCGTCGCTGTCTTCCTCATCATGAACGTCAAATGGTTGGTCCTTTCATTTTCTTCGATCATTTGGGACCTGCTGTTTTTCCTGTTGGTAAAGGTGTTGACGTAAGACCTCATCCTCACATAAATTTAGCAACCGTAACTTATTTATTGGAAGGGGAATTGTTACATAGAGATAGTTTGGGAACCGTTCAAGAAATTAAACCTGGTGCTGTCAACTGGATGAGTGCGGGTACTGGTATCGTGCATTCCGAACGCTCTCCCGATGAATCGAGAAATCGAGACGCAACTTTACATGCTATTCAGATTTGGGTTGCTCTGCCTAACGAACATGAAGAAACAGAACCTTGGTTTCGTCATTACCCAGCAGATAATTTACCCGTATGGGATGAAAACGGCGTGACGATAACTTTGGTTGTAGGAAAAGCTTTTAATCGTGCTTCCAAAGTTGAAACTGTATCGCCGATGTTTTACTTAGACGTGCAGCTAAAACCGAATACACAATTTACTTTACTCGAACTCTACAGCGAAAGAGCAGTTTACAGCATTACTCCCGGTTTGAATATTGATGGAGAGAATTTAGAACAACATCAGCTAGCCGTCTTGAATTCTAGTGGTGAAGTTAACATAAGTGCAAATACAGAAGCGAGATGTATCGTATTCGGTGGCGAACCAGTAGGCGATCGCTATAAATGGTGGAATCTAGTTTCAAGTCGTCCCGAACGTATTGAACAAGCAAAGCGTGATTGGAAGGAAGGAAAGTTTAGTAAAGTACCCGACGAAGACGAATTGATTCCACTGCCTTCTGACGAGGATACCGAGTATAGTAAGCCGCAACCGCTTTCTTAGGAAGAGAGGGGGAAGATAATTATTTTTGGTTCTTCAGCACTTGGTATGCTATTTAAGTAGTCGTTTTTAGGCAGTCGGCAGTCGGCAGTCGGCAGTAGGGGAAAAAGAGTAAAGTTATCAAAAATTAAGCATATAAAATGTCAAATCCCTACGCAGTAAATATTTCGGTAATTTTTATTCATAATTTAGCATACTAACAACTGATGAACCTTATTTTTAAATTACTACTAACAACTAACCACTAACTACTAACTACTAACTATTATTATTATTGCTACCGTTCGTCCCTATAATATTACTTGGGAATTACTGCCCGAAGACTTCATTTTAGACGATGAAATAGTAGATAATCTTTATAGTCCGTACATTGCTGCGGTGCTTACTGAAAGTTTAGAATTAGCGGATAACCGGGAGATTGATGAATTGAACAAAAAGCAATATTAGAATTATTTTCTATGGCTGCTTGAGTGCCGTTACCGTGATGCACATCCCAATCTAAGATACCAACTCGGTTGATGTTTTTGCAATTTAGTGCGTATATAGCAGCGATCGCCACATTACAAAAAATGCAAAATCCCATCCCTTCATCTCTGAGTGCATGATGCCCCGGTGGTCTTGCTAAAATAAAAGCGGGTTTACCTTGAAGACATATATCAACTCCATCCAACCAAGCGTTTACTGCCAGACAAGCCACTTCAAAGCTGTGGGGAAAAATTTGAGTTGATTCAAAGCAACCATAACCTCTATCGGAATAAGCACGAACTAAATTGATGTAGTCAGTTGAATGAATTATTTCGATTGTTCAATGGCATTTCTAGAAGAAGATGGTTGAATCCATTTAATTTTATCGGCAATCGGTGAAGCTTTTAATTTATCTATAATTGCCGTTAACCTTTCCGGTTGCTCTGGATGCATATACCCGGTTTCATGAAGCAGAAATTTTTCAGAGTAAATAATGGGAATCATGTAAATTATATGGGTAAAACAGATAATTTAACATCTAATTAAAAAAGCAGCATTATTACCAATAAAATATAGCGATTTTCACTTGGGTGCAATACAGTCTGAACCTCACCCCTTCCCCTCTCCTTAGTAAGGAGAGGGGTGTCCGATAGGACGGGGTGAGGTATTAAGTGTATTGGACTCAACCGAAAAGCGCTATAATCTTATTCAAAATCAAAACGTTAATGTTGGGTTACGGCACATTTCCATTTTCCGTAAATCATAAATCTCTTCTTTTGCCTTTAACCCAACCTACCAAAAATAATTAATTTAAAATAACTACTCATCAACAACTTTCTTCCGATTGTTTCTAACCTGAATTCGCTATTTTAGATTTCCAATGACGTTTATCTATAATTCTCACATTTTCTTCTGTACCGATTGTTTCTAAATATTTAAACAGTAGAAAAAGTTCTCTATCATGTTCTTCTCCTAAATATTCTTTGACTAAAATTCCATTGCCGTAATTGTATTTAAAAGTTTCAGTAAGATTATCTACTATCAAAACATGATTTAATGAATAACCTTTTTTCTTCACTTTCTTTAAAGGCTTAAATATCTCAATTATATCTAAATCTAAATTCCTTTTAACAAGACAACGCTCTCCAGTAAAAATAAATTCTAATTGTAACTCTTTAGGAAAAATATTTTTAATAACTTCATGAGCATAATCCGAACCAGATGCAGTCCATACAGCTAAATAAAATAACTTACTGCAATTTGAAATAAATTCTTCTAATCCCGGTCTAATATAAACGAAATATTCATCAAGTTTAAAATCAGGCGTTCTTTCAAGTTGTGTTTCAGAACTATAGATTAATGTTTCATCAATATCTAAAATAAGCAATTTATTATATTTAGGTCTATTTTTAACAAAATTAAATGCTTCTATATTCATATTTTTAAAAACTATTCTTCCATAACCTTCTTCCGATTATTTTTAACCTGACTGCGCTTTTTCTTAGCATCCACTCGCTTTTTCTGCGAACTTTTTGTGGGTTTAGTCGGTTTGCGCTTTTTCTTAATCACCATCGCGCTTTTAATCAATTGCTTTAACCTATAAAATGCATCTTCTTTGTTTTTTAACTGACTTCTGTATTCTTGAGCTTTAATTATAATAATTCCATCTTGAGTAATCCGACTATCCTTTAATTTCAAAAGTCGATTTTTATAATATTCCGGTAGCGAAGAAGCATTAATATCAAAACGTAAATGAATCGCGGTAGCAACTTTATTCACATTTTGTCCGCCAGCACCTTGGGAACGAATTGCACTAATTTCGATTTCGTTGTCGGGAATAATTACGTTATTAGAAATTTGCATTTAAAGATTGGTGATTGGGCATGGGGCATTGGGCATGGGTAATTGGTAATTGGTAATGGGTAATGGGTAATGGGTAATGGGTAACGAAGAGAATAAATAACTCCTAACTCATAACTCATAACTCTTAACTATTCACTAAATTTGAGTTAAAAATGAAATGATTCAACTGTATTTACTAAATTCATCAGTAAATGGGCATAAATAAAGTATCGCTATTTAACATGCAGTTAGTTCCCTTAAACCCTTATCGCTACTTTCTACTTACTACTTACTACTTAGCTTGAATCATTACAATAAATCAAAATACTGGTTTGACTCCATGAATTTAATTGCGGCATTATGTTTGGGTATTGGCTTGAGCGCTGCTTGTGGCTTTAGAATATTTATTCCACCTTTGGCGCTTAGCATGGCTGCTCATGGTGGAGTTTTACAACTATCTTCTGATTGGCAATGGTTGGGCACTCAAAACGCAATTACGACTTTGAGTATTGCTGCAACTGTGGAAGTCTTTGCTTACTTTATTCCTTGGGTAAGTAACTTTCTTGATTCTATCGAAATAGCTCTGGCTCCCATCGCGGGAATGTTTATTACTGCATCAACTTTATCAATGGCTGGAGATTTCGATCCAACTTTTTTATGGATTTTGACGGTTATTGCTGGGGGAGCTACTGCCGAGACTGTAGAATTAACGACATCCGTCACCAGGTTAACCGCATCCGTAACAACCGCCGGTATGGGTGCGCCAATTGTGGGGTTAGTCGAAGCGATTTCTTCTATTGTTATTTCGATTTTGGCAATTAGTTTACCTGTATTATCAACGCTGCTGGTTATTTTTCTGATAATTTATGGTATTCGTCGGATTATCAAGTTTATTGCAAAGAGGAAGCGCAGACGGAAGATTAAGGATGTTGTTGATTGAATATAGTTATGCTTTGTTATGGCAACGAGGTATTTTGAACTTTTTACCTTTCGTTACATAGCAGCGTTTTATTTGCACCGACTTATTTAAGTAATTAAACATAATTCATTACGCAATGTCATTGCGAGTAGATTGCCGCGCACAGCGAACAACAGGCTCCGTGAAACGAAGCAATCGCGGTAAATATTTTTACGCCGACTTATTTAATTTAATTTCCAAGTTCCTTAAACTTAACCGAAGATATTTGATTGTAAACTTGACTGTGTTCGTCAATTGCTTGACGTAAATCGTATCTTGTTTGTAAATTAAGCCAAAATTGAGCGCTGTTGCCGAAGTAACGCGATAAGCGTAAAGCTGTATCCGCTGTGATGCTGCGTTTCCCAGATAAAATTTCGCTGATTCTGGTTTGAGTTACACCTATGTCTTTACTCAAACGGTAAGGAGTAATATTCATTGGTTGGAGAAATTCTAGTTGTAAGATTTCACCAGGGTGGATGTTTGGTAAGCGGTTGTTCATGTGATTTTCCTTTAGTGGTAGTCTACTATTTCAACTTCATCTGCATTGTTTTCACTCGTCCAAATAAAGCAAATTCGCCATTTATCATTAATGCGGATGCTATATTGCCCTTCTCTGTTACCAGTTAGTTTTTCCAATCTGTTACCAGGTGGAATTCGTAAATCATTAATTGATGTTGCTGCATCAAGTAAAAGTAATTTTCGTAGAGCAACCCCTTGAATGTCTTGCGGATAATCGGTAGATTTAAAGCCATCAAATATGAGCTTTGCTTCTTGCGACTTGAAATTAACAATCATATTATTATACTATCGCCTAACGATACTATCGCCAAGCGTAAGTATACATTAATTACTCTTGCTTTCCCTGACTCTATAAACTCGAAACTGGATTTATAATTACCGCAGGATAATACAAAAGTAATTTTTTTGCTGTCAAAAGTAATAGAAACTACAATTTTATGTGAGCAATATCACTTACTAGATATTTGATTTGTATCAAAATACTGAAGAATAAAATTTTCATAGGGGAAACTACCAAGATGATATTTAATTCTTCGGAAGATTCTTTTGATGCTGGAAATTCTTTAGATTCAATATTTAGCGCAAGTCCATTTCCTCAAAACGCTACAGATTACTCTACCGCGCTAAATACTAATAATTACTTTCAAGCAGATAGTGTATCTCCTGTAATGGATGATGCCATTATGGATACACAGCCCCAAAATGATACAACGCCCGAGCCACCCTTTAATCTTGGATTTTATACAGTAGGTGATACTGGTAAATTAAGCTTTGATTATTTGCTTAATGGTGGAGCTTATCAAGGAACTCTCGGAATATTTAGCCTTGCAGGTTTAGGTCAATATGAAATAGGAAGCGAAGCTTTTATTAAAGAAACTGCTCGGCGATCGCTCTCAAATTCACCATTAGGTCATATAGTGATTTCCGAGCAAACAGAAGCAGCAAGATATACAACAGAAGACGCAGACTACACCACTGGTAAATACGAAGGAATCAAAACTTTTGAGATGAATCCAGGAGATCAATTTGGTGTAATGCTAATTCCTGACGGTACTGTCGAAGAAGTATTAGAAAATCCTGGCATTATTGGCAGCAAGCAACCTATTTTCTCGATGGATGCTGCTAATCCCCAAACAGGCTCTTATCTTGGAAGAGTCAAAGATTTTGAGGAAAGTGGTAGCATCTGGGCAATGGAAGATACGCTGTCTGATGAGAATGCTAATAAGGAATTTAACGATTTTGTTTTCTATGTGCAGGGAGCAAATGGTAATGCACCTTCGTTAAATACTTTGCTAAATCCTGATTCTCAATGGCTTGGTGAAGATGCAGCTAAACAAATATTGGAATGGCAGCCATTACCAACAGATTCATCAGGTGAAGCGATTCAAAATGGGGATTTAGTTGAAGCTGATGATAAAACTTATCTGATAGAATCCGGGGAAAAACGTTGGATTACTAATCCTGGTATTTTTCAAGCACAAGGATTTAATCGGGATGATATTAAAACTATTGCCGCTGACAATTTGAATAAAATTTCAAGGGGCGATAATTTACCGATTCCTAGCAAATATCAACAATCATCTGATACTAGTAAAGAATGGATTTCTGATTTTTATTGGTGGAATGGTGACGGTAAACCATCAACAGAGTTTTACAAAGATAGCAACAATAAGTTTGCTACTCTCAACCTTGGTTCAAATAGTCAAGATGAAGAAAAGGGAATTAAATTTGATTGGGGTGAAGGCTCTATTTTGAACGAAGATAGTCTGTTAAAAGATAATTTTGCAGTTCGTAGCTATACTCAAGCAAATTTCGATCAAGGCAAAGAATACAAGGTAAAGGTAAGAGCAGATGACGGATATCAATTATTTGCAAAAAATATAACTACAAATGAATGGGTTTATATTACTCCAGAAAATGAGTGGAAAACCGATGCATATGGAGCTCATAAAGAAATAGAATTTGAAGTTGATGAAAGTGGAGTATACGATGTTCATTTCCACTATTTTGAAGGTGGCGGTGATGCATACTTTGACCTTTCTTGGGAAGAAATTAATACGTATAAGTATATGCCCGAATTAGCTTCATTAAGCGAGCAGCAGTGGGATAAATATAGTGGAGAGAGCGCTCAGTATGGAAAGTATGAAGCTTTTACTGAGGGCGATTTTGAACAAGAAGATATGCCAGATAACGTACTTAAAGTTTATGAGGATTTATCAACAGCTATCTTTGGCAACGCCAGACAAGTGAATTCTGGTTATGCCTATGACGGCAGTTACTATTTTTTAGGTGGAATAGGTGCCCACGCGGGTATTGATATTGCAAGCATTAACGATACTGATTCCATCCGCTCAGCAATAAACGGTAAGGTAGTTAAAAGTCTAATAGATAGGGATGATAAAAACCATTGGGTAGCGATCGATGAAACAGATTCCAATGGCGATGCTGTTGGAAGACGTTGGTGGTTTGGTCATTTGAGTCAACCTAACGTTGGAGTTGGCGATACGGTTACGGCTGGTGAAACGGAAATTGCAAAAGCAGGAATACAAGCTCACTTACATCTATCAGTTGTTTTCCCTACGAGCAATCCTATTAACTTTAAAGAAGCCTTTAACGGCGAAGGGAATGGAAGCTACGATGCTGATGTTGAAAATCTTTTAGATCGGACAATGAGTCCTTTACAAGCTTATTGGCTATCGCGTAATGAGACAATCAATCCAAATCCAATATCGTACTTCACAGGTAAAGTCGATAGCGAAACTCTTAACATTCGTACTTCGCCATCTGTAAAAGCTAATGTTAGCAATGAACCTTTACAGCTTGGAAACGATGTAAACTTTGATGCTTGGGCAAATGGAGGAAAATATCAGTTGCCGAATGGTGAAATCAAAGACGAATGGTATCGCATTAAAGGAACTAGTGATTGGGTTGCAGGAGCTTATATTGATAGTCGTCCAAATCAAAATATTTCCGAGCTTGAATTAAGTAGCGATAATTTTGCAGAAGCTCTCAATTTTACCCTTGAAAGAGAAGGGGGCTATGTTAACGATCCAGACGATCCAGGTGGTGCTACAAATAAAGGAATTACTCAAAGCACTTACAATCAATACCGTACAAGCTTAGGTTTAGAAACAAGTGATGTTAAATCCATAACTGACGAAGAAGTTTCAGATATCTACTTTGATAGCTATTGGCTTGCTTCAAGTAGTGAAGAATTGTTAACAAAATTATCGATCGCGCATTTTGATGCATCTGTTAATCACGGTGTTGGTAAGGCTAAGGAAATGTTGGAAGAAGCACAAGCTAGTGGTGGGGATGAAATGAATCAAGTTAACAAGTATCTTGATATTCGCGAAGATTATTATTACTATCTTGTCGAACAAAACCCTAAAAATCAGAAGTTTTTACAGGGTTGGTTAAATCGTGTCAACGCTCTTCGTGATTTCTTGGCTTAAATCTGTTTGTAGGTTGGGTGGAACATAGTGAAACCCAACAACCGAGATGTCAAAGAACCTTTCTAAAACCAAAACATTAATGTTGGGTTACGGCGCATTCTTAATTTTCGTCAAAATTAAATTTATTCGTGCGCCTTTAACCCAACCTACCATCTCTCCACTAATTTCGATTTCGTTATCATGAATAATTACATTATTTTAGATTCGCAACATATTCTCTGCCATAATCTCCGCGCCCCGAGGCTGTAAAAAATAAACAATTCCCAACCAAAACATTGATGTTGGGTTACGGCGCATTCTTAATTTTCGTCAAAATTAAATTTATTCGTGCGC
>JAHCMI010000026.1 GCA_019192545.1 Rivularia sp. MS3 | reverse complement strand
CTTATACATAGTACCGAGAGAATATATTCGTGTCAATACTTTTTTCGAGTTTTTTATAAATTTATTTTAGTCGTATCTCTTAAACGGTTAGATAACAGGGGGTTGCGGCAAATAAAAAAATTATTCAATTGCAAATTTTCTCTCTGCTTTGCCTCTGAGGCATAAAATAAGCTTTAACCTCGAACGGAATAAATTAGAAGTTCATAATTTATAGAAAGAAGAAAAAACTCTCTTTGATGTTTCAAGTTTAAGCAACAATAGTTTATGCATTGTTGGCGTGAAGGAGAACAGTTATGAATTTTCAATCTGTAATAGCAGTCCTTAATGAATTTTGGAGCGATCGCGGCTGTTTGATTGCTCAGGCCTACGATATAGAGAAGGGAGCGGGAACTAAAAATCCGCATACTTTTTTAAGAGCTTTAGGACCAGAACCTTGGGCTGTAGCTTACGTAGAACCTTGTCGTCGTCCGACTGATGGACGTTACGGAGAAAATCCGAATCGTTTTCAATACTATTATCAGTACCAAGTTCTGATAAAACCTTCACCAAATAACATCCAAGAAATTTATTTGGATTCGTTAAAGGCTTTGGGAATTCGACCTGAAGAACACGATATTAGATTTGTGGAAGATAACTGGGAAGATGCAACAGTTGGTGCTTGGGGAACTGGTTGGGAAGTTTGGCTCGATGGAATGGAAGTGACTCAGTTCACCTACTTTCAGCAGTGTGGAGGAATTGATTGTCGCCCAGTGTCAATCGAAATGACTTATGGACTGGAACGATTGGTGATGTATCTCCAAGAAGTAGAGTCAATTACTAAGATTGATTGGACAGACAACATTAAATATGGAGATGTTCACCTCCAAGGGGAGATTGAGCAGTGTACGTATAATTTTGAAGCCTCGAATCCTCAGATGCTGTTAACTTTATTCAATATGTATGAGGAGGAAGCCAAGCAATTAACTGAAAAAGGTCTAGTTCTACCAAGCTTGGACTATATTATGAAGTGTTCTCATACTTTTAACTTGCTTGACGCAAGAGGTGTGATTGCTGTCACCGAAAGAACCCGCTACATTGGCAGAATTAGGAGCTTGGCGAGAAAAGTAGCACATCTTTATGTTGAACAGCGAGAAAAGTTAGGTTTTCCTTTATTGAAAAAGGAAAGGCTTGCTAAGTAAGCAACCCCGCCTCTAAAGACGCGGGGCTTCAGCCGTGAGTTCAAAATAGCTAGTCGGAAACAGATAATCATCGCCTTAAAAACTCATAATTATTAGTTATATGTTTATCATGTCCTGCTTGCTGAATACTAGCAGGATATTTTGCTCGTAAAGGATGATCTTTGTCAGTAGTTTGCTAATGGGTTTATAAAAGAGACACTGCAAGTAAGTATTTAAAATAACTAATGCTATAAATTGCTCAAAGCTCTGCAATAATTCTAATGTTGCGAATATACGAACTTACTTAAGATATGACTAATCTGAGTGAAATGTTGAAACCTATTGCCAATTGGTTTAACTCTTTAGGCGTTCCCGAGCCAATAGTACATTGGGGTCATCCGGCTATGATGGCGATTGTGATCTTTGTAATGGGTACTTTTGTTGGTGTTACGGGTTGGCGATCGCGAATAACCGAAGATAAAGAAGTTGCGGTTCAAAGTCGCAGCGGTCATCGTAAATTAGCACCGTGGATGTTTTTATTCATGATGCTGGGTTCTATTGGTGGAGTTTTATCTTTAGTAATGCAAGATAAACCAATTTTACAAAGCTCTCATTTTTGGACTGGCTCAATTGTATTAGTACTACTAGGAATAAATGCCACAATCTCTTTAACAAAATTTGGAGGCAATAAACCGGGCTTGCGAGCGCTTCATGCTTATTTAGGTAGCACTGCACTTTGTGTAATGATTGTACATGCCGTACTTGGCTTCAGATTAGGTGTGTCCATTTAAATCAACAACTGATTGTATAATCTGGAAACTTTATACCCTTCCTTAAATTCGGAAGGGAAAAGTTTTTATTAACTATTGTTCAAAACTAAATGATTCAAACTCCTGGGTTAATTATTTGTCTTGGCTATATTTTAGGGTTGTTACTTAGCGCAAATCCTTGGGGCGGAGTATTAATATTGCTTTTGAGTGCTATTGGAGCAGTTGTTTTTCAAAGACGACGAGTTGTTTGTAAGAAACTGGCTTTACAAAAAATAAAACCTCAAATTGCAAAGAGAGCGGCATATAATTTACGAACTACTCCCCATCCGAGAATATTAATGGTTGCTGGCTTGATAGGATTGCTAGCAATATTTTATGTTCAGATGCGGATTCCGCAACCAGAAGCTAAAGATATTAGTAATTTTATTCCTGTTGGAAATAGCAAAAATCAAGAACAATTAGTAATTGTTAGAGGAGATGTAATAAGTACACCCCGATTAACTCGTTCGGGAAAGGGACAATTTTGGCTAAAAGCAAGTCAACTGTCTGAAGTCACGAATAAACAAGGCGAAGAAGGAGTTAATAGAGGAGTTAATGGAAAATTATACGTAACAGTACCTATCTTAAAATCCACTGGTTTACATCCAAATCAACAAGTAGAAGTTACTGGAGTTTTGTATAAACCTACATCAGCGTTAAACCCTGGAGCTTTTGATTTTAAAAACTATCTTGAGATGCAAGGTGCTTTTGCTGGTTTAAATGGAAGGCAGTTGAAGGATTTTGATGAAGAGCATGAATGGGGATGGTGGAAGCTAAGAAGGCAAATTATTACGTCACAAGTTCGTTGGCTTGGTGTTCCAGAAGGCCCGCTTGTGAGTGCTATGGTTCTCGGTAGTAAAGCAGTTGATTTGCCATATCACACTAGGGATTTATTTGTAGAAGCGGGATTAGCTCATTCTATTGCTGCTTCCGGATTTCATGTTTCATTGATTTTAGGTTTAGTTTTAGGTTTTACAAAACGTTTTACTAGAAAAACTCAATTTATTTGCGGTTGCTTGGCATTAATTTTATTCTTAGGTTTGACTGGTTTCCAGCCTTCGGTTCTCAGAGCTACAATTATGGGATTTGCAGCTTTAATTGGTATTGGTTTGAAAAGAAAAGTAAAACAGTTAAGCTCGCTGACAATTGCTGCAACTATATTGCTACTAGTTAATCCTTTATGGATTTGGAATTTAGGATTTCAACTGAGTTTTCTGGCGACTTTCGGTTTAATTGTGACAGTTCCCGCAATTACAAAACGTTTGCTGTGGCTACCGCCAACTATTGCATCTTTAGTTGCAGTTCCAATATCCGCCACTGTATGGACTTTACCGTTGCAACTTTATACGTTCAGTGTGGTACCGCCTTACTCGATATTAGTTAACATTATCGTTACCCCTTTAATATCTTTAATTTGTATTGGTGGAATTGTTAGTGCTTTAGCTGCATTAGCTTTGCCTTTTGCAGGCAGTGTTTTAGCTAGTGCTTTGCATTATCCAACGGATTTATTAATCAACATAGTAGAGTTTTTTAGCAATTTACCAGGAAATTCAGTTGCTGTCGGTAAAATAACAATTTGGCAACTAATTATTATTTATGGACTACTTTTCTTTACCTGGCAGATACGTTGGTGGCAAAAACGATGGTTATTAGCAATTTTAATCTCTATAGGTTTAGTATTTATCCCCGCTTTCCATTCAACAAATAATTTATTTCGTGTTACGCTGCTCGCTGGCGGAAGAGAACCAGTTGTAGTAATTCAAGATCGAGGAAAAGTAGCAGTAATTAATAGCGCTGATGAAGCAACAGGAAACTTTACGGTAGTTCCGTTCCTACAGCAGCAAGGTGTAAATATAATCGATTGGGCAGTCGCTACGGATTTTCAAAATGATGGTAGTAATGGTTGGTTAGAAATAATAGAGCATTTAGCCATCAAAACTTTTTATGATTATTCTCCTAACCCTAATTATGCTTTAAGTCAAAAAGCTATTCAAAGCCAAGTACAGCAAAGTGAAGGAATATACCAAGTTTTATCCCAAGGTCAAACGGTAAATGCTGGTTCTGCGGTGATACGACTTGTTAACAATCAATTGCCTATAGTTCAAATGCAAATACGCAATCAATCTTGGTTGTTTGTAGGAAACCTAGATTCAAACCAACTTAATCAGTTAATCAAAAACTCAAGTTTGCCACGCCCGCAAGTCCTTTGGTGTCAAACTAAATCCTTGAAGGACTTAGTTCCCGCCCTACAACCACAAGTAGCGATCGCACCTAATGCCAAGCTTGAGCCTAAAGATATATCAGTACTTAACCGAAGTAAAGTTCAATTATTTTTTACAGGACGAGATGGTGCGATCCAATGGACACCTCAGAGAAAATTTGAAACCTTTGTTAGGAATACTGAAGATATTCCGTCGTTACTCTAATTTGTTGATAAATTTAATAAACATATGATATTTTATCTAAGATAAAGAAAATATGCCTTTTGGAGAGGTGGCAGAGTGGTTGAATGCGGCGCACTCGAAATGCGTTATACCTTTACGGGTATCGGGGGTTCGAATCCCCCCCTCTCCGTTTAATTAAATCGTAAATTCAATTAAAGTTTAAGTGACAGCTTTTCTTATAGTCTGTGCTGTAAGATTGTTCTACATAAATTTTGGTTGAATTCAAGAAAGAAATAAGCGATATTGTTTTGATATTTTGGTTGAGATATCTATTTTGGATTCAGAAGAATTGAGCAAACATTCTCTGATATAAAGGTGACGAAAATTAATTTTAAGTTGGTTTTGAGAAAGTAATACTCAAAAATAAAGATTTTATAATTTATCCGTAATAGACTTTGTGAAACTTGATTTAGTCTAAGTATAAGTCAGCAATATCTTGAGTTTGCATAAGATAGCTGGTAAGCCAATATTTTTATTTAGAGCATGCTTTAGTGCTGTAGCAGTTCGTCTGTAGCTTTTTGGACTATGAGCATATAAAAATGTGCGGTGTTGCGAAGCAAGCTTACTAAATATGTAGTTTTCTAAGAAATCTGCAAAATAGGTTGAAGCAGAAGGTTCATAAGTCAATACACTGATACGATGGTAAAATCAATGTATAAAACAGTTATACTTACTGAGCCATTTCGATAAGTTACTTAGCTAAATTAAAGCTATAGTGTGAGGGCTAAAATATGTTGAATCAGAAGCTGAGAGCATCGTTTTCAGTCGGCTTTGTTGGCTGCTGTTTTGCTATAGGTTTTGGTATAAGTTTACTCATGCGCCATCCAGAAAAAATATTGGTTGGTGATAGTTTAGTAAAAACAGCGACAGCATCGTTAGAGTCAGAAGAACCTAAAAAACTTTCCACTGCTCAGAAAGAGAATACAGCAAAATCAATTGTAATTAAAGCCGTTGGAGATGTGATTCCGGGCACTAATTATCCTAATTACAGGCTTCCAAATGATTACAATAATTTAATACCGAAACCGGTAAGAGGTTACTTAAGCGAAGCAGACATTTTATTTGGTAACTTTGAAACGACCTTAACGAATTATCGTTATTCGGCAAAGGATGTTAGTCGAGGACAAGTATTTGCTTTTCGTTCTCCACCAGAATATGCCAAGTTATTTTCTGAGGTTGGATTTAATGTATTTAATATAGCCAACAATCATGCTAGAGATTTTGGCATGGTTGGTTTCAAAGATACTATGAACAATCTGAAAAATACTGGCATTGAAACATTAGGTCATAAGAATCAAATTCTGTTTTTAGAAAAAAATAATAATAAAATTGCAATGATAGGTTTTGCACCCTATGAATTTTATAATTCTATTCATGATTTAGAAACTGCGAAAGCTCTTGTAAAAAAGGCACGAAAACAAGCAAATATAGTAATTATATCGATGCACGTAGGTGCAGAAGGAACTGGAGCTTTACATACAAAAAATAGAACAGAATATTTCTATGGAGAAAATCGAGGGAATTCAATTAAGTTTGCTCGAACAATGATTGATGCAGGGGCAGATTTAGTACTTGGGCACGGACCTCATGTACCTAGGGCAATGGAAATGTACAAAGGAAAATTAATTGCTTATTCTTTAGGAAATTTTTTAGGATATCGAACTTTATCAACTGTTGCACAAGCGGGTTATTCGATGATCCTAGAAGTTAAAATGAGTCCTAAAGGAAATGTAGAAAAAGCAAAAATAATTCCTGTAAGGATGGATAGACAAGGAATTCCATACATTGACCAAAATTTTAATACCGTTCAATTAGTACGTTATTTAAACAAAACGGATTTTCCCGATTCTTCAGTAAAAATTAATCAAAAAGGAGAATTGATAGTAGCGGGGAACAATCAAAAACAATAAACAAGAAATAAACAATGAACAATTATCAGTAAGTAATGACAATTGTTCATTTTTTATTGTTAACTATTGGCGGTTTCTAAACTTTGTTTGTTTAAAACTTGGTTTAATTTACCGCTACGATAACCTTCTAAATCTAAAGTCACATAAATAAAACCGAATTCCTGAAAAGCAGATACTAGGGATTTTAAATCTGTGTTAGCGACAAAATTCTGAATTTGCTCTGGTGGTAGTTCTATACGTGCTGTATCGCTTTGAGAACGAACTCGTAAGTTATTCCATCCTAATTTACGTAAATATATTTCTGCTCTACCAACTCTTTGTAATTTTTGTACGGTAATTTCTTCACCATAAGGAAAGCGAGAGCTAAGACAAGGTTGTGCTGGCTTATCCCACCAAGATAAACCTAGATGTTGGGAAATCTGGCGAACTTCTACTTTACTTACATTAATTTCTGCTAAAGGGGAAAGGGCACCTCTTTCTTTTGCAGCTTGAATACCAGGACGATAATCGCGTAAATCGTCTGCATTAACTCCATCTATGACATAGGGATAACCTAATTTCTTAGCTAAGGGTTTAAGAGTATCGTGTAATTCACTTTTGCAAAAGTAGCAACGATTAATGGGGTTAGAAGTATAGTTGGGATTCTCCATCTCATGAGTTTCGACAATTTGATGACTAATGCCGATTGTTGCTGCTTGAATTTTGGCATCTTCTAATTCTTCAGGCAACAAGCTCGGAGAAATAGCCGTTACTGCTAAAGCCCTGTCTCCTAAAACATCATAAGCAACTTTTGCAACCAAAGTACTATCAACACCACCGGAATAAGCAATTATTGCTTTTTCCATCTCTTTAAATAAAACTCTTAATTTTTCTAATTTTTCTTTATACATTATTTCCCAACCCAACCACAGAAGTAGAGTAAACGATTTATTCCATTTTAAAAGGGAGATGATGTCAAGGAAGTGTAATATATTCAGATAAAATTTTTGCTAGAAGCGGTAAATCGATTGGTTTACAAATGTAATCGTTGACTCCTGCATCAAGACAAGTATCGCGATCGCCTTTCATTGCCATCGCTGTTTGAGCAATAATGGCAATATTAGAGTATTGGCGATTTTGTCGAAGTTGTTTGACCAATGAAATACCGTTAGCATCGGGTAAAACAATATCTATCAAAATCACTGAGTAATCTTGCTTATTTAAAGCATTCCACATTTGGGAAGCGTTGTTCACCCAAGTTAATTGATAACCTAATTTTTCTAGATAAGTTTTGATTAACTCAGCATTAGGTATATCATCTTCTACTAATAAAATATGAGAAGACTGTTTTAAGGAATTTGGTACGCTGCAATCTTTATTATTTTCAGCTTTATGCTTGGCTGTGGTATCTGTATCGCTTCCTCGAGCAGCATCGGTATTTTGTTCTATAGGAATCACGATGGTAAAGCGCGAGCCTTTATCTATTTCAGATTCTACCTCCACCGAACCACCATGAATTTCAGCAAGCTTACGAGTGACTGTCAAGCCCAAACCCGTACCTTCTTCGCCGTTTACCTGTCTCTCATTAAAAATTTGAAAATATGGTTGAAAAAGTTCGCTTTGATTTTCTTTACTGATGCCAATGCCAGTATCCCAAACCGTAAAATACATTAGGTTCTCCCCGGCTTTAACTTCTAAACCAACTGTTCCGGTTTTAGTGAATTTTACGGCATTGAAAAGTAAATTTAAAAGTATCTGCTTGAGCCGTAAAGGGTCGGCCATAATAGATGTAACATTAGAGTCTATGTCAAGCTGCATTTGCAAACCTTTGTTCGCTGCCTTTTCTTTGACTAAGGCTAATACATTCCGGCATAGCTGGGGTACATCAATTGTTTCCCAATTAACTTCCAACTGATTGG
This sequence comes from Rivularia sp. MS3, assembly GCA_019192545.1. Classification (GTDB taxonomy): domain Bacteria; phylum Cyanobacteriota; class Cyanobacteriia; order Cyanobacteriales; family Nostocaceae; genus Rivularia. Next base: position 90,531 of record JAHCMI010000026.1, on the reverse strand, counting down.
CTTCAATTTTGGATAAGTCAAGAATGTCGTTGATTAATGCCAGCAAATGTTTACCGCTCGACTGAATAATGTTTAAATATTCATGGTGACGCTGCCTACTGGGATCGTAACCTTGAGCTAATAGTAGATGGGTAAAACCAATAATAGAGCTTAAAGGTGTGCGAATTTCATGACTCGTATTAGCCAAAAATTGGTTTTTTAGCTGATTGGTACGCTGTAGCTCTTTGTTATGATTGTTGAAATAATCAGCTTGTTGCTGTAGAGATTCTATATGTTTAAGTTTGCTTAAAGCTGCCCTACACATCGAAGCGGCTTCTGCCATTAATTTTAAAATTTGTTCAAATACAAATAAACCATTAGAGGAATTTGGTGAAGACTTAGAAGAGACAATTAACCAGCCCATAATTCCTAAAGAATCATTGCTGAAACAGAAAGCTGCTTGTGGCTGTTGTTTTCCGAGCTGCTGCAAATCCTCAATATCAATCTCCGAATTTAATTTTAACTGTAACGATTTATCTTTCCCAACCGCTAAGTTTACCGGTGATAATTCTGAATTAGCGTTTGACTGAGGAGACATATAGCCAATTCTGTAAACAGCATGTTCCTCTTCTGGCTGAGCAACAGCGATCGCCACTGCTGTTGGAGCCGCGAACGCTACTACATTGGAATTAAATAAGGCATACAGTTCGTTTACTACTGTTTCAAAAATTTCTGTTTGCGTAATCGCTGTTTGCCTGTCTTGTGTATTTTGAATTTTCTGTATGGGTTTTTCAATCGCGGAACGCACGCTGGTAGCTCTGGCATGAAACAAAGCTGAAGTCAAACAATCGTCGAGCTTAGTTTGCAGTTGATTCAAACTGCGCTCCAGCCACAACTGAGCATGAAGTTGCTCGACTGTTGTCAAAACAATCGATGAATTATCTAATTGTGAGTTTTGCTCTGGTAAGCTTGAATACTGCTGCATGGTCAACTCGACCGCTGAATAATTTTTTATAGCTTCGTTAAAAGGGACGCTAAATAAACATGAGTATATTAGCGCACAATTTATACTATATATATAAACTAAAACTTGTAGTGTCAAATGTCACGCGAAAATTCTATCTATCCCATCAAAATAATATAAATATTTTTGGGTCTCAAGGTTTATAGCCTGCGTACAGAATTACATATGAACGATAATGCTGTCATGTCAGGATTATGTAAAAACAAACAAGTTTCGATTTAACTATATAAACTGTTGCAACGAGGGGATTCCGTACCAGTTTATTTTTTACCCAAGTCAAACCTGTATTTTCTGACAATTGTATAAATAATTCTTTGAGCAATCATTAAAGTCCGAGCGGAATTGATTTTTGTATATACAGATACAAAAAAAATATTCGTATAGAAATTAACGTGCAGTTTTACTTTTTACATAAGTTGTTAGCACCAATATTTATGACTTCAAGTTTATTGATTATTGTTTATTAATATTATTTATTAAATAATAATGCAATCGCAAAAACCCGATTTATTACTTATGATTGCTTTGTGTTTTTTACTCCGTTGACAATAAAAAATATGACTAATGTCTCGAAATCGAGAAAATTTATGCAATAAAGATAAATAATAAAAGTGCTGCTTGTTTTACCTTAGATCGATCAAAAGAAAACAAGCAACACTAATAATAAAAGTTGAAATATGGCAATGGAGCTTTACTGAAGATATTAATTTACTATTTCAATAAGCTGCCTCAACTTTAAATTTAGACCATTTTCCACATTTGCATTTATCAGCTAACTAGAAAAGCTTTGCAACAATCTAAGGATTGATAACGTGGAAGTAAATTGCCGCTACCAAGATATTACCAGCAAGTAAAATAGCGCTGATTAGGGTGCGGTAAGGGAAAGGTGCTTGGGCATCTGTTTGAGGTACATCTACACCAACTTTGTTAGAGTCGAAGGGAACGTTGTGTCCCGCTCCTCTCCTTCAGAACTGTACGTGCTGGTTTCCCCGCATACAGCTCCTAGATATTCTTAGCCCGTAGACTTTTGCTCATGTGTATGTACTGGTGGCAACTTCTGTGCATTACCAAAACGTTACTTTTTCTCCAGTTGTGGTGGTTTCCGTCAAGATGATGTAATTCTACATTTTCATCACTCGTCAGAACATGCCTACATATACTACAAGTATGGTTCTGTTTCTTTAATAAAGAGACAGTGTATCCGTCGTAATGTTTACTATTCCTTTGACTCTAATAAACCAATTCGCCGTCGTAAGGGCTGCGGTCGCCTTTAACATTAACGAAGTCGTTTTCGGAGTATGGAACAGCAGGAAACGCTTTCTTAGCTAACTCTATAGAGCGGTGTCTATTAATCGTCTTTTGTTTGCGGAAGACGGCTTCGGCTCTTTTCTTAACAAACCATAATGAGAATCTTGAACCATCCATTTTGCAGAACCTATGATAGTTCCGCCATCCGCGTACAATTGGGGCTAGTTTCTGCGTTTTTACTTTGGAACCATAGTTAGAGTTGTTGATGATTTCTTTAACTTTCTTTTGAAAAGATTTAAAGTTATCCGTACTAGGAGTACTTCTTAACTTGCCATTCTTCTGGACTTTGAAGTGCCAGCCAAGAAAGTCGAAACCTGTTGTCGCTGACGTAATCTTTGTCTTCTCTTCGCTTGTATACATACCTCTTTCGGCTAAGAAATTCTTAACTTTCTGAAGTATCCTCTGAGCATTGTCATTCGGTTTCAAAAATAACACCATATCGTCAGCATATCTAATATATGCTTCGTGTATATTTTCAATTCCGTTCAAAGCAATATTGGCAAGTATTGGGCTAAAGACTCCAGCTTGGGGTGTACCTTGTTCTGGGAATTCTGGAAATATTCCGGCTTTTAGGGAGCGCAGTATTCCTAGTTTCATCTCAGATGTAGCTATGAGTCTTTTAATTATAGATTCGTGTGATATTTGGTCGAAGCAATTTTTGATATCGATTTCAATGATTCTTTTTTTCTTGTTAGCGTCGGAAGTACCGAATTGGTTTCCGATTCTTTTAAGTTGCATGAAAACCATTTTTTGAGCATCGTGAGCGCTTCTACCCGGTCTGAATCCATAACTTTTGGCATGGAAAGTTGCTTCATGAGCTGGTTCGAGTGCGTATTTTATTAAACATTGCCAAATTCTATCGAATATCGTCGGAACGCTTAATATTCCAACTTTTCCGTTTTTCTTTGAGATCGGAATCCTTCTAAGTTGCCTTGGTTTCCATTCTTTAATATTGTTCAAACGGAAGAACACTTCAAACCTTTGTAGAAAGTTTAGGGATTTTATCCCGTCAACTCCTGCGGTTTCCTTTCCTGCGTTAAGCTGTGTTATTTGCCTAATTGCTAAAAACTTTGCTGCTGTGGATTTCAAAACAAGCTTTTGAAGATTTTTGACTTTCGTCATATCACCAACTCTTACAGCTTTAAATATTCTTTTTTGTAATCGGAACAGATTTCTACGGAATTTCTTCCACGGTAATCGTTGCCAAAGTTCATAACCCAAGGGGGCTAGTCTAACCATGATTTCTCCAAAGATATATTTTCTGAATACCCGCTAACAGTTTCCGTTAGCATCCTACCCGTTAGTTAGGTTTCCGTGGAATCACCACCTATCAAAGGTTCGACCATCTTTGAACTAACTTAACGTTTTTACTCGTTCCGTGAAGAAGATGTTATAGAGACTTAGGTGGAGCCAATTCGCCTGACATCTTCCCAGGGATTGCAGCTAATATGACTTATTGCTGCGGGAATTCGAGATGTCGGAGTCAGTAGGCTGCTCAACGATAAGACGTTTTTCTAGGACTCGGTTTCACCAATGATGCGCGGTTGCCCATCGCATTCTATCTCTTCCTCATTAACGCCAGTGTTGCCCGTAGACATCTGATTGCGTCCTGTCACCCGCTTCACTCCGCTTGGCACCTGTTGGTGGATTGTTCCTTGCTCGGTGGGGTCAGATAGAGAGTCACTTCACCCTTGAAGGACAGGTCTTGCACCTGTATCCTCTTCACAGTTAAAGGTTTTGGAGGTTATCTATCCTCCGCGTGCCTTCTGAATTCATACACCTGCTTGCATCAGTAATCTGCTGACCGCTGGGTTCCTAATTCAAACGAGCCGCACAGCCATAATCGTTTCTCCTAATTTAAGGACTTCTTAACAAATACCAAATAGGTGTCGTTTTTCGCGGAATTTGTTAAAAAGATTTTCATAAAATGCTCAAAACTGCTAATCTACTACATTTGCTTCTTAATATAAATGCTGTAGATAGTTGACTATTCACTGGCGGCATGATAAGAACTGCGAACTAATGGACCAGAGCGAACGCGCTCGAATCCCAAACTACGTGCAATTGTGCCCAATTCTTCAAACTCTTCTGGTGTCCAATATTTCTGTACGGGTAAATGCTCCAAAGAAGGTCTCATATACTGACCGATGGTAAGGCGATCGCACTGGACGCTACGTAAATCTTTCATCGTTTCAATTACTTCTTCGACAGTTTCGCCATGTCCAAGCATTAAGCCCGATTTGGTTGGAACATTAGAATCGATTTGTTTAACTAGTTCTAGTACCTGTAAAGAACGATGATATTTAGCTCCTCGGCGAACCGGATTCTGCAAGCGTTTGACTGTCTCTATATTATGGTTATAGCAAGCCGGTTTTGCTAAGGTAATTATTTTGATCGGCTCTATTTTTCCATAAAAATCTGGTGTAAGTACTTCTATTTGAGTTTCTGGGTTCAGCTGACGGATATTTTCCATAGTTTTAACAAACCAGCTTGCACCTCCGTCAGACAAATCATCGCGGGCAACTGAAGTCAATACCACATAGCGCAGTCCTAAAAGCTGTACTGCTCGTGCGACTTTTAGCGGTTCTTCTGAGTCTAATGGCATTGGTGCATGACCTTTGTCTACTTGACAAAAAGCGCATGACCTCGTGCAAGTAGGCCCCATCAACAAGAAGCTCGCAGTTTTTTGAGAATAACACTCTCCCCGATTAGGACAGCGACCTTCTTCACAAATTGTGTGAATCTGCCGTTGTTTGACGATGCGTTGAACTGTAGAAAGTTCGCTAGCATTACCAATAGGACGACGCAACCACGGTGGCATTGCTTTAATTTCCGATTTAATAAAAGCTTTTTTTGTAGATTTTGTAGACATCTGCTATTTATTTGAAGTAATACAGATTAAGTAGATTAAATTTTAAATCTTGTACAAGTAACACAAGTAGTTTTCAACTGCCTTAGAGGATGGGTAAAAAAGTATTATGTTTTACATCCGATTTTTGCAAACCTAATTCCCTATTTCCTTTCCGAAGTAAGGAATGGGGGTTTCAAAGCCTTTCTCCTTGCAGATTCAGTGGTTACTCTCCCGGAAATCGCTCCGCGTTCACAGAAAGTTTACAAGTATATTTGTATACTTCAAAAACGTCCTCTAAGAATGAATCAGATTTACAAAAATTAAAAAAATCTGATAAATCATACTATACACGGCTTCGAGTAGGTTGAAACACAGTTTGTTTATTTACTTTGATTTTTTGTCAAGGCGTGAGTAAAGCGATTATAAAAATAGTGCGAGATGTAAATTACGGTCAACTTATACAAACCAACAAACTTGAAGCGACTAAGACTAAAAAGAAGCAAACAGTATGTCAAGATTTCGGAGGAACTTTTACGTACTTAAGTTTTAATACTTATATTTATAGTTAACTATTGCACTAAATACAGAAAAATTACTTTAAATTACCGAGAAATAGTTATTCTCCATAAATCGGTTAATATCCTTGAATGACTGTTATACCGCTATCTTTTAGCAAAAAAACATTGTTTCTAAAGCAATACATAAAACTGGTAGTACGCTTTATATCATGTTTTATAAAACACCTATACAATTGCTATTTTCTCGGAAATTACTCTCCCCCAATCAATATATATTTTGGATATAGTGGGATAACTCTAGTATTCGGCTATCGGCGAAAACGCCATTTAAACCTAAATTATCTTTTAGAGCGAAATATCGTGGCAAATAATAAAATTTTAGTTATTGATGACACTACAGTCGTGCGAGTCAAAGTTCGGGAAATGCTACCCCCAGGAAACTTCCAGGTGTTGGAAGCAAAAGACGGTTTAGAGGGGCTTAAATTAATTCGTAAGGAAAAATTTAGTTTAATTATGTTAGATTTCCTACTGCCAAAAATGAGCGGTTGGGAAGTTTATCAAGAAATTCAAGCACAGCCAGATTTAAGAAAAACTCCTTTGGTTGTAATGTCAGGACGTAAAGAGGAAGTTACAGAAAAAATTTCTGAGCCTTTTGAGCATTTTGAATTTCTCAATAAACCTTTTGACCAAAAACAGCTAATTAGCTCTATAAAAGCTGCAATGGCGAAGGCAAAACAACCAAGAAAACAACCTGCAACTGTAGGCACTGCTCACCATAATGGTACTAATGGAACAAACGGAACCAATGGAACTGTGAGTGCAGAATTTCCTAATTCTTCAGCAGAAATACATGCACTGAACGAGAAAATGGCGAAAATGCAAACAGAAATAGACGGTTTGAAAAAACAGTTGACTCAGGTTGTTGCTTATATCAAGCAAAAAATAAAATAACTGTCTTGGCAAACATCAAATTTTACTTCAATTCTGATTATAGCCTGTGTAATCAATATTTTATTTGAATAAAATATTGATTACAAACATTGAAAACTATTTTTAAACTTTCAACTGAAGTGATGTAGTTAGCGTTCTTTTTTAGTTAATGTTTATGGAAAAAAAGTGGGAGCTTATAATCATTTTTTACGTTTCAGACCCCTGACAATTAATAAAATGCATTACTAGTAAAAAGTAAGATAAATCATCATTACCCTAAAATTCACTTAAATTAGAACTTACATAAAAGTCGCAGAATTATTTCATTATTCGCTGGGCGACATATTTACCCCTTGACTGCTAAGTGTAGATTATTCCAGCATTTCGGAAGATTACTATATCCTGCGGACGTACTGCATTAACGCCTCTGCTAAGTAAGCAAGCAATTTTGTCACTTTTGCATAAAGTCTCACAGTAATTACACTTAGAAAAAGAGGATTACATTATTAAATATTTGACAAAAAGAATACATAACATTATTTAATATTTATTTTATCTTTAATTAAACTCCTTTCTAGCAAAGCTTTCAGAAGTTAAATAAGTAATATTTGGTACAATAATTATACATTATCTGCTTTTTTATACTTTCTGCTGATACAGTTAGTAGCTTGATGGGAACAATAAAACTAACACACAGTAGTAAATTGGAATAGCAAAGATGGTTTTATTATCCTCAAGATTGTCTAAAATCTCTGGTTATCTAATTATTGAGCATTTATACTCAAGCGATCAAACGGTTATTTATAAAGCAATTAGAGAAAAAGATCAAAAGCCTGTAGTCATAAAAATGATGCGGAAGGAAAATCCTACTCCTCAAGAAATCGCTCAGTTTCGCAATCAATACATACTGACTAAAAATTTAAATATACCCAGTATCGTCAAATCTTATAGTTTGGAACATTTTCATCAAAGCGTAGCTTTTGTCATGGAAGACTTCGGAGGTATTTCACTTAGAGATGAATTAAAGCGCTGGAATTTAGAAAAGGTACGTACTAATCCTAGTTTCATCATAGATTTTCTCAATATCGCGATTGAAATCACTTCTGCAATAAATCATTTACATAGTAACCAAATAATTCATAAAGATATTAAACCAGACAACATTTTAATAAATCCTAAAACTAGAGAAATCAAAATTACAGATTTTAGTATTTCTACTATTTTACCCAGAGAAGTTCAATTTGTTGTCAACCCTGACGTATTAGAAGGTACCCTCGCTTATATTTCTCCAGAACAAACTGGTAGGATGAATCGAGGTATTGACTATCGAGCCGATTATTATTCTCTGGGTGTAACTTTGTTTGAACTGCTAACTGGAGAGTTACCTTTTGATAACCAAAATCCATTAGAGTTGATTTACTCTCATATTTCTAAGCAGCCACCATTACAAAAAATTCTCAAATATAATATTCCTCGCGTAATTTCTGAGATTATTTGTAAATTGATGGCGAAAAATGCTGAAGACCGCTATCAAAGTGCTTTTGGATTAAAATATGATTTGGAATGGTGTCTAAAAAATTTACAAACAAATAATCATATAGAACCTTTTGAATTAGCAACTAAAGATATATCCGACCGGTTTTCAATACCCGAAAAACTTTATGGGCGAGATGCAGAAGTAGAACAATTACTTGCTGCTTTTGATAGAGTAATTAACCCTCCTCAGCATCACTTAGAAAGAGAAGAAGAAGTTCGTAAGGGTATAGAAATAATTTTAGTAAAAGGTTACTCCGGAATGGGGAAAACCGCAGTTATAAATGAAATACATAAGCCGGTATTGAAAGAAAAAGGCTATTTTATTACAGGAAAATTTAATCAATTACAGCAGGATATTCCTTTTTTAGGATGGGTACAAGCTTTAAAAGATTTAATTGAACAAATTTTGAGCGAAAATGAAACGCAAGTCAAGCAATGGAAAAAAACTATACTTGCTGCTTTGGGTGACCAAGCTCAAGTAATTATTGATTTGATTCCTGAATTAGAATTAATTACCGGACCTCAACCGAAAGCAGCAGCATTATCTGGAATCACTGCTCAGAATAGACTGAGATTCTTGTTTAATAAATTTGTGAAAATTTTTGCAATCCGGAAACATCCGTTAGTTATATTTTTAGATGATTTACAATGGGCAGATGCGGCTTCTTTAGACCTTTTCAACTTACTAATCAGCCAGCAAAATTCAATGCAAAACTTAGCCATCTCTAATAAAAAATCTGCTATCCAGATGCCTAATTTTAGTCCAGCAAATCTGAATGAAAATGATGATGCTTTATTATTGATTGGCTCTTATAGAGATAATGAAATTGGTCGCAAACATTTACTAAACTCAACGATTCGAGAAATAGTCAAAGCTCAAATAAATATCACTACTTTAAACTTAGAACCTTTGCATCAAGGTGATTTAAGTTTCTTAATTTCTGACACTCTGAAATGCGAAGTAGACAGCGTTGTTTCGTTGACTCAAGTCGTATTTGCTAAAACTAAAGGTAATCCATTCTTTATTCACCAATTTATCAATAATTTATATACAGAAAAAGTTATTAAATTCAATTATGACGTAGGTCATTGGGAATGCGATGTTGCAAATGTAAGAAAGTTAGCTTTTACGGATGACGTAGTAGAGTTTATGGCGCTTCAGATCCAAAGGCTACCAATGTATAATCAAAAGCTTCTCAAGCTTGCCGCTTGTATTGGCAATCAATTTGATTTAAAAACACTTTCTATAATGAATCAAAAGCCTACAGTTGATACAATAACAGACTTATGGGATTCTGTATTACAAGGGTTAGTGTTACCTGTAGACAAACAAAGCGAATCATCACATCTTCAAGATGAAATTACGGCATTAATTATTGATAGCGAAGACAAAAAAGGCATACCGTTAGGTCATTTAAGAGCAACTCATTTCAAATTTATACATGATAGAGTTCAACAAGCAGCGTATTCATTAATTCCCGAATCAGAAAAACAGCAAATTCATTTAGAATTAGGAAAGCAGTTATTAGAAAAAACTTCTGCTGAATCATGGGAAGAAGATATTTTTGAAACTGTGAACCAGTTTAATAAAGCTATAGAATTAATTGACTCCGAACAAGAACGCTGCGAGTTAGCAAAAATGAACTTGCTGGCTGGAAAAAAAGCTCTCTCATCAACAGCTTATGAAGCAGCATTAAGTTATTTAAATACAGGAAAAAAACTGCTTGTTTCAAATTCTTGGAACACTGAGTACGAGCTAAGCTTGAATTTACATGAAGCATTAGCTGAAGTTACTTATTTAACTGGAGACTTTAAAGCTTCGGAAGAATTTGCGGAAGTAGTGTTAGCAGAAGCTAAAACACTGTTAGAAAAAGTTAAGGTTTATGAAATTAGAATTCAGGCTTATGGAGCGCAAGGTAAAGCAATAGAAGCTGTTGATACAGCATTAAAGGTTCTCAAGCAGTTGGGAATAGAATTTCCTGAAAATCCCAGCCAATCAGATGTTGAACAAGCTATGGTACACACAGGTTCTTATCTTGCAGGAAGAGAAATAAAGGAGTTAGCTGACTTACCAGAAATGAAAGAAGCAGAGCCTTTGGCAGCAATGCGTATTCTTTCGAGTGCTATTACACTTGCTTATCAAAGCTTTCCAAAATTGATGCCGCTTATGTGCTTTCAACAAATTAATTTATCGTGCCAGTATGGAAATGCTCCCTTGTCTACCTTGGCATACATTACCTATGGGTTAATTTTATGCGGAATAGTAGGAGATATAAAAACTGGATATCAGTTTGGAAATTTAGCTCAAACCTTAGTAGATAAATATACACTAAAAGAAATATCAGTAAAGGTTAATGAAACATTCAATCAGTTTCTAAAACCTTGGAAAGAGCATATAAATGATACATTAAAGGCTTTGTTAAGTACTTATTCTTATGGTACAGAGAGCGGTAATTTTGAATTTGCAGCTTATGCTTTAATTACTTATTCCTATCATGCCTATTTTACAGGAAAAGAATTAAATGCTTTAGAACACGAGATAGCTGACTATAGTAATGCTATTTATCAAATTAAGCAAAATAGAATTTATTACTGGAGTGAAATTTATAGACAAACTGTTTTAAATTTAAAAGGCGATGTAAAAAATGTATATGATTTAAATGGTGAAGCATATAATGAAAATGAAACATTACCGCTACATTTAAAAGCAAATGATGGAATAGCGCTTCTACATTTACATATATGTAAGCTTCATTTATGCTATTTATCAGGTGAATTTGTCAAAGCGTTAGAAAATTCTGTTGAAGCGAATAAATTTTTATATGCAGGGATAGGAATGCAGATTACTCCTCAATTTTATTTCTACGATTCGTTGACACGCTTAGCATTATGTTCTGAAGCTTCCGAATCCGAAAAACAAAAATTTTTAGAAAAAGTAGATGCGAATCAAGAAAAAATGCATCATTGGGCGAATTATGCTCCTATGAATTATCTGCATAAATTCCATTTAGTAGAAGCGGAAAAATATAATGCTTTAGGTAATAGGCTTGAAGCAATGGAACTATTTGATTTAGCGATTACTGGAGCAAAAGAAAACGAATATATTCATGAAGAAGCACTTGCTAACGAACTTGCAGCTAAGTTCTATCTCAAATGGGATAAGCAAAAAATAGCTAAAGCTTATTTAGATGATGCTTATTACGGCTATATTCGTTGGGGTGCAAAAGCTAAAGTAAAAGATATGCAAAAGCGCTATCATCAATTACTTTATCATATCCTTCTTGAAGAAGATAAAAATAATGATTCGAGCAAACAGAACTCTTCTAATCAAGCCTTAGATTTACCTAAAATTAGTCATGATAAAACTATTTCTGGTACAAAACAAACTATTTCTAAATTTTTAGATTTAGAATCCGTAATTAAAGCTTCTCAAGCGCTTGCGGAACAAATGAAGCTAAACGAAGTACTTTCAAAATTAATGGAAGTCATTATGGAGAATGCTGGTGCTTCTAAATGTGCTTTGGCTTTAAGTAAAAAGGCAGATTCAGATTTAGAATTAATTGCTATTAGTCGCAATACAAATATTTCGTCTATTTCTACAGACTTGCCATCTATTCCTTTAGAAAGCAGCAAAGATGTTCCTGTTCGCTTAATCAATTACGTCAAGCGTACTAAGGGAACCGTAGTTTTAGATGATGCTAACTCTCAAGATTTTTTAGCTGCTGATAATTATATTGTCCGCGAGCAACCTAAAAGCATATTGTGTATTCCGATTATTAATCAAGGAAATTTTTTCGGAATTCTTTATCTTGAGAATAAGCTGACAATAGGAGTATTCACTCATAATCGTATAAAACTGCTGAATTTAATCGCAAATCAAGCTGCAATTTCAATCAAAAATGCAATACTCTATAATAATTTGATTGATGCTAAGGAAGATTTGGAAAATTACAATCAAAAATTAGAGGAAAAAGTATCTCAAAGAACTCAAGAAATTTACGACAAAAATAAAGCTTTGAAATCAACTTTAAAAGAGTTGAAAAGTATGCAGTCTCAGCTAATTCAAACTGAAAAAATGTCCAGTTTAGGACAAATGGTGGCAGGAATCGCCCATGAAATTAATAATCCCGTCAATTTTATTCATGGTAATATCAATCACGTAAATCAATACGTTAAGGATTTATTAGACTTAATAATGATTTATCGCCAAAGATTAAACCAAGCAGATTCAGTTATTCAACAAAAAGCAGAAGAAATAGATTTAGATTTTGTCGCAGAAGATTTACCTAAACTTCTTAATTCAATAGAGGTAGGAACTTCGCGTATTCGTAATATTGTTTTGGGTTTACGTAATTTTTCTCGTTTGGATGAAGCGGAAATGAAGTCTGTAGACATCCACGAAGGAATAGACAACACATTGATGATTTTACAACACAGATTTCAAGCAAAAGGTAGCTGTTCTGAGATTCAGATTATCAAAGAATATGGAGAATTACCTGCAATTGTTTGTTATCCGAGCCAATTAAATCAGGTATTTTTAAATATTTTGGGTAATGCAGTCGATGCATTACAGAATTTACACGGACAAACTCATAATTTGAAAAATCCGACGATTCGTATTTCTACAGAAATAGCAAACTCAAATATTGTCAGAATTAGAGTTGCAGATAATGGTTGTGGAATCGAGCAGAAAATCAAACAAAAAATATTTGATCCATTTTTCACTACTAAACCGGTAGGAAGTGGTACGGGATTAGGTTTATCTATTAGCTATAAAATTATTGTTGAAAAACATAATGGGCAGTTAAGTTGTAATTCCATAGTAGGGAAAGGAACTGAATTTTTAATTGAAATACCAATAGACATCTCCGGAATATAAATAAAATCTGGTAAAATAATATTCAATCAACCTTTATAAAGGTTAAGAATATGAATTCAATGTTAGGGTACATCGAAAAGCATCCCCAAGAAGCACAAAGATTAGTGGGTCTAAATTACGACCAGTTCAAACAACTAATAAAGCAAGCGATTAACCTACATACTCAAACCCAATCAGAAGTAGAATTAAGGAAAACAAGAATTATAAAAAAAGGGGGTGGTCGCAAAACAAAGTTATCTCTTGAAGAACAAATATTATTGACTCTAATATACTTGCGACAATTTACAACATTTCAATTACTTGGGATTCAATTTGATGTGAGTGAAACAACAGCAAATGATACGTTTAATTACTGGGTTCCAATTTTAGGTAAACTGCTACCACCAAGTCTACTTGAACAGGTAAAAAAAACTCAAATGATTACGAAATTGTTCAAGAACTTTTAACAGAGTATGAGTTAATAGTCGATAGCTGTGAGCAGCCTATAGAGAGACCTGGAGAATATCCAGAGCAAAAAAAATATTACTCAGGTAAAAAGAAAAACCATACTCGAAAAAATCAATTAATCGTTTTACCAGACGGTAAAGATATTGTTGATGTTGTAGCAGGTAAACCAGGACCTAAAAGTGATGTGAAATTGTTTCGTGAATCCCGAAAAGGGTTTGACCCAAATCAAAAATTTAATGGAGATAAGGCTTATGAAGGAGAAGAGTTAATTAAAACTCCTCATAAAAAGCCGAAAAAACAAGAATTAACTCCAGAACAAAAAGGAATAAATAAAGAGTTAGCTTCGGAACGCATTTTTGTTGAACATCTAATCCGTTTGGTAAAAATATTTCGAGTAGCCCAAGAAAGGTTTAGATTAAAACCAAGTAAATATGAACAGATAATTATGACAATTTGTGGACTTGTGCGATTGCGAATAGGTACATTTATTTTATGACTATAAATAATTCAATATGCCAAGAGTAAATTGGTTCCAATATATACTGTTTTTTGGCTAGTTATTAATAGTAAGCATCTCAAAGCATTATTTTAGCGTACAAACTAACTACCTTCGCGATTTGGCGATCGCACTTTTAAAGGTAGTGATAGTAAGAATTTGGTTGTTTTCGGAGATGTCTAATGCATTAAAACAAAACAGACGTAGCATTGCTACGTCTTTATATAAATCAGTTTATTTTGGCTATTTGCTACGCTGCTTTTAATCGAATAGTCTTTTGTTCATTTAATAGCTGGTAATTCAAAAATTCTAGCAATGGCTTTATATGAACATCTTCTAACCACTCACTATCTATATCCTCGATAACGTGATGTTCTGCCACTAATTCTTTACCATAGAAACGACGAATGATGGGATGTATACCCGAACTCAATGAAGCTCGCTCAGTATCATCTTTATGAATTCGCTCAACTGCGAATGGATCTGGACTTGCAAATATAATATCAAGACCAAATTCTAAAGTTATGGTATAGTAATGTTCTTGTTTACCTAAATCGCTGTCATGTATATATTCGGTAGGAATATCTTCGTAATATCGTATTTTCTTGTTGTCTCTTGAAACAATAACAAGGTCACATAAGTAGCCTGTTTGCTGCCATAAACCCGAGCTTTTATTTACTCTTTGGATAATAGTCTGGGTTAAATTTTCAGCACTACAGTCAATTATTTGACAAGGTAGCTGTTGATTATGATATTTACGTTCTAATATTTGATGTAATGCCCGAATATTATAACGAAATCCATGAATAAAACCGGATTGTTTCTTTTTATAGTCCCGCATGTGAGTCAATACTCCAACAAAATATAAATCTTTGACGTTAGTTGACTCCCATTCACTAGTTTGATTAGGATAGCGATTATCAATTGTTAACTCCGGTTGACAAGATTCCTCAAAGATCGAGTTATCAAAACGAAAACCAGTACAAACTATAACACGGTCATAAGCTAAGTCCTCGATTTCTCCATCTGCATGTCCGTAAGTAAAGGTAACGGTATATTTATCCTTATTAAACTCAATTTTGTTTACATTCGCGTCTAAAACTACATTTTGCGACTTAAGTTGATAAGTATCAAGAAAGTTATTATTAATGCCTCTTAAATGCCCAACATATTTAGTTTTCCATGCCATTTCTACTGGTGTAGGACTGGCTATATGAATAAGTGAGGCTGTTGCAACCAGATTATCGGCAGTTTCAAACCCAGAATTTCCTTTACCAATTATCAATACTCGTTGATTAGCAAAATCTTCTGGATCTATAGATACATCTGTATAATTTTCTGCTAATTCAATTCCAGGTATTTCTGGAACATATGGTTTACTAAAACCAGTTGCAATAATTAAGCGAACTGCTGAATAAACACTTCCATTACTATCTATCACCATAAATTTATGATTTTTGGCGATTTTAACCACTTGGCAATTATATTTAACATTTAGGTTAAAGTGGTTAGCAAAATCACCTAAATATCTGACTAAATCATCTGTATGAGGAAAATATTCTTTACTGTAATTTTTAAACAGCATTTCTTCACTATCGCTTAATAAAGAATTCCAATCCCAACGAAGATTTATTTCTGAGTCTTCATAGCCTGTATAGACTTTATTAATAGATATTAATTTCTTATGTCTAGGAAATTTACTAAAGAAATTACCCGCTTTACTTCCAGCTTCAAGGATAAGATAATTGCGATTAGCTTTTTCCAAATAGTAGCCAAGCTGAAGTCCAGCAGGACCTGCGCCAATAATCAAATATTCTAATTCATTAACTATCTTCATCAATTTTTCTCCAAAATGATTTGTTTATACTTGATAAAGCTTTTGTCACTTATGTAGATAGAAATTATGCATTAATAAATCTAGTTTAATAATGCACAAATCAATTAATTTGACCAGACTGAGCTAATTGTTTTATCTCATGCTTCTTTGCGTAAATAAGAAGTGCATTGGTCAATTCGATAAATAGATCGAATATTTGATTAACTACATCAAAATAATCATTCATTTCTTGCTGTGTAAGCGTAATTTCTTTTATGAATTTATCTATGTTTTCTATACCTATAACATAGCCAGGTTCTACAGATAAATGAACATCTCCAAAGTATAAAAGATTTTTACCATTAATGTTTTGCAATTCTTTAGTTACTAACGCTGTAGCAGAATTGAGGATATTACCTGTTGCCTCTATAACTTCAATAACGACTAACTTATGAATAGGTGAAGCTTTAAAAGTCTGTTTATACAGCTCGTAAATAACTGAGCGCGGGATTCTTGTTTCTTCACTCCATAAAAATGTTAGTGCATCAGTAAATTTTAAATTTTTATTCATTTCTAATCTTTCAATATCTTTCAAAAACCATAGCCAATGATGATCGTCTTCACAAGTATGCTGATTTATAACTTTTTGTATTGGATCATTAGCTTGCTCGTCTCGAAAAACATCTCTATTTAGCTCTGCAAAACCCATTGCAAAAGGAGCAGCACAAGGTGCCCAAGCTAATCTTTGCCTAGGATCTATACTTGTATCTTTCATGTATTCAAACAATGGCATTTTTGCAAATTCCTGCTTTTTGTTTTCTATATGTGCAAGGACTTCTTTCATTTTCTGTATCCCCAATTAAAAAACTATTTAACTAGCAAAAATCACAATCGAATATCGCTGCTTCAAGACCCAACAAGTACTATCTTGTCGCTGTCGTTCAAGTTCTAATTATCGATTGAGTTTTTAGGAATTAACTTCCTTCATTATTATCTAAGTATCGACATCATAATTAATATACGTAAATACATCCAAATAAAATTTGATTTTATATTTCAAATTACTAAATTAAATTCTATACTAGTATTTTCCTTTTAAAAAACTCATATAGACAGATATCGAATATTAATCAATACTTACCCGTAGTCTAAAATACTACTATTGACTGCTGAGGATTTAACAGCAGTAGAATCAATTATAGATTTACTGTCTTAGTCATTCACAATAACTAAAACCTTTTACTGATAGTACTTAAATCACTTTTTTTTCTCATAAGTTGTCTTGTCATATAGTGCTAAAGACAATACAAACTATGAATTAAAAGTGCTATTGTAGTTCGATTAATATTTAGAACAAGTATTTTTATTTACAATGTATTAAAAAAACTGAAGATAATTTTAATTTGTATTAATGTATTTTTAATAACTTTTATAATAAGTATTAAAACTTAAATGTCAAAATACGTTGACTTTTATATTGCTTGATTTGTGCTTGCTTCTTAATTCATAAAAAATAATAGCTGCTAAATTCTCTTGATATCTCTATAAAGCTAATCCATAAGCGCAAAATTTAAAATAAGTAAAAAATAATACATCAAGCTAATAGGCATCAAATAAGCGTTTAACAGCTATAGATTTTTGGCTGAGAATGTAGTAAGTAACTTATGAAATAATTTTTTTAAAAAATATTTATTACTTTTGATAGATGATTTTATGTTAACTGATTTATTTATAAACTGTGAAAATATTTATATCTGAGCTTTTAGATTTTTGAGCTAAATGCTATAGCAGTTTTAGGTTGAGTGCTGTATCAATGACATTGGCTGAAATCCTACACAGATGTGCATTCCACAAGAATCTATTTGACTAAGCGTAAAAATGGGTATATTAATCCTAGAAAAATAAAATAAGACTTACTCAGAGCAAATTTCATTTCAAATGGAACAATTTCGGCGATCGCTACCTTTCGGATTCAACAGTTGCTGATAGAGAGAACTCTTAAAACGGAACTGTTTCACCGCTTTTTGCCTTCCCTACGAAAAAATATGCCGGTTGCGTAATCCGATAAATGCACAAAAAAATGGCTGTTGCGAAATAAGCGAACAGCCATTTACGATTGACGTTACTTTATTGAAGAACAATCACGCTCAAACTACTTTTAGCCAAAGAGTGGAAAAGCAATCTTCTTAGGGTAGCTTGTTTGTAAGTACACTTACCTGTGGACTAGGAGCCATTGATTGCTGCAATATACGAGTATTAGCAACAGAATTATTTGCTAACGTAAACAAAGGATTTGATAAAATTCCAGCAATAGAAGTCGCAATTAAAGTTGTTACCAAACCAATTTGCAATGGTCTTAATCCAGGTAAGTTCCAACTGATGGGGGGATAATTTTTAACTGCGTCGGACATTTCTTGAGGTTCTTTTACTACCATCATCTTGACGACGCGGATGTAATAGTAAATAGAAACTACGCTGGTAACTAATCCTAATAAGACTAAGCCATAAAGACCTGCTTGCCAACCGGCCCAAAACAAGTAAATTTTTCCGAAGAACCCGGCTAATGGGGGTATTCCTCCCAAAGAAAGCAGGGAAAGGCTTAATCCTAAAGTTAACAGCGGATCTTTCTGATATAAACCAGAGTACTCAGTAATTTGATCGGTTCCAGTGCGTAGAGAGAATAGAATTACGCAGGTAAAACCGCAAAGATTCATAAACAGGTAAACTAGCAGATAGAATATCATGCTGGAATATCCCGCTTCGGTACCCGCAATCAAACCAATCATCACAAAGCCAGCTTGAGCAATGGATGAATAAGCTAGCATCCGCTTCATGCTAGTTTGAGCCAGGGCAACAACGTTACCCAATATCATACTTAATACGGCTAAAGCAGTAAATACGAATCTCCATTCACCAGCAACCAAAGGAAATACTGTTGTTAGTATACGGATAGCTAAAGCAAAACCCGCCGCTTTAGAACCTACTGACAAAAATGCAATTACCGGAGTTGGTGCCCCTTCGTATACATCTGGTGTCCATTGGTGAAAAGGTGCGGCAGATATTTTAAAACCAATACCGGCAATGACGAACACCAAAGAAATCACTATACCCAAAGACTGCCCTAGGTTTGCTGTTTCTATACCGGTAGCGATGGCGTTTAACTGAGTTTGTCCGCCAGACAAACCATAAAGCAAGGAAACACCATACAAGAAAACAGCAGTACTTGAAGCACCAATCAATAAATATTTCAAGGCTGCTTCGTTGGAACGCGGGTCGCGCTTGGTATAACCTGTTAATAAATAAGAGGAAATACTAAGAGTCTCCAAGGAGATGAAAATCATCACCAGTTCCGAAGCTCCCGATAGAAACATTGCTCCAAGGGTAGCAGTAAGCAAAATAGCAATAAACTCTGCTAATGCCGTACCACTTTGTTCAACGTAGCGAATTGACATCAAAATAGTGACAGCGGCAGACAGAGCAATAATACCGCGAAACACGATACTAAGGTCATCGCCATTGAAGGCACCAATAAATGATATGGGATTGCTATTATCCCATTGAAAATATAAAGCGACCAAAGAAGAAAGTAAACCTGCCACTGCTAGATATCCAATCCAGCGTGAGGACGAACGTCCTAAAATCAAGTCTACTATCAAAACTCCTAAAAAGGTGATAATTACAATCCCCTCTGGTACTATCGTTCCAGCATTTAACTGGGATGCAAGATTAACAAAATCCATGAGATATACAGGTTTCGACTCCACCGACTTTGACGCTAACTGTGTTAATTCTATTGTTTTTTACTGTTATTTCACCAAAATCATCAAAGTAGGAGATTAAATTAATCCTTTCATTTTGTATAGTCGAACATTAGTACTATATATTTTCCATTTAAAAGCACCTTTCTATAGGTGCTTTTAAAATTGTTAATTCTAAATCGTATATATTGCTATATCAATTTTAAGCTTGGTGACGAACCCGAGGAGTACGCGCTCCTACTGCGGCTCCAATCATTGATGCGACTAAACCAAGTAAAGAGCCGAATACGAACCACCATAAACCTTTAGCCGTTGCATCAGCAATTTGGCTAGCTTGCTGGGCATTTATGTTAGGTACATTTTGTTGAATATCAGCACCTTGCAATTGTATCTGGTTGATTACTTCCCCAGCATTATAAGCTGCAACACCGAAAGCTCCGGATACACCGCTTGCTAACAGCCAAGAACTTACAGCTAATGTTGTAGCCCAAAGAATAGCTCCATTTAGTAAGGCTGTACTACGATTCATTGGGCCGCAAGCCCGAGTAGTTATCCAACCTGCAACAAACAAAGATATTAATAAGGCAACAGTTGACCAAATGCCTACATTGCCAGCAATATTAGGTGCAATGCTTCCGGGGGTGTTCGAGTCAGAAACAAAGTTAGCTCCAATCGCACCGAACAAGGCGCTTAAGATTAATTGAGTCGCTAAACCAACCAGCAAGCCGGATATTATTGGCCCCCAACGAACGCGATCGTGGTAATCCACAACTCGACTGGCAACAACAGGCTCATTAATTACTTCTTCACCTACTCTATTTACATAAGACATTATTTAACTGTCTCCTAGCTTTTAAACTATTTTTTTTAGCAATATTGCTATTTATATTTCATTATTAAATGATAAAAATAATCTCTAGATATCTATCTAATGGAATAATTATTTCCTCTATCTTTAGCTATAAAATTATTATGTTTAAATCAAGCCATAAAATAAATTTTTATTAAGATTTGTTTTTAAATATTATTATTATCTTTTAATCAAAGTTTTTTAGTAAAAAATAATGTTTTTGCGATATTATACATTTAGACAAATGCAACTTAATTGAGGTTGAGGAGTTATGGTGTAATGGGCTAATATGCTTATTATATAAGAGTTTAGCTTTAAGCTTTAGATACAAATAACTTGCAAATGGCTGCATATATAACAGTCTTTAAGAGATTGTAGCCCGATTTTGCTTGTTGCTGAAACAGAATTTAAAAGTTTGGTGAATAGACATTCTTCATAGACGGAAAAAGACTGGAGACATGATACTAATTTAAAAAAATATCAAACTTTTAAGCAAGTATTGTCTCCAGAATACTTGTGAATTATTCAAGCTATACAAAATAATTCACCGAAAAAACTTTATAGAGCTTAAACTTATTCACGTACTTTGACGGCAGTACCTACAGCGGTAATTAATAATAAGACACCTGATTGGTCTACATTAATTGTACCGGTATCAATTTCAATGCCTACAACAGCATTAGCTCCTAGACGCTGCGCTCGTTTTTCTAATTCTGCCAGGGCTTTTTGCTGCCCTTCTTCAAACAAGCGTTCATAACTACCAGTTCGTCCACCGATAATATCTCTTAAACCCGCAAAAAAATCTCTCATGAAATTACTGCCGTAAACGACTTCTGCGGTTACAACTCCTAAATAGGATTCAACAATAGCTCCTTGAATTACGTCTGTAGTAGTTATAATCATTGATTTGCCTTCAAAATTGCGTTGTAATTACAATTGTTATTGATTTTGCAATTAAAAAAATCCTCCTTATCTAACTTGTTGACTAAAAAGGACTTGAGTTCGCAATCTCATTTACTCAGATGCCGTCATTCTTGCTGAAAATTTTATTGGCAACTCGGCTAGATTAGTATTTTGCGTAATTTTAGTACAAATATATTTCTAAACGCAGATTTGTATTTGTAGCTACTATTAAGTAGTTAAAACCCTACCGCAGTTGCTGTGTAATATGAGAACCTTCCCGAGCCATGCGCTCTACATTTTGTAGTTATCTCTACTTTAGAGGATGTGCCCGAAAGTATAGTTTTTAGCTTAATTATCCGATTATCCTCCCTTCCCCTTTTTTAAGGGGGATGTAGGAGGATATAGTGGTTTTCAGTTAAATGGAATACAAGTAAAGTTGTTAAAAACCGGGCGGGCAGGGATGCTCACCTCACAAGACTGTATTGGACTCAAGTTAAATCCGCTATATAAAAAGTTTTGAGTTCTATTAATTACTTTTGTGCCCATCTTCTTAGCTCGACTTTGTCCATTTTTTAGTAATGACATAGCTAAGGCTGGAAGCTTTATGGGGCAGAAGTTGTGTAGAAAAAGTCTTTGCCTGAAAGATAAGATTTTTGCCCGATAAAGAAACTGAATTGTTCATTTTGGACAGAGTCGAGCTTAGCATTTTTATTAGAAAAGGTAATTTAACCTCAAGCAGTTAGTCTTGTAAATATAAAAATGTATCTTGATTAACTAAAAACTACTTGAGTGATTGCGATCGCATGATTTTGGTGACTTACTGCTAAGAAGCAAAATATCCTAGTACGGAAATTACTTGAAAGAACTATATAATAAAAATATATTGTCTTTAAAAGACTAGCTTTAAACAGCGAAATTACTTAATACAGAGATTTACTGCTGAAAATAATAAATAAACATGGTATAACCGCACATTTACTTAGAATAAACGCTTTTGTATCGCAGTAACGATAAATTAATTATGAAGTTAGAAAAAAGTAAGCTAATAGAGTTTTCAAAATAAGATATTTTTGTTTTAATGGACAAACATAAATTTAAGTTGTGGTAAAGTTGCGAAAACTTTCAGGTATTCAACTGTGTACAATCGAACATACTCTCTCATCAGTGTTCTCTTAATAGGAAGCATTGCTGCTGCAATGCCTTCTGCGGCTCAGGCTCAAGTTAAAGTGGCGCAGTCTAAAAGCACTCAGCAAGTTAAAAGATTGCTGGATGAAGGACGTAGGCTGGTAAAATCTGGTGACTTTAACGGCGCAATCAGAGTTTATCAACAAGCTTCGAGCTTAGAACCAAAAAACGGCAGCATTTATTCTGGCATCGGTTACTTATATGCCCAACAAGGGAATTATCCGGCAGCATTAGCATCTTACCGGCGTGCTGTATCGTTAAATCCTAATAATGCTGACTATCAATATGCTTTAGGTTATGTTAGCGGCAGCATGGGCGATAATAAAACTGCCAAAGATGCTTATCGTAAGTCAATACAAATCAATCGTGAAAATGTTAATGCGTACATAGGATTAGCTTTAATCTTATTGCGTTTAGGTGAATACGATAATGCTAAATGGGCATACGAAAAAGTTGTAGAATTAGACCCTAAGAACCCGCAAGCTTACGAGTTACGGGGTCGAATTTTAATGAAGAAAGGTCAATCTAAAGAAGCAACTGGGGCTTTGAAGAAAGCGCTAAATTTGTATGAAAGCCAGAAAAAATGGGATGGTGTTGCCCGAATAGATGCGATGTTGCGAGACATTGAAAGTTAAAAGCAATTAACTACTTCATATTTTTCAAATTGCTTAATTGTCTTAGAGTGCATCACGAGAATACATTATCTTAATTATTAGCTCGTGTCGTTTATTAGTATTTGCTCGAAGCAAAGTGGGAGTTGATAACCTGCTACATGTATCCCACTTGCTTCATTCTCAAGCTCTACAGCAATATGTAAGTGATATTACATAATTGGAATAAGAAAACTCCAAAATATTCTTTTTTATTAATTGATTTCGTAATATATCTGTGAATCTATATCATAGGTAAACTCAAATGCTTTTCTTAAAAGGATTAATGAACTGCAAAAATTAACTGGTAATATATACCAAATTAAGATTTAGATTTATTAACGCACTCATGTAAAATACGTCTAAATATCTTTGAGCGTTCTTGGAGTTCTTTGGAACGTTGCTGAAGCTCTTGTGAATGCTCGTACAATTCATGTACAGATATTTTAGGCTTCTTCATAATTAGGTACTTATTCATTTATTATGTTTTAAATTTGATTAACCTTAATTATTAAATATAAAATTTTAAAAGCGAACTAACATAAGAACTATTTTTTAGCCAAAGCATTTGCTCCTAAAGATACAAATCCATGCTCCTAAAGATAAAATTGAGCTAATCTATAGTCACAAATATTTCAAAAGGTAAAATAAAAGGTATTAATTCAAGCCGATCAAAATAGAATAATAATTATTTTATAACTGATACATTGACTAGGATTATGAATCGTCATTTTCAACAATTCGTCACGGGCACCCTACGGTAAACAGCAAATAGATTAATGGGTTGCTCCACAACGTTCTATTGTCTGTAATATTTATATCGGGTTTTACCTCTCCTACGAGTAAAATATGCCATTTTTTTATAGCGTTTGTTAATAAGCGTGAAGTACAGTTTTCTTTATCTCCCTTCTCTTTAACAAGAAGAGGGGTTAGGGGTGAGGTTTGAAGATGTACCTCAATAGACCGGCAAGCGCTATAAATGCTAACTTATATGTACGGGAATATAAATGATGAATTCGCTTCCTTTTTTTAATTCAGAAATACAGTTAATTTCGCCTTTATGGTTATCAACAATGATTTGATAGCTGAGTGCTAATCCCATTCCAACGCCTTTGCCTACAGTCTTTGTAGTAAAAAAAGGGTCAAATATACGTTCGCTTACTTGCTTAGTCATTCCAATACCATTATCAGCAATGCGAATTACAGCTTTGTTGTCGGTAAGTTCTGTAACAATACGAATCCAAGCATTGTCAGTGTAATTTTTCTCTATGCCTTCTTCTAATGCATCAATTGCATTAGAAAGTATATTCATAAATACCTGATTTAATTTCTTTGGATAACATTCTATTTTCGGTAATAGGCTATATTCTTTGATGACTTGTATTTGTTTGCGACAACGAACTTGATGTATACGATGTTGTAATAAAAGTATTGTATTATCAATACCTGTGTGAATATTTACTAACTTGTAATTTGCTTCATCATGATGGGAAAAATCTTTTAATGACTGGACTATTTGTTTAATTCTATCTGCACCTTGGTTCATTGAGTGAAGTAAATTAGGAAAATCTTTAGTAATAAAATCTAAGTCAATATCACTTATCTGCTGACTAATTTCTCTTACTGGTTCGGGATAGTGTTTCTGATACAAAGTAATCAAATTTAGTAAATCTTGAAAATAACCTGTTGCTGCATCTATATTTCCATAAATAAAGCTAGTAGGGTTATTAATTTCGTGAGCTATGCCTGCTACTAAACTGCCTAGAGATGCCATTTTTTCTGATAGTAACAATTTTGCTTGAGTAAGTTTTAACTCAGAAAGGGTTGTTTCTAAATCTTGTGATTTTTTTCGTTCTCGTAATTCTGACTCTTCAAGTGCTTGTTCTGTTCGTTTTCGTTTGGTAATATCTCTGGCTACCCAAATTGCTTGAGTTTCAGAAATAGGTGAAATACTGGCACTAAACCAATATTTTGCCTCTTCTACAGCTAAGCTGTAATCATAATGAACTGTTTGTACAAGTTTCAATGCCCGCTCGATTTTTTCTAACCAAGCTAATCGAGTTTTATCTTGAAAAAACTGTTCTACTGTTGTACTAATTAAATCTATATTACTATTGTCTGAATTAATGTATTTGGTCGGTATAATTTCTATATCAATTAGTTCAGATTTATCTACATTGAGGATAACTACAATATCTGTCATTGCTTCAAATGTTGCTCTGATTTTAGCTTCGGAGCTACGCAACTTATCTTCAAGCAAATTTCGTTGTAATATATCTTCTTGTAGTTGTTTATTTATTTTTTGTAACTCTGATAACTGAGAATTATTTGTTTGCATAGAAATATAGTTAATAAGATTTGATGATATATAGGATTACTCCGCAGATTTTTGTTAGCGCAGCGTGCCCAGAGGGCATAAAACACGTAGGGGAGGCAGATTGGGAGGACACTGCGTTGCGGAGGTTCCCGCAGTACGAGCAAGTGTCCGGGTGTGGATTTTCCTCCCCCAATACTGCCGTTGTGTTGCTTGCTGCGCGCAACGCACCATCATATATACATTTCGGTGCGCTCACGGCTGAAGCCATAACACAACGGCAATAAAGCGGGAAGAAAATCTACACCGCTTTTTGCCTCCCCTACAAGTACTTAATTGTTTTCAATATTCAAACCGGATTCCTATAGATTAATAGTATATAAAATAGGTTTCACTTTTTAAGTATCCCAGATAGGCAAAAAACTCTCAAACTATGAGTTTAGGGCTAATATTAGAAAGCATAATTTTGTGATTTTTTATATAGCCGTACCCCTAAGCGGGTTAGCGCTACAGAATTAAATATGATATTAACAGGACTTACCCAAAAGTAAGGTAATTACGTCATTACGAGCGACAGCGACGTAATTGCAAAAAGCCTGCGATTGCTTCCCTACACGTAGTGACCGTCGCAATGACAAATCGACATTGCGTAAGTGCTGATTAATTTAGTATAAAAATATAATTAGAATCTAACTAAAATAGTACTCAAATCACAATAGTATATTCACTTACATATTAACTATAAAATTATAGTTTTTTTTGGACAAGCTAAGTTTATGAAATGACATTAAGCTTAAATATTAAGACCATAGCTTTACTATTGTTTGACGGATTCTTCTTGTTTATGTTCTTCGGACAGCTTTCGCTAATAAGATTAGAGTTTATTCTAAATACATAGTGCTATGCAAAAATCAAAGTTTCAATGACAAATAATTATAGATTTTTGATTTTTGTCTTTAAATATTAGGTGCAGATACAGCTTCACTTTGGGAAGAATTTTCAACTTTTAACCAATTACTAGCAATAGGCATTCTCCAACCCGTGCCGAAAGCGCGATCGGTTATTTTTATTCCTGGTGGTGCTTGTCGCCGTTTAAATTCTGCTCGCGCTACCATTTTGATAATTTTATTTACTAGTGCCCTATCGTATCCTGCTGCGACTATTTCTTCTACTGACTGATAATCGTTGACTAAGCGCTGCAAAATATCATCTAAAATCTCGTAATCTGGTAAAGAATCTCGATCAAATTGTCCTGGTTTGAGTTCTGCACTAGGTGCTTTAGTTAAAACATTATCGGGAATCATTTCGCCATTTTTGTTTAACCAATAGCATAGAGAATAAACGCGAGTTTTCGGAACATCGGCAATTACAGCCAAACCACCATTCATATCACCGTATAAAGTGCAATAACCAACTGCCATTTCTGACTTATTGCCAGTTGATAATAAAAGATAGCCAAACTTATTAGAAATTGCCATTAATAAGTTGCCACGAATTCGAGATTGAATATTCTCTTCTGCCAATCCAAATTCAGTGTCTGCAAACAATTCTGCAAAAGTGCTATCGTAAGACTGCATTAAATTCCCTATCGGCAGTTTCTCCGTTTTAATACCAAGATTTTTTGCTAAATCATCGGCATCCTGAATGGAAGATTCCGAACTGTAAGGAGAAGGCATTAATACACCGAGAACGTTTTCTTTGCCTAATGCTGCCGTAGCGATCGCTGCAACAATGGATGAATCAATACCGCCGCTTAAACCCAAAACGACTTTAGAGAAACCGCATTTACCAACGTAATCTTTTACCCCTAAAACTAAAGCCTGCCAAATTTCTTCGTCTTCAGATTCGCAATCGGGAGTTATAGAGCCGGAATTTAAATCTTGCTGTTGTTTATCAAATGCTAGCTGTAATAAATCGGAATCAAAACCACAAGCACGAGCAGTAACTTCACCTTTTCGATTCAAAGCGAAACTTCTACCATCAAAAATTAAATCATCATTGCCTCCTACCTGATTTACATAAATAATTGGTCGATCGAAGCGTTGGGCAGTATGCTTTAACATTGCTTCTCGAAAGCTTTGTTTTCCCTGTGTATAAGGCGATGCAGATAAATTAACAACTAAATCCACGTTTAAGCTGGATAAATCGGCAATAGGATTTATTGAATAACTACGCTTACCGAAAAATTCTTCATCGTTCCATAAATCTTCGCAAATTGTAACGCCGATTTTAACGCCATCAAGGGTGAAATGATTAGCTTTTAATCCTGGTTCAAAATAGCGATGTTCGTCAAAGACATCGTAAGTTGGCAGCAATCGCTTATGAAAAATTTGTTTTACTTCTCCTTGATGCAGCAAAGCAATACTGTTATACAAATTTTTTCCACCAGCAATATGCGCCTGTGAATTTTCCTCAACTGTTCCTACCAAAACTGCTAAATCAGGAGGTAAATCTTTAGCTAACTGCACTAAATTAGTACCCATTGCTGCGACAAAACCGGGCTTAAGCAATAAATCTCGTGGAGGATAACCACATAAAGAAAGTTCGGGAGTTAATAGCAAATTTGCCTTATCTGCTGCTGCTTTATTTGCAGCCTCTAAAATTTTTTGGGTATTGCCTGATAAATCGCCAATAATTGGATTAATTTGAGCTATTGTAATTTTCATTTATGAATGAGTTAATAGTAAGTAGAACAGAAAAAGTAAGAGGTTTCAGAAATTAACGATTTCAGTTGTTTCTTGTTTATTTGAAAATTAAAATTTTGTATTAGATTGAATTAGATAAAAACTAAAGGTTTGTCTTTAAAAGGTGCAAAAGCATTGGCATCAAATTTATATAAACTAGCAGGACGACCGGCTCCCCGAGACACTTTGATTCCGGTATCTAATAAAAACCCTAACTTGAGTAAGCGCGCCCGAAAATTAGAATAATCAGAAAAATTTTCTCCTAACACGGTGGTATAAAACTGATATAAATCGTTTAAAGTAAACTTTTCTGGAAGTACATCAAAAGCTACAGGAGAGTATTCTAATTTATTCCGCAGACGCTTGTGTCCGTATGCAATAATTTGATTATGGTCAAAAGCTAATGATGGTATTTCTTTTACCGGATACCAAGCGACATCTGCAACGCTATCAGTAATTAATTTAGCTTCCTCAAATCGTACTAAAGCAAAATAACTCACCGATAAATAACGCACCCCATAACTATCGCTTGCTTCTCTGGGGTCGCGTTTCGGGCCGCCAAAAGTATATAGTTGTTCTAGATAAAGGTTTTCTACACAAATTTTTTCTGCCATAATTCTATAGGCAGCATCTTCTAAAGACTCACCTTCACGAACTAAAGTACCTGGAAGACCCCACGTATTAGCAAATGGTTCGCAAGCCCGCATGGCTAATAGAACCAATAGTCTGTTTTGAGCGATATCAACTGAAAAAATAGCATTGTCAACACCGACTTTGAAATCAGCTAAAGGCTGTTGATTTAAGATCGGTAAACTTTGGTTGTGGTTGAGTCCTGGCATTCGTATAAATGCTTTTGATTAATATAAGCAGCTACTGAGTTTGTTAAAGCTTGAGTGTCGCCGTGTTCGCGATACGCCGTTGAAGAAACATCTAATCCCTTGAGGTTTGCTATTGTAATCTTGCCTCCCTTGTCATTTATCTGATTCAAACTACTGTTATCTATGGTATATCCAGGTCTTGGTATAACCAATACTT
Organism: Rivularia sp. MS3; assembly: GCA_019192545.1. Lineage (GTDB taxonomy): Bacteria > Cyanobacteriota > Cyanobacteriia > Cyanobacteriales > Nostocaceae > Rivularia. The sequence continues at coordinate 61,368 of JAHCMI010000026.1, read as the reverse complement.
CTGCTTCTTGCAACAAGTCTTCAATTCGATACCAACGCTGAAACTGACTTAATAAATCCGAACCAATTACAACAACAAATTCAGCATGATTACCCCAGCGTTTTTTTGCCTTTTCTACGGTATTAATAGTTCTTAAATCGCTCAATTCCTGTTCTAAACTGATATTTTCTCTTGCCGGATTAATATCACCGATTAACAACCGCAGCATTTCTACGCGGTTTTCTAAAGATGTTTGATGAGACTTGAAAGGATTATTAGCTGCCCAAACTGCAACAGAATCGTAATGATGCGACAACCAGATTAATACTGCTTGATGTCCTGCTGTTGGTGGATCTGCGCTGGTTCCAAATAAGGCAATTTTCATTGTCGGCTGTTAGTTGTAGATGGTTATTGACAATTTACTAAAAAATAAAAAAATAATTAGTAGCTAACTAAACTTTGGGCATTATTTATTATTTACTAGTGATTAGTGACTATCTATATTTATTTCCTTAATTAGTTTTTGTAAAGAAGAGGAAATATCTATTGGCATAGAAGATGATGAATCTAGGTTTCTAATGCGAGCGGGTAAACTGACAACTGAAGCGGCAGTTCTGTTTCTGATTGTTTTAATATTCTCTTGAGGTTCTAAGGATTTACCGTCTTTCATAAATAATTTTAGTAAAGGCTGCTTGTGTGGATAATTTTCCGAAGCTAATCCTAAAGTGTCTGCCTTTAGTTCGCCATTCACAAACTCGCGAAAAATTTGCTTTCTCCCAGGATGGCTAACCTTGCCACTAGATTTTTTCATTACTGGAATACCTTCGATTTCCACAAGTTTGTAAACTCCATTTACCGGTTTACCCGTTACTAACCGGGTTCCTATACCGTAACCGTCAATCTGAGCATTGTTTTGTTTTAGTTTGGCTATAACGCATTCATCTATATCCCCACTCGCGAAAATTTGTGTATCTGGCAATATTTCTTTAACTTGTTTTGATAATGCTACCAAATCTCCAGAATCTAATCTAATTCCAGTTAAACTTATTTCTCCTGCTTTTACTTTAGCTGCTAATTTACGAGCGGCGGCGATTGTATCATAAGTATCTATTAATAAGGGTGCCCCTGGAAAGTATTGATGAAATGCACTAAAAGCTTTTTCTTCGCTGCCTTCTAATGCACCAAGCGCCATAACCAAGGCGTGAGCCATTGTACCGCTAGGTTTTTCTCCGAGTTGCAGTGCTGCCAATACATTCGATGTCGCGTCTAACCCCCCTGCTAAAGCTGCTCTTGCTGCCCATAGCGATGCTTGCGGACTGAAAGCTCGTCTGGTACCGAACTCCAAAAGTGTTGTTTCTTCCCCTGCAACATCTCGCGATCGCGCTGCTCGGGTTGCAATCAATGTTTGATAATTCAAGCAGTTGAGCAAATAGGTTTCTACTAATTGCGCTTGCCATAATGGTGCTTCTATTCGCAGTAATGGTTCGAGGGGAAATACTGCCGTTCCTTCTGGGACAGCCCATACGTCTCCTGTAAATCTTCCTTCTGCTAATAGCGACCAAAATTGTTGAGGAGCCGACGCGAAAATACCAGTTTCTTGTAAAGCTTTTATCTGAGTTTGATTAAAACTAAATTTTTCTAGATACTCCAGCGCTTGCGAAAGTCCCATTGCAATTAAATAGTTAAATCCCTCTGGCAGTTTTCTCGTAAATAACTCAAAACTAGCTCTTTTTTGGTCTATATTTTCGCCTTTATAACAAGCCGCCATCGTCAACTGATACAAGTCTGTCAGCAAGCTGTAATCGGCACTCGAAACGTTTAACTGCTTTGACAAAGGCATATTGCAGTTTAATAAACTTGTCATTATTTCAACACCTTGGCAATACCTATTTTTATTTATGGTAGTTTTCACCATAAATGATGTCAATAGCTAGGAAAGGGGAATTAGGGATTATTTATAAGTACTTGGGTAAAATTAATTGTGCATTTGTCATTGCTTCGCTGTCGCTCGCAATGACAAAAATAATGAAGGCATACTCACTTAGCGCTATGGATACGGTTAAAAGTTAAAGGTTTAATAATTATAGGTTTGCTATAACTAGTTACTCGCGATTATTAGCCGATATTCTAATATTGGTTTAAGATATATAATGCCTGCTCTGTTGTGAATGCAGCTAAAAGCTAAAGTATTGCAAAGCAAGTTGAAGAAGGATTTCAATAATTATCGATACATTGAGATATAGGGCTGACTTCTCAGATTAGAAATAAAGTAGAGATATAAGGTTTAGAAGTCAAAAAATAAAAAGATTAGGAGATGCGCTTTATGTTTATTTCCAAAACACTTTCAAATATGGCTCAATATATTACTGAAGCAGTAATGCGAATTTTTGGTCCTAGCGATGATGCTTATCCCAATAGTGGCGTTCAACCGTTTACAGGCGAAATTTACAAAAGAAGTACTGCTGATAGTTGGTAAATGATAAAAAGATTAATTAATTACAAAAACAGAGCCGGTGGTAAAAGAAGATTTAAACCACCGGCTTTCTTTTTTGTATTTATTTTTCATATGTTTTATTTCATAAATGCTATACACATATGTTTTAATTTAAAAGCTAGTGTAATCTGATTAAAAATTTATATAAATAGTGCCAACTATCTCAGACTGTTCTGACAGATGCTTTAACATCCCCTCGATAATTGTAAAGTAAGGGAAACGGCAAAAACCTTACAACACAACTGCAACCAGACCACTAGCCTCTATTTCTCAAACAAAACCACTTACTTTCCTGACACCGTTCTCCTATGAAAAGTAAGAAACAGGACGAAACAGCAAAACACCTGCTTTGGCTGTAGAAAACGAGTAATTAGTTACTTATTAACCTACAACTTAAATTTACAACGGTATACAGATAATTTAGTGTTTTCTACAGAAAAATTTAATTTTCTTGTAAAGTTAATTGACGACGCAAATGTTGCTGTTTATTAAATTCTTTTTGTTCTGCTGAAAGTACATCATAATTAATTGGGGGGCGCATTTCCCACTGAAGTTCAGCTAAGAGAAGCAAACTCATTCCCATGATTAAACCAGTAGCTAAAAACTGTTTTCCGCCGCAGTAAGACAAAAGCAGAATCCCTATTAAGTGAATAGCTGCTGTAATTAAAAAGGTACGAGATTTTACAGCCCAAGCTGTAATCACATAACCAATTGCGCTTAATCCCAACCATAGAGGACATAAACGCATCAAAATTTGCCCCCAACCTAAAAATATTCCTAAATCAGTTAGGAGAACACCTGTTAGCATCAAACCAACCCAAGCATATATCAACCAGCGCAAACGTTCTACACTTACCCAAAACCAGGTAAATGCAGTCATTATAGCTGTACCGATAATGGTAAGAGATGTCCACAAAAATGCTTGTGTCGTCCAGCTAATAGGTAAATACTGCGCTGTAATAAAGATTCCCGCACATATTAAACCCCAAACGATGAATACTTGGTCTATGCGGGTGTAAAAACCCGATATTACTTTGATATTGCCAATTTTGCCATTTACGCGCCAAATACCTTGTAAATCCTGATAATCTAAATCTTCCTGCTTATCGCGGAGGAATGGTTGAGATAAATTCAAAAAAGTCATTAGCAGTCATCCGCCGTAAGTAATAAGTTTTAGAATCTATAGGTATATCTTAATAAATCTTCATGAAGCTTTGCAAGTGTTTGTGGAAAAAAATACAGAAATTTGGTGTTTTGGGAACATTTTTAAGACTGATGTTCGTGCTAAACCATTTATATAGACTTTTGATTGCGGTGGCTGCGAACTGCGTAAATTTAGAGGATGGTAGAATTAGCGATCGCTTGTCGATAAATACCAATCCAGATGTGGGAATCAATTAAATTGATTTTGAATTAAATGTATAGATAGCTATGCAGAGTTAAGATACAAAAGCTTTGTGAAAGTATCAAATCCAAAATCAATCCAGTCATTGTCAAGCTAAAGCCAGCTTTGATAATGAGGAAATTCAAAATAAAATGCTTTGGAAATTTGTAATTGCGACTTTAGTATTACCTTGTTGCTTGGGAATTGAGACGGCTTCAGCAGCACTTAAAAAAGATGCTCAAATTCCAGCACAATCTGAGAAGTTAGAATTGCTATCCGCACCAAGCGAAGAAAAAGCTAAGGAAGTGGAAGCTATACCTGCAACCAACCAAACCGAGTTTAAAATTAGTCATCACAAACGACGTTATCGCCAACGTCATCACTATAAGCGTCGTCATTACCAAAGACGGAATTATCATCCATCCCGGAGGGTGAATTATCGCAATAATTATCAAGATTGTCCGGAATACCGCCGTAGAAACACCCATTACCGCCGAACATATTACCGACAAGAAGCTTATCCTATCAACGATATGATCTATCGTCGGCATTATTATCGCGGACATTAAAATTTTTCATTTTCTTTGAGAAGGCAGGATGCAGAAGGATATTTATTCTTAAAATAATCAGATTAAGCAGTTAACGCTTTGCCTTCTGCATCCTGCCTTTTTGTTTTAAAATACAAAATTTAGAAATTAATAAAATTTACTCCGTTTTGTAGATAGCTTGATTTTAGATTATAAATTAAGCTCTCAATAGTCTTTATTGCAATATTTTCGAGATTATAAAAAACAAAAGTTTTAGAAAAGTAACAGAAGAGGGATATAGTAAATTTCGGTTGAGTTGAATACAGTTTTACACCTCACCCCGCCCTACGGGCATCCCTCTCCTTATTAAAGAGAAGAGAAGGGATAAGGTTTCGAGTGTATTGGATTAAACTTAAAACTGCTATCTTTTCCACAATGAGGTTTTATCTAATGATTTATAAATTGATTTAAAACAAAAGCTAAAGCAGCACTTCCTAAAGGAACGGTTATATTATCAAGCCCTAAAAATGAAATTGCTTCTAAAGCAGTTGCGACAACGGCAATTGTTAAAGATATCGGCCAAATTTGCCAGGTGTTACCCTGTACGCTTTGTAAAATCAGAATACAGATGATAAAACTGACTAAAGTCATTGTAAGAGAACCTTCTAAACTTTTTTGTCCTCCTAATACACTGTATTTATGTTTACCGAAACGCTGACCTATAAGTGCGGCTAATCCATCTCCCCATGCCATAATTAATATTCCTATGACGGCATAAAATGGCTGTTTCAAATACCAAAACCAGCCAATTAAGATACCAATGCTAGCAGAATAGAAAAAAGTTCCCAAACTTTTACGCCCGACGCTATTTATACCCGGAAGAATCGGCAGCTTATAAGACAGTAAAGTAACCAAGCTGGCTAAAATTGAAGCAGATATACCTATATTTGCAGGAATATCTAGCCACCAAGCCACTAGAATTACGTTACCAGTACCAATATGAACAATTTTCCGCACAATTTCCGAGTCGCTTTTAGCGAAACGTCTGGCACCTGCCGCACTCAAGAGAATCAAAGATACCCAAATAGCTACGGCTACAACTTGCAGCCACAAAGGCGAAATCGAATAGGAAGCAGTAAATGAATTCAATTTAAATAAATATAGTTAATTAGAAATTTTTCTCTTACTACCAATTTATAGGATTTTTGCGCCCTGTATGAAACAATTGTTTATTTGGTTTATCCAATTTTACCGGATGTTTATTTCACCACTGTTTCCCCCAACTTGTCGTTTTCAACCGACTTGTTCTATGTATACCATGCAAGCAATCGAACGCTTCGGGGTTTTACGTGGCTCTTGGCTGGGTATTCGACGTATTTGTCGCTGTCATCCGTTTCATCCTGGTGGTTACGATCCAGTTCCGGAAAAGGAGAAGGAGGTGCAGGCAAGCGGAAAACAAGAGATTGAAGAGGTGAGGGAGTGAAGAGAGAAAAAATCCCTATTACCTCATTACTCCATTACTTAATCGCTCTACGACTAACTCCTCACTCCTCACTGTTATAATCCAAAACCCAAATCTAAAATACATTAATGCGACCTTATCACAATATTGAAATCGTTGAATGTCGTGAAGCTTTAATACAGATTCCCCTTGAAGATTTTGCGGTAGAATCTCCTCATCCTTATGAAAAATTAGGGGCACCTTACGGAGAACATTCTCCTTATTTTGTTCGCGAAACTATCGTTGATTATTTGATTGTTGCTCAAAGCTATCTCCAACAATTACGTCCAGATTGGCGAATTCAAATTTTTGATGCTTATCGCCCCGTAGCAGTACAGAAATTTATGGTTAATTACACTTTTTCTCAAGCGGTTAAAGAAAAAGGATTAGCTCAAATAAGTTTATCAGAAACGCAAAAGAAAAATATTTGGCAAGAGGTTTTTAAAATTTGGGCTGAACCTAGTCTTGACGTAAAAACACCTCCTCCTCACTCTACAGGTGGTGCGGTAGATGTAACTTTAGTGGATGAGATAGGGCAAGTTATAGATATGGGTTCGCCAATTGACGAACTTTCCGAACGCTCGCTGCCGGATTACTATGCTCAAATTCAAGTTGAACTAGCACCACGCTATCATGCCAATCGTTTGCTATTAAAAGATGTAATGGAAAAAGCTGGATTTACCCGTAATCCGAAAGAGTGGTGGCATTTTTCATTTGGCGATCAAATGTGGGCTTGGTTAAAGAATGAAGAAAATGCAGATAATAACTGTGTTGCTTGCTATGGCAGGTTATTTTAGTTAATTGTGGGGTGTGTTGCCGCTAAGCGCAACGCACCGCTAAATTTCACAATTAATGATTATCAAAAAATATCAACTTTTCGACAAACGTTTCACTTCTTCGCCGCCGAGCATTTTATCTACTTCTACAAGAATTTGAGGAATTTTATCTGCGTGGGGGCTATTTCGCAGACATGAGGTAAAGTCTAATTTCTCGACTTCTACCGCTTTATTACCGGGAAACCAATGTCCGCCATTTCCTAAGAGGTTGTAGCGTATTTTAGCGTATTCTTTCATGTCGTAAGCAGTAGCTAAGTTCCACAACCATAAAGCCATTGGGATATTTACGTTCCCTGGTGTTTCTTCGTGCTTTGGTAAACCTACATGCCAGGTTTTTGCCCAATCTTCCCCTAAACTAGCGATCGCCTGTTGTTCTAATTTATGCAAAATAGGCGGCAATATATCTGAAGCTTTGTCTAACAAGTCTAAGGTTTTTAGATGCTCGTCAAAATCTGCTGGTTTTGAAGCACCTAACGATAAAGTATGTACTTGAGGATGACTCAAACAAAATAAGTCATTGAACACCATCGGTGACAAAGGAGCGCAAAGTTCAACTAATTTTGCTGGCGGCTCGTAAAGTCTACCACCTTTATCGGAAGGACTGATTATAAACACCCCCATATCGCGATTTGTCGCAGCTTCTATTGCAGCCCAATTGCTTTGATTGATGTAGTACCAATGCAAATTTATATAGTCAAATTGGTCGGTGTTAATCGCTTCTACAAGAATATCGGTTGGGCCGTGAGTTGAAAAGCCGACAAATTTAATTTTACCTTGGTCTTGAAATTTTCTGACAATATCTAGACAGCCACCGCTACGAATAGTATTTTCTAAGGTTTCGCTATTGTTAATTCCATGAATACCTAATAAATCAATGTAATCTAAACGCAAATTTTTTAAAGATTGTTCTAGAGTCTTTTCAAATTCTTTCGCATCTGCTTTTGGGCCTACTTTTGTCTGTACAATTAATTTATCGCGAGGAAATTTAGGTAAAATTTTACCTAATTGCACTTCAGAAGTACCGTATCCCCGAGCGGTTTCAATATGGTTTATACCAATTTCTATAGATTTTCTAATTGTTGCTTCCAAATTTTCTTGATTTTTTATAGGAATTTCCTCTTGAGGTACATCCTGCCATTTGTACTGATAGCGCATTCCACCGCAAGAAAAAACGGGCATTTGCAATCCGGTGCGTCCAAATCGTCTGTAGAGCATTAGTGAAGTTAGAATTTAAGAATAAACAGTCAAAGAAAGCTGTTACAAAAGTTTATGTAATCTAGTATAGATTGAGATTGACCTATTAGGGACTGAAATTCTTTATATTCCAGACAGCTTAGAGTAATAATTTTATTCACCAAGGAAGAAGAACTCACGTTTTAAAACGGCTCTATTGAAGTCAGGAATTAAATATTTATCGCACTACGCTGCTCAAGCGGATTATTTTGTTTAATTTAACAAGTTTTAGACTCAGGTGGTGAAGTTTTAAATGATATTGCCGTTCAAACCTTTTTCCTTCGCGTCAGCATTTTTTTATTATTTCCTTCCTGGCAAAAATTACCAGTAAACAATCTAGAGAGACAGAGAATATAGAATAAAAAAGGTAAAGAGAGACAGGTAATATGAGAGGGGTTAAAGAATTAGCTACTTAAAAAGTTGAATGAAGACAGAAGAATTGAACTTGTTTAATCCTACCATCAGGCATAATTGCTCGATCCAAATTAGTATTTTTAAGGTTTGTTCCTTGCAAGTTGGCTTCTCTTAAATTAGCTTGCGTTAAATTAGCCCAGGCTAAATCAGCATCAGTTAAATCAGCTTGATTTAAATTTGCTTCTAATAAATTTGCACCACATAGTTTTGCTTGTCGGAGATTGGCTTGGCATAAATCTGCTTCAATTAACGATGCTTCTAATAATTGTGCATTTCGTAAGTCTACTTTTCGCAAATTCGTATCGCACAATGAAGCTTCTTGTAAATTAGTATGGCTGAGATTCGCACCTAAAAAAATTGCACCACATAAAGAAGTTTTGGCTAAATCAGCATTACTTAAATCAACTTCTATTAAAGATGCTTCATGCATATGAGCTTCTCGCAAAGTGGCTTCACTTAAATTTGCTCTATCTAATTTTGCATTAGTCAGAATAGAGCCATTTAAATTAGCACAACTTAAATCTGCTCCAGTAAAGTTAACTCCACTTAAATTAAGCTCGTTTAAATCTATTCCGGTTAAATCGTATCCGCTAAAGTCTCTTTGTCCAAAACTATCAGTGATTTGACTGATTACAAATTCTTGCTTTTCGTTGCGACTATTCATATTATTCTCCCCTAAGTGTAAAATTTTTCAAATCCTCATCCTCACAAATACTGTATTTCGAGGTTACACCCTAAAAGCTAATGATTCTATTAATCAAGTTTAAATTTTTTGCAAAAAAACATCAGATATTCCGCAAATACTAGTTAATAAAGACTTTGCAGTAAAACCATTGTCAAAGCATCCTGATATTTTCATTCAAATATCATCATAAAAGACATATAAATACAACAAGTCATAATATTATGACTTAACAAAGTCTGATTTGTTACCTCAGTAATTCCAAGCTTACAGGTGATATTAATTAGAAATAAATAATTGAGATAAATTGATACCTAAAACAAAATTTATTCAGATTTTAATTAAAGCTTAATATTTATTTAAATAACTCATGAACAATAGTTTTAAAATCATTTGTGGGCAAATCTACTTCAACTTAGCCCGATTTAATTATCTTCACCCCAAGTCTGTAACTGAAAATAAACTAATACGATTGTTATTGCTAATAAAACGGTTGCTGCTGCTGCTGCATAACCAAAATCAAATTGACCAAAAGCTTCTTGATAAATATAGTAAACTAGCAAATTTGTAGAATTCAAAGGACCACCACCAGAAATTACGTAAACTTGCTCAAAGCTGCGTAAAGTAAAAATCACGGTAGTAATCGTTGAAAATATTAAAGTAGGGCGCAATCCTGGTAAAGTCACAAACCAAAACTGCTCCCAACTATTAGCACCATCAAGTTCGGCTGCTTCATAACGACTCACCGGAATCGCTTGCAAACCGGCTAAAAACACCACCATATTAAAACCAAGCTGTTTCCAAATACTGAGTAAAATTATTACAGGCATTGCCCAGACGGTACTGCTCAACCAAGGGATAGAATCAATACCAATACTATTTAAAAGTGCATTAACGGGACCTTCATTTTGAAATAACCAGCGAAATCCCAAGCCAGCAGCAACCAAAGAAACAATCGAAGGTAAAAAATAAGAAGTCCGTAGAAATCCCCGCAAAATTATATTTCGGTTTAATAAGACTGCTAATAATAAAGGAATTACGATACTGGGTATAACCGTAGCTACAGTAAAATAAACTGTATTCCACATCACCTGCGAAAAATCGGGATTAAGTACTAAACGTAGATAATTTTTTAACCCTACCCAAGTCATACCGTCTTTGGTGAAACTACCATTCGTAAAGCTGAGGTAGAACAAATAGCCGATGGGACCAATTACAAAGACTCCAAGTAGAATAAGCGCCGGGGTTAAGAAAAACCAAGCTGCAAAGGTTTCGTTGTCAAGTAATTGTTTGAAAGAATTGGAAGTTTTAGTTTTTTGCTGCATTAGATGCGGTGATATTTAGCTTTTAGGGTATAGCTATTTTACCGAAATCAGGTGATTTGATTTTCAATTTTAATTATCTATAGCATTCCTAAATCCCGAAGTAACTTAGAAACCCGGTTTTTCGGAAAAACCGGGAATAGAAACACCTATCTTTCTTACAACTCATACAAGATTGCTATATCATTAGCTAAAACTACCTTTAACAGTATTCAAACCGGATTTAGATAAATAACCTTTACTGTTAATTAAATTCTTTACCTTACACAAGCATATTAAATAATTTTTGAAGTTTTTATGAAAGGTAATTCATCGTCTTTTTAATCAGATAATGGTGCGTTACGGCATTATGATAATAGTCTTGTTTTAAGATAATTATTTTGTGCCGTAACACAACCTACAATATTTATAAATTTAATTAGGTCGGTACGAAAAATACCTTTAACCTTTAACCTTTAACCTTTAATTATGACTTCCGTTTCCCCAAGTTTAGTATCTCCCGATATCTCCACACAGTTACAGCAATCAAGTAAGCCGATAAAATTGGGAATAATGGCTTCTGGTAACGGTAGTAATTTTGAAGCAGTTGCCCAAGCTATTGAAAACGGACAGTTAAACGCCCAAATTCAAGTTTTACTTTACAATAATCCCGATGCTTATGCAGCAGTACGGGCAAATGAGAGAAATATTAAAGCCGTACTCATCAACCATCGCCACTACAAGCACCGAGAAGAATTAGATAGGCAAATTGTACAAACACTGTGCCAGCATGATGTGGAATGGGTAATTATGGCCGGTTGGATGCGTTTGGTAACTCAAGTACTAATCGATGCATTTCCCAAACAAATTATTAATATTCATCCTAGTTTATTGCCTAGCTTCAAGGGAGTACGAGCAATAGAGCAAGCAATTGAAGCAAGCGTGAAAATCACTGGCTGTACCGTACATCTAGTTTCTTTGGAAATGGATAGCGGTAAAATTATTATGCAAGCAGCAGTACCCGTACTACCTAACGATACCCCCGATACGCTTCACAAAAGAATTCAAATTCAGGAACATCGGATTTTACCAGCTGCGATCGCTTTGGCAGCGAACAGTCAACAGTGAGCAGTCAACAGTCAACAGTCAACAGTTGGCAGTAGTTACAAAAACATTTGCAGTGGCAACCGGAATGCTTTCTTTCTTTATGTTGAAATACTGCATCCCCAATTATCAATGCCCAATTACCTAATTACGAATTACGAATTACGAATTACGAATTATGAAATGTTCTATTTTTGCTATAGGGGGGTACAATAAATGCCGATTGTCTTCCCATATATAGAAAATTTCATGATTTCGAGTAACGATTTTCGTACTGGTGTCTCGATTGTAATAGATGGTTCGGTATGGCGAGTGGTTGAATTTCTCCACGTAAAGCCCGGTAAAGGTTCTGCTTTTGTACGCACGAAACTGAAAAGTGTGACGACTGGTAATACTGTAGAAAGAACCTTCCGAGCGGGGGAAACTGTACCTCAAGCTACTTTGGAAAAAAGTACCATGCAACATACCTATAAAGAAGGTGATGATTTCGTCTTTATGGATATGGAAACTTATGAAGAAAACCGCTTAACTTCTGAACAAATTGGAGATCGCGTTAAGTATCTCAATGAAGGTATGGAAGTTAACGTTGTCCGTTGGAACGATCAAGTACTAGAGGTTGAATTGCCTAATGCTGTGACATTAGAAGTTGTGGAAACAGACCCCGGTGTAAAAGGTGATACTGCTACAGGTGGTACAAAACCCGCAACACTGGAAAGTGGAGCAACTGTAATGGTTCCTCTATTTATTTCTCAAGGGGAACGGATTCGTATTGATACCCGCGACGATAAATATCTAGGTAGAGAAACTGGAAGTTAAATTTCTACCTAAAAATACGCTAATAGTCATCTTACTACGGGGGGATATCTGTCCCTACCGTTTTAAGAAATTCTAATATATCGACTGACTATCTATAAACTAATTCCATGAGGACATTTTAGCTGTGTCATTAGACTTTAACGAAATCCGCCAACTTTTAGCAACTATTGCACAAACAGATATTTCAGAAGTAAACCTTAAAAGTGAAAATTTTGAATTAACGGTACGTAAGGGTGTTAGCTATGTTCATCAGGTGGCACCAGAAGTTGTTAGCCTACCATCGTCAACCGTTAGTATTCCATCTGGGGATATTTCGTTAACAGCAGAAAATGTTAATCGCGGTGGTTCAGATAGTGGAAATGGAGGACAGGGAAATGCGGCGACAGCGAAAGAATCGAAATTTGTAGAAATTTATTCGCCGATGGTGGGAACTTTTTACCGCGCCCCCGCACCAGGTGAATCCCCATTTGTAGAAGTAGGCGATCGCATACGTAAAAGCGATACAGTGTGCATCATTGAAGCGATGAAACTAATGAACGAAATCGAAGCGGAACTATCAGGGCAAGTGATGGAAATTCTGGTAGAAAATGGTTCTTCTGTGGAATATGGTCAAGCTTTAATGCGAATTAACCCCGATTAAGTATTAATCTATATAACGAATGTGTCATTGTTAAAAAAGTTAGTTCCATTCGTGGCGGGTCAATTCTGATGAAACAAATGTTGCCTGTACCCTCAGAAGCGGTGCAACAAGTAGCTGAATACTTCGGTCTGTTAAGTGAACCGATGCGTCTCCGGTTGTTGCATCTGCTTCGAGAAGAAGAAAAATGCGTGCAAGAATTGGTGGAGGCAACCCATACTTCTCAGGCAAATGTATCAAAACACCTCAAGGTAATGTGGCAAGCGGGAATTCTCAGTCGCCGCAGTGAGGGAACTTGTGCCTACTACCGAGTTGAAGATCATATGATTTTCGAGTTGTGTAACCGAGTTTGCGATCGCCTTGCGACTAGGTTAGAGCAACAAGCCCGTAGTTTTCGGGTTTTGAATGAAAGATGATTGGATTTAATAGCTTACTGGCGCAAGATTTTGGATTTTGCATTTGAGTAAATTGTTGCTCTTGTTTTTTTCTTCTGTTTCCTATTCTGGGTTCCCTATATTTCTTTGAATTTGATTAATGCTCAAAAACAGCCCCCCTTAAATAAATAAGGGGGGACACACAAAAGCAAATTATTTAGAATATGTACTGGGTTTATGAGATTTGTTGTCTGTTGAAACAGTTTAATAAATCTTAATTGCTCTGAATTAAAGCTCAAAGTTTTTGATGAAATTTTCGCGAGTTAAGGGCTGCTCTAACTCTAAACCTTCTCCACCAAGAACTTCAACTGTTTCGCCATTTAATTCAAGGTAAACTTTTGCTTTTGGATTTAAAGCTGTAGCCGTGTAGACAACTTGCCCTACACGTCCAATCATGGAAGCGCTTCCACCGCCAAATTGAAAATCATCCGATAAATCAACTCTTACTTCGTCTCCATTAGCTTTAATACCTAGTAATTTGGTTCCTGTAGGTATAGCAGAAGAACCTGTTCCTTCTGTAGGGCCAGCTAATAACGTGTTAAAAGCAGCTTCTAAAAACTCTGAAGGATTATTAACATCTGCTTCAACTTGAATACCTTGAGGAACTAAATTAAAGCTTGTGCCGCTCGATTCAAGCCAATAAACAGTAGCCGTTTTTTCGCTTGTGGCTGATGGCGTTCCCGAGCCTTGTGGATTCGGTGAAGTAGTAATATTTGGATTTGGTTGATTGACATCGCCGCCGTTATTCAAAGTAAAATAACCCGTGATACCAGCAACTGCAACAGCGGCAGTGGCAACTGTTGCTGCGACACCGGAGGAGATACGATTAGTTTTTCTTTGCTCTGTCATCTGACACCTTCGCTTATGGGCTGAGATAGTACCTGAACCTGTGTGAGGGGCTTGGTAGATAACGCTGATGGGGAAAGAGGATTTTCCACGAATTTGGAGGACGGTTTTATTTGTACAAAAGCCGCGATTTCTAATTCGGACGGTCTTATATTAAATTTTAGAATTCGTATTAAAAGTCCGTCACCTTCCAAGTTACTTAAATCTAGTCTTTGATTAAGGTTTTTTACAATTCCTTCAACGAATTGTGGCGCAACTTGTTCCTCATTTACAGTTACTAGTGTTTCAATTAGCTGAAATTGTCTACCTTTTTTTATTTTGAGTCCTGACTCTACCTTTATTAACAAAGGTTTTTCGTCTTCTTCCGAACGTAATTCAATTTGAAAAAATAACTTATTATTATCTAAAACATTAAATTGCGGATTAGCAAACTTATATACAGCATCATCATCTGTATTTATGTAATCTTTTGAATCAAGCTTTAGTTTGGGCAGTAAAGCTAATATATCAGGCGATTGTAATAGTTTATTTATATCTGCCGGAGTAAAAATTAATTTAATACCGGCTTTTAGGGGTTGCTGTAATTCGAGCTTTCCTTTTTGAATATTATTCGGTGAAAAAGCGATATCATCAGTTTCTAATTCCAAAGCATCAATCCGAAAATCGTACTGTTTTAACTTGAAACCGCGTCCGGCTATTCTAATTTTTTTTACGTTTCCCTGTAATAATTGATGAGTAGGTGAGTGTTCTACACGTACTTGTAATTTTTCTACACGAGCAAATTGAGAACGAATCGCATTTTCCGCAACCTTGTCTACTACAATTCCAGTAGGAGTAATAAACCCTAGTAATCCAGACAGCAAAAAGGAAATAAATTCCATGTTTTCGATCGAAGATTATTTGTAAAACTTAATACTTTTACAGTCCTGAGACGGGCGATAAGCCTCGTTAACCGCACCCAGAGGGTGAACATCGTAAGGTGCGGTTAACGGCGAAGAACATCTCCCCCTCAAGTTCTTGCCATCCCACAAGAATGTATGTGAATTTAGTAATTCAAAATCATAAATTCAATATCTCAATCTTACAATTCATCTTTTATCTTCTGCTTTAAAGTAGATACAACTTCATCGATGGCAATTTCGTAAGAGTCGCTACTTTTTCGCTCGACAACTTCAACTTTACCGTTGGTAATTGCTCTTCCGGTGACAATACGATAAGGAATACCGATTAAATCAGCATCTTTGAATTTAGCTCCCGCACGTTCGCTTCTATCGTCAAGTAGGGTTTCAATACCTGCTTGATTGAGTTCTGCGTAAAGTTTTTCGGCGACTTCCACTTGTTGAGTATCCTTAATATTGGGAATAGTCACAATTGCATGGTAAGGAGCAATCGCCACCGGCCAAATTATGCCGTCTTTGTCGTAAGACTGTTCTACAGCAGCTTGAGCCATACGCGAAACTCCTACGCCATAACAACCCATTACCAAAGCTTCATCTTTACCTTGTTCGGTTGTATAAGTTGCTCCCATCGCTTTAGAGTATTTGTTACCCAATTGGAAAATATGTCCAACTTCTATACCCCTGGCAGATTTAAGGGTTTGAGTTGGGTCATGCATCGAGCGATCGCCAATTTTTGCAGTGCGTATATCTACTACTAAGTTTGGTCGCACAAACTGTTCTTCCCAGTTCGCACCAACTACGTGAAAACCGGACTCGTTGGCACCAGTGACAAAATTCTTTAAATCGACTGCGGTTTTATCTACGAAGCGTAAAAACTTGGAATGAATTTCCTTGGAAGATTTAATATAATCATCACTAATATCTGGGGCGATATAACCCAAAGGTAAAGATTTTGCCGCCCATTTTTCTTGAGCTTCCGGGCTGGGTACTTCTAAAGCAAGAATAGTATTTGCATCATAAGTAGAAGCTAATTTAGTTAATTCGTTATATAACTTAACTTCGTTAACATCTTGGTCGCCTCGAATATTTACTAAAACTAATACAGTCGTATTGTTGTCATAAACAGCTTGATAAAGAACGTTCTTGACAACTTGGGTAGAAGAACATTTTAGAGTTTTGCAAAGCTTCTCAATCGTCTCGGTTTTGGGAGTTTCAACTTTTTCGTAAGTAGTAAACTTAGAGGCTTCTGCATCCGGGGGTGAAGACACTGCCTTTTCTACATTGGCAGCATATTTTCCATCATCGGTGTAAAGAACTTCATCTTCCCCAGCTTCCGCTAAAACCATAAACTCAGTTGAACCAGAACCACCGATGGCACCGGAATCAGCTTCTACAGCCCGAAATTCCAAGCCACAACGACGCAGCATACTGCTGTAGGCTTGATACATATCTTGATAAGTTATTTTCAAGCTTTCCTCGTCGGCATGGAAAGAATATCCGTCCTTCATAATAAATTCTCTACCGCGCATCAAACCGAAACGGGGACGAATTTCATCGCGGAATTTAGTTTGAATTTGATAGAGATGTACCGGTAGCTGACGGTAAGAGCGAATCGTATCTCGGGCAACAGTAGTAATTACTTCTTCGTGAGTGGGACCTAGTGCCAAATTTTGCTCGCGGCGATCGGTAAGTGAAAACATAATACCTTCAGCTTTAGTATAAGTATCCCAACGTCCCGATTCTTTCCATAACTCCGCAGGTTGTATTTGAGGTAAAAGACATTCCATTGCCCCGGTTGCATTCATTTCCTCGCGGACAATTTGAGAAACCTTTTGCAAAACCCGCCACATCAAAGGAAGATAAGCATATACACCGCTACCGATACGACGAATATAGCCAGCACGAACTAATAACTTATGACTGGGGATTTCAGCATCGGCTGGATCGTCTCTAAGAGTTACAAATAACATTTTTGATAATCGCATCTTTTTTCCTCTTTGCGGATTGGATAATTTTTATTTAATACACTCAGGAAATATACTCAGGAAATGACTTTTGTGCAAATCTGTCTGTAATCGTCAGAAATCAAGTTAAAGTTCAAAGGTTTCGTGTATAACTGAAACGGTTAGGATGCCTATTTTACAGGACTTTTAAACTATAAATATTTTTCTTTTTTTAAATAATTGCTTTCTCAACTACCGCTAACTGCTCACTGTTCACTGTTTAAGGAGAAAATAACTTTGTCCCTCGCGATTCATCAAGCCCAAGCACCTCTAGAATTTATTCCGCCAGCATTTAATCCATACGTCTTACGAATTACCCAGCTATTGCTACCAGCTTGGATACGTTCGCAAACCATTATTAGTCAAATTGAAGCAGAAAACGTCAAAACTTTAGTAAAATTAGTCAACGAATTCCAGCAAAAAAAGATTCGTTTTCTCCTAGCGTTCCGTCATCCACAAGTAGAAGATCCTTTTTCACTGGGTTATTTGTTTTCCCATATAGTACCGAAAGTAGCAAAACAAGAAAAAATTAAATTAAATTATCCAGTTCACGCTCATTTTATTTACGACAGAGGAATTCCTTTGTGGGCAGGTTCTCACGTTGGTTGGTATTTATCGCGTATGGGTGGTACGCCCATACAGCGAGGTAAAGCAGATTGGACTGGATTAAAGTCGGCTCGAAATTTATTTGCAGAAGCAAATTTTCCGATGGGTGCTGCACCAGAAGGAGCTACAAATGGACTTTCCGAAATTATCAGCCCTTTAGAACCAGGGATAGCGCAGCTAGGCTTTTGGTGTGCCGAAGATTTACAAAAAGCCGGACGCAGCGAACAAGTTTTTATTTTACCAGTGGGAATTAAATACAGTTATGTAAGTCCACCTTGGGAATCAATAAACAAATTATTAAGCGAATTAGAAGAAGCCAGCGGTTTAACCGTAGATGATAGCGGTTTTGATACAGCTTTACCGCAAGAAAGGCTTTATCCAAGATTAATTCGTTTGGCAGAAAATTTATTAACTGTCATGGAAGATTTTTACAAGCGTTTTTATCATCATTCATCAGAAGTAAAAACTACAGAAATCGAAACAAGCGACGGTAACGAAGCGATAGCCACACGTTTGAAAGCTTTATTAAATACAGCTTTAAAAGTATCCGAAGAATATTTTGATTTACTGCCTAAAGGTAACTTTAACGACCGCTGCCGTCGAGTCGAGCAAGCTGGTTGGAACTATATTTTTAGAGAAGATTTTAAAGACAATAAATCATTATCTATTATCGAAAAAAGATTAGCCGATAGAGTTGCAGAAGAAGCAAACTTAAGAATGTGGCATATGCGTTTAGTGGAAAGCTTTGTGGCAGTGACGGGTAAATATGTCAGGGAAAAACCGACAGCAGAAAGATTTGCTGAAACCACCTTAATTTTATGGGATGTGGTAGCTAGAATCAAAGGTGGTAATCCTTTTAAACGTCCTAAATTGGGGAAACAAAAAGCAAACATTACTATTGGGGAACCCATGTCTATTTCTGATAGATTTGAGGATTATCAAAAGAATCGTAAAGCTGCCAGAATTGCAGTTGGGGATTTTACTAATGATTTGCAAAAGGCGATGGAAAAGTTGATATAAATTTATTTCTAATTAAAAACGGGCAAGGATGCCCGTACCACAAGAATATAGTTATTTAGATTTAGCCATAAACTATTGCACTGGAGATATTTGAGATAAATCTAATATTAATTCTGGAAAACAAGGTAGATTAACTGTTTCGTTGGGAAGATAAATAACTTTCTGACGATAGCCAAATTTACCTTGCATATCTTGAAAAGGTTAGTTATAAGTTTCTAAACAGTTTTCGATTAGATTAAATATCCAATAATATAAAATACCAGCTTGAGCATAAAGTTTTAATTTCACTTCTTGGTAGTATTTTGTAGAAGAATCGGCGATTTCAATTGAAAGTAATACATCTTTTCGCCGATTTTACCGGGGCAAAACTTGAAGATAGAATTGTAGAATTTGAAGAACTTAAATCATTACTTGCACAAAGTTCGCTGATTGACGAAACCTCAATAGACTTGAGTCGTTACTATGGCGATTACAGCAGATACAAGCAAGTGTCTCCACGGCAGCGAGTTGAATTTTGTTTGGATGTATTTGCTCGTGCATTAGCAATTCATAATAAAGTGAGTTTTTTGCTTATTGGTAAAAAAAGAGAAAGAGCAAAAATTAATCAAGGCTTATTTTCACCCTTTCCCATACTTCTGCAAGAAGTTTTTAAGATGTAAGTAGTTCAACATAATTAATTACGCAATGACGGTAAATATTTTTGTTCACCTACTTATATGCCTAGAATCAAACGTTTGATTGAGTAAGTTTAAACTAAGTTTTAGATAAACTATCACCCAAAATTCATATTCAAACAGAATTAGCAGTTACCGAAAGTGAGCGTGTATTCTTCCATTGCTTTAATTGTTTTTCAAAAGCAGTTGCATCAAGATTATCTATATCAAATGCAACGTAAGCATCTGGACGTAATAAAAGAATCCGACCAGTTTTTGCGCCAAGTTTGGTTTCAAAATCGCCGCGATAATCTACCAATGTATTAGCCCCAAAGTCATGTAACTGCGGCAAACCATTGTTTAAAATTACATTTAACTGCAACATTTCGTCGCTGCTTTCAACAATCTGCTCTATCTGTTTGCGTTGGGATTGAGCTTGCAAGGGATCGATAAACATAATTAAGGTATAGCCCCGAAAGCGTAGAAGTTCGTAAAGTCTTACTTGTTCGTGTTTTACATTGATAAATTCCATGTCTGGTATGCGCTTTCCTGCAATACCTTCTCCTGTTTCGTAACTAACTCCTAAACCCGATAAATTTTGAGCCAGTTTTCGTTGTACAAATGGCAGGGGAATAAAAATCCGAAAAATTAATTCCCGCATTTGTCTTAATAAGCGTTGGCGTAAGAGTAAACTACGTAACAAGAAGTCACTTGTACGTAAGATGCGATCGCCTATTTTATGGCGTTCTGTATCGTAGGTATTGAGAATAGTTTCAGGGGAGATACCTTTAACCGCAAAAGCAAGTTTCCAACCGAGATTAAAGCCATCTTGGATACCCGTATTCATTCCTTGACCACCAGCAGGGCTGTGGGTATGGGCTGCATCACCAGCGATAAACACTCTTCCAACCTGATATCTAGGAGCTAAACGTAATTCGGAACCCCATCGCGATAACCATTTAGGCTGACTCAAGGAAACAGGTTTTTCTAAAATAGCGCTAATGGATTCTTGCAGTTCGTCTAAATCCAGTTCGCGCCCTTTAGGTTGATTCTGATATTTGCGGTCAATAGTAACTATACGATGGGAACCGTCATCAAAAGGTACGATAAAAGCTAAACCTCTGTCGTTAGAATGCTGTTCTGTTCCACCTTCAGCGTGATGTCCTTCCATCTGAATATCACCTAGAAATGCAGTCCAAGAATAGGGAGAACCTTCAAAAGGTAAATTCAGCCCTTGTCTTACCGTGCTGCGCGAACCATCTGCACCTACCAAATATTTAGCTTCAATATCAGCTTGAGAGTCATCTTGATATTCGACAGTAGCGCAGACTCCTGTTTCAGTTTCTTGGAAATGAGTCAAACTGCTATTCCTTTCGACTTCTACACCAAGTTGATTGAGACGATTCTCTAAAATTGCTTCGGTTTCAGCTTGAGGCAAAATTAAAATGTAGGGAAACCGCGTATCAAGCCCGTACATATTAGCTCGCAGGGGGTTTTGTGCATCTGCACTAAAGTCGATTCCCGGAGATGTATAACCGCGTTGGATTAATTCTTCAGCAACACCCAAAATATCTAAAAACTCTAAGGTGCGCGCATGTACTACCAAAGCTTTACTACGGGTAGATGGCTGGCTTCGTTTTTCTATAATTCGTACCTTGACGTTGCGTCGTGCGAGTTCGATAGCAACAGTTAAACCTGTAGGGCCAGCACCGACAACTAGAACATCTGTTTTATGTGACATAAGAAATTTCCTTTTTATTTTTGAGTTAAATACTATAAATGTTTTTTCACTTTAGGTTTAAACGAAAAGGAATTTAATCCTCTGAACTTTCTTTCTGTACGCTCTAGAAGGGTTTTTTAAATCCGTTAATAAGCCCTCGCAATTAATGTGGTGGAGTACTAATATTCGTTTTGATTAAAAATGATAGGTGAGGGTTAGGATTGGGGGATTTTTTCAGTCTTTTCGTTTTAACCATAAAAGCTAATGAAAAGAACTACTAGTATTGCATTTCATTTTTCGCAAAATAATTTTCTAATTTATCTAAGGAAACGTTTTGAGAGATAAAGCCGATATAATTATCTGGTCTGAGCAATATACTAAAAGATTCGTTCGTTCCGAATATTTCTGCAATATGTGGATAAAGAGGAATAGAGTGATAATCAACTAAATGATTGTATTCATATTCAATTTTTTCTGTTAAATCTTGCTCTGGATTTCGTCCGTCTGAGAACGTAATTAGATGGAATAATGGTTGATGCAATTTATCGTAAATACTTTTACCATCAACCAGAAAATATGGCATCCTATCTCCAGCTTTGACCTTGAGTTTACTATCATCTGAATGATTGCTTAAAACACTATCTGGATAACTAATACCAATTTGAGAAAGTAACGAAAATGCTGACCTTTGAACAACTCCTAATTTGAAAATATGCTTTGCCAAAGGTGGAATAATAACTGTCCTAATAAAACTGACTAGAAAATCAGAACCAGCTCCTAATTCAAAAGCTTCGTCAGTTGTTTCTAAAAGGTTATTAGCATTTTCTAAACGCTCTTGATTGTAAGAATCAAGCAGCGATTCGCGAGCATAACCTTTAAGAACAAAAGCTAATTTCCAAACTAAATTGTAAGCATCTTGAATGCCCGTATTCATTCCTTGCCCGCCAGCAGGTGTATGTATATGAGCAGCATCTCCAGCAAGGAAACATCTACCTTGAGAAAACTGTTCTACTCGACGACTATGAACTAAATAGCTGGAAAACCAGTTGACTTTGATAATGTCGAAATCTAGTTGAGTTTGAGTTCTAATCTTCTGCTCGATTTCTTCGTAATCTACCTCTATTTCACCCGCAGATGCTTTTATTTCAGAAGCCTTTTGAGGAAGATTACCAACAATACGCCAACATTTTTCACCTTCCATCGGAAAGAAACCCACGAAAGAGTCTTTTCCCAGACAAGCATACAGGCTATCGTCTTCTATATCCCAATCAACTTCCATGTCAGCGACATAAAATACTTCTTCTAAGGTACTACCTGTAAAAGATAATCCTAATGACTTTCTTACCTGACTTCTAGCTCCGTCACAACCGACGAGATATTTTGCTTCGATGGTTTGAGATGGATTTTCATCGTTTTTAACTACAGCAAGAACTCCTGTATCATCTTGTGAAAAGCTTTCCAGAGTAGTATTCCATAGAACTTCTTTCTGATGACTTTGCAGATAATCATAAAGCAACTGCTCGTTTTTACTTTGCTCTAAAACAAGCATGTATGGATAGGGGCTGAGATTCTTACCCGTATCAGATAAATTAATCCCGTCGCGAATTTTACCCTTTGCAATCAATCGCAATTTTTCGGCGATCGCACCTTGTTTTACTGCTTGTTTTGCTAAACCTAATTGCTCGTAGATTTCCAAGGTTCGAGCGTGAACGCCTAGGGCTTTAGAAAGATGGGTGATACTTGCGTTTTTTTCAATAATTACAAAATCAATTCCATATCTAATTAATTGACAAGCTAGAGAAAGTCCGGTTGGCCCAGCACCAATAATTATTACATCTGTTTTCATGTTTATTCCTCCTAATTTTCTGTTTTGATAATTCTGTATTTATTTTCCAAATAACAGATTGTTTAAAATTAATTGACTTTTGATTAATTACAAACTATTACTTCTCTTTTCAATATGACTTATTCCTCTATATATCTTTTCTCTGCGCTCTCTGCGGTTTTTTTATCGGTAATTCTTCTACCCGAAAAAAGTAATACTAATGCGAAGCTTCCATCGATGCTGGTAGAGGAGCTAACTTTCCATCTTCCATATAAACAATCCGGTCGGCAATATCTAAAATACGATTATCATGAGTGACCATCAAAATCGTACAGCCTTGTTCTTTCGCGAGTTTCTGCATAATATTAACTACATCGCGTCCGGTTTTTTTATCAAGTGCAGCAGTGGGTTCATCTGCTAATACAATTTTTGGTTGACTAACAAGAGCGCGTGCGATGGCAACTCTTTGTTTTTGTCCACCAGATAAATCATCGGGATAATAATTGACTCTTTCTCCCAATCCAACTATTTCTAACATTTCAATCGATTTTTGATGCATTTCTGGAGCCGAAATATGTGGGTGAACTTCTAATCCCATTCGCACGTTTTGCAGCGCGGTTAAACTTTCATGTAAATTATGTGCTTGGAAGATATAACCGTGATTGCGTCTGGCAATTGTTAATTGTTTCGCAGAAGCACCACATAATTCTTTTCCTAATACTTTAACGCTTCCTTCTTGAGCCGAACGTAAACCACCACAAATAGTGAGAAGCGTCGTTTTACCAGAACCAGACGGGCCAGTCATGATAATTATTTCACCAGCTTGTATATCTAAATTGATATCAAACAAAGCCTGTTTGCGAAGTTGACCTTTACCAAAGTAATGATTAAGATTGTGGATTGAAATTGCTGGCTGTTTGATTAATTTATCTTTCATATTTATATAGATGTATTTGCTGATTTTTGTTTTAAATATTGATTATTAATAACCGCAGAGACACAGAGAGCGCAGAGGAAGAGGTAAAGAGATTAGATTTAAATAGTTGGTTTACTAGTCATTTAAAATTTTGGATTGTAAAATTTAATAGTTACGACTTATAAGTGAAGAATTATAAGTTACTTAATAACTAATAACTGCTCACTGTTCACTGCTTACTGTTCACTGTTAAAACATATCCGCTGGGTCAGCAGACTGTAGTTTTTGAGTTGCGATTCCTCCGGAAATTGCACAGACAATTAAAGTCAAAATGAAAACAGTAATCGCTCGCGAAACTGTCATGTAAATAGGTAAATTAGTTGCTGTTGCTGCTAAATGATATAATCCCAACGGAATAAAGAATCCGGGAATAAAACCAACCGTGGCGATGATAATTGCTTCTTCAAAAATTACTCCTAATAAGTAATTATTCCCATAACCCATTGCTTTAAACGTCGCGTATTCTTTTAAATGGGAATTTACGTCTGTAGAAAGGATTTGATAAACAATAATTACACCGATAAAAAAGCCCATAGCAACACCGAAAGTAAAAACAAAAGCGATTGGACTTTCTTTGGTAAGTACGTCTAACTCAAATTGTAGAAATCCTTCCCTTGTGAGAACTTTTACGTCTTCAGGTAAATACTCTTTTAATCGAGTTACAACTTCTTCAGCTTCATATCCCGCTTCTAGATAAACTAAACCAATGTTGACGCTACTTGCTTTTTGATTGGGAAATAAACGTAAATAATTATTATCGCTCGACAGTAACATCCCATCCGCAGCAAAGGAAGCACCAAATTTAAACAATCCATTTACCGCGATCGTTCTTCTACCTATTTCCGTCGAAACTTCTTTCCCCGCTTCAACTTGACTATAAACTTCGTCGTATTCTCCCCTTGCTGCTTTATCGAATAAAAATCTATCCGGTAACTGAATTTTATCAAGCTGTGCGTTAGCCTCGGGTATATCTAAAGCAGGTACTTCAGGATTAAATCCAATGGCTTGTACCTGAACTTTCTTCTTAGTCTGTGGGTTTCTCCAAGACACCATTCCCACATACATCGGCTCTGCTGCTTTAACACCAGGTACATCTGACGCTTCAAATAATCGATTCCGAGGAAATGTAGATAAATTTAAAGTACTTTTAGCTTGAGAACTAATTAAAACAATATCTGCAAGTACAGCACGATTGAGCTTTGTATTACTTTCAAACAAAGAAGCTTGAAAAGCTAACTGCATAAACATCAGAATATCAGCAAAAGTAATTCCCGCAAGCGCGACAAGAAATCTTCCCTTATGACGTGAAAGCTGCAACCACCCCAAAGGAGTGCGACGTTGAAGTTGTTGAATAAATTCCAGCATAACGATTTTTGGATTTAATTTAATATGTATTAAGACATCAATAAATAGAAATCAAAATAACTATCTCTCTCTATCTCTTGTCTCCGCGTACTTCGTGTCTCTGCGGTTTTTATAATCAGTAATTTTATCAAGTAAGCAAGTAGTTAAAAATACCTTTAATAATTACTAATTACTAATTACCTATTACTCATTACCAATCACAACTCAAAAATTGCCTTCACTTGCAAATTAGTCAATTTAGCAGCTTTTTTACTAGACTCTTCATCCAAACGCACCTTAACTTCTACAACCCGAGCATCAATATTCTCACTTGGATCGGCATTAATCACATTTTGACGCTGTATTTGCCAACCGATAGAATCAACTTTACCCGTCAAATCGACACCCAAAGAATTACTAGTTACTCGTACATTTTGTTCTTCTTTTATCTTGCCAATATGAGCTTGATAAACTTCAGCCACTACCATCATCTGCTGAACTTTTCCTAGTTCAACAATCCCATCATTAGAAGCTGTTTCCCCACTTCTACTGTTAATTTTCAAAATTACACCATCTGTAGGTGCCTTAATCAAAGATTGCTCGAAATTAGCTTTTGCTTCCTTTGCTGCTGCTATAGCTTGTCTCAACTCGGCTTTTGCTGCTGCTACATCCACCGGACGAACTTCAGCAATTTTACTTAAAGTTCCTTCAGCAGAATTTATTTGTTGACTGCTAGCATTTTGAATTCTACTTAAAACAGCTTTAGCTTCTCGAACTTGTCTGCTTCCAGTACTTTGAGTCCGTTCCAAAGCAGCTTTTGCTTCGTTTAATTGCTGTAAAACTGTATCTACTTTTAAACGTCTGCTATCAAAATCTGATTGAGAAATTGCACCATTTTTATACAAGCTTTCATAACGACGAAATTCCGAACGAGCATTATTCAATTCTGCTTCTAATCTTCTAATAGTTGCTGTTTGAGTCGCTTTGTCTCCTTCCCATTGCGCTTCTAATCTCGATATAGCTTCGAGTTGCGCTCTTTCTTCTCCTAAAGATTGCGCTTTAATTCTGGCAATTTCAGCTTTTTGAGCTTCGATTTCTCCAGTCTTCGCACCTGCTTGAACTTTCGCTAAATTCGCTTGTGCGATCGCTACAGTTTCCCTGGCTTTTTCTAATTGTGCTTTTAATTTATCGCTATTATCCAAAATCGCAATTATCTGTCGAGCTTTAACTTCTTCTCCTTCCTTTACTAATAACTTATCTATTTTATTTCCTTGAACGCCTTGCCCTGATGAAGAACCAGCAATTTTAATCACATCTCCTTCCGGCTCCAACCTTCCTAATGCTGTCACCGTCTTGATTTGGGGAACAACTACCTGGTGTTCTTTTTCCGTTTCTTTAGTTTGTAATACATGGTTGCCGACAATTTGAGATAATAACACTCCTCCCGCTAATAAACTGACGCTAACGCCGATTATTGCAGTCTTTCGGGGCTTAACTTTGGGTAATTTAAAAAATGTACTGACCATGATAATTCCTCTCAAAATAAATAAGAGTGAACTAAATCGTTTAATCGCTTACTACTAAACTAAACAGTACAGTTATTTTTGTCAAGATGTTTGGATTAATATATTGAATAGGTTAGGCTAATAACTGATTAAAAAATACAGGTTAAAGTCTTGTTGATAATGTATTAGGCTTAATTATTCAATTGTCAAATATCTATCTTTAGATGCATATTACGATTTTTGTTTTACTAACCAAAGATTAGAAGCGATAGAATATCTGTGTAATACATGGGAAATTTATTAAGTAAACATAGGTTGCTAATAAGCAGAAACTCTTATAGATAGATAAGCTACGGATATAGAAAGTGATAAACACAATTGATTGAATTTGAATATGCAAGCGAGAAAAAAACTTATCAAAGCAACAGATAATGGTAGCGCAGAAGCTTTGCCATCAGGAGAAAAAGTTGAAGCTATTTTGCAAGGTGCGATACACGAATTTGTAAAGAATGGTTTTGCTGCAACCACAATGGACAAAGTTACAGCAGCGGCAGGAGTTTCAAAAACTACCGTTTACAGCTATTTTCAGGATAAAGAAAAATTATTTATCGCTTTAATTGAGCGTCTGATTACAACTCACGGAGTTGCTTTAAATAAAAAAGATCCACAAATGTTTGAGGGGGAGCCAGCAGAAGTTTTAACTAACTTTGCAAATGATTTATTAAATAGATTCAATAAAAGTATTAGCAGCACACCAGAATTTTTGGGTTTAATTCGCTTGATGATTGGTGAATCGGGAAGATTCCCCATGCTGGCGCAATACATGGTTCGCAATATAGATAAAAACGTTTATCAATTCATAGCTAATTATTTACGTTCTCATCCTAAACTACAAATAGCAGATCCAGAAGCAACAACGCGGGTATTCTTAGGTGCTATAGTGCATTACACCATGATTGAATATATGCTTCAAGCTGGTGAAATTATGCCAATGCAGCAAGAAAGATTGATTAAATGTTTGGTTAATTTGATTATTCCCAAGCAAGAAAATGAAGAAGATAAATATGCTGCAATCAAAGATAAATCCTCACGACGCAAGCGTTCTAGTTCCGGTAAATTCGAGCAGGATTATCAAGAACCCAAACAAGTGCGATCGCTGCGATTAACTAATACTGCTTGGGAGAATCTAGATAAAATTGCTCGGGAGAATAACTTGACTCGTAGCGAGTTGATTGAGCGTTTGGCGAGAGGGGAAAAGTTGGGTTTATAAAAGCATTTAGGCATAGGGGATAAATCAGTGAACAGTGGAGATGATTCGGAAGTTGAATCAAGAATTAAATATTCCGGCTGAGATTCTTATTCAACCCTATGAGTCACAACAAGTCTCTGCATAACAAAGCCCATGCACCTGGTAGGTTATGGGCGATGTCAACAATTTAAAATCAGATGCGATCGCGATGTGTCTGTGCAGAAGAATCGCTTTAATTTTCTGATACAAACATCAGTTAAACAAGAATTTTTACATGGCTATATCGAATTAAATAAAGTAAGTTTCAAAGTAATAGCTAAAAGCTATTTAGAATAAAAAATGGTTGAAGTTCAATTTCCTTGAAAAAATTCTATACCCCTAATAAACATTGTTCGCTAGCAACTGCTCACTGCTCATTGCTCACTGTTGACTGATTAACCATCACCCGATGCAAAACCAACATCAACCCAGCCAAAGGAATCATCAAAACCGGAATCACCTCCAGCCCAAACATAGATGCAAAATATCCCGCAGAAGAAGGAATCATTGCTGCTCCTAAACTCGCCACGCTAGTAATAAAACCAATCGCTGCCGGTACAATTGCGCTTGGTATTCTTTGCGGTGATAACCAAATTGTTAGGGGAAATATCGGAGCTAAAGCTATACCAATTAAAGGTAAACTAATCAATTGATTTGGCAATAGCCACCAAGTAATCAAACTCAAAGTTAATAATATTAAACTGTAATTTAAAGTGCGATTTGCACCCCAAATTTTGACAAATCTTCCGCTAATAAATCTTCCCAAAGTTAATCCTAACCAGTAAGCACTAACGCTATATCCTGCGATTAATGTTGGTGTGTTTCTACTAATATGTTGAACGCTATAAGCCCAATTTCCCACAGATGCTTCTGTTCCCACGTAAACAGCTAACAATAAACCTGCTAATAAAACTGTAGGTGTTTTTAAAGCCGTACCTAAATTAGCTGAAGCTGTTTTATCCGACTTTTTAATTTTTTTATTTAAAGGTTTGTAGTCAGAAATAACAGCCCACAACATCGCAATTATCATCAACCCGACAACCGCAGCGAAAATCAGATAAACACTGCGCCAAGGTAAGTTTACCGCTAATAACGTAGTGGCGATCGCCGGTCCTGAAAGTGCCCCAATTCCATAAAATCCGTGCAGCCACCCCATCAAATCAGCTTGATTGCGATTGGCAATATAGCTGTTAATCCCGGCATCAATTAAACCAATTCCCAAACCCAACAAACTACCAGCAGCAACCATCAGCCACCAATAAGGGCTAAAAGCATAGATTATTAAAGCAAATGTCAAACTTATGGATGCTAACAGTAACATCCTTGCCAATCCAATACGATTACTTAAAATACTGCTAGACAAAGCCGCGAAAATATAGCCCGTAACCTGGCTCAAAAAAATGAAAGTTATGTTAGCAGAAGTTAAATTATAGGTTTCAATAATTGAAGGAATGAGAACACCCAAACCCCCTTCGGCGATACCGATAGCGATGAAAGCGTAGAAAGAAAGTAGGATTGCCATGAGCAGTTAACAATTACCTATTTTTCCATGTTCAATTACCAATTACCCATGACTGCATCCCGCTATCGGCAGACAAATTTTAAAAGTAGTTTTTCCTGGCTGTGATTCTAAACCTATTGCTCCTTTATGACGATTTTCGACTATTCTTCTAACTGCATCTAAACCCAATCCGGAACCTTTTCCTATTTCTTTTGTTGTAAAGAATGGTTCATAAATACGTGATTTGGTTTCATCGGGAATTCCTACTCCTGTATCTGTAATTTCAACTTTTAAAGAGTTTTCAAACACAGATGTTGTGATTTCTATCGTGCCTTTTCCTTCCATTGCATCTATTGCATTATCAATTAAATTTGTCCAAACTTGATTTAGTTCGCTGCCGTAAGCAAGTATTTTAGGAAGATTTTCTCCATAGCAACGTTGAATTTCAACGCCGTGTTTGAGCTTAAAAGAAAATAACTTTATCGTATCTTCTAAACCTTGATGAATGTCTACCCACTGTTGAGCGCCACGATCTAAATGAGAGTATGATTTCATGGAATGTACTAATTCCGAAATCCGCTCTGCTCCGCGCAAACCGTTTTTTATCGTAGACATAACGTCAAAGGAAATTGCTAACCAGCGTATTCCCATATCTCTTAATTCGGTGGTATCATCTCGCCAACGCTCCATCATGGTGTCGAGCAGCTTTACGTCTACTCCACCTACGGCTAAGGGTTCGGCTATATTCCAAGCGTTTTCGACTCCGTAATCTTCTAACCAATCTAATAATTCATCTTCTCTATCGGCTATGGTCATCGGATCTAATTTGTCATTATTTATAATGTCGTAGCCGTCATCTCGAATTTTTAACCACTTTTCGGTATGTTCGTCTTCTACCCGAAGCTGTCCATAAACTAAATTCATCCGCTGCAATTCTAGCAATGCGGGCGTGACATCTTTCAAAGCACGAACTAAAGCAGCAGCAGGATTGTTAAGTTCGTGGGCTAAACCTGCCGACATTGTACCCAAAGCTGCCATTTTTTCGCGATTGCGGATAAAAGACTCTAGCCCCCGCAATCTTTTTTGAACTGCACGAGCTATGGTTATTTCAAACTGCCGACACTGATGAAGCAATTCTAAAAAGTCTTCTGCGGCAAGCTCGTAAATACGACAATCTGTTAAAGCCTGCAAATTTACCATAATTGGCTCATCTGTAAGGATAGGAATCTCCCCTACAAATTCCGGTGCTTTATGCTGCCCTAATGGCATTTCCACACCATCGGAATAACGAGTTATGGCGATTTTTCCCGACATCAATATAAATAAACCCCGTGCTGTATCCCCCTCCGATACTAAATTTTCACCTTGCGATAATTTCAAGGGAGTAGCGCGATCGCAAACCCATTCCAAGCGACTTTGAGGAAGTATTTTAAATAATTCCAGCGTTTGCAATTCTTCAGTACATAAAACCATTTTTAGTTATCAGTTATCAGTGAACAGTTAGGAGTTAAGAGTTAGAAATTCCCTATTCCCTATTCCCTTTCTTACAAAACTTTACTTAAATAGTTGTGAATAAACTGCACGCAAATCGAGCCTTCACCGACACCGGAAGCGACTCGTTTTACCGAACCATGACGCACATCACCCACCGCAAATATACCGGGAATGTTTGTTTCTAATAAATAGGGGTCGCGGTCTAAGCTCCAACCTTTAGGACGATTATTTCCATTTTGGGTTAAATCTGAGCCTGTAAGTACAAAACCGCGTTTGTCTTTTTCTAATACTCCATTTAACCATTCTGTACTAGGTTTTGCACCAATAAATATAAACAGTGAATTTGCCGCGACAGTTTCTTTTTCATCTGTCAAATTATTCACAAGAGTTAATGATTCTAAACTGGCTTCACCTTTAGCTTCAACTACACTTGTATGTAACCGAACTTCAATATTTGGTGTAGCTTCAATTTGGTCAATTAAATATTGCGACATACTTTTAGTCAAAGAATCGCCGCGCACTAAAATAATTACTTTGCTGGCATATTTAGAAAAATACATTGCTCCTTGTCCGGCAGAATTCGCTGCACCAACGATATATACTTCTTCTCCTTCACAGGAACGAGCTTCTGTCTGGGCTGCGCCGTAGTAAACACCCGCGCCAGTTAAACGCTCGATTCCCGGCGTATCTAAACGTCGCCAAGCTACACCTAAAGCTAATATCAAAGCATGACAGCTAATCTCGCTTCCGTCTGTTAGCTGAATAATTCTATACTGGTCTTGGACGCGAACTCCTTTTACTTCTTGTGGCGTAAGAATCTCTACACCAAACCTTCTAGCTTGGGTTACAGCCCGTCTTGCTAAATCTCCACCGCTCAAGCCTACGGGGAAACCTAAGTAATTTTCAATACGCGAACTCGTTCCGGCTTGTCCTCCTGGCGCTTCTTTTTCTATCATCAAAGTCCGCAATCCTTCCGAAGCACCATACACCGCAGCAGCTAAACCCGCAGGACCACCACCAACAATAATTAAATCGTAAAATGGCTTGTCGGCTTGGGTTTGCAATCCGATTTTTTCGGCTAACTGCACGTTGTCTGGTTGCAGTAAAGAAGAACCATCAGAAAAAAGTACTAAAGGTAAATTTAAATGGTCGCAATCTGCATATTCGACTAATTCTTGCGCTTCTTTGGAAGATTCAATATCCAACCATTCATAAGGTACTTGATTTCGTGCTAAAAAATCTTTAACTTGATGAGAATGGGGAGACCAGCGATTACCGATAACTCGGATACCTTCAAATGGCGGACGAAAATGTGCCATCCAATCGTCAATCAAATCGTCAATTACGGGAAACAGCTTTTCTTGGGGTGGGTCCCAAGGTTTCATTAAATAGTAATCAACTTTAGTCTTGTTAATCGCATTAATAGCTGCATCGGTATCCGCATAAGCTGTAAGTAAAGCGCGTTTGGCATCGGGATACATTTCTAGTCCTTTCTCTAAAAATTCTACCCCAGACATTTGCGGCATTCTTTGGTCAGCTAAAAACAACGCTACTGTTTCATTGCGAAGTTTGAGTTTTTCTAAGGTATCTAAAGCAGTTTTACCAGAATCAGCGCGCATAATCCGAAAGCGATCGCCGTATTGCTGCCGCAAATCTCGCGCTACCGCTTGCAATACTTGTGGATCGTCATCGACTGTTAAAATTACAGGCTTCATAATCAGTTATCAGTGAGCAGTGAACAGTTAGGAGTTAGGAGTTAGGAGTTAAGAGTTAGGAGTTATGAGTTAGGAGTTATGAGTTAGGAGTTAGGAGTTAAGAGTTAATAGTTCGTATTTATAATGCTTCCTCCCACTCTCCCACTCTCCCATTCCTAGTTAAACGAGCATTTGATAAAGCCCAATTAAATTATCATCTGGATCGCGCAGATAAGCTGTTTTAATGCCGTACATGGGATTGTTCATTGGTTCTGCGACTAATTTAATTCCTTTTTGCTTGATTTTCATGCATTCATCTTCTAAGTCATTAACCGTGAAAATTAAGGCTACGGTGTCTTGGCATTCGGCGGATGAAGGTTTTTCGAGGTTATGAACCATCCGAGCCATTTCGGAACGTCGGAAGATGCTGAGTCTCATATCTGCAACTTGAAATTCTGCATATCCACCTCGTTCGTCTTCTTGGCATGGTTCAAATTCCATTATTTCTTTATAAAAATTGACGCAGGCTTTCCAATCGTTGACTAGCAATCTGGTAAAAGATTTATAGACTTTCATGTTCGTTAAATTCCCCTGTATATATAAAGCCAATAAAGATTTTAATGGTTCTTCAGTACTTAGTATGCTATTGAAATAGTCGTTTTTAGGCAGTCGTCAGTCGGCAGTGGTAAAAAACAAATTAAAATTATTAAAAATTAAATATTTATAATAAAACTCCTTTTACAGCAAGTGTTTTAGTTCTTTAAACTAATAATTTGGCATACTCACAACTCAAGAACCATTTCAATTATCAATTGTTAGTTTAGATGATGTTGAAGATTCAAAAACTGTAATTAATATTGAAACGATTAAATCCCCCGGATTTAACTTAAATATCCGAGGGAATTTATCAAATTAATTTATCTGGTGTAATTGGTAAATCGCGGATGCGTTTACCTGTTGCATGATAAATAGCATTAGCTACCGCTGCACCCGCACCGACAATACCTATTTCACCAACTCCTTTAACTCCTAAAG
The DNA here is from genome assembly GCA_019192545.1 of Rivularia sp. MS3. Classification (GTDB taxonomy): domain Bacteria; phylum Cyanobacteriota; class Cyanobacteriia; order Cyanobacteriales; family Nostocaceae; genus Rivularia. The sequence continues at coordinate 27,617 of JAHCMI010000026.1, read as the reverse complement.
GATTGATGTATGGGTCATTTTCCTCAATAAAAACTATTTCTATGTCGGGAATATCGGCATTGACGGGGACGTGATATTCCGCGAGGTTATGATTGACAAAATGTCCGTAACGGTCGTCAAGAATGGTTTTTTCGTGTAAAGCTTGCGATATACCCCAAACTATACCCCCAATCATTTGCGATCGCGCTGTCTTTTGGTTTAAAATTTTTCCGGCTCCGAATGCGCCCAAAAACCTGGAAACCTTCACCATGCCGTTGATTGGGTCTACTTTAACTTCGGCAAAGTGTGCCCCAAATGAATGCATGGAATATTTTTTCCTGGCTTCGTCGGGTGTAGATTCTACCTGCACGGATACTTCTTTGAGCTTGTTTCTACTTATAATCTCGGCAAAGGTTTCTCCCACAGATTTATCTTTGGCAAAAATACCACCGTCTCTAACTTCTAAATCTGCTGGTTTTAAATTTTTTAGTGCCGAACGGTTATCTTCTCTGACCAACGATACCATCTTATCTTTAAGTGCCATACAGGCATCATGTACTGCGCTACCGTAAGAAGCAGCACCCCAAGAACCACCCGAACCAGGGGAAGGTGGTAATTCGGAATCGCCAATTTCTACAGCTACTTTACTCCAAGGTAATTGCAATACTTCTGCTGCTACCTGCGCCAAAATCGTATAAGTACCAGTACCGATATCTGTAGCTGCAATTTGCACCAGTAAGTTACCATCAGGCAAAATGCGAGCGCGAGCGGAAGCGGCTTGTCGATTGGTAGGGTAAGTTGCAGCAGCTACCCCATAACCGACAAGATAGCGACCGTCGCGCATCAATCCTGGTTTGGGATTGCGCTTTTCCCAACCAAAACGCTTAGCACCTTCGCGCAAACTTTCTACTAAAGAACGACTCGACCAAGGTAAGTTTTTATGAGGGTCTTGGGGAGGGTCGTTTATGATACGCAGTTCAATCTGGTCAATATTGAGTTTATAAGCTAATTCATCAATCGCTGATTCTAAAGCGTACATTCCCGGCGTTTCCCCTGGGGCACGCATAATGGTTGGTACAACCATATTTAACGGTACTGCCCGATGGGTAACAAGTACGTTAGGGGCATTGTATATCATGTTAGTTGCTGCACCAACATGTTCTACAAACTCCCTATCCATATTGGTTTGCGTTAAAATTTCATGGGCTACAGCCGTTAGTTTACCGTCTTTGGTTGCACCCAGACGAATCCGCTGGGAAGAATAGGGACGACAGCCAACCGAAGTAAACATTTGCTCCCGTGAGAGTGCCAGTTTAACCGGACGTTTAACTCGTTGTGCTGCCAAAGCTGCTAAAATGACGTGTTCGCGCACGGGGTATTTACAACCGAATCCACCACCGATAAATCGTGCAACTACCTGAACGTTTTCTTGAGGAATTCCAAAGGTATCAGCTACCGCTTGCTGTGTCCCCTGAACATGCTGTGAAGCATCGTAAAGCTTTAACTTATTACCTTCCCAAACAGCAGTAGTAGCTGAAGGCTCCATCGGGTTATGATGTTCTATCGGTGCGGAATAATTTTCATCTAATTGTATAGCTGCTGCTTGCAATCCTTGATTAATATCACCCCTTCCCGAATCTGGTTCTAAAGAAATCAACAATCTTTCGGGTTTATAAGCATTTTTGAGATTTTTTTCAAAGCTGACAGCAGGAGTTTCCGGTAGATAAGTAACTTTAACTAAACTAGCTGCATATTCAGCTTGTTCCAAAGTTTCGGCAACAACAACACCGATATGCTGTCCGTAAAAACTAATTTTATTATCTTGTAGTACCGGAAGCGGTTTAATTAAAGGATTCCCACCAGATTGATTACTATTGTTTTGTCCCAGCTTCGGCGCATTTTGATAAGTAATAACCCCAAGCACACCAGGTAGCTTTTCAGCCGCACTAGTATCAATATTGCGGATACTTCCGCGAGCTATTTTGCTTTCAATTACAACAGCATGAGTCATATTTTGCACGGGATATTCAGCAGCATAAAGTGCCTTACCCGTAACCTTCAGTCTGCCATCTATTCGATTTAACGGTTTACCGATTGGATTATTCATAAATTAGTTATTAGTAGTTAGTGGTTAGTAGTTAGTTGTAAATTACTAACTGCTTACTGTTCACTGTTCACTGTTAACTGTTTCCAGTTCCTTGCGCTGCTGTATTCAATGCTTGTACAATCGCTCTTTTTACCATTTCTACTTTAAAAGCGTTGTGTTCGTAGGTTTTTGCATCTTTTAGTGCTGCTTCTGCTACTGCTTGAAATGTTTTTTCATCAGCTTTAGCTCCAGTAAGAATTTTTTCTGCTTCAACTGCTCTCCAAGGTTTATGTGCTACACCACCTAAAGCTAATCTTCCCTGACTAATAGTATTGTTATCCATTTCCAAAGCAGCAGCTACCGAAACCAAAGCAAAAGCATAGGATTGTCTATCTCTAACTTTTAAATAATGAGAATTTCGAGCAAATGGGGATTCTGGTAAAAGCACTGCCGTAATTAATTCATCCGGCTGTAATTCGGTTTCTATTTGTGGTGTATCTCCAGGTAAGCGATGAAAATCAGTAGCTTTGATAAATCGCTCTCCTTTTAAACCTTTTACTTTAACTACAGCATCCAAAGCAGATAAAGCAACGCACATATCGGAAGGATGTGTGGCAATACAGGCATCGGTTGCACCCAAAATAGCGTGAATGCGGTTAAAACCTTCAATTGCAGCACAACCAGAACCCGGTACGCGCTTGTTACAAGGCATCGCCATATTATAAAAGTAATAACAGCGAGTCCTCTGCATTAAATTTCCTCCAGTCGTAGCCATATTTCGTAACTGTGGAGAAGCACCGGCTAGTAACGCTTGGGATAATAAGGGATAACGCTGTCTAACCATAGGATGGTTTGCCATATCGCTGTTTTTCACCAAAGCTCCGATGCTCAAACCATTATTTATTCCCTCAATTTTTTCCAACTCCAAACGATTAATATCTATAAGCTGCTGCGGTTGCTCAACACCTTCCTTCATCAAATCCAGAAGATTAGTTCCACCTGCTATAAACTTAGTTTGTTTCCGAGCAACGTTTTTAATCGCCGTATCTTGATTATCGGCACGTATATAAGTAAATGGATTCATAAATAATTATTTGGTAATTGATAATTGGGAATTGGGCATAGGGCATAGAAGAATTGCTAATGGTGATTCACCTTTAACCTTTAACCCCTAACCTTCAACCTGACTACTTGCTTCTTTTACTGCTGCAACAATTCCGGGATAAGCACCGCAACGGCAAAGATTACCGCTCATTCTTTCGCGAATTTCTGTGTCGGTTAATTCTATTTGCCCTTCTTTTCTGACATCTGGTGTTACTGCACTTACTCTTCCTTGTTTTACTTCAGTAATTGCTGCAACAGCAGAACAAATTTGTCCGGGAGTACAGTATCCACACTGAAAACCATCGTGCTTTATAAAGGCAGCCTGTACGGGATGCAAGTCATCACCTTGAGCTAAACCTTCAATAGTGGTAATTTCTGCGCCTTCATTCATAATTGCTAGCGTCAGACAAGAATTAATTCTTCTGCCATTTACTAACACCGTACAAGCACCACATTGTCCGTGTCCGCAACCTTTTTTTGTACCTGTTAAACCAATATATTCCCGTAATGCGTCGAGTAAAGTAACGCGAGGTTCAACTTGTAAAGTTTGCTTTTTACCGTTAATTTTTAAGTTGACGGTAACGGTATCTGTTTGTGAAGGCTGTGGCGTTATTTGGGCTGAAGTCTTTTTCGTAAATTTACCAATTACAGTTGCCAATACACCAACAAAGGTTAATTGACCAAATCGCCGCCTTCTTAATTTGACTTTCATTTGTCAAGCTGTTAACAGGATAATCGATAATAATCTAGAGAACTAGTAGTTGAACTATAGTTTTCTAATAAATATAAGTTATAGAATATCAGCCTTAAGATTAATTCGTCTTCTAACCAAAGAAATATGACATTTTCAACAAAAATTGTATATTTTTGCGAAATGATTTCTATATTGATTTTTTGTATTTTTTATAGTGGCGATGTTGATAGATACCGTTTGATAAAATTAATAGCCGATTAAAAAGCGATTATGGTTAATGGCTTATCGATCGCTGCCGCGCTTTGTCACAATATCATTAGCAGCAGCCCATTGAGCAATATCTTGTTTTTGAATAGCTGCCGCCATTAAATCGGGAAAACGATCGGGGCTACAGGCAAAAGCAGGGCTTCCCATTTTACCTAATTCCTCTGCTATTCTATGGTCGTACATTGGTGCCCCATCGTCGTTTAAAGCAAGCAATGTCACTAGCTGCACTCCGGAACCTATAATTGCAGCGATTCGCTTTAACATTTGTTCGCGGTTTCCACCTTCATATAAGTCACTAATTAATACCATAATGGTATCTTCTGGTTTTTGAATAAAGTTTTGACAGTATGCTAGTGCTTGGTTAATATCAGTACCACCACCTAACTGGGTACCAAACAGTAAATCTACTGGGTCTTGAGCTTCATCTGTTAAATCTGCAACTGCGGTATCGAAGACAACTATCCGGGTTTGAATTGCCGGTAACGATGCTAAAACTGCTCCAAATATTCCGGCATAAACTACCGAAGTTGCCATTGAACCACTTTGGTCAATACAAAGGATAATATTACGTAAATTGCTGCGTTTACGTCCGTAGCCGATACGGGTTTCGGGAATAATAGTTCGGTATTCGGGCTGATAATGTTTTAGATTAGCGCGAATGGTGCGATTCCAATCTATTTCGTTGTGACGAGGGCGGCGATTGCGAATAGCGCGATTAAGACTTCCCATTATCGCTTGTTGGGTAGGATTTGTTAGTTTTCGCTGCAATTGTTCGACAACACTCCGCACTACTTGACGGGCAGTATCTTTGGTTTTTTCTGGCATGACACTGCTTAAGGAAAGTAAATTCGCTACTAAGTGTACATCTGGTTCTACAGTTGAGAGCATTTCTGGTTGAAGCAACATTTGACGCAGGTTAAGTCGTTCAAGTGCGTCTTGCTGCATGACTTTAACTACTGATGAAGGGAAGTAAGTCCGGATATCACCCAACCAACGAGCAACTTTTGGTGACGAGCTACCCAAACCACCGGAGCGCTCGGAGTCATATAAAGCGTCTAAGGATTTATCAATTTTGGCATCAGCACCAGTTAATTTAGTGCCAGTACCATCAGCTTTCTTACTACCGAGAATCAGTCTCCAGCGTCGCAAACGTTCGTTATCTGAATTTTGGCTCATAGGGATTTTGGATTTTAGATTTTGGATTTTGCAAATTAAGGGTGTAGATTCTCTTCCTCGTTCACTCTCAGCTACAGTTTAGTTGGGGGAAAGAGTATCTTCCCCCTAACTTCTGTTCATCAAAATTTTAAAGATGGATTTTAAATTTTAAATTCAATAGGAAGTTAGTTGCTGTTTATTTAAAATCCTATCGCAAGTTATACATCATTAACTCTATTATCTATCGTTAGTAGGATTATTTTTTGATAAACAAGCTATAAGAGTCTATTTTCTTCAAGAAACTAGTTAACATCAAAATAGTATTTTATTTAATGCTCAAGATACGTTTAACAAGAAAAGATTAATTTAAATATTTAAAGGTTTCACAGTTTAACCTATATTTAAATAGAGTTGCAGGAATTAACTATATTTTTACACTTGAAAAATGACTTGTAGGAAAATATAATCAAGTTCTTAAATAAAATTTTAAAAAATATCTATTTAATTAGTCATTTAATAATTACTTCTATCTTTTGATTAACTTAATAACTGTTCTTTCGATAGAAGCAATTTATCAAAATAATTGACAATATATGAACATACGCAAACAAAAGTTAAGCAAAGTTTCGCTGCGTATGATTAATGTAATTGATTATTGATATACGCACATTAGATTAACCAAACTTACTTATCGTTAATTAGGAGGTCATTGATGACAGCTTACACAAATAATATCGACTACAAAAGAGCTGCTGGTTTATTTTACAGCCGCGATGAAGCAGAAGCAGCTGTTCGAGGATTGAAGGATGCTGGTTTCGACCAAGATAAAATTTCTGTAATAGCCCGCGATGCCGATAAAGTAGAAGGCGTTGAAACCACAGAAGAAGTTGGTAACAAGGCTGATGAAGGTGCTGCTGCTGGTGCTTTGACTGGTGGTGCTTTGGGCGGAATCACTGGTTTGCTCGTAGGTTTAGGAGCATTAGCAATTCCTGGTGTTGGTCCTATCTTATTAGCTGGCGCTGAAGCCACCGCGATCGCAACAACTTTAGCAGGTGGTGCAATTGGTGCAGCTACTGGTGGATTGGTTGGTGCTTTGATTGGTTTAGGTATTCCTGAAGAGAAAGCACAAGTTTACAGTGATAGAGTTGCTGGTGGTAGCTTCTTGGTAATGGTAACCGGTACCGAAGCTGAAGTAAAACGTGCAGAAATTATTATGCAGCGTTGTGGTGTAGAAGAGTTTGGTATTTACAATGCACCAAATGCAGTGGCACAACCGGCTCAGCCCGCTCCTGCTCCTCGTGCGGAAGTAGCAAACGATGACAGCGTCAAGCTTTACGAAGAGCGTTTAGTTGCAGATAAAGAGCGTCACAAAGCTGGTGAAGTTTCTATTGGTAAAAAAGTTGAAACAGAAACAGCTAAAGTAGCAGTTCCCGTAGAAAAAGAAAGAGTAGTAATCGAGCGCACTACTCCTACTAATGAAACAGCAGTAGCTCCAGGAACAGTAGATTTCTCTGGTAAGGAAGTTGCTCATATGGATATCTATGAAGAATCTGCTGATATCAACAAAGAAGCATTTGTCCGTGAAGAAGTCAAAGTCCATAAAGAAGTTGAGCGCGATACTGTAGAAGCACAAGAAACTCTACGTCGTGAAGAATTAGACATCGACGTTGATGGTAAACCCACAATCCACAAAAATCGATAAAAAATTAAGTGGAAGAAGTAAGAATTGCCAACAGAGTATTAAATAATCAATTTAAATACTCTGTTTGCTATCTTCCCAATCTCTTAAAACTAATAATATTTGTGAGGAAAAAATGAAAAAGTTAGCAACATTTGTATTAGGTGGTATTTTATTATTTGGTTCTGCGGCTTGCGAAACCGCTAAAACCAGTGCTGATGCTCCCGATTCTATTAACGATGAGGTAGAACAAGCTAGCCAAGTTGAAGAAACTTTAGAAGATGCATCTAGCGAAATTCGTCAGGATCAGTTAAATTCTGATATCCGAGCTAGAGAACAGCGTAACGATATAATTGGCGATCAAACTGATAGAGCCGACTCCGATTTAGCAAGCGAAGTACGTTCTAAATTAGAAGCAAATATTCCTCGGGCAAAATTGGTTGTTGAAGCTGAAGATGGTGTAGTATCAATTGCAGGTACTGTTCCTGATGAAAAGGAATATAAAACAGTTGAGCCTTTAGCTAAACAAATTTTGGGCGTAAAATCTGTGAAGACAGATGTCAAAGTTGTACCACCCGCTCAATAATTAGTTTGTTTGGGTAGTTTATATATTTAAGGTTACCTGAAAAAAATCATCAAGTTTTTGTAAGGCAGAGATTTAGTATAGATAATCTGCCTAACTTCTTTTTTTTTACATATTTAACTAGGGGAAAAGCATTGTTTAATAATTGGGAATCTCTACAGCATACTTTAGTAGTTGGAACTCTTGGCTATATAGCCATGATTTTCCTACTTCGTATTTCTGGGAAAAGAACTTTATCAAAGTGGAATTCTTTTGACTTTATTGTCACAATTGCGTTCGGTTCTATATTAGCGAGCATATTGCTATCAACAAACACTTCTCTGGCACAGGGAATTTTAGCGATCGCTCTATTAGTATTTTTCCAATTTATTATTACTTGGATTTCTGTACGTTCTAATATATTCCGGGGATGGGTTAAAGCAGAACCAACTTTATTACTTTTTCGAGGTGAATTTCAGCATCATGCTATGCGACATCAAAGAGTAACCGAAGGTGAAGTTTTAGCAGCCTTGCGTGAAAATGGAATGGGAGCCTTAGAAGATGCAGAAGCAGTAATTTTAGAAACAGACGGTAGCTTCAGTGTAATTAAGAAACTTGAGAATTCCTCAGCTTCTGCTTTAGTTGATGTTAAGGGTTATCCAAAACATAATACTGCTCGGGTTTAAAAATGAATCATAATTGAGGTTCGGCAGACAGACATCAATATATTTTTTTAAGATATAAAAATTAATTGGTAGTTTGACCTAATTTTAATAGACAATAATAGTAACTTTTAATTGATTAGGAAATTAGGTTGCAACACAATTTATTGTTTATTTTGAACAAGCTATGCTTAGACTGGCTTGCTCTTTTTGGTATAATCGTTAGTCGATATTTTTTGATATGCGGGATAACTTATTTACTTTTTTATTCGGCGTTAATTAGATATATAGCAAAAGTTAATTTAATTAGTAAATCTATATCGTGGAAAATTATTAAAAAAGATATGGAATTATCGTTATTATGTGCGATGATTTTTGCTTTTTGTGCTGCTTTGGTGATTACAGCATACGATTTAGGATTTACACGTTTATACACTTCTATAAATCAATATGGACTATGGTATTTAGGCGTTAGTTTTATAACATTACTTATTCTGCAAGATACGTATTTTTATTTTATGCATCGATTGTTTCACCACCCCTTACTTTTCAAAAAGCTGCATTACGGACATCATCGTTCAAAAGTTCCAACACCTTGGACATCTTTTGCCTTCGATCCCGTTGAAGCATTTATACAAGCGCTTTTCTTTGTATGTATAGTCTTTATTTTGCCCCTTCACTATATTCCTTTAATTACAGCTTTAATTGTAATGACAGTATGGGCAGTATTTAACCATATTGGATTTGAGTTATTTCCACCATCTTTTTACTCTAACTCCTTGGGAAAATTTTTTATTGGTTCAAAGCATCATCTCATACATCATCGTAAATACAATTTACACTACGGACTGTATTTTACATTTTGGGATAAACTTTTAGGAACTGAAGATGGTGATTATGATAATCAAATGTATTCTACAGTTAAATATTCGATTCTTGGCGAAAAATTACTCATAAAAAACCGCAGAGACGCAGAGAGCGCAGAGGAAATAGTTAGGGAGAGATAATAAAAGATACGAGATATTTATCTAACGTAATTTTTCTCTTATTTCCATCAATATTTTACCTAACATATTCTTACCGCTACCATCTTTACCGCAACCCCAGTAATAATCACCTGGTGCATTTTCGATTATTTCTTCATCACCAGTAGCAAGTAAAATATCGCGAATTTCTGCATGAGTTTCAAACTTTTTCAAAACAGCTTTTCGCATGATATCGTCTTTGACTTCTTGCCAATCTTTACGTAAAGGACGTTTTCTATCTCTTCCCATTGATGCTGCTTGTTTGGGAGTTTTCGCTTGTTGAATTTCTTCTAAATGAGGAGTGCCGATAAATTTTTGAGCTTGAAAATAATGTTCCGTTGTCTTCCACCAGTATCCATCTAATTCCACACCGTGAGGGGAGAAGTTTGAGAAGCAACCGTATTTATCGTTGGTGGTGTAGAAGTAGATAGGCATGTGAATTTTGGATTTTGTATTTTGCTGTACAACACCGGCAAACAGTATTGCTACTGAAAGTTATAGTAGTAATGATAACTAAATCATCAAAAGATAATGAGTCTACCTCAGCCTATAGGTCGCCAAAAGGAGGTACTATGTTTACCCGCACACGGACACTTTGCTGTATTAGGAACTGCGGGAAGTGGTAAAACTACACTTGCTATTTTGCGTTCTGCTTATCTTGCCAGTCCAAGCACTGAACATTGCGGCAAAACATTATTAGTTACTTTTAATAAAGCGCTTGTTACTTACTTAAAACACATTAATGACCATAGATTAAATAACGTATTTATTGAAAATTATCATAAATTTGCAAGAGGGTATCTTGCATCTCGTAATAAAATGTCCGCTAAGATAATTATCGATGCAAAAAAACGTGAACAATTAATACAAGAAGCGATAAATGCGATAAATATAGTTTCTCAGATTTATGATTCAAATTATTCTCTTTTGAAACATCCCCTAGAGTTTTTTTCCGAAGAATTAAGCTGGATAGCGCAGCATGGAATTTCCACATTTGCAGATTATAACCTTTCTCCAAATGTAAAAATACGCTTTCAAGAAGAAGAAAGAAAGCTGATGTTTGAAATCTACCAAATGTATCTCAAACTGCGTCATCAAAATGGGTACAAATATGATTGGGATGATATTGCAACTGCTGTATGTGAAGAATTTGATTGCGATAATTCACAGCGCTTATATAAACATATTGTAATTGACGAAGGTCAAGATTTCTCACCGGAAATGATTCGTTCTTTAGCTAAAGCCATTCCTGAAGATGGTTCTTTAACCTTTTTTGGAGATGTTGCACAGCAAATATATGGAAATCGTATATCTTGGCGTGATGCGGAACTCAAAATTAATAAGGTTTGGGAATTCCAAGAAAATTATCGCAATACGAAACAAATTGCCCAACTGGGACTGGCTATTTCTAGGATGCCCTATTTTAAAGATGTAGCCGATTTAGTAGAACCTATTTCACCAATTGCTGATGGTCTTTTACCAACTTTAGTTAATTGTTCTTCCATAAATCAAGAAATAAAACTTGTCATTTCACAAGCTATCCGATTAGCAAAGACACAAAATGTAGCAATTCTTTTTCGCGATCGCCAAGATGAAAAACTTATAGAACCACACCTACCAAAAGAAAGCATTCGTTTACATCGGGAAATGACAACTTGGCAAGCAAGACCTGGTATTCGTTATGGTACTTATCATTCAGCAAAAGGTCTTGAATTTGATGCTGTCATCTTGCCATTTTGTAGCAGCACAAAGTTACCAGATCCAAAAGTTGTACAAGCCTTCGGCAAAGAAAATGCTGAGGCTCAAAATGGTCGATTATTATACGTCGGTGTGACACGGGCTAAAACACGTCTCATCATAACTTATAGCAATCAATTAACAAGTCTTCTACCTACAAAGGCTAAGCTTTATAAAAAAGTGAAAATATGATTAGTAATATAAAAAAAGAGGTTGAGCGTCGTGGAATAACTCGACTTTGCCATTTTACTCCTTCACGAAACCTTGTTCATATAATGACCGGAGAAAGAGGTATCTTAGCAACTAAAAATTTAAAAGAAGATGAACGTAGTGTTTTTACACCAACAGATATTCACAGATTTGATAGACATGAATGCCACATTTGTTGTTCAATTGAATATCCCAATGCTTGGTATTTCGATAAAGCAAAATCTAGAGATGATTTATTCAAAGATTGGGTAGTTATTTTTATTAACCCGAAATATCTTTGGTTCCCCGGTACTCGTTTCAGTGCAATAAATGCTGCATCTAATCATGCAATGATAGTAGAAGGCGAGCAGGGTTTTTTTAATATGTTTGTAAGCTCTACTACAAAAGCAACTCGTTCACTAACTCATTTGGATTGCTGTCCAACAGATAATCAAGCGGAAGTTTTAATATCTAATGATATTGGTTTATCGGACATACTAGCAATAGTAGTACCAACCGAAACGCAAGCAAAAAAAGAAGCAGCACGCTTGGATATACTGGGAATACCGCATAGCAAATACAAATTTGTGATTATATCTGAGATATTTGATAAATATAAATTAAAAAAATTAATAAGCTCAGGTAAACGTCCTAAAGAAACGCTTTGGACACCTTGTAATTAATTATGAATACAGAAGAGTTTCAAAACCAAATTAATAATAGAATTCCATTAATAACAAAAGGACAAGGTGCATTTCTTGGCGCTGCTATAGGTGATGCATTAGGATGGCCACAAGAATTAGAAGCTAAAAGAATAGATAAAAATTCTTTTTCAGTGGCAGAAGTATTAGAAAACGGATTTCAACAATGGGAACGAAAATCAGGAGGTCAATACTATCCCCATGAAGAAATAATTCAAGCAGGGGAGTATAGTGACGATACACAATTAATTTTGTGTACTGGAAGAAGTCTACTTTATGGTAATCAATGGTGGCATCAGTTGACTAAGCTAGAGTTACCTATTTGGACTTATTATGAACGAGGTGGTGGTGGAGCTACTAAAAGAGCCGCAAAAAGTTGGCTTTGGGAAATAGAACCTTGGTTATCTAAGGATAAAAAGCGATATTTTGATGCTGGTGGAAATGGAGCAGCAATGCGAATTCTGCCTCACTGTATAGTAGGTGCAAAAGAAACCAGCTTTGCAAAAATTGCTAAAAATATTGTTGCTAATAGTGTAACAACCCACGGTCATCCGAGAGCGTTATTAGGTGCATTAGCTTATGGTTTTGCTGTTTGGCTAGCATTACGTCAGACAAATACTTTAGAATATGGTGCAATTATTGATAAGGTCTTTTCTGAGGTTAATTCTTGGTCATTGTTGCCTGACTTAAATGATATTTGTCCGACTTGGAAGAATTCAGCATTAGAGGTTAGTTACGGAAAATATGATGATAATTGGAAAGTCACCGTTAAGGAAATGTTACAACTTCTTGAAAAATGCCAAGAAGGGATGAAAGAGGGTGCGCTTTCGATTGAAAAAGAAATTCTTACTCAACTTGGATGTTTTAATAAAAGTATTAAAGGTGCTGGAACTGTATCTGCTGCTGCTGCTATTTTTTTAGCATCACGTTTTGCGGCAAATCCATTTCAAGGAATAATAGAAGCAGGATTTGCAGAAGGCTCTGATACCGATACTATTGCTTCAATGACAGGTGGAATTTTAGGTGCTTTAGCCGGTATTGAATGGTTAAGAAACTATAAAAACAAAGTTCAGGATGCAAACTATCTAAAACAATTAGCCGAACATTTAGCGAAAAATCAAAATCGTTCTCAAACAAAGCAAGCAGACAATAGGAAAGTCACAAAAAACACTGCAAACTTATTGATAGTAAATATTAATAAATTAAACATTGGTGATAATATTACATTTCCAGATGGAAGACAAGCAAATTTATCTTCTATTATAAATCATAATTCTCTTTCAAAATCAACTATTGCAACATCTAGAAAATTATTAACTGCTGATGGTCAGTCTCTATATTTTAAGAAACTTTCACGGTTAAAAAATGACCCAAAGGCTAATTTTCAATTAAAAGCAGTTAATGTAGTTAATATAGGGGTAAAGCTATTAGTTCGGGATATGAACGTAGCACGTTTTTTCTATGAAAAAGTATTGGGCTTAAAAGTAGAAAAAGAGTCAAAAAATGCAGTCAGATGTGGTTGTATTGTTTTAGTTCCTATAAGCCCTAAAGAAAATACACTTCAGTCTTTGAATAATTCTAATCAAAAAAACCCTGAAAGAATTTATTTGGAGGTTGCTTCACTCGATGAAGTTTATAGTAATGTACGTCAGTTTGAAGCAAAAATAGTAAGAGATATTTATGAAAGAGAAGAACGTCGATCTTTCCTTTGTCTCGATCCTGATGACAATATGGTAGAAATATTAGAAATTAAATTCTAACTATAGGTATCCATTTTTATTTTTGCGAGCCTAATGTGTCAGTTGGCGCAACCTATCCAAAGGACATAGGAAATATAATATTTGTCCTATCGGACACGCTGCGCTAACAAAAATCAAATAATAATTTGGTTATTCAGCACTTGGTATGCTATTTAAGTAGTCGTTTTTAGGCAGTCGGCAGTCGGCAGTAGGCAGTAGGGGAAAAAGAGTAAAGTTATCAAAAATTAAGCATATAAAATGTCAAATCCCTACGCAGTAAATATTTCGGTAATTTTTATTCAGAATTTAGCATACTAACAACTGATGAGCCAATAATTTTGTATATTTGAAACATAAAATACAATTTTCAAACCCCCAAAAACTGCTTCAAAATCGGCAATACCAAAACCGCATTTTCACGTTCAATATCATCTTTCTCATCAGCAAAACCAGAACTATTTCCATCAATACCATTCTTAACTCTCTCACCCATTTGTTTTCTTTCAGGCTCTGAAAAAGTAGCAAAAGTACGTCTTAATAAAGGCAAAGAAGCCACAAAAAAGTCTTCTGGTAAATTACTTACCCAATTATCTAAAACCTGCCAAAGTTTATCGTCGTGTAACAGTAATAAACCACTACCTTTTAAAAATCCTTCTACCCATGCCCCTGCTTGGGATGGTTCATTCGCTGTAGATAAAGCTAACCCCATTCTGCGTGCTGCTTCTGATGCATCTAAAACCTCAGCATCTAATAACAAACGACTGCAACGCCCAGAAATTAAACCGTGTACGTGAGAATTATCTGCAATTTGTAATAAAACTAATCGCCAAGAGTTAGTATATTCTTCATTTTGTAATAAGGCGATCGCACTATTCACCTTCATTAAATTCTCATACATCGCCGCTGCTGCATCATCATCCAAAGAAGCACAAGCACCAGGTAAACCAATACAGATTCGCGTTACTAAACCATCAACCACATGAGATATCATTGCGGTATCGGTTTGTCGCACGTTGCCGTAACGCATAACGTTGGCAAGCGGCGGTAATGCATTCATTAAATGAGTCACATCGCTGGTTAAAGCCGCAGCATTTTGTAACCGCGACATTAAATGAATTACTGCATCCGGCAAGTTAGACAAAATAACTTTATCCAATAAACCCGTTAGCACCGGCAACTCATCAGTGGTATCCGCAGCACTACAAGCTTTACTATTTGCAGCATCAGCAATCGTATTTCCCCAAACTCCGGCTTCAATCAAATTAACTGCAAATTCCGGATGCCACTGTACCAGCCAAAATTCATGAAAAGTACCTTTCTTACCGCGAGTTTGCTGAAATTGCCCCCAAGGAATATCTAATAAATTAAGACGATGTAGCAAATGGGAGCGAGCCAAGTCATTCTCCTTCCGCAAATCCAAATCGTATGTTTTTTCCGTAGCATTTGCAGGCATCCGCAACCGCTTTTGCTGGCGCTGTAAATCCTGCTGCAACGGCACCATCGGCGTTTCATCGGGGACTTTTCCCAAACTTTCCCCAACAATTAATTTATCGAAAATCAACTGCATCGGTAAATCGCTACCAAAACACATTACCGTTTGTGTAGCCTCATTCAATTCCGCTAAACCAGGTAAAGAGCGATTTCGCAAAGCCGCTAAAGATTCCGCCAATCGTACCGCTTCAATAACGTGCGCTGAAGAAGCATCTAAATCTTGTTCCCGCAGTAAGCGAGCTACCTTAGTCATCCAGGTGATGGGTATAGAAGGAGTGGGAGAGTGGGGGAGTGGGGGAGTGGGGGAGATAGGGGGATGGTGAGTGTAGTCGCGTGCGGAGGTTCCCTCCGTTGAGCGAACTACCGAACCCGAAGGGGGAGATGGGAAGAAATTATCTACACTATCATTCTCTCTTTCCAATCCCCCATGCCCAATTATCGAATTCCAAAGATGATGATACCAACCGGGTGATTCTATACCAGCACCATAACCACTACTGTAAGATAAACGCCTGTAAGTCCAAGGTATCCAGGTTGCCTGCACCTTTTTCTTAGGTAAACCTTTGAGTAATGCTGTATCTTCCTTGACTGCTGGCATTTCGGAAAGTGCGGGAGCGTGCCAAGCACCACAAACAACGGCGATGCGTTCAAAACCTTCTTTTTGGGCAGTGCGGATGGTTTTCCGCATGTAAGCTTCCCGTTTGCCTTCGATGGGATTTCCCGAGGCTGGCATTTCTTCACGTACTGCCGTCATTGCTTCCAAAATAGCTGTAAATAAATCGACACTGTCCCCGCGTGTTTCTACCATATGTTCCCACCAACGTTCCCCGTCGCTGTATCCTGCGGCTTCGGCGAGTAATCCCAATGGATCTTGGGGAATTTTGGATTCCTCTCCTTGTTCCCCTATCTCCTCTGCTTGTAATTCTTCTACCATAGCCATCCGATGGGTTAGGGGTAAATCCATGAACCGCACGGCAATATTATTACTTAGTCCAAATTGTATTGCTTGCCACTCCGGCGAAAATACAGCGAAGGGATAGTAAACGCTTTCTTTAGGGTTATCTGGAAGGTAAATTAGTAGTGCTACCGGCGGTTGCATTTGCGATGAAACAACCAGTGGTAGAAGCGATTCAGCATCAGGAGGTCCTTCGATGAGAATGATGTCAGGTTGTAGTTGTTCCAATGCCCGACGCAAACTGCGTGCTGAGCCAGGACCGTGATGCCGTATACCAAAGATATGGTTACTCATAATAATTAAACCGCAGAGACACTGAGGAAGAAAGCAAAATTATTTATCCCGTCAGCATACAAGTTAACAAATTACATTTTTAGATGATGAAGTGATATTACCGGATTTTGCTTCTTAAATCATAATTGCAGCTTAGTAACTCGGAATGAAGATGATTTTAAAAATGTTTCTCTGAGTATTATTAATCCTTGGGAATAAGGATTTGGAATTGGGGATTGTAGGGTACTGTTACGACACAAATAAATTAAATCTTAAATTACAAGATTGAAAATTCCGTAACGCACCATAAAAAATCAGCAATAAATAAGTTAATTTTATAAGTATGATGGCGATCGCGCCAAATTAACTTATATCTTTGTCAAGATGGATTGATGATTATTTTTATTGGAGATATTAAATAAATTTATCCTAACGAAGGTTGGGCATTGATACATTTCAAAATAACTAAATATAAGATTTAATAGATAATTTTCCAAAGTTCAGGTATGGCAAAACCTAACATCTACGCAGAGGATGTTGAGTTTTACTATAAAAATAAAAAATCTTTTTGATTTTCAATTTCATGAAGTGAAAAAACTTTTTTTAATGGTAAAAATATGAGATAATTAAAAATAAATAATGAATTTAATATAATGGAGTATAAACAAATTTTTTTAAACAGGCAAGCCTCTCCATTATTTAAAATCCTTTCTATAGAAAAGAATATCATGAAACTGCTATGAATTAAAAAAATTGCGATATTTATACGTTTAAAAAAAATTAGCAATTAAATATACAGCTTGAGGGAAAAAGTAAGTAATTATCTCATTATAAAGGGAATTATATCAAATGCATCTGTGACAAATAAAACTTCCTCAATTATGGAATCAGCAAAATATTGTAGGGTGCTGTCACGGTTTGATAAATTTGAACATTGAATACCATATTGATAATACCGTGACGCACCATCAAAATTTGTAAAACCCAATTAATCCACCAAATATCAAAATGAAAGTATTACTAATCAATCCTAAAACGCCGAGACAACTACTATAAACAGTATATTTAGCACTTGACGAAAGCAATTTCTGTAAACCTGGAAAAATATATGGTAATAAAGCTATGATTCCAGGAGTTGCACAAATGATAATTACATCTCTAACAGATATAGTTTCGTTAATATTGCCTCTTACAACAGTACAGATTGTAGCTAAAGAAATTTGAACTGTAAAAGGAATAATATAAGCAACTATCAACCTTGCATTAATTATAAATTCATAAACCACGTCCCAGAATTTAATAAATACAGCTACTAAGAATCCAAACAATATCATGGGAACATGCATGATAAAGTAAAAAATTGCTGTCAATTCGTAGAATATCCACAAACTTATAAAAAGTATTAATCCAATTGAAAAATCTAAAAACATATTGATAATACTGTAACGCACCAATAATATTTTCAACAACTTCTAAGAGGATGTAATGATGCGCTATAAATGATACTCGAAACTTTCAAGATCCCCCTAAATCCCCCTTTAAAAGGGGGACTTTAACCCCCCTTTTGAAGGGGAAAAGGGGAGATCATCCGAGAATTGTGATGAAAACTATACTTTTCAAACATCCTCTAACTGAAAATTTCTGAATCAACAATGGTGCGTTACGGCATTTTCACAAAAATAATCTTTGAATCTAATTATCTGGAGCCGTAACAGCACCCTACAAATTAAATAAAAAATAAAATATTGTTTTGATTTTCAATTTCATCAAGTGAAAAAACTTTTTTTATATGGTGAAAATATGTGATAATCAAAAATGAATAATATATTTAATATAATTGAGTGTAAGCAAAATTTTTTAGACAAGCAAGCCTTCCCATTATTTAAAATCCTTTCTATAGAAAATAATATCATGAAACTGTAATGAACTAAAAAAATCGCAGTATCTATATGTTAAAAAAATATAGCAATTGAATTTACAGCTTGAGGTAAAAAGTAAGTAATTATATCATTATAAAGGGGATTATATAAGATGCATGTGTGATAAATAAAACCTTTACAATAATGAAATCAGCAAAATATTGTAGGGTGCTGTCACGGTTTAAAAATTTTGAACATTAAATACCATATTGGTAATACCGTGACGCACCATCAGAATTTATATAACAATTATCATAGTTTAAACTAAAAATTTCTTCATATTAAAAGGTTTAAAATAAACAACGGTGCGTTACGGCATTTTCACAACAATACCTTTGAATAAAATTATCTAGAGCCGTAACAGCACCCTACAATTAATGCATTCCACAAAATGGATCTCTTTCTGCCTCGACATTGGTAGACTGGGGTTGTAATGAATCGCGAAAAACGCATCCTTCTTGTTTGAGGAATTCGGGATTATTTGATGTCCAATAAGATACTTCAAAAGGATGTACGCGCAATGTTCCTTTGAAATCTAAGGTTACATAATAACGACAGGGATATTCACTGTTAACTATCGGTTGGGGTAATTCACCAATTAATTCCCAGGTATTAGATTGCGGGTTGCGGAATTGAAAGTAAAATGTGTGTTTGCCGCTGGCTGGAAATGGTGGAAGCTCTGCTATCAATCCGATGGTTTGCGGTTGATTTGTGTCGTTTTCGTAGCGAAATACTCGTAATTCCTTGCTATAGTCTTTTCCCGATTTAAATAATACTGTATGTGCGTCTGTTTTTAATGCGTTGGCTGCTTCGACGACGTTAACTGCTATGTCACAAATTACTTGTGATTCGTCGGTAATTAATTCTTGATTGCCGATGGCTTTTGCCGCATCTACGCTGGGAATAGTTAATGGTATTAAGTAGTGGGGTGTGCCGCGACAAAGTAATAAATCAATGTCTAGTTTTTGATTGATTTCAAATTGAACTTTGATATTATTTTTAAAGTCATCTTCGGTGATTCCTAATTTTTTCATTAAAGCGTCACCGTTATAACTACCCCATAACTGTAACTTCATTTTTTCAAAGTCTTGTCTTCTGATATTATTGGTTAACTGCATTCCCAACCAATTGCTGCGTAATTTAGCCATTCCTTCTTCAGCTTTGAGTTGGTAAAGTTCTTGCCCAGCGTGAAAAATAGGAACTGGGCTGCCACCAATAACTTCTCTAACGAAGGAACAAGGTAGGAAGTAAAATAAATTTTTGACATCTATATATAGTTGATTTGCTCCTTTACGAAGTAAATCTTTTGATTCTTGAGGAGAAAAGCTTAATTGACGCAGTTTTTCAGCAAAGCAAGCTCCGGCTGATGTAGCTAATTTAGTATATTCTGGTTCAAATGTGACTCTTTCTTCATTCCAGACAAAATAATCGGATTTACTAAATACTCGATAAAGTTCTCGCTCTACAAGTTCTAAATTACAGGTTTTACCGGATAAAATTAACCAGTCTACCTGTTCTTTCTTCGCTTTCTCTTCGTCTTGCTCGACAAAATTGATTTCGCTGACAAACTTTGATTTAAAAGCATTTTCAATCAACCCGGAAGCGATACCGATGGCTTCTTGAATTACGGGAGACGCTGCTTTCTCGAATTGTTCTTGTGTTAAAGTGACGCTAATTTTTTCAGCTACTTCTGTAGGTAATTGAATATCGTTTTGGTAAAGTAATTCTGATATCTGCTGTCCGTTTAAAACAAATATCGCTTCAGGTACATCTACCATAAAACGTTTTTGTCCCAAAGCTAATTTTGCGTTCTCAGCATGTTCCCAAAGGTCGTAAAATGTTTGAGAGCGGGATGAACGATTTTTCCAACGGGTAGGTAAAACTTTTTCAGCGTCGTTTAATGCTTCCTTATAAGTATCGCCTTCGCGAATTTCTTTATCTACACAAGCTAATAGCGAACCCTTACGATATTTACCGTTATCTAAAAAGCGCTCGTTTAATTCTTCGGGTTGAACCTTTAATACATCCCTGGGTAAAATATCATCACTTACAGCACTCAACAAACAATCCGCGATCGCAGTTTTTAACAGCAAGAATAATCGCAGCGAAATTAATTCTCCACCCAACTGTAAATGCCCGGAAGAACCCAACAGTTTTGGTGTAAGTTTATAATAACGACCACCATCACCTCTATCTTCCGTAGGTTCAAAAGGATCGAGTTCTTCCAACGTTAATCTTATTAAAGCTAAATCTGTAGTTCCTCCACCAATATCCAACACTAAAACATTTTGCCACCATTTATTGCCATCGTGACGACAGCGACTTTTAAAAGATTCAATTCCTAAATTTAAATCACCACCAAATTCTTGCCATAAAAAGAAGATAGCAGCAGAAACAGCTTCATCGTAAGCCATTTGTACGTCTTCGATACCCAGCTTCTTAACCAAACTTTCGATTTCACGACGGATAAATGGGGAAGCAATTGTCGGATAAGTTAAAACAGCACGATAAAAATCACCATCGCTACATTTACCCGGATACCTTTGACGATATTTTTGAGTTAATTCAATCAACTGAGCATAAGCAGCCTGTAAAAGTTGATTTACCGCAATAGTATCTTCCTTACCATCCAAACTTATATCAAAACTGCGCTCTTGACCAAAATAGCGCTTCGGAGAATGCAAAAATCTGCCGTCAATATCTTCCCCTTGCTTAATTGCATCCAACCGATGCTGATAAGCTTGCTCTCCCAACATTACCTTTACCTTAGCAGGATCTTGAGTTGGTAAAGAAGGTTCTAAATTAACCACCTCCAACTCCGAAGGAATTTCATTTAACCGTCTATCCTTATCCAACTCTACCGGTAACAAACTTTGCCACTCTAAAGCCGGAACCCGAAAAACCTGATGATAAATCTGATTTAATCTTTTACTAGCAGCTTGACGAAACCAGCCCAAACGCTTGCTCAGACAGATTTCTATTTCGCGAATTGCCTCTAATAACTGTTCTCCTCGTAAAAGCTGTAAATTCGCCGGATTAAAATCATCCAAGTTTTTACTGAGATGCGAAAATAACTTTTGCCACTCAGCATCCCAAACATCGCGACCAATACCCGGTACCTCATCAACAGGGCGTTGCGTCAACCAAAACGCTAACTGCTCGCTTAACTTTTCCTCTTGTTCGCTGGGTAAAGTATGGGGAGTGACAATAACTTTGGGATCGTAAAGCGTCACCGTAGAATTAGAAGTACCAAAATCAATTGCAAACCAACCAGGATAAGTGATATCAGATTTTGATAATTTTTCCGAACTAACCGATGAAGAATGATTTAGGATAGGGGTTTCGCTTATCATGTTTTGATTGGTAATTTTTTCAGTAAGTTCCGGATTTCTCCAACGAGCATTTTCTTCAGCAAAAGTCCAAATATTACAATCAGCAGCAGCAGTTTTTTTCACTGACAAAATAGCTTTACCCGCATCATCAGCATCAAAATACTCAGCAGTTACCCGCAAAGTCAAATTCAACCCCTTCGGTAAAGGTGGATTCCAAATGCAGTCATTTTGCCTCAATCGCTGCGGAGAAGTAAGTCTAAGTAATCTGTCGGTACTAAAGCTGACACTTTTATAAGCCGACTCTATTTGTTTAGCTAAAGGCGATCGCTCTCCTAAAACTTTAATTTCAATCGAAGAAATAAACGGAGCATTAGGGCTATCAACCGGTTTTATCTCCACAACCGGCAATAACAACAGTAAAGGATCGGTTTCTTTAGTACGTAATTGATAACGACTGAAAAGTTCTATTTTTACAGGCATTTTGAATAAGTTAGGAGTTAGGAGTTAGGAGTTAGTTGTTAGTTGTTAGTTGTTAGTTTTTAAAAATTTCTTTCCTCTCGTTGTTAAATTATTTTCTGTGTGTCCTCTGCGTCTCAGCGGTTTTTTATAATCGGTAATTGATTCGTAGTTGCGCTTATAGCGCCAAAAATATAGAGTAATAATTAATATTGGTAAATGAAAATTGGTAATTACTAGGGAGCAAGATGCTCCCATTAAAAAATTAATTTAAATAACTATAATTGCTCATTCATAATTAATAACTGCTCACTGCTCACTGTTCACTGCTCACTGTTAACTAACTACTCCGGATAACTTATAACAGTAATCCGCTTCATAGTATCCAACCATTCCGGTGTAGAAGCCGAAGTAGTTTCCTCAGCAGAAGCAATATATCTCAATAACGGCTCGTGCTTAGACTTTAACAGTTCTTGTAAACTATCAACTATCTCCTTCAAAGCCATTGAAAAAGAACCCTTTACTTGTTTCGTCAATTCGCTGACATATTGAATCAAGTGTAATCCCGCACTAGCAGTAATTTCATCCCGCAATCTCAACACCGCTATTTGATGGTTAAATGGTCTTGGTGGTACTGCAAATTGCTTGTCGGGACTCCAATCGAATATTTGTCCTTTTTGATGTTGTTCGTCTTTTCTTGCTAAAGGAAATAAACTATCAGCATTAATTGGTACTGCACTACTAGCTAATCCACTATGCTGAATAATTAAGTTTTGCCATTTATTAGTTGGATCGATGGCTCGTAAAAGATATCTATATAAACGAGTTTCTCTCTTGCCAAATTTCTCTTGAATCCGCTGCTCCATCTGCGGTTGAATAATTTCTTTAATCTTATTCCGCTCTAACTGTACCTCAGCAAATAACTTATTAAATAAATCCTTTACCGTTTCCGCTGTTCTTTCGTGAGCAAATGACTGCATTTCATTAACTGTTTTCACAAACGAATTATAAAAATCGTCGCTTTGAGTGGGAATTGCGTCTTCTTCTTCGTCTTCCTCGAAAATACTTTCACTCTTAGTAAAAGTAATCGTACCGTTTTTAGTCCTATCAAATAATAAAGTCCACTCGCTCCACTCAAAAAAGATTTTATTCGTTAACTCATCCTTAACAACATCACTCAAAGTTAACCCAGTGCGATTTTTTAACATCGGCTGTTTTTCTAAATCTTCCTGAAATTGCCGATATATCGTCACCAAATTCTCAATTTTCTCCCTTAACTCCAAAAAAGCCGGATTTTCCACCACCGGAATATAAGCGGGAATCTGTTCTAATACAGCTTTTAAATTATGTTGCTCCTTCATTACCGTTTCCGCAGACCTTTGAGTATCTTCCAAAAGCTGCTTCATTCCATGCTGTCCTACATGGTCTTTGAGTAACGAACGCAACCTACTTATCCCACCATCTTCCGCATAATCGCTAATCTGTTTGTGTAAAGTACTTGACTGCGGTAACATCTCCCCCAATTTGCGCCATTTTTCCCGTAACTGAATTTCTTCAGTTGCCAACGGCTTTTCTAAATCCGGTAAAAATTCTGGAGAACAAACCTGTATTAACGAAGAATATTCTGCTTGCTTCGTCAAACCATAAAGCTGCGACAGTAAAACAATATTTTTCTTCTCAGTCGTCAAATTACTCGCACTAGCAAGAGTTAAATGCAGAATTCTCAACTTTTCTAAAACAGCTTCCTCCGATAGTAAAGGTTCTTCCAATACCTCATCCATCGTCAAAACATCGCGACTTGTCAAAGGAAGCTGATTAAACCTTCCCACACCAACAATAATCCTATCCCTTAAATCTTGTCCCTTATCCCGTTCCAACATGCTGCGAATTTTCGCCGCTGTAACTCCCCCCGGATATCTACCGTTGAGCAACAGTAAAATCGTTTGTACTTCTGTCAATTCCCTCAACGACAGAAAAGTATCCCTGATACCAGAATCAGCCGCACCCAAACCGGGAAAATCCAACAAAACAAACTCATTCGTACCCTGCAACCCGGATAAATCCCATATCTGTTTTGCTACCTCAACAGTAATATCTATCCGTCGAATCAACGAGAAACTATTGTGTAAATCTCTGGCTGAAGGTTGTGCGAAAGTTTCCCAACGCTTCGGAGACTGAGGTAAATCGCGAAACTTCAACTCCAAAATATTCATCGGGGGTTCGGATAATCTCAAACCCTTATTCGCAGTGAAATGGTCAATTTCGTAACCTCTACCGCAGATATCTTTCCCGTAGGCGCTATAGGTGCGAACGAATACCACCACTTCCCGTAACAGAGCGCGTAATTCCAAACTTTGAGTTTGATTCCAAGCTTGCTCGCACCAAGTTAAAATTCCGTTGGTATCTACAAAAGAAGTTGGATACAAACTTTTTAAAGTTGCTAAAGGCGCTGCGGGTACTTCCGCTAACTTTGCTCTACCTTCCACCACCTTGAGCATAAAACCCAAACATTCTTTTACCCCTTCATGGGAAAGATACTCTACCCTAAACTTACTAACCCTCGTCGTCTGCAACTGCTGCTGCTGTACCAAATGAATCGCAGTTACATTACCTGTAGAAGGAGTTTCGCTTACAGGTAAAGCATCCGCAAAACCGATTAAACTTCCAATCAGTAGAGTTTTACCGCTACTAAACTCTCCCATGACACCAATTTTGACAGGAGAAGAAGCCAACTCTACCGTAGAGCGAGCAGACTTGAGCAGACGCTGAATGTTTTCATGGATACTGGGGGGTACCCAATCCTCTTGAGGTGGTGGATTCTCTGAAACCAACTCCAGACTTTGAAGTACCGATTCCGCATACTCCTTATAGCGGCGTAATTTCTCTACTGCTATATCACTTTTCATACTTGCTCCCGATTCACGCAGAGATTATTTTTACGAGATTCCTGGTAGATGGCAGTGATGCTACGGTATAGGAAAATTAACTATTTAAGTAAGATTGATAATTTCCACCCTAAACCATAAAATTCGGCGTTAAACACCTTGAAAATTAGCTTATATTTAAAAATTAAATTAACGTTTCAAATAACTATTACCATTAATCGGTACTTAAATCATCAGCAATTAATTTTTGTTTGATTTTAACAAACTAGAATAATTTTAGGTCAGGAATTATTAATTAACTTGTTTAATCCTTTTGACTGAACTTTTGTCCGGTACTGTATCACAGAATATACTTTATACGTAATTAACTGTATTGATAGATGAAATAAATTTAACATTCTATAATTAGTTAGGATTGACGATAATAATAATTACGGGCATGGCAAATGCTATCATTATTTACATTAAATTAGCTGCCAGATTGGCAAAAATTAACTTCTAAAAATTATCAAAACTTTTTTGTAGTTTGGCACAGACGTAGCAACCAACTTATTAATCAATTAGCAGATATTAATTTACTAAAAAGCCCTCTTAAAAAAAGGAGGGTTGAGGAATTATCAATATTTGAACTAAAATACTATAACAATTTAACCGTTATATCAATTCCGGTTGCACCGGAATTATTAAAAAAACCCTTTTAGAGCGCAGAGGAAAGAAGAAGAAGAGGAAATCTATATTATACCGATATAAACGGAAACGATATTACTTAGATTAGGCAGCACTTTTATTCTTCTGCTTTTTCTTCATTACAACTCCCATACTTACAGCAGTTAGAGTTCCCATAATAGTCATAGGCTCGGGTGCTGGTGTAGTCTTAGCGAACATTACTTTATAGTTTTGTCCGTTTACCTCTAAATCATTTATTCCGCTAGCGATTCTATTACCATTACTAAAATAGTTAATTGAAGCAGCATTCACTGGCAACGTACTTGAAAGCATTAACAATATGAAACTTGTAGCCGCACTCAATAAACTAAATAGTCTTTTATTTTGCATTGGTTATACCAAAAATTACTGTGCCGAACGCAAGTTTATTGTTGGTAGAATTCGCCCGAAAACATTACTATAATTCATTTACGTTTAAAAGTATTTACTTCATTTAATACTAATAGACGTAACATTTATTACTTTATATATATATAACTTGCATGTAAAATACTCTATTTGTTTTATACCTCTAATCGTACTTTAAAGGTTCTTGATAAAATTTGGCGATCGCCTTACACAAGCTTCACATATAAAGCAAGTAGTCTGGGTTAGACGCAAGTATCAATTTATTATTGAAGAAATTGTATAAGCATCGTAACCCAAATTTAAAGATAAATACACCTTAATTCTAATATCAGAGCAATTTCATACCAGTAATAGGCTCTACTTTTGTTTTAAACAGAGAATAGTTTTGTATTTAGCTTTAGTAATAGAAATAACTCCAAAAGCAGCAAATGCAAGTAAACCGATTATAGAAGCAGGTTCGGGGATAGAAGTTGTGGGAGGGTTTAGAATAATTTCAGCTTTGATTTTCTTGTCGATTGCACTGCCGAAATCAGCAAATGTATCTGCTTCAACAACAAACCCAGGGTTTCCATCACCGTTTACACCTCCTATAAGATTATTTTCATAGAAAGCTTTTACAGAAGAATTACCACCAATAACAATACCGTTGATTGCGTCAATACCATTACTTAAAGCATTATCTCTGGCATTAGTCGTATTTGAAATATTACCAGAACCATCACCAGATACATCTATAACCTGACGCTCTCCATCAAACTGATTACTGTTAAATAAAGGTACCGCAAAGTTAATTGCAGAGCCGGGAAAAGTGCTGCCACCAAAAGGGCGATCGGCAGCATCAATTGCATTAGCAAAATTTTGTGACGCTTGGACGCTATCAATGAGAGTCCAGCCTACAACTTCTTGTTGACGAGTAGAATTAGACCAGTAAATATAATTGACTGCAATTTTACCTTCTTTACCTTTAGAAATAAAATTATTGAAAAGAGAAGCATTAGAAAAAACATTTACATAACCTTGTTTTTGCAGATTAAACTCGCTTGCATTAATACTGCCCGATACATCTACAAGCAAAGATAACTCTATATCAACAGGAGTCAAACTAGCTGCATTTGCGTTTGCACAGATAGCTAATGTTCCTATACCTGTAGATACAGCTAATAACGTTGTTCTGATAAATTTGCGAATTTTCATGGGATATCAACCTAAATATTTGTATATCAGTAGTTAATTTCATAGGCAATTTAATTGATTCAAAAGATAAAACTTCATATCAATACTGTAATTGCAATTATTAATTAACTAATTAAGCCAACATTAAAGTATTATTTAAATAAAGCTCAAAATAGCTAAAACCATCTGTGGTTTAGCTCAAAAATGTATAGTAGCAGAAACTTTGAAAATATATTCTGTTCGGGTTTCTGCTAAATTAAAAACTTTATATGTAGATAATCATAAGTATCTATATATAGAAGCTATGGCAGATAAATCCAACTCTATCTATGTATTTCCCCTGTTAACAAAGCTAATTAATAAAACTGTAATGCTTGCTAGTTCATTTATTTAAATTAGTATATAAGCTTTTTTAAAGCTAGAGTTTATGGCTCTTCAGTACTTAGTATGCTAAACTAACTGCTAAAATTCCAATGGAGTA